>NZ_JNIF01000004.1:0-716952 GCF_000702445.1 Bryobacter aggregatus MPL3
TATGAAGGCCGGGCCCTGGCAGATGCAAGTACTCAAGAGGCCACGGATTGGCAGCAGACGCGATTCGTGAAGAGCTTGCAAAGCAGTTCCCGGACATTGCCGTCATTAACAAGGAGTATTCCTTCTGGAAGAATGTTGATCGCGTCGTTGGGGATACATTACTGCGGCGCGAGGGGCAGGCGAAACCACTTGGGCAGAAACTTGCTGCTGGCGCTGGCGCAATTGTAGGTGGCGCGAAGGCTGGACCGAAGGGCGCGATTCTTGGCGGCAAAGTTGGCCAACTCTTTGAGGCAACCGTAAGTAGCCCAGGGTGGGCAACAGCCAGCGCAGTCCTGAAAGACAGATTGGCAAAGGCTCTTGGGAGTGGCAGTTCGGCCCAGATTGATTACTACCTTCGTCGGATCGGGAGTGGCGCGCGAGCTACTGCCGTTGCTGGCGCGAAGTCGGATGGAGCCAACTTGAGGACGGAAGGACAAGACAAATGAGTCGACGATCGATAATGGCACCGCCAAAAGCGGAGCCGTCTCATCCTGAAGTAGTCCAAGCTGGACGATAACTGTAGACTCAAGAACCGGTGCCAGACGGCGGAAAAGTTGCTCCTCGACATCCCGGAATCATTTGGAATTCGAAATCTGGACGTGGCTCAGTATCTCTATGGACAAACATTCAGTGCGCTTGCAACCGTGGGGCGAAGTGATCCGGCAGACATCGAAGAGCTCGATAAGGTCGCATTGTCGGTTCGACTGTTAGTGGAGATGAAACCCGAAGGCGTGCTGGAGGCGATGCTCTGCATCAAATGATTGCGACCCATGATGCGGCGATGGCGATGATGCAGGCAGTTCCCCACAGGGATGGCGGGATTCACAGGCAGGAGTCAGGATTGACCAACGGAGCTAAGTTGATGAAGCTCTTCGCGGAGCAAGTCGAGGTCTATCAGAAGTTGAAGGGCCAAGGCACTCAGCAGCGAGTCACCGTCGAGCACGTTCACATCCATGAGGGCGGTCAGGCAATGGTAGGCAATTTTGAGCAGCCTATCGGGGGCGGGGGAGGGGTGACAAGGAGAAATGAACGAAACACCCTACGAAACCCGGAATGGCTGGCTCAAGAACGGAAATCGACCCGGTCAGCCAAATCTATCCCCGCGATGCGGCGCGCGGACTCGGGCTGGTCGGTCATGCCGTTCTCCTGCAATGCTCAATGGCGTTGCCGGATACATGGAGGACTTAGCACGGGCGCGCGGACTGAAGATGGCAAACAGCGGATCCGCCGAGCGGTGACAACGCACGGCCTACGGACGAAAGAATCGCTTCGGCAGCGGGGAATGGTTCGGCGGCTACTTTCTGAGTGGGCGCACCTACAAAAACTGCTTCAGTGATGAGTGCTTGCAATGCGGGTCACGTCAGATGTCGAAGCGCCGCTCCAACTCTGCCCAGGAACGCCAGGGTTCACGCCAGTTCTTCTGCTTCGCCAACCAGGCATAGTAGCTCCCTCCGGTATCGGCGGGTAGATTCATCCACTGGTCGTAGAATGGGCCTTCGGATTTGGCCATTGGTCCAGCCCTTCCGATATCTGGCGCGCTTCCGAATCCATGCCATCCCAGAACCATTGACGCTACAAGTAGAAAAAGCACGACGAGTTTGCCTAACACTGGTGGCTCCAGTCTGATTCAGGCTGTTCTGTCATGGTGCGGTGACCGTACAGTCGCGTGCTCCTAAGAGTTGCCGGTCGCATCGCTCGTTGCCTTCGAGGGCTTCTTTCGGGCGCGGACCTCTCCAGTAGCTTTCTTTTTTGGCGTTGCAGGACGTTTCGCTTCACGGGCGGCCACGGCGCGTTTCGCGCGCTCGCTTCGCTGCTCTGGGGTCATCGTCTCCAGCGAGCGCTTTCCGCCAATCTTGCCGCCTCTGGAGCCCATCTCTCGCATCACTGCGGAGATTGTCTTCTCGTCCATGACCCCAGTCTAAAGCGCTTTTGATTTGAATACAATTTTTGCCATTGACATCTAAAGCGCTTTAGATAGAATCTAAGCATGAAAGTGATCGGCTATATCCGGGTGAGTACAGACAAGCAGGCTGACAAGGGCGTGTCGCTAGAGGCACAAGAAGCCAAGATCCGCGCAATGGCTGCCGTGCAGGATTTGGAAGTCTCAGAGATCATCGTCGACGGCGGTGAATCGGCTAAGAGTCTCAGCCGTCCAGGGATGGACCGATTGCTTTCAATCGTGGATCGCGGAGAGGTTGATTGCGTGATCATTGCAAAGCTCGATCGGCTAACGCGTTCCGTAAAGGATCTGGCCACGCTTCTCGAACGTTTTCAAAAGCGAAACGTCGGGCTTGTAAGCGTATCCGAGAGCCTGGATACGAAGAGCGCGGCTGGTCGACTCGTGCTCAACATCATGGTTTCTGTCAGCCAGTGGGAACGGGAAGTGATTGGAGAGCGAACCCGTGATGCGATGCGTCACAAGAAGTTGAAAGGCGAGAGAATTGGCGCGATTCCGTTTGGCTCGCGCCTGGCGGCAGATGGCAAACACCTCGAAGAGGATGAACGCGAGCAGGCAATGCTCCAGCGGATCAGGAACCTGAAGGCCGCAGGGCTATCACTTCGCGCGATCGCCGCTGAGCTTAACTCGCAAGGATTCCGCACTCGCAAGGGTACGGCCTGGCAGCATACCTTCGTTGCGGCGATGGCCGCCTGATGCGTGCCTTCAACTGAACGACGAAATGCACCCTACTCAAGTTTTCAGTCCTGCCGGGAGTGCATTGCCTACACCGGCAAATATTCACATCCAAATTAAAGACCAACAAATCCAGAGAGAGACTAATGAGCCAACAGCAAAAGGGCGGACTTTTCCTTCATTTCAATCCCGAGTGTGAAGACTGGGCGACTAACCACCTATCCAAACGGGAGGCCGATTTCCTCATGGCTGCCTACCAAACCTATGGCCTATGCAAGGAGGACCGCGCAACAGACCGGCATGAGAACCTTATCGTCTCCCTTGTCGAAGCCTTTCAATCGGGCGAATTGAACGCAACATTTATCAGAAGGAACTTTGCCGAGTTCTGCCAGCTTGAGAAGATCGCGGTCGAACACGAATCAGAGACCCATCAGCCAGCACGCGAGAGTGCAGGGCGAGGCGGCGTACTGTGGGAAGTCGGGGGAAGACGGTGGGACCTGAACGACAAGGTATTGCAGCTTTGCTTCGCCTCAAATTGGGCTTATCTTAGATGCACCAACGAAGCGAGTGCTGAGGAACACTTCATCCTCGATATGCTGACTACTTTTGAAGCACGACGGCTTGACCCGAACATGGTCGCCTCGCTCTACGGTCAGTACGTCAATCGGTGCAACCTGAGAGATGAAACACAAGATCCAATCCCTCTCTTCCTAGTTCCGGAGGATTCTCAGCGCGCCACCGGTGCGCTATCCAGCAGTGATATCTCAAATCTCTTTGCCGCGACGGTCGGCTCCGGGGCTGGACAGTTGAAAGAAAGCTCTGGACGCTGTGAGCAATTGAGTACTGCTGAACTTGTAGTTCTCAGAAATGTGCTTGATACATTGCGTACCGAGGGTTCAGCGGAGTTGAGTGACGAGGGTGACAAGAGCGACTGGGGATTCTTGATTTCGCGCAGCGGAATTGTTCAGTTGGCGAGTGCTGAGGTCATGGGACATCTGCGCGCTGCATTAGATGCGGTATGCTCCGACCGCGGATGCTTAACGCCGATGGAGGAGCTCATCAGTAACCTGCTTTCCTTTTATTCTGATGGTCGGCTTGATACAAGGCGCATTGAATGGGCATTCAAGGAGTACCGTTCTAATGCGAGGCTACAACAGGAAACCCTCCAAACACTCGCGAAGACCTGCCCCCAAATCTTGCGTCAGGCGCTTGCCGAGGTCGATGCGGTGACCGTTTGATGAGTGTCTATAAGCGAGGCAACACCCAGTGGTACCGCTTCGTTTGGGAGGGCCGGGAAATCCGGCTCTCCACGAAGCAGGGGAATAAGCGCATTGCGGAGCAGATGGAGGCTGCGCACCGTACGAGTCTTGCAAAGGGTGAAGTCGGTCTCCGTACCGCCAAAAAATCGCCCGTTCTGCGTGAGTTCGCAGAAGGCGAGTTCCTCGCCCATATCCGTTCCCACTTTGGGGAGAAGCCTGCCACGATCCAATACTACGAAGCTGGCGTGAAGATGCTGATAGGCTTCAAGCCGCTTGCAGGACTTCGCTTAGACGAGGTCAGCGCTGAAACCGTGAACAAGTTTGTGCAGCACCTTAAGGGCTTGAATTTTGAGGTGTCGACAATGAACCGAAAGCTGCAGGTGCTCCGACGTGTGTTCAAGCTTGCACGAGAGTGGGAACGCTCTGCTCGGGCTCTTCCGATCGTGAGGATGCTGCCTGGTGAGAAGCGCCGGGAACGCGTTCTCTCTTTGGAAGAGGAACAGTCCTACCTGAAAGCGGCCGCAGATCTTGGCGACGGCATGATTTCCGCGCACGAAAGAGCTTGCAAAGGAATTCGCGCGACGCAGAGAGGGCTGGAGCCGATCAAGCCGCGAGATCCATACCTACTCCATCACTTGGCTGTCGTTCTCGCAGATTGCGCACTGAGGCCTGAGGAAGCGTATCGATTGAGATGGTCGGAATACCGCGATGGCTCCCTATATGTTGCTCATGGAAAGACTGCAAATGCACGTCGCGTCATTCCTGTGACGGAGCGAGTGAAAGCAGTACTCGACATGCGCACTCGTTCAGAGACTAGTGAATGGGTGTTTGCCGCGCCGACGAAATCCGGCCACGTCGAACAGTCAACCGTAAAGAAGCAACACGCCAAGGCTTGCAAGGCCGCGAAGGTCGTTCCGTTTGTCTTGTACACCTTCCGGCACACCCGACTTACGAGGTGGGCTGAAGTGATGGACCCCTACACGCTGGCGCACTTGGCGGGGCATTCAGACTTCAGTACAACGCGGCGCTATGTGCATCCGAGGGAAGAAACGGTACGGGAAGCGATGAGAAAGGCCGAAGAGGTGCAGACTAGGCACAAATCCGGGCACAGTGCCAAGTCGGAGGAGTTTGGGGCTGAGAGGGATGGGGAGCTAATCAACTGAAGGGGAAGGGGTTGAATGGTGCACCCGGAGAGATTCGAACTCCCGACCCTTTGGTTCGAAGCCAAATGCTCTATCCAACTGAGCTACAGGTGCACGTAGATTTAATATAGCGAAGTGTTTGGACTTCGGCCAGCGAATCTCCATTGCGTTCGATTTCGCTGTTGCGATCCCAGAAACGGACAACACTTTTGATTGCCTCTCTCCTCCTTTCAGTGACTTAGCTTGGTGACGAAGGTGCATGTGCAAGCAACCACAATGTTTGCCCAAGAATTTCGCCATTCTCTCCGAGCACTCCAGCGTAGTTTTGGGTTTGCTTTGACTGCCGTACTGACCCTTGCCATTGGTATTGGGACCAGTACGGCCATGTTCATGATCGTTGATTCCGTACTCCTGCAGCCGCTGCGCTATCGGGATAGCGGACGGTTGGTCGCAGTCTGGGAACAGGTTCAGACACTAGCCTTGGGTCCCATTGGTCCGAATCCGCGCCATGTGGATTTCTGGACGAAGCGTTCGAAAACGATCGAATCCTTTGCCTTGGTGCAGCAGGCTTCCATCGGTCTCTCCATTCCCGGAGCGGATCATCCGCAGTTGGTCGGCGTGGTGAGTGCTTCTGCCGAACTCTTCAATACCCTGCAGGTGAAGCCCCTGCTCGGACATGGCTTTCTGCCCGAGCAGGGATTGGAGGCCCGGGATTCTGTGGCGGTGTTGAGCTACTCTCTTTGGCAGAACTCTTTTGGTGGTGATCCTCAGATCATCGGGAAGACCGTCAGGCTTGGCGAGGTTTCGAGGCAGGTGGTGGGCGTGCTTCCCCCTCAGTTTCACTTCCCAAACCGGAATGCACTCCGCGCCTTCCAATCGAAGCAAACAGCCAGCCACGTGCCGGAGCCGTCCATTTTCGTCCCCGTTGCTTTTGATTGGAAGGGATTCAGCTGGAACGGCGAATATGGGAACTGGGTGGCGCTGGCCCGGCTGCGGACGGGAGTCCGGATGCAGACCGCACAATCGGAACTGGATGCGATCGAGGCACAGTTGGTTGCCTCGATCCCGACGAACGAGAGGGATAGCCGCCCGGGGGCCCTACGGGCTTTCCTGCAACCTTTACAGCATGCCGTCGTTGGCGAGGTGAGTATGGGACTGTGGTTGTTGCTAGCTGCTGTTCTTGGTTTGTTGGGAATTGGCTGCGTGAATCTGGCCAACGCGCAGATGGCAAGAAGTTTGACACGATCGCGCGAAGCCAGTGTCCGCGCTGCACTTGGAGCGACTCGCTGGAGCTTGGTGAGAAGTGTCTTGCTCGAGAATCTGATCCTGGCGAGTGCGGGAGGACTTCTCGGAGTTTGGTTCGCACAGGAAGCTTTGGCGTTGTTGCGCTTGTCCTCGCCTGTCGATCTACCTCGTCTCGCAGAGGTTTCACTGAATGGCACGGTGCTCCTGGTGTCGGCGGGTTTGATGATGGGCGCTGCTGTCTTGTTCAGCGTCCTGCCTGCGTTGCGAGTCTTGCGTGGAGATCTCCAAGTGAGTGCTCGAGCTACGGGGAGCCGGCAGACTGCAGGTCTTCATCGGTGGTTGATTGGCGCCCAGGTTTTCGGTTGCACGGTGTTGCTCCTAGTGACGGGATTCTTTACGAAAAGCTTGATGCAGGTGATGACGCAGGAAAAGGGGTTTGAAACTGAGCAAGTGGCCGTTGCGCAGATCAATATTTCGGCCCAGACTTATGGGAGCCCGAAGAGCCGTGTTGCGCTGATCGATTCGATTGTGGCGAATCTCCGCGAGGTTCCTGGAGTTCAGGTGGCCAGCTTTGTTTCGGCAATGCCGCTCGAGGGGGAGTCCTGGATTGAATCGGTGCGCCGTGACGATCGACCGACGGTGCAGCAACCGCTGATGAATTTGCGCTGGGTGGGGCCGGGCTATTTTGAGACCATGCGTCACAAGCTGGTCGCCGGACGCTTCTTCGAGGAGCGGGATCGGGACGCGCACAGTGTGATCCTGTCGGAAGCGCAGGCGCGTTCGCTGTGGCCAGACTCGAGCCCGATCGGCGGGCTGCTGACAACGCAGGGACGGCAGTTCACTGTAATCGGTGTGGTGGCGGATTCGCGGATCTCTTCCTTGAAGGCTCCGCCCACTAGAACCGCTTATCTCCACTATCGGGACCGCAGTGGGGCGACTTTATACTTTGTCGCGAGAGGAGTCCAGCAGCCGAGTGCACTGGTTCCAGAAATGCGTGCGGCCATCTGGCGTCACTCGCCTGATTTAACGATTGTCCGGTCGATGACCTTGGAGGAGCAAGTGCGGGAGTCGCTTGCGACCGAGCGCTTTCAGACCTTTGTTCTGATGAGTTTTGGTGGCTGTGCGCTGCTGCTGGCGATGTTGGGGATTTATGGAATTTTGAGTTACTCGGTGGCGTCGCATCGGCAGGAGATTGGGATTCGGATGGCGCTCGGTGCGGATCGCCGTCAGATTTATCGGGATACGCTGGGCGAGGTGTTCACGCCGGTCTTCGTTGGACTGGGGTGCGGGCTGATTGCCAGCCTGGGTCTGGTGATGAGTTTGAAGCGCCTGATCTATGGCGTGAAGCCCTTCGATCCTGCGCTTCTGCTGGCGGTGAGTGCTCTGTTCCTAGTTGCTGCTGGAGTTGCCGGATACTTGCCGGCGAGACGGGCGGCGTCTGTCGATCCGATGGAGGCGCTGCGGATGGAGTAGGGAAAAGCAAAAGGCCCACCACTCAGCGTGGCGGGCCTTCGTTTTCCAATTTGCGGAAGGTGCTTAGATAGCGCCCTTCAGCTTATCGCGCTGTTCCTTCAAGAGAGCTTTGCGGCTCAGCTTGATCTTGTTGCCTTCGACGGCAAGGACCTTCACCATGATCTGGTCACCCTCGTTCAGTTCGTCGCGTACCTGACGGACGCGGTTCTCGCTGATTTCGCTGATATGCAGCAAACCATCGGTGCCGGGGATAATCTCAACGAACGCGCCGAAGTCGGCGATGCGCGTGACCGTACCCAGATAGGTCTTGCCCGGCTCGGCCACCGCACAGATGTTGTTGATCATCGTCAACGCCTTCTGCGCAGCAATGTTGTCGGAAGCAAATACCTTGACCGAACCATCGTCCTCGACATCGATCTTCGCGCCCGTCTGTTCGACGATGCCACGAATGACCTTGCCACCGGGTCCGATCAGTTCGCGGATCTTGTCCGTGGAGATCGTCACCATGTACATGCGAGGAGCGTGCTGCGACATTTCCTTGCGGGGAGCGCTGAGGCACTTGTCCATCGCATCCAGCAGGAACAGACGTGCCTTGCGGGCCTGTTCGAGAGCTTCGGTCAGCAGGTCAGCGCTGACGTTGGCAACCTTGAGGTCCATCTGCAGGGCAGTGACGGCAGTACGGCTACCAGTCACCTTAAAGTCCATGTCGCCGTAGTGATCTTCGGCGCCAGCGATGTCGGTGAGGATGGCGTACTTGTCGCCTTCCTTCACGAGACCCATGGCGATACCGGCCACTGGTTCCTTGATCGGCACACCGGCGTCCATCAGCGACAGGATGCCGCCGCAAACACTGGCCATCGAGGAGGATCCGTTGGACTCGAGAATGTCCGAGACGCAACGAATGGTGTAGCCAAATTCTTCGGGGGAGGGCAGCACGGCGGCGATTGCGCGCTCTGCCAGGTTGCCGTGACCGATTTCGCGACGGCCTGCGCCACGCATGAAGCCCACTTCGCCGACCGAGAAGGGCGGGAAGTTGTAGTGCAGCATCCAGCGCTTGGAGGTCTCGGCGAAGTCGAGCATTTCGATCTTCTGTTCGTCGTCGCTGGTGCCGAGGGTGGTGGTGACCAGAGCCTGAGTCTCACCGCGGGTGAAGAGGCACGAACCGTGAGTGCGGGGCAGCAAGCCGACCGACATTTCAAGGTTACGGATCTCGTCAAACGCACGACCATCGGGACGACGGCGCTTGGTCAGCATTTCCTCGCGGAAGATGCTTTCCTTCAGCGTGTCGAAGTACTTGCCGGCGAGGGCCTGCTTGGCCTTGTCTTCGTCGGTGGTGCCTTCAAAGAGCGCCTTGGCCTTGGCCTTGCACTCGTCGACCTTTGCGTAGGACTCGAGCTTCGAGTACTTCTTGGTGTCCATTGCATCGGTGAGTTCCACGGTGATCGCAGCAGCGATGGTGTCGTAGATGCTCTTGTCGATTTCAGGGGACTTGAACTCGCGCTTCGGCTTGCCAGCCTTGGCGACCAGTTCCTTGATGCCCGCGATGATTGTCTTGCAGCAATCGAGACCAAACTCAACGCAGCGGACGACTTCTTCTTCGCTTGCGCCGAGGCCACCGGCTTCCACCATCACGACACCGGTTTCGGTGCCAGCAACGACGATGGAGATCTCGGCCTTCTTGGCCTGATCGTAGGTGGGCATAGCGATGAGCTTGCCATCGAGCACCGCGACGCGAACGCCGGCGATGAAGTGATGGAAAGGAATGTCAGAAATGGCGAGAGCTGCACCCGCACCAGAAAGAGCCAGGACGCCGGGGTCGCGTTCGGGGTCAGCCGAAATCACGTAGCCGACCACCTGGGTGTCGTTCAAATAACCTTCGGGGAAGAGCGGACGGATCGGACGATCCATCAGGCGGGCATTGAGCGTTTCTTTCTCGCTCATGCGGCCTTCGCGCTTGATATAACCGCCCGGGAATTTTCCGGCGGCGTAGGTGTACTCGCGATAGTCGCAAGTGAGAGGGAAGAAGGATTGATTTTCCTTCGCCTTGAGATTCGAGCAGGCTGTTGATAACACAACGTTATCCCCGCAACGAATGACTACTGAACCGGCGGCCTGCTTGGCCATGAGTCCGGTTTCCATGGTGATCTTCAGTCCATGGAGGTCGATTTCGACCGTATGAATCATCTTGTGATTCCTCCTGAGCGCATCCAGTCATGGAGCGCGTTGATCTGTTTGAATGCAGATCAAGGAGACGATTTGAATACTGTACACATTGCCTCTGTCCTCCGGGACAGAGATCAGGCAATACCCCAAAAAGGGCAACAGCCGGAGAAGCGATTTCCGGCTGCTACTTCAGTTTTGTAATGTCTACTTACGAATCCCGAGCTTTGCGATCAGCGCTTGATACTTCTGAGGTGTTCTCCCCTTCAAGTAATCAAGCAGCTTGCGTCGCTGCGCGACGAGTAGCAACAGACCACGGCGGGAGCTGTGATCTTTCTTATGAGTCTGGAAGTGCAGGGTCAGCTGCGTAATACGAGCGCTCAATAGCGCAATTTGGACTTCCGTCGAACCAACATCTTTTTTGTGGAGCGCGTGTGCGGCCACAATTTCTTTTTTCGCTTCTACTGCCAATGCCATTTTAAGGGGGGTACTCCTCTTCGTTCCTTAATCAACCTTTTGTTCGACATTCAGGTTAGCATAAACGCAATCGTTATGGAAAAGCGTACCCTGACTCTCCTGGCGGCCTTCCTGGGTGGATGGGCCGTTCACGCCGCGCTTCCGGTGAAAACTGTCCTCGAAAAACCACGGGCTCGCGTCGTAGAAACGACATATTTGCCGGGTGTTCCTCGTGAAAAGGGCGTTCGGGAAACGGATCAAGTGATCGTTTTTGTTGAAGATTGTACCTATGAACGCAAAGATCCGGTGACAGGTGAGATCACCGTCAGAAAGCGAAAAGCGGGCGAAACCATCTGGCATGACAAGGGCGAAGACGCGCCGCAACTGACCAATGTCGGCAATCAACCGTATCGCACGATTACCGTCGAGCTGAAGTAGGGTGCGGGAGCGCTTTTTTGCCTGGCTGATGCGCCTCGCCAGCAAGTATCATGAGCCGCTGGTTGCGGATCGCAAGCGCGTGCTGCTCGGGCAGCTTTCCGGTCAGGTTATTGAGATTGGCCCTGGCAATGGTGTCAATTTGCAGTATTTGCCGGCGGGCGTCGCCTGGACGGGCTTTGAGCCCAACGCCATTCTGGCTGCGGAGATTGCGGTGCCACCCGGCGGCAAACTGTGGGCGCAGGAGTTCTGTGGCGGAGAGGAGCGATTCGATGGCGCGATCTCGACGCTTGTCCTTTGCAGTGTCGCGGATCTCGATGCGACGCTGCGTCAACTCTTTGCGAGCCTGCGTCCTGGTGGAACTTTTATTTTTCTCGAGCATGTTGCGGCTGCCGCTGCAACGCCGCAACGGCGTAGCCAAGATCGCTGGCAGCCTCTCTGGTCTTGTTGTGCCGGTGGTTGCCAGCCGAATCGCGACATCGAGCAAAGCATTCGGGCGGCAGGTTTTGTCATCGAACAAATTGATCGCTTCCATTTGAATTTCTCGTTAGCCTCCCCTCACATTGCAGGTGTGGCCAGACGACCTGCGCTGCTACCTTAAAAGAACGCGGCAGTCTTGTCTGCTCCGCGAACCTCGTCTCACCGTCTGAGCGCTCTTTCCCCAGTCCGGATCCCCTGAGGAGCGCAACCCAAATGGCAGCAATGTTCTGGCCTGTGGTCATTTTTATGGCCATATCTCTCTGTATTGGTCTCTACACCTATACTCAGGTCCGTGGTTCCAGTGAGCGGTTTACCGTTTGCGGCAAGTCGATGCCTTTCTTCATTGTCGGCACGGCGCTGATCGCGCAGTCTGTGGATGGCAACGCCACGCTTGGCAATGTTTCACTGGTTTGGTCGACAAATATCTGGGGTGGCATCTTAATTCCCTTGGGCCTTGCCACCAGCTTGATTGTTGTGGGCCGCTTTCTCGCCGCCCCACTGAACGAGATGGATCTGATGACCTTGCCGGAATTCTTCTACCGCCGCTATGGCAAGAAGACCGAACTGTTGGTCAGCATCATCACACTGACCTGTTTCACGATTCTGATTGCCGGAAATCTGAGTGCTGTGGCCTGGATTCTGAGTGTTGTGAGTGGCATGAGCTACGGCACTTCTCTCTTGATCGCCACTACGGTGATCGTCACTTACACCATGGCCGGTGGCCTTTTTTCTGCCATCTGGACCGACATCTTTCAGGTTCATGTGGCCTTGATCGGATTCATCGCCGGCGCCGCCTGGCTGGTGTATCACTACGGAACCGCGCCACTCGATGCCGCGATCGCTGCCGGCAAGCTTGACCTCAAGCCGCTGAGCCAGCTTTCGGGTGGGGCGCTTCCAAACTGGGCGAACTTTATTTCGCTGGCTATTGGGAATACGATGGCGCTTGATTTTATGGAGCGCGTCTTCAGCGCAAAGTCGGGACGCACGGCGAAGAACGCTTGCTACTATGCCGCGATCTTGACCTTGATCGTTGGTGGCTGCGCTACGCTCATGGGCCTCTACGCTGTCTCGCTGGTTCCGAATGCCGAGAATCCGCGCATGGTGTTGCCCACTCTTGCCAACGGCATTTTGCCCTTTGGCCTGGGTGTGATGGTGTTCATCGGCGTGCTGGGCGCGTCGATGTCGTCCTCGAACGGCGGCATGATTGTGATGAGCGTTGTGGCCGCCCGCAACCTGTTTGAACGCTACCGCGCGGTGCCGGTGACCGACAGCCAGATGCTGATGTGGTCGCGCTTGATGGCGATTCCGACCGCGATTCTGGCTGGCCTGACCGCTTACTTCAAGCCTGAGCCGGGAATCTTGCTGGTGATCGCATTCGACATTGTGTTTGCCGGATGTGTGGTGCCTCTCATTTTTGGCGTTCACTCGAAAAAGGCAACTGCTGAGGCTGCGGTTACCGCAATTGTCACCGGCACTGTCTCTCGCCTGATCGCTCATTTTGCAACCCCGCCGGAATGGGCGGGGCTCGATACGCTGCTTCCGCCGGTATTGAGCTTGATTGCCTTTGTCACTGTAGTGAAACTGGCCGCGCCGAAAGAATTGCCGCAGGCCGTAGTCGCACATGGAGATTAACTTGAAGCTTCGTTCCTTGATTGTGATGAGTCTGGCTGGCGCGACCTTGTTCGCGCAGGAGACTCCTGCTCCTCCTAAGAAGAAAGGTCCCGGCGGTCCGCGCATCGTTCGGCCCGGTGTCAACACGCCTGGCGTCAAGCGAGGCATGGATACGATCAAGCCGGTGGCTGAGGTCAGTATTCCTGGCGTGCCGGACTGGCAGGCGGTGACCCCTGATGCGTTGTGGGTGTCCAATGGCCCCAAGAACACAGTGCATCGCATTGATGCAAAGACGAATGCGGCCATCGCCGTGGAGGTGGGGACGCGGCCCTGTTCCGGCCTCGCTGTTGGATTTGGCAGTCTCTGGGTGCCGCTCTGTGGTGCGCGTGGCACCGGAGAAGGAAAGGGCCTTGCACGTGTCGATCTGAAGACGAACAAAGTGATTGCGACCATTCCGATCGGTCCGGCGGACAGTGAAGGCGGCGTGACGGTCAGCAAAGATGCGGTTTGGATTGTCAGTGATGCGAAGGGCGTGCTCACTCGCATTGATCCGAAGACAAACAAGATGAAGGCCGAAGTCACGGTGCCGGCAGGCAGCGTGGCCGCCTACTACAGCGAAGGCGCTGTCTGGGTGACGGCAAACAAGAGCGGCAAGCTGGTGAAGGTGGACGCGAAGAAGAACACGGTTCTGAAGGAGATCGAAGTGGGACCGCAACCGCGCTTCCTCACCGCAGGTGGGGGCAGTGTTTGGACGGTGAATCAGGGGGATGGTACGGTTACGCGAGTGGATGCGAAGACCGATGCTGTGATTGCCAAGATCGAAGCTGGGATTCCGGGTGGGGGCGGTGAGGTTGCCTTCGGGGAAGGGGGTGTCTGGGTGACTGTATTCGATTTGCCGATTACCTTCATCGACGCGAAGACGAACACAGTGACCAAGCAGTGGACAGGCCCTGGCGGCGATGCCATTCGCGTCGGACACGGGAGTGTCTGGCTCTCGAATCTGCGCCAGCAGAATGTTTGGCGTATCGACACCAAAGGACTCTAGCCCACCGTAGGGGACCCCTCGGCTTGGCCGGGGGGCAGGTCAAGCCGCTGAGATTCGCCTCGAATCTGCAACGCGAAAACGCCGTCAGTGTTTGGGTTAGGCCAGCGGCAACTGTGCCGAGTTGCTGAGAACTCCATTGGCCACTACATGAAGATCCGCACGTGGGCCGGTCAGGCTCGGTAGCCGGAAGGTGATTTGGTAGATGCCAGCCAAGGATGCGGCGAGCACCGCTGCGCTCGGCTCGATGAGGACGCCATTGAGGTCCACTTGAATCTTTGCCAGGACTGGGAGATTCGTAGCGGCTACGCCGTTTTCGGCAGGCGAGCCTTTGACTGCACCCAGGCCTGTGAGCCAGAGAGTGATCTGGTCGTCGGGCTTCGCCGGATTCTGCGAGGTGACCGGTGTGCCATCGGCGTATGTGGCCACTGCAAGGCCGGGCCGGCTTCTGACGAAGAGGGCGGGCGCGACGCGCACGATCTCGATATCCAGGTTTGCTGCGCCATTGGGGGTGTGCAATGTCAGCGCCGCCTTGCCCTCAATGTCCAGGGGCAGCAACACGTTGAGCTGCGTCGAGCTGGCATAGAGAATCGAGAGCAAGCGAGTTCCCAGGGTGACAGATGTCTCTGCCAGGCTCGTGGGTGGGGCGGCATTGCTGGGATCGAGGATGGCCGTGCAAAGGTTGCGTCCAAAGATCGAAACCAAGCCGCCTTTGGCGACCGTGGTGCTATAGGATGCCGCGTCAACTAAGGGTGCTGTGAGCAGGGGGGCTGGAGCCAGGCGGAGTCGATCGATTTCACGTCCCGTGCGAACCTCCAGCGCGCGCACCAGCAACGTTGCGGCATCCACATCGACCCGCAGGTAATGATTGGTCGAAGCGGCCTTGGCAATCAGGGGGCGGGCGGGGATCGGATAGCAAGGCGCACCCCCTCCGCCAGAAGTAATGTGGACCACGCCCCCGGTGTCAGGATCAACGCGGGAAGCTTCGAGAATGGGATGCGTGCGTTGGTAGCTGTGTTCGTGTCCATTCAGCACCAGATGGACCCCATAACGCTCTAAGAGCGGTACGACATGCTCGCGCAGGAAGATCGCTTCCGGTTCATCCTCGTGGGCGCCTACCGCGAAGGCCGGGTGATGGAAGAAGGCGATGCGCCAGAAGCGGCGGGTGGCGGCGAGGTCGGCTTCAAGCCACTTCAGCATGGCGGCGTCCGGCGAGATCTGGTTCGAGTCCAGGCAGACGATATGCGCGTAGCCCCAATCAAAGGAGTAATAACGGCCTGCGTCCTCGGGAGGAATGCCTGCTGTTGGAGTGGAGTGGGCAGCAAGGAAGTCTTTGCCGGACGCTGCGTAATACTCGTGATTCCCAATCGCAGAGAAGAAGGGAACGCGGGCCATGTGCCCGGCGTAGCGGCCGAAGTAAAGCTGTTCGAGCGCGTCGATGTTGCCAGTGGGATAGGCGAGATCGCCGTTGGCGAGGAGGAAGTCTACCTCTTCGCTGGCCATTTGCTTGGCCACCGCAGACTGTACGGCATCCCCCGTCCCGGAATCTCCAAAGTGCACGAAGCTGAAGGAGCCGCTGCCTGCTGTCTTGAACTGCAGATCGCCTACCGTCGCGGGCACCGGGAGCGTTGCTCCATCCGCCAGGACGCGGTACTGATACTTCGTGTTTGATTTGAGGTTCAGGAGTGGCGCTTCATATTGGAAGTACCCCTCCATTGCCGTTTGCTTGGCGCGAACGATGGTTTCGCTTCCCGCTGGATCGATGACGCCGATTGAAGCCTCGCAGCTATTGGGCATGGTCCAGAGAATGGAGGCCTGATCTCGCGCTACCTTCTGCAAATAAGGGAGCCGCTTGAAGCTTGCACTGGATGCCGCCCTGAGTCCGCTGAGGGCGGCTGTCGTGAGTGCGAGAAATGCGCGTCTGCTGCTTCGAAAGGGTTCTGCTAACTGCACCGAAGTCCTACGGATTATTGTTGTTGACGTTGCCGAAGATCATGTTGGTTGTTCCGTCCGGAAACCGGATAATCACCGGAACTTTTCCAGTGGCCAATTCCCCGGGGACGAACCCATTGATCTGCACAGCAGAAGTGTACAACAGCGCCGCAGAATAACCATTAATGAGAACCGTAAGGTTCTCGGTGGGCAGGTTGGTGCCGTAGATGGAGAAGTAGCCGTTCGGAGTGAGTACGGGGGAGCCGGTGAGCGCGTCTCCAATCCCACCTTCATACATTAGGGCCGTACTGGGCTGTTGATCTTTGATCTGATCGAGAATCGAGTCCAGCCGCGTGGCGACGAACCATTTTCCGCCAAACACATCGTATTCGAACGCCTCATTGGTGCATTCACTCTGGAAACAGATTTTGTTAGGGTCGGCATAGACGGCGGCGCGAATCTGATCGGCATATTCGTCGATCTTGCGGATGGCCCAGCCGTCTTCATAGCCTGTCGTGGCAGCGACCTCCATCAGGGCGTCGAGATAAATTTTACGGAGTGCGGGATTGTTCATGGCCCGGCGGAGCAGAACGTTCTGGTCGTAGCGCTCGAAGACGGATTGGTCGGCGTACCCAAAGGTCATGTCTTTGTCTTTCGGGATAAAGAGAAACTTGTTGGTGCCCTTGTACTGGTAGAGGTAGAAGTTATTGATGCCGCCTACGCCGGCAATGCCGTCGAAGTCAGCGATATAGTTTTCAACGGCGAGTTCTGTGAGCATCTGCTTCCAGTCCAGAAAGGCGCCCACTGCCGATGCAAAATCCTCGTCGCTGGATTGATTGATGGCTCGAATGAATGAAACCAAGGCCGTGGTGTCGGGAGAATCCGGACTCTCCGGGGAAAAGTGAATGGGCACATAAAGGCCGGGATCCTCGCCAAGATACTCAAAAAAATAGGAGGGAAGGCCTTCGGCTTCGTATAGATTCCCATTACTCTCTCCGAGGGTGCGCTTGAGGAAGACCTTGTCGACATCTTCGTCCACTTCAAAGACTCCGAAAAATTCTCCATTCAGGAAGAGCTCGGCAGAGGACTGACGGGGTGCGTAGATGCCCACCCGCTTGAAGATATCCATGGCGACGCGCTGCCGGAGCTGGGAGGCATCCTGAGTATTTGCTTTGAGACCGAAACCTTTGAGCGAGAGCAGGGTTTGACCATCTGTAAATTTATCGAATTTGACCTTGATGCTCGGCTTCCGAGGGTCGCGGCTTCCGTGTCCCTTTTGCCTGACGCCTACGGACTTCATCACAATGCCGTCAAATACTAAGTCCGCTTGGTAGTAAGTCTTGTCGTCTACATTCGCATTTCGAAGGGCAAGATAATCATTCGGATCTATGGTAATTCGAACAGTGTGGAGAACGTTGGGGGCAAATATGGGGTCACTGTCTGATTGGGAAAAGGCTAAGAAAGTGAATGCAAAGCAAGACAAACCCAAGACTCGGAGGAGTTGCATGCAAAGCTGACGCTTGAAAGTTTAAAAAAGTTTCAGCTTGTCTTTTCAGTTAATTCTGCCCACCGAACATATAAGGAGTCCACCTCAGATTCGAGTAAGTGAAGTTCCGCATAGACTTCTTGTAGTCTGATATGATCGCTTACTACAGTAGGCGAGTCCGCCTCCTCACGCTTGGCTGTCAGGCGCATTTCGGCGTCGGCGATTTTCTCTTCAATCTGATCAAATTCACGCTGCTCTGTATAGCTCAGCTTCTTACGGCTGGCATTGGATTGCGTGTTGGTGGTGACCTTTTGCTTGGCGGCAGGAGCACGCTTGGCGCTCAGATCCTGCTCATACTGTTCATAGTCGGCAAATAAGGTGGCGCCGCCTTTGCCGTCGAGACCGAGGACGTGGGTGGAAATGCGGTCCATCAGATAGCGGTCATGTGTGACCAACACGAGGGCGCCGGCGAATTCCTCGAGCGATTCCTCGAGCACGCCGAGAGTGGGAATGTCGAGGTCATTCGTGGGTTCGTCGAGGAAAAGTACGTCCGCCTCTTTGAGCATGAGTTGAGCGAGGAGGACACGAGCGCGCTCGCCCCCCGAGAGACGGTGGACCGGCTGCTGGAGTTGATCGGGATCGAAGAGGAATTTCTTGGCCCAGGCGTTCACGTGAATCACGCGGCCCTGGAAGATCACCGAATCGCCGTGTGGCGCCAGCGCGACCTTCAGGGTTGCCTGGGGATCGAGTTGCTCGCGCTGCTGATCGAAGTAGACTAGCTTGAGGTTCTCTGCCCGCCGGATCTCGCCCGTATCGGCAGGCAGGCTGCCCAGGAGCAGCTTGAGCAGGGTCGATTTGCCGCTGCCGTTGGCGCCAGCAATGCCCAGTTTGATTCCAGGGACGAGGACGATGTCGAGATCCTGAAAGAGGAGCTTACCTCCCAGGGACTTGGAGAGTCCGGTTGTCTCGACGAGGCGCTTGGTCTGGCGATAGGACGAGGTGAAATCCATCGTCGTGGTGGAAACCTTTTCGCGGTTCTCCATCTCTTTCAACTCGCCGATCAGTGCGTGCGCAGAGTCGATGCGGGCCTGCGATTTGCGGGTACGTGCCTTGGCCTTCCGGCTGAGCCAGACCAATTCGCGGCGCACGACGGCTTCGAGTCCGGCCTTGCGTTGGCGCTCGGCTTCAAAATATTGCTCGCGGCGTTCGAGGAACTTGGAGTAGTTTCCTTCGACGCGGAAGAGCCCGTCCGGATAGACCGAGTTCAGCTCGGCAACATGGGTCGCGGTGTTCTCGAGAAACTGACGGTCGTGGGAGATGATGACACTCGAAAACGGGGCTTGGCGGAGGGAACGCTCTAGCCACAGAATGCCTTCGAGGTCGAGATGATTGGTCGGTTCGTCGAGGAAGAGAAGATCGGGTGATTGCGAGGCCGCGTGAGCGATAGCCAGCCGCTTTTTCCAGCCGCCGGAGAGTGATTTGGTGAGGACTTCGGCATCGGTAAAGCCGGCGAGGCCGAACCAGATGTTGTCTGTGGTGAGGTAGTCCGCCACGCGGGCGTCTTCAGGAAAAACGGGGTCCTGGGGGACTGTGGCGATCTTGAGACCCTTGCGTGGGGCAACGATGCCGGAGTCCGCAGACTCCTGGCCGGACAGGATCTTGAGCATCGTGGACTTGCCCGCGCCGTTGGGCCCAATGAGCCCAAGGCGCTGGTTGTCCTCGATGGTGAGAGAGACGTTCTGAAACAGGGTGGTGGCGCCGAATTGCTTGGACAGCAATTGCACCGAAAGGAGTAAGGCCAAACTCTAAAATAGCGCGGCTGGGGAGCTCAGGTCAGTTTTAGGGGGCACAAAGGCACGAAGCGGCGCCGGATCAGGACACCGAGTAACGCGGTTCCGGCCAGCAGCCAAGAGCCCGGCTCCGGCACTTCGGAAGGATTCGAGCTTGCGATTTGGCCTCTCACCCCGTAGGCGTAGTCCGCTTTGGACTGCTCCTCGCTATAGCTTGCGATGTAGTCGCCGATGTTCTGCATCTGTGGGAAGTTAATTCCCTTCACAAAGGACAGGCCGTCGGTGAGTGCCTGAATGCCGTTTTCCCCATTCGTGCCGAAGAGATAGGTTTCTCCCTGGCCCGGGGTGACGGGTGAGATGTTGATCCAGTATTCGCCGGGACCGAGCAGGAGGGTAGGGATCGTCACGCTGCCGCGGAATGTTGTGCTGGCATCATCGACAACCACCATGTCGGCGACGAGTGCAGCCGTTCCAGACGCCACCAGCGTTCCATCGATTCCCGATCCGATGCCTGTCCGAATCTCCCAGTCCGCAGTCGTAGGTAGCTCGGTGCTGAAGATGTACAGCCAGGAAGCGAATAGTTCATTCACATTCCAGGATTCACCCACGATAGTGAAGTTGTCGTAGATGTGAAGACCCGCGGGGGAGCGGCAGAGCGAGCAATCGAGAAAGTTTCCGCCGTTTGGAAGGCTCATTGACGGGGTTCCGTTGTCGAAAAGGGTTGCGCCCGCGCCAGGGAGAGACGCGAGCATGACGATCAGGGGAAGTAGGTAGGTTTTCTGGGTCTTCATAAGCGTTTTGCTGTACGTGCGCGGGTGCGCCACAAAAGCTGTCATTCGACCCAGAATTTAAAATAAGAGCTATTTCGCCGCGATCGCCCCGATCACCATCTGCAGGGTTTTGCCGGTTGCATCACCAACCGGAGTAGCTTTCCAATCCGCACGGGAGCCATCGTAGCTGTACTTGACAGGCAAGCGCGTGAGCGCCGGATCATACTGGCCTTCCGTGCCGCCCATCTTGTAGATGACCAGATCGAGGGAAGGGACGACGTAGATGGCATAGCCGCCGGAGCCGCCCTTCCAATACGCGTCCTTGGGAACACCAGCGAGATGGCCGTCATCGTTCACATTGAAGTTGAAGCTATGGGTGTAGTGAGGGTTGTACTTTGTGCTGCGGCCGCATTCCTGGACAAAACTGGCGGGGAGAATCTGTTGCTTGTTCCAGCGGCCTTCCTTGAGCATCAGATACCCAAAGCGCAGCATATCGGTAGAACGGACTGCGATACTTCCGCCGCCAGGAGTATGGAACATGCGGCCATTCTCATCAATGCCACCTTTCAGCTTCGGACGGTACATCGCGTAACCCCAAGTGCCGAAGCCAAGCGGGCCGGTGAGACGTTTGCGCATGTAGTCTTCCATCTCGATTCCCATGACGTGGCGGACGGTAATGGCGGCGATGTGGCTGGAGGAGGTGGTGTAGGAGTAGCAATCGCCCGGGGCGCACCAGAGGGTCTGCTTCAGTGCAAAGTCGTCGGTGGTAGACCAGGGACCGTTGTCGATGGTCGGGTTGGGCCATTCCTGCTTGACCCCTTTGATGTACACCGGGTTCGTTCCGCGATAGCCCGCAGACATCGAAAGAACTTGCCCCAGTGTGATGTCCGCTTTTCTCGGATCGTCAATCGGGAAAGCACTGGGCGGCAGGAAGGCAGGCGTATAAATTTTTTGATCGAGACCTTGGGGGAAAAGCTTGGGCCGGTCCTGCATCATCATTCCCACTGCGACGCTGGTGAAGGCCTTGCCGCAACTGGCGAGTTCGGGCAGTGCTTCGCGATTGCCGCGGCCGAAGTACTTCTCGTAGACGAGGTAGCCATGCCGAACAACCAGGAGGCCGCCGTGCTGGCTGGTTTGCTCTACATAACGAAAGGCTTCGTCTAACTTTGCAACATCAAGACCGGTGGTCTGACGGATCTTTGCCGCATCGCTTAGACTGCGCCATCCACCCTGGTCATCGGGCTTCGGGAAGTAGTCAGCGGCGAAAGCAAGTGTGGGCAGGAGGACGAGGGAAGAGAGGGTGCGCTGGATCACGCACACATCATATCGGAGAGATTAATGTGGAGCGCGCCAGGGCGTTTCTGCAACGGCAGCGACTGGCTTGCGAAAGGCCTTCTTCTTGAGGGCAGCAGCTTCGCGATTCTCGGTGCAGTTCTTTGCGTAGCGGCTCATTTCCTCTTCCCCGTAGGTGAGGAGGGGCGTCTGAACGCCATTCTCATGCTGCTCCAGCAGGCTGCGGCACAGCAACGGAAGGTCCTGGACCTGGATGCCATAGCGGCGCGCCTGCTCCAGGTTGGCGCGCACGGCACATTTCGTACGGATTCGGTCCTCGCCCATTCGCTCGAAAGCAAAGACACGGAAGCCGGCAACCTGAGTGAAGCCCGCAAGCATGTACTGGAGTTTGGAGGGCTTGGTTTCTGCGAGAGATTGTTGTGTTTGGGTCATAAAGGTTACCGGGACGTCCGCCGGTTTTCTGACGGCTCATATTCAAAAACAAGACGATCCTGACGGGTGAGCCGACGGGCTCCGTCACAGACTTCATAAACGAATCCAGTGGCACGCGGATTGGTGACAGAGGTATTGGCGTCCTGCAAATGGACCAGCAAGGCACTTTGAATATTTTCAGAGACCCCTATGTAGATCCATTCGTGTGGATTGGAAATGCCGTAGACACCAGCGAGTTTCGGGGCGTAGCTCTGTATTTCGCCAACGGTGAAATTACGAGGAATACATTGTTCAAATGGCATGGGAGCCTTTGGGAGCGGAGGGTCTGGGTGACTAAGAGGAGGGGACGGAAGCTTAGCCTTAGCGCAAATCTTCCGCGAGTGGACCGAAATGTCCAGACGTTAACTAGTATGGGTTAACTTTTCTTGCTTGTCAATTAAAAGCATGTCACAATTGGTCGGTCTGTTTACCGCTTCGAGTTAAGTGTGGATGTTTCTCTATTGATACGGCAACGGTTGAACGAGTTGGGACTTGATCAAAAAGATCTGGCCTCGGCGGCGCAAGTCACGGAGTCCTACATCTCGCAATTGCTAGCGCGCAAGAAGGCGCCTCCTGCGCCAGCGCGGACGGATATCTACGAAAAAATTGGATTATTTCTGAATGTTCCTAGTGAGGAACTCTCGATGCTGGCCGAGTTGCAGCGCCGTACGGACCTGAAGAAAAAGGTCGGCGATTGCCCCACCGCATTGTTACAGGATTGCCGTCTCCTGATTCTGCGCAAATGCAATGGGGGACGCAGGGCAGCGGTGCAACGGATCATTGAAAAAGATTCTTTTGGGGAACTCGAGCGTCTGGTGGCCCAGACGATTGTCGAAGTGGTGCAGAACGTAGCGCGGGAAGAGTTGCGGAACGAAGAGTGGTTGCGACGGCTTGCGCAGCAGAGTGGCCGGAGCTTTGAGCAAATGCGGGTGGCGATCCTTGAGTTTCTGGATGCCGATATTTTTCAGGTGTCGGCAGAACATTGTGCTCTTTTTCTTGACCCGATCCTGGAGACATGGGATATCGTGTTGAAAACGTTTGCGATGGAAGTCATCTTAAGTCCGCGTCTGTCCCCCCGTGGAGTGTTGCGATTTGCATATGTCGAATCGTCTGCCAGGACAGATGCGCCTTTCGAAGAAGCGCTTGAGCAGTTCTTGCGCGATACTTCCCTGAGCGGGGATGTGACAAAAGAAGAAGTTGAGTTCCTGCGCTCGCTCCGTTTCCGCGGCAGGAGACCCACGCCACTGTATTATTACCGAGAGCTGCAAAATTTGAGAGACCCTTTGCATTTCCGGGCCGTGAACTGAACGCGTCCATGTTCGAAAGAGGATTTTCATGCGTATTTACCTGGTGAACCCGAGTGACATTGCCTTTGGTGTCGGTGTGATTACACCCCGTTGGCTCTATGTCCTGGCTGCCGCAACCCCGAGGGAATATGGCGATCCTGTGATCGTCGACGAGACGCTGGAAGCGCTGGACACGGACGGCATTCGGAAAGGCGACATCGTTGGCATTGGGATTCATACGGCAAATACGCTGCGTGGATTTGAAGTCGGACGAATTGCCAGGGAACGTGGCGCCACGGTTGTATTTGGAGGAATTCATGCAACCTTATATCCCAAAGAAGCACAAGAGCTTGGTGGCGCGCATGCAGTGGTGAAGGGCGACGGAGACGTTGTCTGGGGACAAGTGATTGCAGATGCCGTTGCGGGAAATCTGAAAGAGCTTTATGACGGCGGACGCGTGAGCGCGGAACGTTTTAAGCCGGCACGCTGGGACTTACTGCCCGCTGAGAAATATATGTTCGCATCCGTGCAGACGGTGCGTGGATGTCCGAAGCATTGTTCCTTTTGTTCGGTCTGGAGAACGGATGGACAGCAGCCGCGCCAACGTTCGAGCGATGTGGTGATCGAAGAGATTGTCGAGTTGCGCCGCCTGGGGTATCGCTTTATTACTCTGGCCGATGACAATTTTTATCCTGTTACCTTAGAAGACATTCGCCTGGCGGAGAAGCAAGGCAATGTAGAGCGGGTTGCTGAGCTGAAGAACTTGCGCGCCGAACGATTTGAGTTCATGGATCGCTTGGCTGCTCTGCCGTCAGATACTGTGTTATTTACACAAATCACGATGGAAGCGGCTGAGGATCCGGCATTTCTCAAAGCGATGAGCCGGGCGAGAATT
This sequence comes from Bryobacter aggregatus MPL3, assembly GCF_000702445.1. Classification (NCBI taxonomy): domain Bacteria; kingdom Pseudomonadati; phylum Acidobacteriota; class Terriglobia; order Bryobacterales; family Bryobacteraceae; genus Bryobacter; species Bryobacter aggregatus. Next base: position 23,898 of record NZ_JNIF01000004.1, read on the forward strand.
AAGGGAGCACTTGTCGGAATTGAAGCCGTGACTCCTGAAGGATTGAAGAGTGTATTCAAAGACTTCAATCTGTCTGGCGACAATCTGGCAGCGCGTTTGAAGTTATTCAAGCATCATGGCGTTCATGTCTTAGGAAGCTTTATTTTCGGCTTGCAGACGGATCGCGCCGAGACTTTTGCCGCAACCGCAGAACTGGCGAAGAAAGCCGATCTGAGCTTTGCGCAGTTTGTCATGATGACGCCTTTCCCAGGCACTGTTGACTTCGACCGCTGGGAGAAGACCAATCAGAATCCAGAGAAGGTGGACGGCATTCCGATCACGCGCTATTGGCTGATTCCGGTACATAAGCGCCCCAAGCTTTATATGCCGCATCCGAGCATGAGCGCCAGTGAGATTCGCGAGCGCACACAAGGTGTCTGGGATAACTACTACACACTGCCGGAGATCTGGAAGCGTGCAGATTGTGTGAAGAGCCTGAAGGCAAAGCTCGCTTTTGTCTTTATCTCGAAACTGTATCGTCAGATGTATGCAAATACCGGAATCGCGACAGACAGCGCGCGGCGCAAGAGTGCAAATCGCTGGGCTCGTCTGACGGCTGCGGTTTGTTTGAAACTATTCAAGGGCAGGAAGATGCCGGAGTTACAGGTGCCGCAACTTGTCGTGCAGCAGCCGATGCTGACGAATATCGCGCAGTAGTTGGTTCGCCAGGATTGGAGTGAGGAGTTTGGACGCAAGGCGTCCGGACTCCTCATTTTTATTTCCGGATGGGTAAAATAGCCAAACATGAAACTCCGATTCTGTTTGCTCCTGTTTGCCGCTGGGCTCTGTTGTGCTGCAGTTGAGGAGGCGGAGCGCTACGCAAGGCGGGCGGCGGCGGTCACCATCCTGCGCGATGACTGGGGCATTGCGCATGTCTATGGCAAAACGGATGCCGATGCTGTGTTTGGAATGATCTATGCACAGGCCGAGGATGACTTCAATCGCATGGAGACAAACTACCTGAACGCATTGGGCCGTCTGGCGGAAACGGAAGGCGAAGGGAAGATCTATCAGGATCTGCGGATGAAGCTTTTTATCCGGCCCGCGGAACTGAAGAAGCAATATGCGGCAAGTCCTGTGTGGTTGAAGACGCTGATGGATGCGTTTGCCGACGGGCTGAACTATTACTTACTGAAGCATCCCGAAGTGCATCCGCGCGTGATCCGGCGCTTTGAGCCTTGGATGGCTCTCAGCTTCAGCGAAGGGAGTATCGGCGGCGATATTGAACGGGTGATCAAACTCGAGCAACTGCAGGCCTTCTATGAGAAAGGGCCGAAGCTGCAGGCTGCCTTCGAGCCGATCGATCCGGAGCCCCGCGGCTCCAATGGGATCGCAATTGCACCTGCAAACACGGTGGACGGCAAAGCTCTGTTATTGATCAATCCTCACACCTCATTTTTCTTCCGGTCGGAGTTGCAGATGGTGAGCAGCGAAGGACTCAACGCCTATGGTGCGGCAACCTGGGGGCAGTTCTTTCTCTATCAGGGTTTCAACGAACGCAATGGCTGGATGCACACCTCGAGTGGCGTGGATGCTGTGGATGAGTATCTGGAGACGATCGAGAAAAAGAACGGCAAATACTTTTATCAGTATGGAAAAACTTTGCGGCCGGTGGTCGCAACCGAGATCACCATCCCCTATCGCAGCGGGCAGGGAATGGCGGAGCGGAAGTTCACCGTGTATCGGACGCATCATGGTCCGGTCATCCGGGAGGCCGGCGGCAAGTGGGTGACCATTCGTCTGATGCAGGAGCCAGTGAAGGCTCTGATGCAATCCTATTTGCGAACAAAAACCCGGGACTATGCCGGGTTTCGCAAGACGATGGAGTTGCAAGCAAACTCGTCGAACAACACGATTTATGCCGACGCTGACGGGACCATCGCCTATTTCCATGGCAACTATATTCCGAAGCGGGACAGGCGATTTGATTGGACGAAGCCAGTGGATGGGAGCGATCCGGCAACAGAATGGCAAGGTTTGCATGCCGTTGCGGAGACGCCGCAGCTCTTGAATCCAGCGAGCGGTTGGCTGTACAACGCGAACAACTGGCCCTGGTCTGCGGCGGGCACGAGTAGTCCAAAGCGGGAGATGTTTCCGGCCTATGTCGAGAGCGGAACCGAATCGGCGCGCGGCTTGCACGCCATCCGGCTTCTTGCCAACCGGAAGGATTTTACGCTGCAAGGGCTGATGGACGCGGCTTATGACAGCTATATGCCTTGGTTTGAGAAACCCATCCCGGCGTTGGTGCAGGCCTGGGAATCCTTGCCTGCTGCCGATCCAGCGAAGGCGAAGTTGTCCGAGCCCATGGGCATACTGCGCGGTTGGGATTTCCGCTGGGATGCCGCCTCAATCCCCACTTCCGTGGGTGTGTTCTGGGCGGACGAGATGACGAAGCGATTCCGGGGCGCGGCGCGGGAAGCGGGAGTCCCCTTGGAAGAGTATTTGGTGAAGGCGGCGCCGGCGCCCGTGTTGCTGGAGGGGTTCGCGATGGCCATCCAACGGCTGACGACGGACTTCGGCACCTGGAAAAAGCCTTGGGGGGAGATCAATCGTTTCCAGCGGCTGACGGGAGACATTGAAGCGCATTTCGACGATGCGGCCGCGAGCCTGCCGGTGGGCTTCCCTTCGGCGGTCTGGGGATCTCTGGCCTCCTTTGGGGCGCGCCCCTATCCAGGAACGAAGAAGTGGTACGGAACCAGTGGCAATAGTTTTGTCGCGGTGGTCGAGTTTGGGCCCCGAGTGCGCGCCTTTGCGGTTTCGGCTGGGGGTGAGAGTGGCTCGCCGGGGTCCCCGCATTTTAAGGATCAGGCGAAGCGCTATAGTATCGGGGCTCTCCGCGAGGTTTACTTTTATCGCGAACAATTAGCGGGGCACACCGAGCGGAAGTATCAACCGGGCGACTAGGAGCGCCTTCCTGATGCTACAGATCCTGGAGCCGGTGCCGTAGCGAGTGATTTCGGGTTACTCTCTACATCCCCTCTCGACAGGATTGACCTTTATGGGGTGAGGCCGTAACCTGAGATGGGTCGCCATGGCGATCACACTCCAGAACAGCGGCTCTTTCCTGATTGCCCTGGTGGTGCGCGCAATCCAGGCTTCTGCTGGTTCCTGGGAGAACCCAAATGGCAAAATTGTTAACCGAAGCGGACGAGTTACTGGAACTTTGGCCGGACCTCGATCCGGCGGAGCGGCTCGATGGATTTCGGAGCTTGCCTCGTGATCAAGCCGACGATTTTTTCCTGGCTCTTGGGGCCCGCAATCAATTAGACATCATTCGCCTGCTGCCTCCGGGAGAGCGGCGGATCTGGCTGCGCCTGCTGGCGCCGGACGACACCGCCGATTTGATGCAGATTGCCTCGAAAGAGGAACAGCCAGAGTTGCTTGGGCAACTGGATGATGTGGCGCGGCGTGAAGTGAATGCGCTGTTGGCCTATCAGGACGATGTTGCGGGCGGCTTGATGAGTCCGCGCTTCATTCGATTGCGGCCAGGGATGACCACGGACGAGGCGATCAGCTACTTGCGCCGCCAGGCGGGCCAGGTGGAGACGATCTACTATGCCTACGTGCTCGATGAGTACCAACGATTGCTGGGCGTGGTGAGCTTCCGGGCCTTGTTCTCGGCCGATTCCTCAAAGACGGTACGCGATGTGATGCGGACCAAGTATGTGGTGGCGACCGAGGATCTTGATCAAGAGGCGGTGGCGAAACTGGTTTCCCAGAACCATCTGCTAGCGATTCCAGTGGTGGATGCGGAAGGCCGCATGAAGGGAATCGTGACGGTCGACGACATCGTCGATGTTGTGGTGGAGGAAGCGGGCGAGGACATCCAGAAGATTGGTGGTCTGGAGGCGTTGGACGGCCCCTATCTGGAGATCCGGTTCTGGAGCATGTTGAAGAAGCGCGCGGGCTGGCTCGCGGTGCTGTTTCTTGGGGAGATGCTCACCGCAACCGCGATGGGACATTTTGAAGAGGAGATTGCGCGGGCCGTGGTGCTCGCGCTGTTTGTTCCTCTGATCATCAGTAGTGGCGGCAACTCCGGTTCGCAAGCAACGACGCTGGTCATTCGCGCGATGGCAGTACAGGAAGTCCGGTTGCGGGATTGGTGGCGTGTCATCCGCCGGGAGATTGGCGCCGGGCTCGCTCTGGGGACTACGCTCGCCCTCATCGGCTTAGTCCGAATTCTGGTTTGGCAGGCGATCTGGCATTCCTACGGAGAACATTCGGTTGCCGTTGCATTTACTGTGGCCGTAAGTCTGGTGGGCGTTGTGTTATTTGGCACCATTGCTGGCTCCATGCTGCCGTTTCTTCTCCGCCGGGCTGGGCTGGATCCGGCCAGTGCTTCCGCGCCTTTTGTCGCCACTTTGGTAGATGTGACCGGACTTGTTATTTACTTCTCCGTTGCCAGTGTAATTCTGCGAGGCAGGCTACTCTGAGGAGTTCAGATCTGTATGATGGTGGATGTGTCACGGGCTATAGCCAGCGGGACATCAGAAATACCGTGGGTTGATTTCCGCGCAGTTTTTGATTGCAATCCCAACGCAGTTTTGGTGCTGGCGGCAGACCTTGGCTTCACGATCCTGGCTGTGAGCAAGGCGTATGAGCGGCTCCTGGGCCTTGCGCAAACAGAGCTGCTTGGCCGCAGCCTTTTCGAGTGCTCTCCTTATCGTTCGCCGAATGGTCACAGCCTGAATGAGCAATCGGTCCTTGCTTCCTTACGGCGTGTGATGGCGCACAGCGCGGAAGATCAAGTTCTCCTCGACCTCCACGACCGGATGCCCAGCGAGGAATTCCAAAAGCAGACTTGGAGCGCTGTGACCAGACCGGTGCTCGGCGCGAATGGTGAGGTTGTTTATCTCCTGCACACCGTGCAGAACTGTACTGACCTGGGCCCGGATTCGTTTCTCGTTCGGCTGGATGACGCCATCCGGCCTTTGGTGGATGCGAAAGAAATCACGCAGACCGTCGTGAAGCTTGTGGGCGAGCACCTTCAGGTGAATCGTTGTGTCTATGTGGATATCGATGAGGATGAGGAACGGTTCTACGTCATAGGCGTTTACCATCGGGACATCCATCGGGTTGTGCGCTACCAGATGAGTCAGTTCGGGGCTGGGATTCGAGAGCGAATGCGCCAGGGCCAACCCTGTGTTGTGTATGATTCCGAAGCGGATCCCCAGACTGCGGAGGTGCTGGATACCTATCGGGAGACGGGGATTCGTGCCGTCATTGCCGCGCCCGTTCGCAAGGCAGGCAAATTGGTGGGCACCTTTGCGGTGCACCATCGGTCGCCCAGGTTGTGGCGGCCTGACGAAGTGGAGTTGGTGCAGCGGGTGGCGAGCCGCTGTTGGGAATCGATTGAGCGCGCGCGGGTGGTGGCAGAGTTACGGCAACAGTGGGACACCTTCGATCTGGCTCTCTCGCAGCTTCCTGATTTCACATATGTCCTTGATGTTGAGGGAGGCGTCCGCTATGCAAATCGCGCCTTGCTGGCATATTGGCAGACAACGCTCCAAGAGGTGATTGGGAGGGGGTTCTTCGATTGTTATCCCGGGCCTCTCGCAGAGCGGCTGAAGCAACAGTTCCAAGAAGTGGTGGCAACGAAGAAGCCGCTACGCGATCAGGTGTTTGCGAGCAGTGCGAGCGGTACAGCGCAGGAGTATGAGTACACCTTTGTTCCGGTGATTGCGGAAGACGGGCACGTGGAAGGCGTTGCAGGCTCCGCGCGGGATATCACTGAAAGAAAGAGAAATGAGGAGCGGCTCAGCTTTGCGCTCGAAGCGGGCAGTGGCGTAGGGACCTGGGACTGGGAGATCGCCGCTGATCAGGTGTACTGCGATTCGAGATTTGCAGAGTTGTTCTCGGTGGATCCGGAGAAGTGCGTCGGCGGGATCTCTGTTACTGACTTCCTGGGTGGCGTTCATCCAGAAGACCGCGCGCACGTACGGGAATCGATTCGCCAGATCCTGGCGACGGGGCAGGATTTTGCGGAAGAGTACCGGGTGCTGAAGAAGGATGGTTCGGTCCGGTGGATCTTTGCGCGAGGCCGTTGCCGCCTCGATCATGAGGGCAAGCCGACTCGCTTTCCAGGAGTTGTGGTTGACATCACCGAGCGCAAGAAAACGGAGGAGGCGCTGCAGGAGAGTGGCGCACGCTTCCGCTTTCTGGCCGAGTCGATTCCACAGATGGTTTGGACTGCGAACTCGGATGGAATGATCGACTACGTGAGCCGCCAGGGATGCGCCTATTTTGATGCGGTGGAATCTGCGTTGCATGGCGTTGGCTGGCTCAGCCTGGTGCATCCGGACGACCGGGCTGCGACCGTCGAGCGATGGACGAGGTCGATTGCGACCGGGGACGCGTATGAGACGGAGTTCCGGCTACTCCGCGGAATCGATGGAAGTTGGCGCTGGCATCTGGCGCGTGCGCTGCCGTTGCTCGGAGAGGCGGGAGATGTCTTGCAGTGGTTTGGAACCTGCACTGATATCGAGAATCAGAAGTTGACGGAGTCGGAACTCACACGTGCCAACCGGGAGCTGGAAGAGTTTGCCTATGTGGCGAGTCACGATCTGCAGGAGCCGCTCAGGATGGTGAGTATCTTCACCGAACTGCTGCTGAAGAACGGACCGAAAGATAGAGCCTTGGATCAATATGCTGCTTATGTCCAGCAGGGTGTGGAACGGATGGAGGCCTTAATTCGCGATCTGCTCACGTTCTCAAGCACAGTCCATAGCGACTTGACGATTGTGGATTCGGCGAATCTGGCCACGGCCTTTCACGAGGCGATGGTTGTATTGAAGAATCGCATCGAGGAGACCCGGGCCATCATCGAGACCGATTCGTTGCCCATTATTCTTGGCGACACGACCCAGATGTCGCATGTATTCCAGAACCTGCTCTCGAATGCGCTGAAGTACAGGCGGGCTGATGTGCCACCGCAGATCAAGGTGCGGGTTCGGGAACGTGGGAGTGAATGGGTGGTGTCGGTGGAGGATAACGGAATTGGCTTCGATCAACAATATGCTGAGCGGATCTTCGGATTATTCAAGCGGCTGCACAAGAATGAATATCCGGGTACGGGATTGGGCTTAGCAATCTGCCAACGGATTGTGGAACGGCATCGGGGATGTATGTGGGCGGAAGGAACGGCGGGACACGGAGCGACGTTCTACTTTTCGGTTCCGCGTTGAGAAGAGAAAGAGGAGGAGCCGGGGCTCCTCCTCTTTTCGAGTACTAGGCCCAGCTAAAACCGCTCTTGGAAAGCGGAAGCGTCCGGAGCCTCTTTCCTGTTGCTGCAAAGATGGCATTGCAAACAGCAGGGAGGATGGGCGGGAGCGCAGGTTCGCCCAAGCCGGTGGGGGGATTGTTGGACTTGTTCCAGTGGACTTCAATCTCAAGCGGCGCGTTCTTCATGCGAACCAGCTCGTGCTGGTTGTAATTCTTCTGCATGACGCGACCGTTCTCGAGTGTGATCTCCTGGTGCATCAGTTCGCTCAGGCCGTCGACGACGGAGCCTTGCACCATGCTCTCTGCGGCGCGAGGATTGATGATCTGGCTGCCGATATCGCCGGCAACCCACACCTTCTTCACCTTGACTGCGTTTGCTTCGCTGACGCTCACTTCGGCCACATGAGCGAAGTAGCCGCGATGGCTAAAGTGGAAGCCGACGCCCATCGCCGTGCCTTTCGGGAATTTGCGCTTGCCCCAGCCGGACTTCTCCGCAGCAAGCGCAAGTACGCCCTTCATGCGAGTGGCATCGAAACCAGCCTGCGGTCCGGCCGGCAGTGGCAACGGAGCTGTATTCAGCAGTTCCATGCGGAAGGCGATCGGGTCCTTGCCGGCTGCTGTAGCGAGTTCATCGAGAAAGCTCTGGATGACGAAGGCATACACATTGCTTCCGGGGGCACGCAGCGCTCCTGTCCTCAATCGCAATGGCATGGTGGATACCTGCAATGCGAAGTTTGGAACAAAGCGGGCAGGGAACTCGCCGGGCTGCATAGCTGCTGAAGGCGCAAAGCGCTCTCCGTCTCCGTAGGTGATGAAGTGGTCCTGCCAGGCAACGATCTTGCCCGAAGCGTCGAGGCCTGCCTTGAGCTTCTGGAAGCCGCCGGGGCGATAGTAATCCTGTGTGAGATCGTCTTCGCGAGACCACAGAACCTTCACCGGGGCTCCAACTTGCTTGGAGATGTAGCAGGCTTCGGCTACGTAGTCATTGGTGAGACGGCGTCCAAAGCCGCCACCCGCGCGCAGCATGTGCATCGTGATATCGGCGTCCGTGATGCCGAGCGTCCGTGCGGCAATTGCCCGGCCGGCCGCGGGCGTTTGGCTATTGGTCCAAAGCTCCACCTTGCCGTCCTTGAAGTGCGCGGTAGTCCCTGGAGGTTCGAGCGGGGCGTGCGAGATGAAGGGGTAGACGTAGGAGGATTCAATCACCTTCGCCGCGCTGCTGAGCGCTTTCTCCACTTCTCCGTCATTGCGCAAGGTGCGCGCAGGGGGCTGCGCAAAGAGCTCTTCGGCTTGTTTGGCAAAGCCAGCGCTGCTTTGTTGCGCGGCAATGCCCTCATCCCATTCGATCTTCAGCTTGCTGCGTGCAGACTGGGCCTGCCACCAGTTGTCGGCAACGATGGCCACGCCAGGAGCAACACCGGGATCCCCCTGCATCACAGGCCCGGGAGGCGCAAAGCCCTCGACCACAAAGACATGCTTGATGCCGGGGAGCGCTTTGATTTCGTCGATATTGGCGCTTTTGACCTTGCCTCCAAAGACCGGGCACTTGTGGAGAACCGCGCAAAGCATGCCGGGAACCGTAAAGTCGATGCTGAACATCGGCTTGCCGGTGACGATATTCGCGTTCTCCCAGCCGGGAGTGCTCTGCCCAATGATCTTGTAATCCTTGGGGTCTTTCATCTGCAGCTTGCTTTGATCGGGCAGCGGCAGGGTGGCCGCTTTGCCGGCGATCTCGCCATAGCCAATCGATTTATTGGTTGCCTTATGGAATACGCGGCCGCTTGCCGTCGTGCACTCCGATTCGGGAACTCCCCAGCTTTGTGCGGCCGCACTCACCAGCATCTGGCGGCCTGCGGCGCCAACGCGGCGCAGCGGTTCCCAGCCGATTGGTGTCGACGAGCTGCCGCCCGCAAACTGCGAGCCATAGCGCTTCTCATCGGAGTCTGCCTGCTCAATGCGAACGGACTTCCAATCGACGTCGAGCTCCTCGGCGATCATCATGGGCAACATGTTTTTGGCACCCTGGCCCATCTCTGGCGCCTTGGCCATAAGGGTGACAATGCCATTCTGGGCAATGCTGATAAAGGCGCTGGGCGCGAGCGGAGGAGGAGCCGCCGGGCCTCCGCGGCCTTGGGCCACTGCCTTGGGTGCATCGTAGAGTCCGAGCAGGATGCCGCCACCGGCAATCGAGCTGACTTGGAAAAAGGAACGTCGGCTGAGATTCATGGATGTTTCCCTTTCCTATTCCTGGTTCCCACTGGACGTGTTGCCGGCCGCACCAGGCTTGGCGAGGCTAGCCGCGGCCTGATGGATCGCCGAGCGAATGCGGATGTAGGTGCCGCAACGGCAGGCATTGCCGCTCATGGCGGTATCGATGTCTGCGTCGGTCGGTTTGGGCGTCTTGGTCAGCAGGGCTGCGGCGGACATGATCTGTCCGGCCTGGCAATAGCCGCACTGAGGAACGTCGATTGCCTGCCATGCCACTTGCAACGCATGGGTGCCGGTTGCGGAGAGGCCTTCGATGGTGGTGATGGGTTGGCGTGCGGCAACAGAGACTGGGGTGATGCAAGAGCGAACGGCATTGCTCCCCATCAGTACCGTGCAAGCACCGCATTGTCCGGCGCCACAGCCGTACTTGGCGCCTTTCAGATTCAATACATCCCGCAATACCCATAACAAGGGCATGTCGGAGGGGACGTCAACCGTGTTGACCTTCCCGTTTACCGTCAGCTTCAGAGCCATCGATGGAACCTCGTGCGTAGTAACGCGATTTCAACAAACGGGGAAATCGTCTGTGTCTAGTCTATCGCTTCAAGCTGCGTGCGGGGAGGGGACGGAACCGGTCGTTTTAGGCCGTTCCCGCCAGCGGCGCTCTCCAGCGAAAGAGGAAGAAATGATGGCCGCAAAGTTCGCATCGATAGGGCTGGAGGAGCCAGAGAAAGGCTTGTTCCCAAGCATTCCGGGCTCCGACCCCGCGGAACTCGATCGACTTGCAATAGGGACAGTGAGAAGAGGACGTGGACTTAAGGTTGGACATGGGTGTCACTGGATGACTTTCGGTTTGGTTGATTCTGGATTGGTTGGGTCATGGCCTGCCTGCTTGTGATGCTGCTTCGATGGCCTCGGAAAGCCCTTCGAAGCTGATCGGGCCGGTGTATCTGGAACCATTGATAAAAAATGTCGGAGTACCGTTGACCCCGCTGTGGACCCCGCTCATGAAGTCGTGTTTGACCCGGGCCCGGAAGCTGCCGTCTTGCAGCGCTTCAGAAAGAGCATCGGTGTTGATCTCATACTTGGACGCAAGGCTGAGAAGCAGATCGAGCGAGAGCCGCGACTGGTTCTCGAAGATCGCATCGTGGATCTTCCAGTACTTGCCCACCGTGGCGGCAAATTCGGCGGTTTCTGCCGCCGTTTCGGCATGGGGGTGAATCTGGGTGAGCGGAAAGTTCCGAAAGACGAATCGCAGCATCCCGCCAAACTGCTTCTGGAGCAGTTTCACCACCGGGTAGGCCGCACCGCAGTGCGGACACTCGAAATCCCCATACTCGATCAGCGTCACAGGCGCATCGTCGGCGCCCTGAGTGTGGTCTTGCGCTGTCACTGCTTCGATGAGTGGCATGAATCTATTGCTCCAAGGCTTCCAGCGCTGTGAGAATGCCATCTGCGCCAGGATTGACGGCCACCGGGGAGCAGTAGCTCCAGCGAATGATTCCGTCCTTGTCAATGACAAAGAGCGCCCGCTCGGCGACCCCTTCCGGACGATAGGCGCCGTAGAGCTTTGCCACTGCTCCCTTCGGTTCAAAATCCGCCAGGAGCGGAAAATGCAGTTGCCGCGACTTGGCGAAGGCCGAATGGCACCATACCCCATCGACAGAGATGCCGAGGAGTTCCGCGTGATGCTTCTCAAACTCAGGGAGGATTTCGTTATAGAGGGCCATTTGATCAGAACAGACTGCACTCCAGTCGGCTGGATAGAAGGCCAGGACGACGGGACGCCCTTTGAGATCGGAAAGGGAAATGCTCTGATCCGGTGTCGCGTGGAGGGTAAAGTCGGGAGCCTTGGTGCCGACACCGAGAATCGTGGAATGACTCATATGTTCCTAGGATGTTCCGGCGCGCGAGGCGTTTCTGTTGCGCTGGATGCTTTGGTAGCGCGGGTCGGCGAGGAGCAGGCTCCGGACCTGATCGCTGATCTCCTGCCAGTCGTGGATGAAGTAGTACGCCTCTTGCTGGCTTAAGACTTCGGTGCGCTTGTCCTCGAGAATCGCGAGGATGGCTTCCGTGGTGGCACGTTTACGAGGGTCCTGTTGCGCCGCAAGTGTGCGCAATGCATTCGCAACCCGAATGAACTCCGCGTCTACCAGCCGGAGAATGATCTCGGCACGAGCCACCTGGTTGGGCGTGCCACGCAAGGCTGGAGCGGCCGCACCTCCGTCGTCTTCCCAAACTGCAAGGTTGCGGGACATCGAGTCATCGGAGATGCGGAAGCTTTTAATATGTGACTTCTAGTCGTGCAAAACGACATTGAGCAACGAACTGTGGATTTGCAAGGTTCCGTTGTACTCGATAAAGCCGAGACGGCGAAACTTATTCATAAAAAAACTGACCCGCGAGCGGGTGGTTCCGATCATCTCAGCCAGCGTCTCCTGACTGATCTTAGGGATGACTGTTTCCGGCTTGCCTTCCTTTCCGAAGTTCGCCAACAACAGGAGCGCACGCGCCAGACGTTTTTCGCTGGAGTTGAACAGTTGGTCCACCAGATCTTCTTCAATCCGCATGGTGCGCGTCAACATATAGGAGAGTAGCAGTTCTGAGAAAGAAGCCTCCGCCTGCAAGGTCTCGACCACCGTCGCCTTATCGATGCGTGTGATGATGCTGGCGGCCATGCAAGTTGCTGTCGACATCCGTTGTTTCTGCGCGGCAAGACAGCCTTCTCCAAAAAAGTTGCCGTCTCCAAGAACGGCAATGACCGCCTCTTTCCCGCTTTTGGAAACAACCGTAAGCTTTACCTTCCCCTTCTGAATGTAATAAAGCGAACTCGCAGGATCGCCTTGAGCAAAGAGAACGGTATGAATGTCCAGCGCATCAACCTTACGGCCTTTTCCTGGTTCACTCAAGAATCTGAGCACGCTGAACTTCGTTTGTTTCTTCGGTTTTTCTTGTTTCATGTTGTCGAATTGCTGCACAGTGTTTCTACCCGTTGCCCGATGGGAGAGTGCACTCCTTATGCTCACTCTCTGCCGCGATTGTGAAGCAGAAGCTTGAGCCCTTTCCGAACTCAGACTCCACCCAGATCGTGCCTCCCAACGCTTCGATGATCTTCTTGCAAATGGCAAGTCCAATCCCGGCGCCTGCGGTCTCTTCTCCATGGAGGCGTTTGAGGAGAGAGAAGATTTGTTCATGGTGCTCCGGTGCGATTCCGATCCCGTTGTCCTGGATCCGGATGATCCAGTCCGTTTGCTGCCGCTGAGCCGAAATATGAATTCTGACTGGAGCCGTGCTCCGGTATTTGATCGCATTGCTGATCAGATTCTGGAAGACTCGCAGCAACTGCCGTTCGTTTCCCTGTACCCGCGGCATGGCATCTATTGTGATCGTCGCGTTGCTGGTAGAGATGGCGTAGGCCAGATTCTCGAGAACTTCGGCAAGGACAGAATCGAGATGCATCGGACGGGGGACTCCATCAAAGCCCCTGAGGGCAAAAGCGTGCAGTCCTTCGAGTAAGGCAATCATGCGTGCTACCCCATCCACGATAAATTTCGCGCGCATCTTACTGTAGCTGTCTAATGTCGATCCCTGCATGAGTAACTCGGTGAACATGGAGATCGATCGCAGTGGTTCCTGCAAGTCATGGGCGACGGCATAGGCAAAGTCTTCGAGATCAGAATTCGAGCGCGCCAGATCGTCACTCTGGTTCTGTTTCTGCACCCGTGCCTCACGCCGGGCGCCAATTTCTCGAAAGTTGATGACGACCGCTGCAACTTTGGGTTCTGCCAGCAGGTTGGAGAGCGTCGTTTCTGCCCAGCACCATTTCCCGGCCTTCTGGTGTACACGTGCTTCTAGCTGGTGGGAACCTGGAGGATTCGCAAGCGAATCGCCCAGTACCTTGCGGAGTGGCTCCCGATCTTCAGAATGAATGAGATCGAATGCATTTCTTCCGACGAGTTCTTCAGGAGAATAGCCGAGCACCTTGGCCGTGGAGGCAGACGAATAGAGGATCTCACCGGTCGTGGTGACAAGCGTGATCACGTCGGAACAGTTCTCAACCAATGCCCTAAAAGATGGCACGCTAAAACCTCCGGGATTGTCTCCGCCGGGAGATCTTAATGTCATAGAGATGTTAATTGCAAGGAGAGCTGGCAGCTCGATTGCATCCCACCCCGTCGCTAACTTCGGGGCGTGCTCTAACGTAGCATTTCCAATAAAAAACGGCTGTATAAAAAAGCTCAGTGAGACGTATTGTTAAAAGATGATCAATCGTCGGGCGTTCTATCTTTTGTACGCGTTCAATTTATTCCTTGCTTTTACCTACGCGATGACCGCAATTTTGGGTGTGGGCGGTGAAACCGCTCACCGCATCTTCAATCTGGACGGCGAGTCCACTATTCCCTCCTGGTATTCTTCGAGTCTGCTGCTGGCATCGGGCTTGTGCTGGGCAGTTCAGTGGCATTTCGCACATCGCCTGATGGAGCGCCTGGCTGTGTTGGGGATGACGGGAATGTTGGTGGCCTTTTCGATGGATGAAGGCGTGGCGATTCACGAAGCGGTCTCCCGGAAGATGCAGACGGCAACAGGTAGTCCATTTGACTGGACGGGTCCGCTCTTTTTCGCGGCGATTCCGGTGCTGATTGGCTTCTACTTCGTGTGGCGTTTCTGGTGGCCTTGGAAGGGGCGTGCTGCCAACATCCTCTTTGGTGGACTTGCACTGATGATTCTCAGCGCTTGTGTTCCGGAGGGTTTTGCGAATTTCCTGCACCCGGAATCGACACTTTACAAGATGGAAGTCCTCATCGAGGAGACCGGAGAGATGACGGGTATGGTGACGATTCTGATTGGATCTTTCGATCATTGGATGGAGCGGATGTATCCTGTTTCCTCGCCCTCCGGCGCAGTGCTGACGCAAGTGTAGTCCGTTCTGCCATTGCTATGATGGGCATGGTGTGTCCGTCGCGGCCCCCGTCGGTCTCCTTCTGCACGAACTCACTCTTCTCGAATCACGTTTTAGTTTTGCGGTTCCGTGCGGGCTTTCGTCCTGGCATCGGGACAGGGAGATGCAATGAAAAACATCAAGCGAAAGCTGATAGTTGCCGGTCTGACGGCTTCCTCGATGGGGCTGTTGTTCCAAATCACGGCCAGGACCAGTCCCGCGCAAGCAAGCGATGCGGCGCTGCTCACCAAAGCCAAAGGCATTCACAGCCGCGTGCTGAAGCTCGATACGCACAACGATATTGACACGGCGAACTTCACGCCGGACTGCAACTACACCATGCGCCTCACCACGCAGGTGAATCTGCCGAAGATGATCGAAGGCGGCATGGATGTCTCGTTCATGATTGCCTATGTCGGCCAGGGCCCGCTCACGCCTGATGGTTACGCCAATGCCTACCGGCAGGCCGTCGACAAGTTCGATGCCGTGCATCGCTTGACGGAAAAGATCGCGCCCGACAAGATCGGCCTGGCCTTGACGCCAGCCGACGTTCTCGCATTGCATCAGAAGAAGCTGCGCATTGCCGTCATCGGTGTCGAGAACGGATATCCGATTGGAACCGATCTCAAAAAGGTGAAGGAGTTCTACGACCGGGGCGGACGGTACATGTCGCTGGCCCACAATGGCAACAGCCAACTGGCAGATTCGAATACGGGCGAAACCCAGGGCTATCTCTACAACAATGGACTGTCCCCGCTGGGCCGGCAAGTCATTGCCGAGATGAACCGTCTGGGCATGATGGTCGATCTGTCGCATCCCTCGAAGGGCGCCAACATGGAAGCGATGCGGATTTCGCAGGCTCCCGTGATTGCGTCGCATTCGGGAGTGCGTGCGCTCACCAACGTCAGCCGGAACATGGATGACGAGCAGTTGCTGGCGCTGAAGAAGAATGGTGGCGTCATTCAGGTGGTGGGTTTCTCCTCGTATCTCAGAACCGATTCGAAGGAACGCCTCGATGCTCTTGCCAAGCTGCGTGAAGAGTTCGGCCTGGCCCGGCCGGGCGGTGGACGCGGCGGCGCGATAGCAAATACGGCTCGTGTCTGTCCGGTTGAGGGTGCCAGCGGCGTTGCTCCGCAGAGCCGGGGACGGGCGAGTTTCGGTCTTGATACTCTCTCCGCTGAACGGCGTGGCGAGTATGACAAGCGGCTGGCGGAGATCGATGCCAAGTTTCCGTCCGCGGGCCGGGCCAACGTGAAGGACCTGGTGAATCACATCGACTATGCCGTCAAGCTCATCGGTCTGGAGCATGTTGGAATCTCTTCGGACTTTGATGGGGGTGGCGGCATTGACGGCTGGAACAGCGCCGCAGAATCCTTCAACGTCACGCTGGAACTCGCCCGCCGGGGTTATACCGAAGAACAGATCGGCAAGCTGTGGAGTGGCAATCTGCTTCGCGTTTGGGGCGAGATCGACAAGGCCGCTCAAAAGCTACAGAAGAAAAAGAGCTAGGCAGCCATCGCTTTTGGCTTCGTTCGGCTGAACCACATCAGGTACGCCCCGATCGCTACGCAAAGCCAACCGAGACAGTTTCCGATCCTCGTATAGAGTTTCGGCAGTTGTGGGTCCACAGGAACGCTCATCCACAAGCGCTGCCCCGGCAGCGCTTTGCTGTCTGCTTCCGCAACGATGCGGCCATAGGCATCCGTCACCGTGAGCAGGCCCTCCCGGGCGGCACGCACGACAGTGAAACCATTCTCGATCCCGCGGAGCGCTGTCATCCTGGCGCCCATCCAGCCGTCGAGGGAGAAATCCCAGGCCGGCACAAGCATGGCCGCAGGATGGAGTTCGCCATAGGTCCGGCCGAGCGTAGCGAAGTGCATGTCTTTGCAGATTGCAATGCCAAAGCGAGTGCCTTCGATGTCGCGCGCGATGGACTTGTGACCAGCGAGGTAGCCGGCGCGCTCCGGCGGCGCGAGGATCTGCTTCTGATAGACCGCGTCCAGGCTGCCGTCTGGTGAAAACAACCAGGCGTCGTTTGCGATCCCGTCTTTGTGCTGCACGCCGATCCCAACCAGGATCGAGATGCGATGGCGCAACGCGCTTGCGGCGAATCGCTCGCGCCACGCTGGAGCGTCCGCTGCGCTGACGACTGCAATCTTTTCGGGCAACAGCACAAGCCGCGCGCCGGCGCTGGCTAAGGCCGCAAGCTGCGCGTCGTAGGCCGCCTGAATCCTGGCAATGTAGGGAGCCTGCGCCTGGAGTCCGATCGCATCGTCGATCGACGCAATACCGATTGGAATCCGCTTTGCCGCTGGCGGACTTTGCAGACGAATGGTTCCGAAGACCAGCGCAGCGGCAATCAGAACCATCGTGCCTGCCAGCATGATGCGATTCTCCCTGCCGCGCAGACCCAGCACCAGGCTAACCGCGATTGCCGAAGAAGCGAGGCAAAGCAGAAACAAGACGCCGGACACGCCGAAGAGCGATGCCGTTTGGATAAGAGGCAGGAAGTCCGCCTGTGTATAGGCCAAGCTGGCCCAATTGCCGTCAGGCGCGAAGTTGGCCAGGAGCGTATCTACGGCTACCCAGAAGACGGGATAGGCCAGCATGGTCCAGGGACGGCGTACCCGCAGAACGACTCGCCGGGTTTCGGCGAGGACAAACAGCCACAACAAAGATTGCCCGGCCACCACGGTGCAGGCAATCGCCATCGGCATGACGCGGAGGTAGTAGACAGCATTTGCTTGGTAGCCGATCAGGCAAGTTGCGATCACGAGCAGGCGCCAGGGGATTCCTTCTGCCTGGAGGACACCCCAAAGCAGCAGCGCCGGCACCACCCAGGCCAGGTACGGTACTGGCTCCAGACCGACGACAAAGCGCAGCAGAATGCCGGTCGCCAACGCGAAGAGCACGGGGACAATTCTGGAACGGAGCCTCAAGCGGACCGCGGGCTCAGGAGAGCACGTTTCACTCACAACCCGCTCGTTTGTTTGATAGGAGCACGTGGTGCGAGCGAGATTTCCTGTCCAGGCTGGAAAGGCGAACGATTATGGATCTCCCTCTAAATCTAGAATATGGTGTTGAAAAACTACGAAGTGAATCGCTTCCTTTGTATGTGAGCGAGCATCATGAGGAGGAGCGCCTGCGTTGGCGGCGAGCGAGCGGGCGGATCCATGCCCTGCGTGCGCCCGATAAACCAAGCATACTGAGAGTGATGAGAGTTCGCCGCTTCGGCCTGCCATACGCTTGGACGCTCCCGCTGGCTTCCCTGGCCATGATCGCCACAACTGCCCACTTCCTGACCGCTCAGGCCCCTCCGCCGGACCCCGACTACCGTGCCTTCCTGAAGTCCAATTGTCTCAGTTGCCACAATGCTGACAACAGCATCGCTGGCATTCGCGTCGATAATCTTGACGAGAAATTCAGCGACGAAACGGTCAAGAAATGGGAAGCGGTCCACCACCGCATCGCTGCCGGCACAATGCCACCCAAGGGTGTGCATCAGCCCAGCCCCGAGGATCGCAAGGCAATGGCGGACTGGATTGCCAGAAACCTTGAGGTGGCGAAGCTACGCCCCTCGCCGAAGAACGGAACCGTCCGCCGTTTGACAGTTGCCCAATACCGCAATACGCTCCGCGAACTCCTCGGCATTGAGAACGACCTCGCGTCTATCTTGCCGGCCGATGGGGTATCCAAAGACGGGTTCCTCAATAACGCGAGTACGCTGCAACTCTCTCCGCTGCTCATGGAAACCTACTTCGAGATCGCTGAAAAAGCTCTCGACCACGCCATCGTAGACCCGGCCAAGAAGCCTGAGATCCAGAATTTCCGTGTGGACCTCGGCGACGGCGTAAACCCCACCCCGCTTGCTGAAAAACTGATCCTCGGCGCAGGGAGCGCGTTGCTTGAAACCTCGGACGTGCTGGTGACCCAACTCACTCCGAAGAAGCCCTTCCCGTTTGAGCCGTTCTTCATGCGCACAAAGTATCGCTTCATCGAAGGCTACCGGGGCAATGACACGGTGCGCGGTTGGAGAGACTTTGACAGCATTTACCACTCCGTCTTTGCCGACATGCGCGGTAGTGGCGGTTATCCAAAAGGTGAAGCCTGGAGCACCGTTCCCGAGGGGCTTCTGCTCCGGCCCGCGATTCCGACCGAAGAGATGTTTGACGACGATGGAACCTACGGTCCCAAGGCAAACTTCAAGATCTCACTTCGAGAGCTCCCCGATAGCGGCCGCTTCCGCGTGACTGTGATGGCGGCGAAGTATGACGACGGTCTCCTCCTTGATGGAGACACCAAGGCCCAAGCTGCTGGCGCCGGACTCGTGATGAAGCCTGCCGACAAGACCGTAACGATTGCCAAGGCAGGGATCTATCAGGTGGACATCTTCCCGGTGGAACCGAAGCCTGTTGCTCCAGATGCCACTCGTCTGAAAGACAGTCTTACTGGTGCGTGGCCAACACAGGCCCTCGATTCCCCGGCGACTCAACCCATCACCGCTCCGCTGGTGATTCCAAGAAGCGCTCTTCCCACAGACGACGAGCATCATGTTGGAGAAGGGGACTTCACTATCTCTGCCTGGATTAAGCCCAAACAGCCGGGCCGCCAGTCCCTCGTCAGCCTCGGCAATGCGGACCATACACGCGGCTGGTATCTCGAGATCCCGAACAACCAGGCCTCGCTGCGCTTCCAAACGGTAGGCGATGCGGCAGGCGCTACGGCCACAGTCTCCACTCGTCCCGGCGCTGCCCGTCCGAATCAGTGGAGCCACGTCGCCGTTGTGGTCCGCCGGGGGCACAACGAGACTCTGCTGTACGTCAACGGTTCCCTGGCTGCGAAAGCAAGTATGGGCAGCGCCCAGTTTGATGCCGACCAGTCCGATCTCAAAATCGCCCAATCTTTCGCGGGCGAGATGGGCGCTGTCCGCTTGTATCGCCGGCCGCTGGAACAATCGGAGATCGTCGCCCTCATCGAGCCTGGAAAGAGTCTCCTGCAGCCTCTTTCTGCGGGTCGCAAGGCTGGGGCGCCGGAAGATGGCACTACCGTTCGCCGCCGCCGTACACCAGATTTCACTTTGAACCTGGGTGAGCGTGAATTCACTGGGACGCTGGATCAGCCAGCCTTCCTGGTGGTCCGTCTGCAACCCGGTACGCTCAAAATCAGCGCGAAGTATGACAACGTGAAGGAACTGGACCGGATCGTTCTCAGTCCGCTGGCTCCCGGCGATCCTTTAGCCAAACGCTTTGTCACTTTTGAAAAGCGTCAGCCCCGATTGGGTGTTCACCTCGGACTGCGCCGCGACTGCGGCAGCACCCTCGCACCAGTCGGCTCGCCACAGCCTGTCCCCGGAACGAACCTGACCAAGCATGTCTTTGAAGGCACGATTGACAACTATCCTGCTCCGGTGGTGGAGAAGGATAATGTGAACTACCTCGCAGGCATCCACGAAATCGGAATTCGCAGTGAGTACACCGATGGCCGCGACATGCCACGTTTGCTGGTCCGCTCCGTTGAGTTTGAAGGACCCTATCTCGAACAATGGCCCCCAAAATCGCATAAGGACATCTTCCTCAGCCGAAGCACCGGCACAAGCGACCAGGCTTACGCAAAGCAAGTGATCACGAACTTTGCGGCCAAAGCCTTCCGCCGGCCGATCACTCCGGCAGAAGAGCAGTCCTTGCTGGCCGTCTACACAAAAGCCCAGCAGAGTGGCCGCAACTTCCAGGACTCCATCAAGGACACCCTGCAAGTGGTCCTGACCTCTCCACAGTTTCTCTTCCTGATCGAAACCAGCGCGAGCCCGGCGGCCGAGCCACTGGACAATTGGGAGCTCTCCTCCAAGCTCTCTTACTTCCTGTGGAACGGTCCTCCAGATGCCCGTACCCGGCAGTTGGCCGCGAGCGGCCTGCTGGAGAAGCAGCTCGACACTGAAATCGACCGCATGATCGCGGACGCGCGCTTTGCGCGCTTCGCCTCGGAGTTTGTCTCCCAGTGGCTGACTCTTGATAAGTTTCAGGTTCTGGAGGCCGACCGTAAGCGCTTCCCGAAGCTCACCCGGGACACACGCAAAGCGCTCGAGCAGGAACCCGTCGAGTTCGTGAAGTACTTAGTCCGGAACAACCTCCCGGCGAAGAACCTGATCTCCTCGGACTTCATCCTCGCCAACGAAGCTGTCGCCAACTATTACGACCTGGCGGACAAGACTGAGAGCGGCTTCAACTACGTCACGATTCCGCACGGCCGTCCTGATCTTGGAGGCGTCCTGAGCCAGGCCGCGATTCTGGCTGGTCTTTCTGATGGACGCGAATCGAACCCAGTCAAGCGCGGTGCCTGGCTGGCCCGGAAGATCGTAGCGGAGCCGCCAGCGGACCCGCCACCGAATGTTCCAGTCTTGAAAGACACGGCTGGCCTGACCTTGCGCCAGCGCCTGGAGCAGCATCGGAACGTTCCGGCCTGCATGCAGTGCCATTTGAAGATCGATCCGTGGGGTGTCCCCTTTGAGGATTACGACGCCGGTGGTCGCCGCAAGAAGGAGAAGGTGGACGCGAAATCCACGCTGCCGGACAAGACCGAAGTGGACGGCGTCGATGGTCTCAAGCATTATCTTGCCGAAGAGCGCTTGGATCAGGTCTCCTTCAGCGTTCTGAAGCACTTGGCGACCTATGCAGTCGGCCGCTCACTCACGTACAATGAACTTCACGAGCTCCGCACGAACGGAGTCAAGGATCTGAAAGCAAACGGCTACCGGATGAAGGACATGGTCCGGTATGTTGTCAAGAGCCCTAGCTTCCTGCAGAAGTAGCAACAACGGACTGAATCTGATATCAACTGACGGAGTCTTACGATGAAGCGCCTGAATCAAATGGATCGCCGAGCATTCCTGAGAGGGGTTGGAGGGGTAGCTCTTGCCCTTCCGGTCCTGGAAGCGATGGGCGCGGAAGTCGCCGATCGGATTCCTCGCCGTTTCTGCGCGATTTACACGGCCAATGGTATGTCGCTGCCGAAAACGGAGCACGGCATCGACGAGTGGAGCTGGTTTCCGGCCCATGGCAGCGGTGCCGATTTCCAATTTGGAAAGTCCACAGAACCATTTCATCCGTTCCGCAAACAGGTGAGTTTCATGGGAGGGCTGGAGCATGCGAATGGTCCCAAGGCCGATCCGCATATTTGCTCGGACATGTGGCTCACCGGCGCTCCGCTGCACAATCCAAAGCCTGGCACCTTTAACGCCGTTGGTCTCGATCAGGTGATCGCGCAGAACACCAAGCAGTACTGCCGTCAACCCTCACTCGTGTTGTCCATCGATGCGGGGACGGGCTTCCTCTCGCGCACCGGGACGATCTCTTACAATGTTGACGGACGGCCTGTCCCCGCAGAGAACAATCCACGCCGCATTTTTGACCGTGTATTCCGCGGCGACAATCCGAACGAAGCGTCCGCCCGTGAAAATTTGCAGCGTCGCATCAAGCTGGTGGATGCCGTATCGGCCAGTGCAAAATCGCTCGACGCCAGTCTCGGCAAGACGGACCGTGAGCGGATGGACCAGTATCTGAGCACGCTCAACGAGATGGAATCGCGTCTGGTGGCGTCCGAGCGCTGGATCGACATTCCGCTGAAGAAACAGGATTACTCGCATCTGAATCTTGAGGCTACGAACGCAGGCGATCCGGCGGAGTACTACCGCAACATGTTCGATCTGATCGCGTTAGCTTTTGACGCGGACATTACCCGTTCGATCGCCTTCATGCTGAACCGCGAGGATGGCATGGGCATCAGCGATACCTTCCCGCTCAAGCTTGGGCTCTCAAAGACGCACCACAATCTCTCGCACGCGACGGACAAGGAAGGGCAGCTCGACTTCGCCAAGTATGACTTGTTCCTGGCGAAGCAGGTGGCTCATTTCCTCGATCGCCTGAATCAATACAAGGATAAGAACGGCCCGATTCTGGACAACACAATCGTGCTGTTCGGCAGCGGCGCGAGCACAACGCACAACTCACACAATCTCCCGACACTGCTGGCCGGTGGGGCCAATATGGGGCTCAAGCACGGGATGTATTGGCGTCAGGACAATGCGCGGATGTCGAACATGTACCTGAGCATTCTCCGGTCAATGGGAATCGAGCAGGAGTCCTTCTCCGACAGCACCAGCACGCTGACCAGCCCGGTGTTTACGAAGTCGTAGGGCGGGGGACCGCCAGCGGGGGCGTCGGGGGCGGAACTCCCTCAGCCCGCGACCTTGCGCACAATGGCGGAGAGCTTGGCCTCGGTGGCATCATCCAGTGCGGTGAAGTACCACGCGGATTCGATGAGCTGATGTGACGCGCCTTCCTCGCGGGTGAGGTTCGCCTCCTGAGTGAATCCGAACGTCATGTATTTCTTGTCCGCGCGGAAGAAGCAGATGGTCTTGCCCTCCTTCGCGTATCCCGGCATGCCGTACCATACGGTTGGCTGGAGTACCGGCGCACTGCGTAAGATGAGCGCATGGAGACACTCGCCCATCTTGCCGTAGGGCGCTGGCATCGCGGTGATCTTTGCGAGTACCGCAGCCTCGCCAGTGACCTTCTTCGTCGCTTTCTTCTCAGGCATAGAGACTCCCCACAGCAGCGTACCGCTGAAACAGGTCCGTCGGCGCGTGCCCATGGAGGTGAGGGAGGAGGGGAGGTGCACCTTCCTTTCGCAGCTTTGCCCCGCTGGTGGGGACAAGTCTGTACTGCCCGTGATCGATCATCTTCATCTTCCTTCATGGATTCTACAAAGACTGCCTCCCGCAGATTGGCTGCGGTTGTTTCTCTTTGCTGGCAAGCTCAGTGAGCAACCGGCTTCGAAAACGCGTTCATGATTACTACTCCGGAAACGATGAGCCCCATTCCGATGATGGTGGGACGGTCAAGCGATTGTCCAAAGGCAAACCATCCGATCAGGGAGATGAGCACAATCCCGACGCCGGACCAGATGGCATAGGCGATGCCCACTGGAATTGTTCGGAGGGTGAGCGATAGACAGTAGAAGGATACTAAGTAGCCCACGCCGACAACAATAGAGGGCAGCAGTCGCGTGAACCCCTCTGAGGCTTTTAACGCTGATGTGGCGGTCGTCTCAGCGACGATGGCGATGCCCAAATAGAACCAGTTCATCTTCGGCGGTGCTCCTTCATAGGGATCGGAGAGGTATCCGCTCTCGAGACTCCTGCTGTCATTGTGATTGATATCCCAGTTCAATACCGCAGTTGCCGTCGGACCTCTCAAGGCGTTTTTCATCGACATCCTCGAAGATGCTGGGGAAGAACCTTGGTGGATGAAGGGGTGGCTTCGGCCTAGGCAATCCCCTCCCGCGGTCGTAGAGGATTTCGCCCCTCATTGACGCCCGTCAGTCACGCCGGGTCTTCATCCATCGCCAGCAGGCGCTGTCGTCGGCGACCAACCACCTCGCGGTACTTTTACATTCATTTGGGGGCGCTCCATTCCTCCAGCCACCTCCGCGCCTCACCGGCGTCGGTGTGATCGAAGTATCGGATCGTCGCTTTCGTGAACGGCTTGCAGAATATCGCCATGCCGTGTTGCCATTTCGCGTCCCCGACCATGGCGATCCGTTCGATGTCGGCGAAGTGCCGAATGTCGAACTTGATGTCTTCCCATATTGCGGCAGCGTCCCAGCCATGGAAACCGGTCATATCGAACAACACACGTAGTTTTCCATGCTGCCGGAGGAGCCGCTCGAACTCAGGCACAAAGTGATCGTAATCTGCTTTTACCAACTTCCCGCTGAGGTGAACCGCGAGCAGCTTCCCGCCGTTGTCTTCATGCAGTTGAATGGGCATTGGGTCTCCTTGTGGGCGTTTTTACCGCAAGTTGTTGTCCATGTGGACTCCGCTGATCTGCTCATTTCTGCAAGCCGTTTTCCCTTCTAGGATTCGGCTTGACTCCACTTCCAATTCTGGATTTCCGTCAGGTCTGAGTGTTTTCTGCACCATCTGTTTCAGGTAGCCGCTCTGAGACCCTAAGTTCGGCCGGCGATCGATCAAGTTAAATCCTCGCCTGTGCGGATTCGCATATTGCTGTGGAATCGGACGCATCCTCCTCACACTCCTGCGGCCGCACCCGCACAATGCCACCAAGATTGAGGGAGTGAGAGTGGTTGGGTGTGCATTGGCAAGCTGTGTGAGCTTGGACACTTGGAACTCGAATACAGGACTTGAAATATGCCCAATCTGAAGCCTTGGATGCTGCACTTGGCGACAAGCTCCCACGACATTCTGATGCCGTTCCCAGGAAACGGCAAGCTGGACACCTCAGGATGCCCGCCTGGATGGCCCCCATGCAGATTGAGGCGAGGATCAATCAGAACGCAAAGATGGCGCGCCCAGCGCACTTGGGAAATGAATCTCAGCGTTGGTTTCTGCGTCCCGATTCGCAACACTTTGTGCGTGTAGATGCTCAGCACTGTGTAGTGGAGAGAACTATATGCCCAAAACGGTTGTCGGATTGTTTGAGAAACCTGATCTGGTTGACGGCGTCGTCCGCGAGATCGAAGCCCTTGGTTTTCCCCGGATAGAGGTTCACACGCTGACGGAGCCGGCGACCTTCGAGGTCACAGGGGTGATGAGCTTCCCTCGCATCGAGTTCGAAGTCGAGGTGGGCCGGGCACTCGCCAGGATTGGAGCGACCAACGCCGAATCACAAGTTTACTTGGACGGCCTGGGGCGGGGAGGAGCTTTGGTTTTCGCGACGGGGAGCGACGAGCAGGTGGATGCCGCGGCGAAGATCATGAACCAGCACGGCGCAGTGGGGATAGAAGAAAACATCGGCTCAGAACCGCAGATGCCCGGTATCGTTCGCGAGAATATCACTCCGATTCGAGACCGTCCGGTGCAGGCCGGCCGCATACAGGTGTCCGGCAGTGGCGCGGTTTTCTTTGTGTGGTGAGGCGGCGCTACTTTCGAAAAGACGCCACCGCGATCGGATCAAGACGAAAGAGCCGAGGTCGCGCCCTCGCGGCTTCGAAGAAAACAGGGACCATGGCTACTCTGAATGCGGCGCAATTAGATCAACTGTCGATCAACACGATCCGTTTCCTGTCCGTTGACGCAGTGCAAAAGGCTGACAGCGGGCACCCAGGCTTGCCGTTGGGTGCCGCACCCATGGCCTACGCATTGTGGACCCGCTTTCTCCGGCACAATCCCACTCATCCCCAATGGTCAAATCGGGACCGCTTCGTCCTGTCGGCCGGCCACGGCTCAATGCTGCTCTACAGCCTCTTGTATCTCACCGGCTATGATCTGTCTCTCGATCAAATCAAGCAATTCCGCCAATGGCGCAGCCTTACGCCGGGTCATCCTGAGCGCGGTCTCACTCCTGGTGTCGAAACTACCACTGGCCCGCTTGGTCAGGGTTTTGGCAACGGCGTTGGCTTGGCGATTGCGGAAGCGCATCTGGCGGCGCGCTACAACCGGCCAGGTTTCGAGATCGTTGATCATTTCACCTACGCGTTAGTCAGCGACGGCGACCTGATGGAAGGCGTGGCCTCCGAATCCGCTTCCCTGGCAGGGCAATTGGAACTTGGCAAGCTGATCTACCTTTTCGACAACAACCATGTGACGCTCTCGGCCGGCACGAACATGACCTGCAATGACGATCACGCGCGGCGGTTCGAGGCCTATGGTTGGCACACGCAATCGGTGGAGGATGGTAACGACGTGGAGGCGATCGACCTGGCTCTACAAGCGGCGCGGAGCGAGACGCGGCGCCCGTCGTTGATCCTTGTCCGCACTCATCTGGGCTTTGGTTCTCCGGACAAGCAGGACAGTTTTGAGGCTCACGGTTCGCCGCTAGGGGCGGAAGAGGTCAAGCGAACCAAGGAGAACCTGGGTTGGCCGGTCACTCCTCTCTTCGATGTTCCATCGGAAGCGCTCGCCCATTTTCGCGAAGCCCTGCCGCGAGGGCTGCAGGCGGAGTCTGCGTGGCAGGAACGATTCTCCCAGTACGCTGCGGCGTACCCCGACTTGGCTAGGGAATTTGAACAGAGGATGCGCGGTGAATTGCCCGCCGGTTGGGACGCGGATATTCCAGTCTTCCCAGCAGACCCAAAGGGGATGAAGACCCGAGTGGCATCCGGAAAGGTGATGAACGCGATCGCGCCCAAACTTCCGGCGCTGATGGGCGGTTCTGCCGATCTGGATCCTTCGACGTTCACCGCCCTTGAAGGCGCGGGTGAT
The DNA here is from genome assembly GCF_000702445.1 of Bryobacter aggregatus MPL3. Taxonomy (NCBI): domain Bacteria; kingdom Pseudomonadati; phylum Acidobacteriota; class Terriglobia; order Bryobacterales; family Bryobacteraceae; genus Bryobacter; species Bryobacter aggregatus. The sequence continues at coordinate 50,522 of NZ_JNIF01000004.1, forward strand.
TTTGAATCTCCCGATAGAGCCTGGGGCGACACCCAAGGTTCGAGCGGTGGCGGCTGGAGTTACGCTGGACGCAACCTGCACTTTGGCATTCGGGAACACGGGATGGGCGTCATTCTGAATGGCATGGCCGTACATGGAGGCTTCATTCCGTACGGGGCGACGTTTCTGATCTTCTCCGATTACATGCGCCCGGCCATCCGGTTGGCGGCCATCATGGAGCAGCGGGTGGTCTACGTTTTCACCCACGACAGCATTGCGCTCGGCGAAGACGGGACAACGCATCAGCCCGTGGAACAACTTGCGAATCTGCGTGCAATTCCGCACCTGGTGGTGATCCGGCCCTGCGATGCCAACGAGACCGCGTACGCCTGGCGCCATGCAATCGAGACGCGAGGCCGTCCGGTCGCCCTGATCCTGACGCGCCAGGATGTGCCGACTCTGGACCGTAACCGCTACGCTTCCGCCGAGGGCCTCCAACGCGGAGCCTATATTCTGTCCGAAGCAGCGAACGGTCAGCCTCAGATGATTTTGATCGCAACCGGCTCAGAAGTGAGTCTGGCCATTGAGGCGCAACGGGACTTGGAAAAGCAAAACGTTCAGGCGCGTGTGGTGTCCATGCCCAGTTGGGAATTGTTTGATGCGCAGACGGAGGAATATCGTTGCTCCGTATTGCCTCCCCTGATTCGCACGCGTTTGGCCGTGGAAGCAGGAGCCACACAGGGATGGCATCGCTACGTCGGCGATCTGGGTCAAGTGATTGGTCTTGATCATTTCGGCGCCTCCGCGCCCGCTCCGGTGCTGCTGCGCGAATACGGCTTTACTGTGGACAACGTCTGCAAGCGAGCCTTGGCCTTGCTGGAAAAGAACCATGCCTGATTCTCCAAAAAATCAGGAAGGCTTTGAATCGAAGCAAGATCTCGATGAAGCCGCCGCCTTTGGAGACACGCACTGGAAGCAGGGTGACGACGATCCCGAATTTGTTGTGCCGCTGGCCCCAGCCGTTGCCGCGTCACCGGCGTCAAGTCGCAAGCCTGGAACACAGGGACTCAAAATGACGAGGGAGTTGTGAACCTAGGTCCACTTGCGGGAAAGCCGGCCGAAGCATCGATGCTGGTAAACGTACCCAGACTCGTGTCGGCTTACTATACGGAGGTTCCCGACGCTTCCCGGCCAGAGCAACGCGTGGCATTCGGCACCTCGGGTCATCGTGGTTCCTCATTCGACACGGCGTTTAACGAGAGGCATATCCTCGCCATCAGTCAGGCCATTTGCCTGTACCGGAAGCGGGAGCAGATCGAGGGGCCTCTGTTTCTTGGCATGGATACGCATGCGCTCTCTGTGCCGGCTCTTGCGAGCACCCTTGAAGTGCTGGCAGCCAACGGAGTTGACGTCCTGCTGGCGGAGGGAGATGAATACACTCCGACGCCTGCTGTTTCTCACGCGATTCTCACTTACAACCGCGGGCGCAAGACCGGATTCGCCGACGGCATTGTCATCACGCCGTCGCACAACCCGCCTCATGACGGAGGATTCAAATACAATCCGCCGAATGGAGGGCCAGCCGAATCGGCCATTACCGACGGGATTGGAGCCAAGGCAAACGCGTTTCTGGAGGACGGGCTGCGTGGGGTGCAGCGAGTTCCTTTCGAAAAGGCCCTTCACGCAGCCACGACACACAGGCACGACTATCTGAATGCCTACGTCGCCGATCTGGCCAATGTGATCGACATGGATGCGATTCGTGGCGCGAAGATCAGCATGGGAGTTGATCCGCTTGGCGGCGCAGGAGTCCATTACTGGGAACCGATTGCAGAGCGCTACGGGTTGAAGCTCACAGTCGTGAACAAGGCCGTCGATCCCACCTTCCGTTTTATGACTGTTGATTGGGACGGCCAGATTCGTATGGACCCATCTTCACCGTATGCGATGCAGCGGCTCATCGGCCTCAAGGATCGCTTCGAGATTGCTTTTGCCTGCGACACGGACCACGACCGTCACGGGATTGTCGCCAGGAGTTCCGGGTTGCTGCCACCCAATCACTATCTTTCGGTCGCAATCCACTACCTCTTCCAACATCGGCCACAGTGGAGTAGTGAGGCAGCCATCGGCAAGACGGTGGTGAGCAGCCAGATGATCGATCGCGTCACGGCGAAGCTTGGCCGGAAGCTCGATGAAGTGCCGGTGGGTTTTAAGTGGTTTGTGGATGGTTTCCTCGACGGCTCGCTTGGCTTCGGTGGAGAGGAAAGCGCGGGCGCATCCTTTCTTCGTAGGGATGGCAGCGTTTGGACGACAGACAAAGATGGCATTGTCCCCGCTTTGCTCGCAGCGGAGATCACTGCGCGGATGGGTCGCGATCCTGGTGAGATCTACGGAGACCTCACGCACGAGTTCGGCGAGGCGGCTTACGACCGCGTGGAGGCTCCAGCGACTCGTGCGCAAAAAGAAATGCTGGGCAAACTCTCGCCGGAGCAGGTCCATTCCAAGGAACTGGCCGGGGAGAAGATCCAGATGATCCTCACTCACGCTCCGGGCAACAAGGCTCCCATCGGTGGATTGAAGGTGATGGCAGAGAACGGATGGTTTGCGGCGCGCCCTTCAGGAACCGAGGATATCTATAAGATTTACGCGGAGAGCTTCCAGGGAACCGATCATCTGCATCGCATCCTCACGGAAGCGCAGGCAATCGTTAACGAAACTTTGGGCGTCAAGCCCGATCGGAATGGCAAATTATGAGCGAAAAAATCCGTGCCAGTCACCCCATCTACAAGCTACTCCCCATCGAAATTGAGGGGCTCGACTCCCTGGCGGAACTCGCCTTGGACATGCGCTGGTCGTGGAATCATGCGACTGACGAAGTGTGGCGGCAGTTGGATCCTGAACTGTGGAGGATCACACATAACCCCTGGGTTGTTCTACAGACGGTTTCGCGCGACCAGATCGAGCGCGTGCTGGCAGATCCTGTTTTCCGGAAGAACGTCGATGGCTTGGTCGAAGCCAGCCGGCAAGCGGCGAAGACGCCCGCTTGGTTTCAAAAGAATCATGCGGGCTCTCCCCTGACATGCGCGGCCTACTTCAGCATGGAATTCATGCTCAGTGAAGCGCTGCCGATCTATTCGGGTGGGCTTGGTAATGTGGCCGGCGATCAACTGAAAGCGGCTAGTGACCTGGGCGTTCCGGTCGTCGGAGTGGGGTTGCTCTACCAACAGGGCTACTTTCGCCAAGTGATCGATAAAGATGGAGCGCAGCAAGCTCTCTTCCCTTACAACGATCCTGGACAGTTGCCAATCACGCCGCTGCGCCAACCGAACGGAGAGTGGCTGCGGTTGGAGATCGCGTTGCCTGGCTACTCGGTCTGGTTGCGCGCCTGGCAGGTGCAGGTTGGCAGAGTCAAGCTCTACCTGTTGGACAGTAACGACGCAGCAAACTTCCCGGTACATCGTGGGATTACGAGCGAACTCTATGGCGGCGGGCCGGAACTGCGCCTCAAACAAGAAATGCTGTTGGGAATTGGCGGATGGCGCCTGCTCCACGCACTCGGAGTCCAGCCGGAAGTCTGTCACTTAAATGAAGGGCACGCGGCCTTCGCCGTGTTGGAGCGCGCCCGAGATTTCATGGAAGAGACTGGGCAACCCTTCGAAGTGGCACTCGCTGCAACTCGAGTTGGCAATCTCTTCACCACGCACACTGCCGTAGCGGCTGGCTTTGACCGCTTCGCACCGTCTCTCATTGAGCAATACCTCGGCGGCTATGTCCAGCAAAAGCTCAAGATCACCTCCCATGATTTGCTGGCTCTTGGCCGCCTAGATCCTGACGACTCGTCGGAGCCCTTCAATATGGCGTATCTGGCAATTCGAGGGAGCGGGCAGGTCAATGGCGTAAGCCGCCTGCACGGTAAGGTGAGCCGGCACATCTTTCTGCCACTCTTCCCGCATTGGCCGGAGGACGAGATCCCCGTCGGCCACGTGACCAACGGAGTCCACATGCCCACTTGGGACTCTGCTCCAGCCGACTCTCTATGGACAGATGCCTGTAGCAAGGCGCGTTGGCTGGGGACGACAGAAGCCCTGGACCAGGACATTCGCTGCGTCCCGGACGCCAAGATATGGCAACTTCGCACCGCCAATAGAATGTCGCTTGTTGAATACGCGCGCGAACGACTCTCCCGCCAACTTGCCGCTTCGGGCGCATCGGCGGAGGCGGTTGATAAAGCAAAGCATCTTTTTGATCCCAACACTCTCACGCTCGGATTTGCACGCCGCTTTGCGACCTACAAGCGACCGAATCTATTGCTGCACGACCCGCCCCGGCTGCTTCGCTTGTTGACCAATCCACAGCGTCCAGTACAACTCATCATTGCTGGAAAAGCACATCCGGCAGACCAAGCAGGGCAAGCCCTGATTCAGGAATGGATTCATTTCATCCGGCAGCCGGTCCCGCGTCCTCATGTGATCTTTCTGAGCGATTACGACATGCTTCTGACGGAGCATTTGGTGCAAGGCGTGGATGTGTGGATCAATACACCGAGTCGGCCCTGGGAAGCTTGTGGGACAAGCGGTATGAAAGTGCTGGTGAACGGCGGGCTCAATCTGTCCGAGTTGGATGGCTGGTGGGCAGAGGCTTACGCACCTGAAGTTGGATGGGCCTTAGGGGACGGTCAGGAGCATGGTGACGATCCGGCCTGGGACGCGATCGAGGCCAACGGGCTCTACGAATTGCTCGAGGATCAGGTGATCCCAGAGTTCTATCGCCGGGACGCGAGCGGCGTCCCCACTGCATGGATCAAGCGGATGCGGGAGAGCATGGCGCACTTGACTCCGCGTTTTTCCGCTGGCCGTGCCGTGCGCGAGTATTCGGAGCAGCACTATCTCCCTGCTGCGGCTGCCTACCGGGAGCGCGCGGCGAATCAGGGTGCGATCGCCAAGCAAGTGGTGGATTGGAAGCGGGCGTTAGATTGGGGCTGGGGCTCGTTACGCTTCGGAGATTTGCACGTCGAAACCACTGCGGATCAGCACAGGTTCGAGGTCGAAATCTTCCTGCACGATCTCGACCCCAATGGGGTGCGCGTGGAACTTTATGCGGACGGAATCAACGGAGGCGAACCCGTTCGTATCGAAATGAAATGCGAAAGACCAGCAGCTCACGTATCCACAGGCTGCCGGTATCACGCAACCACACCCCTCACACGCGCAGCAAACGACTATACGGCGCGAGTGATCCCGCAGCGTGCCGGGGTCGCAGTTCCGCTCGAGTCGGCTCGAATCCTATGGCAACGATGAACATTCGCAGCAACCAGTGCAGGTAGTTAATGAAACCGAAGCAACATCTCCACGCTGGATGTATTGAGAGTTTTGGCAGCTCCGCATCCGATGTTCTCGAACTCGCGAACTATCTTAGGGTTAACAGTCTGCTCTCGTTTCAGGGCTGCCCGTCGAAAATCGGTCAGCCAGCTTGTACAGCGCCGACCGTCCGGCGGGGCGCTGACGAACAACTTTCCACAAGCCGGCTTCTCGCCCGCTTGGCGCATGGTAAGTCTGGGGGACGGGATTGACAACAGCGGGTGATTCCTGCGCAATGCCGCCGCCACATCTTCTACCAGTCTGAGCGCCCTCCCGCCGATTGGATCGCAAAAAACTTCTGGCTGCCGCGCCGCAGATGCCATAGCCTACACTAAACTACGTGCTCAACCGGGGCTATGCCTACACCACAATCATCAGCAGCAAGTTCCATGGGCAAACCCTGCTTTCCCACTTAGCCAGCCTTTACCCCCACTCCACTCCACAAGCCTGGCAACAGAAACTGAGTAACGGCGAAATCACCCTCAACGGCGTCACCGCCACCGGAAGCGAATCGGTCACTTTAGGCCAAACCCTTGTCTGGAACCGTCCACCCTGGATCGAACCCGACGCCCCTCAGCACTTCGAGGTTCTGTTTGAAGACCTCCATCTGTTGGCCGTTAACAAGCCTAACGGGCTGCCCACCCTCCCCGGCGGGGGCTTCCTGGAAAACACTCTCCTGCGCATGGTGCAAAAGCAAAGCCCCAACGCAAAGCCTGTCCATCGGTTGGGCCGAGCCACTACTGGCATCGTCCTCTTCGCCAAAACGCCGCAGGTGGCCTCTCATCTATCGGCAAACTGGAACACACCCAAAATGCAAAAAATCTACCGGGCGCTAGCGCAAAACGTTGCGCAGCACGACGCCTACGAGATCCTCACACCTATCGGCCTCGTACCGCACCCGCGCATCGGCTCCGTGTGGGCCGCAAGCCCAAGTGGCAAACCGTCAAAGTCATTGGCAAAGGTGATCTCACGCAACAGCAGCACAACAACATTTGAGGTAAGCCTCAGCTCGGGTCGTCCTCATCAGATCAGAATCCATCTGGCATCCATCGGCCATCCTCTGGTTGGTGATCCTCTGTACGGCTCGACCGGCCAGCCTCTTGAAAACCTCCCGGGCCTCCCCGGAGATGGAGGATATTTCCTGCACGCCCAGTATCTGAGATTCCACCACCCCATCACCGGAGAGCAAATCAATCTCGAAGCAGCTCTGCCGTCCGGATTCTCATTGCATCAGTAGGTGCACGGCGGAATCAGAACAAGATGGCCGTCGAAACCTGCGCGATCTTGCCTTCGGGTCTAATGCCGGAACGGCCTATTAGGAAGGCCTCGGTCTTGACGAGTGATTCACAACTTCCCAGAACTCGACTTGAGGACGCCCAGGACAGCGAGTGGATTGCGAACGGCGCAATACTCATTCGGAGCCGGGCTGACAACGAACGATCAGATGCGGAGTGAAAAGAAAGCTCAGGCACTCCGGCTGATGGCGTGCCGCTCAAAAACGAGAGGGAAATGGCATTCGCAGAGAATGATATCCTCATTTCTCCGATCGGACGTAGTGCTCTCCAGCTTCCGGATGGCGCGTTCTCACCCGCAGAGGAGACGGTTCGAGAGCGCTGCTCCCTGATGCGATATGGCAGACTACAGTCCACGGTCGAACAGAACCGTTTGAGGCCCAGCGGCCCCTAGATTCCGGGATGCTTGACACTCGTCAAATCCTTAAAAGGGATGGGCCGTTTTCCGCCGCCCAGTGCCCCACCGAAATCCGCAGAGCACTTCCATTCTGTTACACTCCACTCCTATGACATTCCGAGTTGTCATTGCAGTTCTTATCGCTTTCGCCCCGCAACTGAGGGCACAGAGCGACTTCAAGACCGGAGACCGGGTTGAGTACCGGGATAGCCCTTCCTCTCAAAAGTGGTGGTCTGGCACGATTGTCAAATTGCTGCCTGAGTACAAGCAGGTCGTGGTTCGTTGGGATCCCCGCGCGGACTATCCGGCTTACACCCACAACGGCGTGAGTACGTACGAGCAGGGCTATAACGTCAGCGAAGTACGCCATCCAGGCGCTCATTCAGGAAATCAGCCGGCTCCCGCTGCAGCGGGAGCCAAGACGGTGAAGTCAGCCTCAACTCAAGCCGCGACAGAAGTGAAACCCTGTCCGTTCAAGGTTGGTGACATGGTCGAGGGGTGGAACGTCGATTGGTACAACGCGACCGTCACGCAGATCGGCATCGGCCAATATGCTGGCTACTGCTATCTGAAACCGGACAAGGGATCGACCGGACAGTGGATCAGCGCAAAGAACATCCGCCCCCTCCAGGCCTCGTCCGCCCAAGCCGGAGGAGCGCGATCTCCAGCGCCGCCCACGACGAAATATGTGTGCGGGGTCTACCTCAACAACAATTTCACCTATACGCAGGCAGTGGTTCTGAAGACCGACGGCACTTACCAGCCTTCCACTGGGCCTGCAGGCCGCTACCATTTTGACCCTGGGACAAAACGCATCGATTTTGAGGGCGGTTCCTTCCAGAGTCTCTTCGGACTCTACGAGCCCGAAAACCATGAAATCTTCCGCCTGACCATGAGGGAAGACCGCGCGAAGAGCCCGGAGGCTCAAAACTGGCGCAGCCAGGTTTGCAGTCCGCAAAAGTAACTGATTCAGTTTCTGGCGACTCAAGCGCTGCGAGACAAGTGCCGCGCAGGAGCATTTCCTAAACGCGGCGGGGTGAGTACGCGGGCGTTCTAGCGGTTGCTCACCATGGTTCAATGTTTCTTTCGCGACCTCACCGAAATCCGTCTCCGCCAAGGCGTCTTCTGTAGAGTCCCCGAACTCGTCTGGACCGCAAGCTCCAAAGATATCCTCGCCAAAGTCATGAGGGGAAAGGTGATTCTCAATAGTCGCTATTCTGTGTGAAGTACCACGCTAGATTGCGGCGTCGCCCCTCAGAACTGCGACGAGATGGCGCTAGGGTGTGGGGGCGTTCTCCGCCGCGCCGGAGATCTGCATGGGGACGATGCCCCCCTGCTCATCACCGCCGAGTTCCAGCACTTCGCGGAAAGATTCTTCAATGGTATGGACCGCGTTGTTCATCTGGTGGAGCCATCCGCCCCAGAACTGAGGGATGGCGGGCACCTGACGGGTCTCGCGGATTTCACGCAGGACATCCTTCTTGTGCGAGGCCATGTCGAAGCCACGCAACATAGCGGCCCCGACATCGGTGAGGTTGATGCGGTCGTTCAGATCGAAACGGGCGATGTCGCGGCGGATGTTGCGCTCGGCTCCGCTCTTGGTCGTAATGGTGATGCTTTCCTGCATGGTGATGGCGCCGGTGACGACGCCGGCGGCCTCGGTCAAATTGAGTAGTGTGGTGGCCATAGTGGGGCTGCTGACGGCGATTGGAGGGGCTGCGTCGTGGATCCGGATGCGCGAGGGGCCGGAGATCCCTGCCCAGATGCCACTGGACAACTCCGTCATGGAAAAGAACTTGGAGACGATGGCCTCCATCTCCCGGTCTTCCAGCTTTTCGATTTCCTTCTCCTTGAATCGCATGGCCTCTTCGGCACGCTTCTTGAATTCGTCGCGGAACTGTGTGCCTTCGTAGAGCCGGTTCAGGATGGCTTCCGTCCAGTTATGCGCCGGGTAGTTCCAGGCGACGGGGACGATCTGCGCGCCAAGGCGGTTCAGGCTGACGATCACCGAGTAAATCTGCTTACTGTTGGTGCTTTCGATATAGACGCGACCCAAGTGGAAGTCAAGAAGGACGGGGACCTGAGTGCGGGAGACGGCGGTGGCGTCGAGAGTTTGGTCGTCGACAGTGCGCTTATCGGTGGGCTGAAGGAACTTGTAGGGGCGCTCCAGCATGACGTAGGATCGCTGCTCCTTCATGGAGGGCAGATCACTGGCATTTTTCTGCTCGTTGTAGACGGCCCAGAGGCCGAACCAGGGGAGTTGGGAGTGGATCTGGAATGCTGCGACGGTGCGGCCATAGCCGGAGCCTGCAAGGATTTCCTCCGGCAGGGGGGTGGCGGTGCCGTCCACCTGTTCGGCGACGGCGTAGCGGGCCAGTTCGGTCTGTTGGTCGAGGTTGAGTTCCTGCTTCTCGTCCAGGCGGGGGGCATCGTAGGGATTGATGCCTGTGGCGTCACCGCCGTAGAGGCTCGCGACCGCCGCGGCAGCGAGTTGAGAGGCGGCTGCCATGCGGACGGGATCCGCGAGGTTGATCGAGAAGTCCTCGAGCGACTCTTTTACAAGACCGACGATCGCCCAATTACCACGTCCAAACATTCTTTACTCCTGCTTTCTGACTTCGAGATTTGATCCGGCGCCGGGGCACAAGGGAGGCTGTGTCCGGGAAGGGATCTGGTGCTCATGTGCGGGGGATTCCGCTTGCGGGTGGCTCCCGGTGTCGGGAATCCAACGGACTGCGTCCGTTCGCCGATGAGCGGCTTAGGGAACAGAACCTCTATGATACCGTTCCCGGTTGATCCCGTCCCACCTGGCTGTGCCACGAAAATGGGCCGTTTTGTGCATTGTGTCGCTGAAGTTTGCCTTGCCGCCCGTCGACTCAGCTATCACGAAAACATTCGATGAGGAAAAACCGGAAACCCATGAGTTGCCTCTAGATCCCGCACATCGCTATTCCTTCAGGGAACGCTCTTCTGGAATGAGATCAGGCGCGGTAACGGACAGGCTCGCTCGGCCTAGTTGCTGCGGCCGCTTAAGTATCCTCATCGTCAACTTGGCGAAGACTGTGGTGGGGGATCGCGGTCGGAGTTGGACTGTATAGTCTCTGGGCATTGCTGGCGCCCATCTGCCTCCGTGGGAGATAATTTTTCCACGGGCTCTCTATCGAAATCGATGTGCGAATACACGCGATACGAAACTTGGTCAGATGCAGCGCATTAGTCGGAGTCACCCCAGGCAGGACTCAAAAATGACTTGTCGATTGTCCCCCATGGTGGATATATTTAGAGCCGTTTCGTATAAGTTCAGTCCTTAGCGTCGCAGTGACAGGAGTAGCATTGCCCGCTGAAGCTGTGGCATTGCATCGTGACATATAATGACCGCACCTCTATGATCCGTAACCTTCCCGCCTCTCCTCAATACCCGTCACGGCGCAATCTTCTGCGTGGCCTCGCTGCCACTGGGGCGGGATTGCTGGGCGAACTGCCAGCTTTCGCTTTGCCAGAAGACAAGATCAAATCTGTCCGCTACTTTACGAATTCGGGTGATGCCAACGGCAGGCAAGGCCAACCGATGGTCAACCAGTCGACCAATGTCGTCATGATCGAAACGCAACGTGGACTCATCGGTATCGGCGAGGGCGGTGAGCCCAGAACGATGGAAGAGTGCGCCAGCATGTTGATCGGACTCGACCCTTTCCGCATCGAATCTCACTGGCAGCGCATGATGCGGGGCTATTTCTATCCTGCGGGCCGCGAAAAGCTGCATTCTTTAGGAGCGCTTGATCTTGCGCTGTGGGATCTGAAGGGCAAAGCGCTCGATGTGCCCGTTTGGCAACTATTGGGAGGTAAGGCCCGGGACCATGTGGAACTGTATTCAACGGTGTTCCCGAATCCCGGAGGCGGCACCTTGGAAGATGCTGCACGAGCCTGTAGGGATGCGGGGTTCCGCACATACCGCCATGCAACGGATAACCCGCGTCAACGTGTTGTCGATCGCTTCAAGTTGGTTCGAAAGATGTATGACGATTGCGTTCTACTGCACAAGGGAGCCGGAGACGGTGGATGGGCGATTGATTTCCACACGGAGTTGGATCTTCCGGATGCCATTAATCTTGCCACGCTGCTTGAACCCCTCCATCCCTACTTCTGCGAAGATCTGATCCGCAGTGAAAATGTGCTTGCTTACGAGACCGTTCGTCAGCGCACTAAGGTTCCGATCGCGGTTGGGGAACAGTTCGGCTACAAGTGGGACGTCAGCGCGCTGATCGAGAAGCAACTGATCGACTATACGCGAGTCACGCTGCCGAACGTCGGCGGCATCACGGAGTTCATGAAGATTGTCGCGCTCGCCGAAACCCACTATATCGGGATGATTCCGCATTTCACCGGTCCGATTGCGGAAGCGGCATTGGTCCACTGTCTTGTGGCGACATCGGTAATTGCGCTCATGGAAATGCTAGGCAACGGCACGCGGACTTGGCCTTATCTGCCGAAAGCCTACGATTTCAAAGACGGCAAGCTGTGGCCAAACGACCGGCCCGGACTGGGTGTTCAGGTGGACGTGAGCAAGATGTCTAGAATCGGGGAGTACACCACGTATCGCGCCGGGATGTTGCTCAACCAGCGTCCGGACGGATCGTTCACCAACTGGTAGCCGCTCAGCGCAAACTTGTGTGGCTCCCCGACATGGATTCGAACCACGAACTTGACAGGATTTTGAAGGCTCAGAAGTTGTTGATTCTACAAAGTCACTGAAGTCGTCAAAAGCAGCAAAAGCAGTGTCTCGGTACAAAATCGGTACAAATCTTTGGAGCCTGCGCTAGTACGACATGTACGGTTTCATCACGTCACCGAAAGATGCTGCCCCGGATTCGAGTTCCTGCATTGACTGGTCAATCTGTGCCGCATCGGGCAACCCGGAGACGGTGATCTTCGCGGAAAAACTCAGCCGCTTCCCGACGGTTCGCAGCATTTCGTTCAGTTGCGACACAAGGGACTCGCGAATCTCGAGCTTGAACCTCTCGAAGCGCAAAAACCGCTGAACGAAATAGAACTCCGTCATTTCGTTCGGAAAAGAGTTGCGAGCATTCCAACCTGCCTCTCGCGTCGCTTGCGCGATGGCGATGTTGTGCCATTTTTTCCATTCCTGAAACTCAAAGCCGATATCGCGGACAGGGTTGCCCGGCACCGGCATCCCGAATTTGGGATACATGTCGCGCCCAAGGTTTTCCAAATCCGCCATCATCGGCACGAAATACCGTTCGATCGTCGGCGGCAGCCGAAGCTGCAAGACCGCGTCCGCCGGCAGATGAATTTGAGACTGCCCTTTGATTCGCTCCGCATACGCGGGCGGAACGGTCTGGACCCAACCGTCGCGCTGGCGCTTCAGGGTCCAGGGGAGGATGAAGGACAGGCCGAATGTCACGAGCTTTTCCGTCTCGGGATCGCTGAAATAGACGATCTCGTAAGTCGCTTCGCGGCAAGCGAGGACAGTTTGCGTAGCCTCGCGCAGGAAATTCCGAACAGAGTCCGAGAGGTCTGGCCGGTATCCCTCACGGTCAAGTCCTTCACCGATCAAGTATTCAAGTTCGGGGTTTTCGGGTTCAAGCGTAATCGCGAACTTCGAGCTGTCTCCGTAGGGCACCAGGCCGTTTGCGGCATCTTCGACGAGCATGCGGCTGTAGTGCGTGTCGCCGTACTCCTTCGGTGGCCGCGTTCCCGCGATATCCGAGAACATATGAACCGAATGCTGTAGCCGCTTTAATTCCCGCTTGTGTCTGTTCATTCATCCGCCTCGCCGCCGGTTTGGCCGCCGCGCTTTTGCTCGCGCTCGTAGGAATCGGCAAAGCTTTCTGTCCGCCTCGGCAATACCGGGTCTTTCGTGAAGGGCTGCTTGAGGAGATACACGGTCAGAAACACGTCGGACAGATCGGAAAACATGCCGCCGCGAAGCAAGGACCGGACAATTGGGCTCTTGTGCTGATTCTGAGGGCGGCCGTTCCAGGGCAGTCCGCCATACCAGTCTTCACGCAAGCCGCGCCGGCGCATATCGTGCTCAAAATGCTGTTTCCAGCTTGTTCTCTGTATCGCTCCCGGATTGAGCCCGAGACTCTCGGTCCTAAACTTCATGACGGTGAGCAGCCATGTCACAACATCCTGGGGATCTTTCACATTCGCAAAGTAGGTGTCCCAAGCCGCTTTGACCGTTTTCCAGGTGTCCTTCGGACCCAGCTCGGAATAGATGATTGCGTAGCCTGAAAGTTCCATCAGGTTTTCAATCGGCTCGGTGCTGAAGATGATGTTGGTACGCACCGGTTGTTCCTTGAGCTCGTCTCTCAGGCGGTCATAGGCCGCAAGGCTGGCCTGAAAAAGCGACGGAAACATCTTTGCGACCTGCTCGTCGCGGTCGAATGCGATCGCATCGAAACATGCCTTCGTCGATGCGCCCAGCGCGTGCCCGAAGAAATCCGGCAACGCCGCGCGCTTTTGAAGGCGCGAAAGTGGCACCAAGAGCTTCGCCGTAGCGATTTCAATGCGTTCTTCGAGCTTGGAAAGCCGGACTGCGACCGCGTCCCAATCGATGCCCGGCCACTCGCCCTCCGTGTGACCGCGCCATTCCATCCATTTCTTGTGCGACGCTTTGAGCTGTCCAAGGTTGTGCTGGAACTTACTGCAGCCTTCCAATGCCCTGCTGCTGAGCGAGGCGGCGGCAAGCCAGCATTGCTCCGTTATCAAGGCATCGAGGTCGCCCCCAAAACTCGCCTCAAAAAGCGCGACCACGGAGTCAAGCGATTCCTTATACCATCTGCAATAGGCAAACGCCGCGCGCTGGCGCAAATACCACGGCGCGGTTATGCGCGTTCCCTCGACACGGCGCTCGAAATCGATCTCGGAGCGGAGCCGTTCAAGAGCCGTGATAACCGTTCTCGGTGCGTTCAGCTTGTAGATCCCGTCGCCCGCCAGCCAGTCCGGCCCCGACAACGCCATGCGCAAACGTTCGCTGCTCTCGTCACTGACGCTATTCGCGAAAGAGAGAAGCAGACGGATTGCGCCGAGTGCATAGCACTCTACTGTCCCCAGGCGTTGGACGAGGTCGTTTTCCTCCTGTCCCAGCGCGTCATCGTGGCCTTTGGTCTTTCTGGCTTCGCTCCTGAAAAACGGAGCCCAGGCACCTGCGAATTCCACGGCTTCGCTCACCAGCATGCATCCGGCCAGCCGCCCGATCGCTTCCGCTGCGGAAAGGCTGACCTGCGCCGCCTGCTCAAGATGATTGCCTTGCAGAAGGGCGTTGTAGGCGAACCAGAATGTTTCGCTCGTTTCTTTCTCAAACCAGATCGCGTCAGGAACCTCTTTGGGCTGCAACGTCGTTCCCGTGTTCAACGCGACGCTCGTCTCGGTAAAGTCCGTCGTCAGCCAGTTCTTGTGCGCGTACTGCCTGCGAAACCAGTAGCTGTCGCTGGCAAGAAGATGTTTCCGCCTGCCGTAATAGGCCCAGATGGCGAGGAGATTTTGGGCAAGATAGGGGAGCGTGTACTGGCGTGAAACCGCATCCTGTGCGGCCACCCGCACCACGCTTTCGTACGAATTCAGGAGCGATCCTGCCTGCTTCTGGTAAAAGGCCTGGAACGATTGCTGGCGGCTGAATACATGCAACGTCGTCGCGCGATTGATCGAACTGACGAGTTCGGAACCGAGCTGCCTGACGAGCGATGCGGGATCGAAAAACTCGAACGCCCGGCGTCCGAGCAGCACGAAACTCAAGATCGTCGCCACGCCGAGGATTGTCACCAGGACCAAATTCAGGAGCCCGGTCTGAATTCCGATGCTCTGCCCGGCGAGCAGCAGCGTTGCGACCGCCCCGAACAGGGCGACCAGCTTGATGTACTGGTTGCCGAGCTTGTCGGTGAACATCAGTTCGCGAACATTCGGCGGCACATTTGAATAACGTGCGCTGATAAGCGTTCCGACGGCCGCAAAGTAGAGTCCCAGGAAGACGCCGGCAATCTGGGCCAGGGTGCTAAGCAAAGATGCGGCCGCGCCGGTGTCGAGATGGAAGACTTTCAGGCTTTCGTAGACGTGCGCGAGCCACGGCCATTTTGAAATATACGCTGTCGTGGAAAGAAAGAACGTCTTGAAGAGAACTTCGATCCATCCAACGCCGAAAACGAGAACGAGAGCCACCGCCAAGGACCAGGCGATCGATCGCAGGATGACGGAAATCATCTGGACCGACTCGCGCGTGGAGCGAGCCTTCGTTCCTACTGCGTGCCCCGTGCGCAGCAGCCGGAACGAAAGCAGGTGCAGGCCTTTGCGCAGTAGCCAATAGGCTGGAAGATGTTGCCAGATCGCGCGGCTCTGAACGGGCCGGTTCAGGCGCAACAGGCCCGCGACCGCCCGTTTCCAGTCCGGTGTCTTTGGCTCCTCATCCATCATGGCTGTTCGATTCGATTCTTCAGGGTTAAGCACTAGATTAGTGGTGCGCGGGCGCGGCAGCAAGTTGTTCCTGATCGATGGCGGCTTCGCCACCCTGTTTTGCGCGTTCAGACGAGTTTGCCGAGGCCCTCAAAGGGCGTTACCGTTTAGGGCCGAAGCCTTCATTTTCGGGTTCGCAGTGGCTTCCGCATTGTCTGGGAAGCCTTCTTGTGATGACTGCGCTTTCGGGAGCATAGGTCCTAATTCCAAACTTCGAATCCATGCTCAGCGTTCTTCTCGTGCAGCATCAATGATTTCGGACCCGGGGCCTAGTTACGTCGGTACAAAATCCGTACAGTGGGACGGCGACTCTCTTCTAAATTGTTGAGGCTAAAGAGTGGCTCCCCGACATGGATTCGAACCACGATTCACGGCGTCAAAGGCCGCTGTCCTACCATTAGACGATCGGGGAGTGACGATTCTTAGTTTACCAAATCAGTGCCCGGTGAGGCCCTTTAAACGAAGAATCTCCTGCTCTTCTTGTGGCTTCCAGCCTGCCAATCGTCCGTAGCTGTTCCAGCGTGAGAGCGCTTCTTCAAAAGACTCCCTGGCCGCTTCGCTCTTTCGCTGCTTCAAATACAACTCACCCCGCACCGTGAGCGCTTGTGCAAGTTGCTTGTGATATTCCGCCTTGGGCTCCGGTTTCAAGAGCAGCTTGCGGAGCATCTCGATTGCGCGTGCGGTTTCTTCGAGTGCCGGCCCTTCTCCTTGCATCTGCGCTGTCCGGATGAGGTTGTCGGCCAGTCCCGATAGTACTTCATCGTTCCCAGCTTCTTTCTTTGCCGCCTGCTCCAGCAGAAGCCGCGCTTCCCGATAGCTTGCCAGGGCCTGACCCGCCTGTTTCGAGCGCGCCAGCGTCTCGCCCAGTCCATTCAATGTCTTTGCCAGATCGATGAGTGGCGTGACCTCGCTTTCCGGGTCTTGAACGTGCGGACGCAGTACCGCCTCTGCTGTCCGAAACACATTCAGCGCTTCCACCAGATCCCCCAGCGACAGCGCTTTGTTCCCGACCTGATTGGCGGAACGTGCATAATCTGCCGCTTTGTTGCGATCCTTTTTGTCTGCCGCATAGATCACGCCGAACTGCTGCATGGCTGAGCGCGCCAGTGGCATCGACGCGGCTTGCTCTCCGGCGGCAAACAACAGGTCGGAAAGGGCGGCATCGGCTGCTGCTTTGGCCTTCAAGAGATCGGGTTGCGTGGAACTGATGCTGACGAATTTCTCTTTCCAGGCCTGCGCGACACGGATGGCCTCTTGATAGTCGCGTGCATCGTTCAGCAGTTCCGAGAGCATACGGGCAGACTTCGCGTATTCCAGCAACGCGGCATCGGTCAAATTCTCTGTGGTGATGAGCTTGGCCGTGAGCTCATAGGCCTTGCGTGCCGATTGGATGGCTGCACCCCGATTGCCCCCAAGTGCCACACTCCCTTTCCGTTCTACTTCGGCCATGCGGAGATAGGCCTTTGCGAGTTCTCCGACCACCTCGGGCTTGTCGGCATTCTTGGCCAGCATGTCGTCGAGATAAGCCTTCGCACTTTCCACTGAGGAAGCTTGGACCTTTGATTCGGCGACGACGGGCTTACGGCTGTTCTGCGTCTGCGAGCGTCCGCGCTGCAGCACCGCGACACTCGCTGTTCCAAGAACGGCAACGAGCAGGGTGGTGGTGATCCAGTACTGCCGCAGGATCTTTAACGCAAAGGATGCGGCATTCTCAGTGATTGGCCGGACGGCACGGCATTCGAGATAAGCTTCGATGTCTTTGCCCATGGACATGACATCGGGGTAACGCGCCTCACGATTCTTCTCAGTCGCCTTGGCGATGATGTAGTTGAGGTCGGCTCCAATCCCTTCGATCTGCGGCAGAATCCTCTCACAGATGGCCCGGCCCCGCTCTATCACGTTGTCCGTGGGCGGGCCGTATGGCTGCTCGCCCGAGAGCAGTTCGTAGAGAATGACGCCGAGGGTATAAACGTCTGTTGCTGGAGTGATCGCAGTGCCGCGAATCTGTTCGGGCGCCAGATAGGCCAGACTTGCGACCTCTAAATTCTGCTGCGTGCCAATCGGATCTCCACCTTTCGCGAAGACACGGGCCAGCCCAAAGTCGATGAGGCGGGGCGTCTGTTCCCGGCCCACCAGGATGTTGGCAGGCTTCAGATCGCCATGTAAAATCTCCCGTTGATGGGCATAGCCCACTGCAGAAAGCACCCGCAAAAAGACCGTCAGCTTCTCCCGTGTGCCGAAAGTCTGGAGCGCTTCCGTGATCGGCTTTCCGCTTTCAAACTCGGAGACTACAAAAGGACGGCCTGCCACAACCCATCCGGAATCGAGGACGCGTGCGATGCCGTTATCGTAAAGCATCGCCAGTTCCCGCATGTCCTGCACAAACTGCTGCTGTGCGGTTGCGCCATCGAGCAGGATGCGGCTGGCCTTGAAGCACACCATGCGGTCCAGCGAACCGTCCGCTCGCTCTGCCAGATAATCCGTACCCAGGCCGTCGCTGGCAAGGGGAAGGATCAGCCGCCAGATGGAGATCTCCTCGGGCAACTCCTCTGCGTCCGTCGAGGAATGAGACCGTACGAGACGAAGTACCCGCCGCGCGTATCCGTGGAGTTCCCGGTCGAGACCCAACTCCCGATCGAGAACTTCCTCGTCCTCCCCGCGTGCCTGATCGAGGGCTGCGGCGAATCGGGGCTGGATCTGATACCACTGGCTCGTCGTCATCGATGGACTCGTACTTCCTGGAAACGCCTGAAATCTAAGTTCGGCAGCTTCGCGGAAAAGTCTTACATCCGGGGACGAAATAGTGGGGCACGGTGGTCTTACGATTCTTGACTAACTTGTAGGTGGGGCGCCTCCGCTCTCATCTGCATCGGTTTGATCCTGGCGTGCTGCTTCCGTTTCGAGCAGATACAATTTTGCCGGCTCGTAGATAGCCTGAACTTCAATTGCCATCCTGGCCAGCGCACGGTCGACGCCGCGGGTTGCTTCTTCATTTGGGATGAGGATCCAATCGCGATAGTCCATCCACAACAACATGCGATTGAGTCCCCAGGCGAGAGCGCGGGCAAATGCAAATAGCATGAGCAGCCCGGCCAAGAAGCCGAGCGGGTTCTGAAACAGAGACATTCAGTCTCTCCTTTCTTCCGATGTCAGGGGCTGAGTTAGAAAGAAAGGGCGGGTGGTGGGCGGGGATGATTGTTGCGGAGAGTAGGTGGGTGGGATTCCTGCCGTGGCGCTTCGGGCGCAAGAGGCTCGAGAGGCTGTAGCTCACAACGGAAGGAGGGCTGGAAGGCGATCAAGTATCGCAGCAGATTCGAGATGAAGAAGAACCAGAGGATCCAGCCAAAACTCATCGTGCCAATGATAGCGGATCTGGTGGCATAGAAAAAGGCCAAGACCCTTGCGGGGCCCTGGCCTTTGAGTTCGATGAAAGTGACTTAGACTTCCAGTTGCGGCCGGCCGGGTTCTGGCCAGTCAAGATGGAAGAACTTCCCGCGCGGAGAATCGGTGCGCTCATAGGTATGGGCGCCGAAGAAATCGCGCTGGGCCTGGAGCAGATTCGCCGGCAGCGTCTCGGTGCGATAAGCGTCAAAGTAGCTCAGGGCCGAGAAGAAGGTCGGTGTTGCGACACCGTTTGTCGCCGCGGCCGCGACAACCTTGCGCCAGTTGGTCTGGCAACGATCGAGTTCGCTGGTGAAGAACGGATCGAGCAGCAGATTCACCAGGTCATGATTGTGCTGATAGGCTTCGGTGATCTTCTGCAGGAAGCGGGCGCGGATGATGCAGCCGCCACGGAAGATCTTGGCGATCTCGCCGAAGGGCAAGTCCCACTTGTAATCCACCTGCGCGGTGCGCATCAGCTGGAAGCCCTGCGCATAGGCGCAGATCTTCGAGCAATACAGCGCATCGTGAATGGCATCGATCATGGCCTGCTTGTCGCCGGTGAAGGAGACTGCCGGTCCCTTCAGCAGCTTCGAGGCGTTGACGCGTTCTTCCTTCACCGCGCTCAGATAGCGGGCAAAGACGGCCTCGGCAACGGTCGGGGCAGGGACGCCCATGTCGAGGGCGTTCGTGCTGGTCCACTTACCGGTGCCCTTTTGGCCCGCAGTGTCGAGAACGATGTCGACGAAGGCTTTTCCGGTGACGGGGTCCTTCTGGGCGAGGATGTCCGCGGTGATCTCGATGAGGAAGCTGTCCAGCACGCCGGTGTTCCAGGTCTTGAACACGGCTGCGCATTCTTCCGCGCTCATCCCAAGCAGATTCTTCATCAGCGCGAAGGCTTCGCAGATCATCTGCATGTCGCCATACTCGATGCCGTTATGAACCATCTTGACGTAGTGGCCGGCGCCGTTCGGTCCAATGTAAGTGGTGCAGGGAACTCCGCCGACAATCGGATGTCCGGGCGTTGCGCCTTCGAGCGGCTTGCCTGTCTTGTCATCCACCTTGGCTGCGATTGCTTCCCAGATGGGCCGGATCTCTTCAAAGGCGGCCTTGTCGCCACCAGGCATCAGGGAGGGACCGAAGCGGGCGCCTTCTTCACCGCCGGACACACCGGAACCGATGAAGCGAAGGCCCTTGGCCTTCAGATCTTTCTCGCGACGGATGGTATCGGTCCAAAGAGCGTTGCCGCCATCGATAATAATGTCGCCTTCTTCGAGATGAGGCACGAGGGAGTCGATCACGGCATCCGTACCAGCGCCAGCCTTTACCAGGATGATGATCTTCCGCGGGCGCTTGAGCGAGGCTACAAAGCCTTCAATGGTCGCCTGGCCGTCTAAACCGCCGGGGGTAGACGGGTGTGCCGCGACAAACTTCTCCATGGTGACCGTGGTCCGGTTGTAGACCGAAATTCGAAATCCGTGATCAGCGATGTTGAGCGCCAGATTCTGGCCCATCACTGCAAGGCCGACGAGGCCAATGTCAGATTGAGGTAACGACATAAAAGTCTAGGCTACCACTCGCCGTAGGGTGTGCCTTCGAGGCTTTTTTGATCGGAGCCAGACTTGACGTCGTAGATGCCGGGTTCGGTCTGGTTGACGCTGGCAAGAGAGTCTTCCATGACAATGCGCCAGGTGTCCGCGCGGCCTGTCATTGGGTCGACGGGAATAGAGCGCAGATAGCCTGCATCCACCAGATCGCGCAGGTCCTGCGGGGCTTTCTGCTTGTCATAGGTGAATTCGTCGATGACCGTGCGCATGGTGAACAGGTTGTTCTTGAGCACGCTCTCCCGTGCTCGTACCAAGGACTTTTGATAGATCGGAATGGCGAGCGAGAGAATGATCGAGATGATCGTCATTACGATGATCATCTCGACGATTGTGAAGCCCCGCCTTCTACCAGTCGGAATACGGAGTGCCATCGGGCGCTTTCTCCATGGTTTTGGAATAGACATCGAACACGTTGTCACCACCCCAGCTTTGACTCTTCGGATCATCTTTTACGCTTCGTTTTCCCCAGTCGCTCGACTTTGTAAATGGATCGATCGGCATGCGTCGCAGGAAACGAATTTTCTTCTCCTGGGCGCCCGGAATCTTGACCCCCTCGACGAGGATTTCCAGCGTCTCGGGGTAATTCTCCGAACCTACCTTTTGCGTGCCAAGCTGGCCCTGATCGGCCAGATCCTTGTACTTGTCGATTGCCGTGCGGATCTGCATCAGTGCGTTGCGCAGATCCCGTTCTTTCTCGCGACGCACCTTGTAGCGCGCCATCGGAAGCGCCATCGAACTGAGTGCGATCAGGATGGTGATCGCGACAATCAGTTCCACCAGAGTCAAACCACCCTGCCATTTGCGCCGTTTTGTGGAGACAGGAATCATCAGCTTCACTACTGGATCTTGAGGGTGACTTCAGGAAGCGGTGCCGGAGCCGCCGCCTCATTCTTGGAGTTGGACAGCTTCGCCTGGGTCAGCCGTACGGTCGCCTCGCCTTTGGCCAAGCTGAGGAAGGTCAGCTTCAACAAGGAACCGTTGCCGCTAATGCCCTTCGTTCCAGCGCTACGCGACACAGAGACTTCGCCCGAATTGAGATCGGTAACGAGCTCTTCTTTCTGCCCATCGCTCGCGAGCAGGCCGCCTGAGCTCACGTTCACCAGCTTGAGCAGCTTGGTGTCGTATTCCACTTTGAGCGGTGCCTTCGTCAGGTCGTCGGCCGACTCGACGTTCACCATTACCTGGACTGCGGAACTCAACTGCACCGGAGTGACCGGAGCAGTCAGACTCAGTTTGTTTTTCAGGGCAGGGGCTGGGCCTGCCATCGGGTTCAACAAGGAAGCCGGCACTGGGACGTTCGGCCCGGGCAGAGGGCTGGGACGCAATTGTTGTGGTGTGGTTCCGGCCGGAGGCGATCCACCGGGAGGCGATGTCACCGGAGGAGGAATGACCGGTGTTACTGCGGGAGCGCTGGCGGCAGGAGCCACAACCGGCTCTGGTTTCATCTGATAGCTCAGCTTCACCTGCTGGTCGGTTCCGGTGCTGACACCCCTCAGGTTTAGATCTGTCAGCTCCGGCGCACGCACCAGATGGGGCACCAGGACAACGAGCAACTCGCTGTCGCTCCGGTCATCGACATCCGATCCGAAGAGCCAATTGAGACCGGGCAAGGTGGCGAGCCAAGGGAGGCCGACAATAGTTTTCGAGCGGGTATTCGATCGAAGACCACCCATCACGTTGATTTCGCCTTCTCGAATGCGAATATCTTCGCCGATCTTGCGCTGTCCGATCACGGGTTGTGTCAATCCGCCGATGTTGACCTGATCCCGGATATTGGAGACTTCCACTTCCACACGGAGGGACACTTCATCATTGCCATGAATCTTGGGTGTGATGTCGACGTTCACACCGACTTCGGCAAACTGGAACTGCGTCGAGGCATAAGGGCTGACGCCTCCCACGCCGCCGGTGGTGCCTACGTTGAAGCTGCCCGTGGCATAGGGATATCGGTCACCAATGCGCAAACTGGCCTTCTTGTTGTCAACGGTACGCACCTGCGGATTCTGGAGGACGCGTGTGGTTCGGTCATTCAGCAAGGCTTGGAGGAAGAGTCCCGGCATGTTGACGGAGAAATTGTTTGTGGAAAGCTTGCTGATGCGAGCCAGGTTCAGCGAGGTGCTTGCTGGAGTGGTGCCGGAAGCGGGCGCGCCATTGAACCCGATCACTTGCGCCAGGCCCGCCGTGGATCCATTGGCAATCGTGGCGGCCAGCGAGCGTGTCTTGGTCTTGTTGGCTTCAAGAACATAGACGTCGAGAACGATTTCTGCCCGCGGCTTGTCCATGTCGTTTAAAATTTTCTGGACCAGCGACACCTGATCGGCAGTGCAGCGCACCATCAGCGCCATCTGCGCGACATAGGGCACCACCTTGCGGCATTCGCCCACCACGCGGACGGCGTTTGCGATTTCGTTCAACTCCTGCGGCTCCAGCGCGTGCTGGAGATAGAAAACTTTGACAATGTAGTCTTCGTAGTCACGGCGCTTCTGCGGGTTATCGAGCGTCACGTAGATCGCGTTGCTCGAAATTGGCTTCCAATAGGCTTTGGTGAGGATGGACAGGTAGTCGAGCGCCTCTTCAAGCGTCGTGTTCTGGAAATCGACCGGAAAGTTTTTGCCCGAGTTCTGAGAGAGGAAGTCCGGGTCGAACATGACATTAATGCCGGCCATCTTGGACAAGGTCTCAAAGAGGATCTTTGCCGGCTGGTTGTTCATCTTGAGGTTGACGATCTCGCGCTTGATCGGCTTGAGCACCGGAGCATCCATCAAGGTGTCGATCTTTTTCTCTGCCTCTTTTTTGACCTTGTCGGCGGCGGTGAGCGAGCGCTCCTCGGGTGGGGTGGGCGCGCCGGAGTGCTGTTCCTTCTTGATCATGTCGAAGGTCTGGCGCATGCGCTGTTCGGCAATTGAACTGGAGGGGTCGAGGGCAAAGGCGCGTTGGAAAATGGCGAGGGCCTCTTCGAGCTTGCCCTGGGCGCGGAGTTTTTCGCCGCGATCGACCATTTTCTGGGCTGCCTGGAAGCGGGCGCGGTCGACACCCAGCTTATAGCCAGTGTCGCGGGGATCCGTCCCCAGGGCCTGCTCGTACAACTCGAGGGCTTTCTCGTAGTCGCCTTTGGCCTCGGCGAGGAGCGCTTCCTGCAAAAGCTTCTCACCCTTGCGGGTTTTCGCTTCGAGCGGCATGGGCACAAAAGCGCCCTCAAAACATAAAATGAAGGCAAGGGCTAAACTGTTGAGGCGGGCTAAACCTTTGTAAAAAGGCATCTTATTCGATTTCTCGTGGTAAACTCAGAATTTCGGGCATGGCTGCGGAAAGCACCTATATGGTCTGACGTGGCGTCTCCCGATTTCGTGCAATGAAGCCGGAAAATCAAGGAAATCGAATCATCGCCGACAACCGCTACGCGCGGCACGAGTACTTCATTACTGACGTTTACGAGGCGGGCCTCGTCTTGACGGGAACCGAAGTAAAGGCGGCACGCAATGGAAAAGTGGCCCTGAAGGACGGCTGGGCTGAGGTGCGCAACGGCGAAGCCTGGCTCGAGGGTGTTCACATCAGCGAGTACAGCCACGGCAACATCGAGAATCATAAGCCCGTTCACGCGCGGAAGCTGCTGCTGCACAAGCAGGAGATCCTCAAGTTGATCGGCAAGACCCGGGAGAAGGGTCTCACTTTGATTCCATTGAAGATGTACCTCAAAGAGGGCCGGATCAAGTGCGAGATCGGCTTGGCGAAGGGCAAGAAGCTGCACGACAAGCGCGAAACCTTGAAGACGCGCGAACAAGAAGCCGAGGCACGCTCGGCGATGAAGGCGAGAAGATACCAATGAATTCGACGATTCTGTTCCAAGGCTATGCAGGGTTCGGCGCGGACGCGCTGGTGTTTCCCGCAATCGAGGGGAGCGCCCCTCAGACCGGCAACGCGGCGGTCGATGAATGGGCGAGCGACCTCTACGCTTCTGGTGAGTTTTCCGGCAAATCTCTCGAGACGGCCCTGCTCTACAAACCGGCGGGCCTGGAGGCGAAACGCGTCCTTCTGATCGGCCTGGGCAAGGGCGATACGGTCAACAGCGCGGTCCTCCGGCGCGTGGCCGGCGCCGCACTCCGGACCTTGAAAGCAAAGTCGATTCTGAAAATTGGCTTCGTTCTGGCGAAAGAATTCCAACAGGCCGCCTACGCGCAGGCCCTGCTCGAAGGCGCGGTCGCCGCGGACTTTGAACCGGACGAACACAAAAGCAAAAAGGATGCGAAGCACGCCGAGAGCTTCACGATTCTCGCCGAAGGTGGCTCCTCGGACTTGGCCGAAGCAGCCCGCAATGGCGCGGTGATCGGCGAGGCGCAGAACTTCACCCGGGCGCTCGTGAACGAGCCCGGCAACCTGCTGACGCCGACCGTTCTGGCCGCTCGCGCCAAAGCGATGGCGGAAGAGAACGGTCTCGATGTCGACATCCTCGACGAGGATCGCATGCGGCAGCTTGGCATGGGCAGTCTGCTCGCGGTGGCGCAGGGAAGCGCAGAGCCCCCAGCCATGATCGTGCTGCACTACAAGCCGGCTGACGCCAAGCCGGGCACGCATCTGGGATTGATCGGTAAAGGGGTCACCTTTGACACCGGTGGCATCTCGATCAAACCGAGCGAGAGCATGGAAAAGATGAAGTACGACATGGCCGGTGGGGCGGCGGTGATCGGCGCAATGATGGCCATCGCCAAACTGCAGCCGAAGGTGGAAGTCACTGCCGTGATCCCCACTGTCGAAAACATGCCGGGTTCCCGGGCTGTCCGTCCTGGCGACATTGTCACTTCACTGGCTGGTAAGACCATCGAAGTATTAAACACCGATGCTGAGGGGCGGCTGATTCTGATCGACGCGATCACCTACGCCAAGCGTCTGGGCGTCACGCTGATGATCGACGCGGCCACGCTCACCGGCGCGATCACCGTTGCTCTCGGCGCCGTCAACGTCGGCCTCTTCTCGAACGATGGAGGCTGGCAGCAGCAGGTGCTCGATTCGTCCAAGGAAGTTGGCGAGAAGATGTGGCCCATGCCGATGGATGACGAATATAAGGAGCTGTTGAAGAACGCCTTTGCCGACATGCCGAATATCGGTAGCCGGGGCGCGGGATCGATCACCGCGGCGCTCTTCCTCAAAGAATGGGTCGAAGATACGCCCTGGGTGCATCTCGACATTGCCGGTACGGCGTGGATTGACGAAGCAAAGCCATTTCTTGCGAAAGGCCCGACAGGCGTTGGCATGCGGACCTTCATCGAAGTGGCGCGCCGTCTGGCGAACTAGCTTTTGGGCCGGATCGTGGCTCCAAACGGGCCCTTGAGAAATTCGCGGACCCAACGGTCGCGACGCCCGCGAACCGCGTCAGGATCCTTCTTGCTCCAATCATGAAAGCCCTTGCCCGGCTCCGCTCCCAGCGCATTGTTCTGATACATGCTCTGGTAGAGCGGCGGCGCGCCCGGCTCATTGCACAGGTCTCTGGTGACGTAGTCGCAGACTTGGAACGAAGTGATGCCCACCAGATCCTGATGCTCGAAGATCCCGTAGGCGGGCAACCGCAGGCCAAAGCCCAGGCTCGCCGCGAGATCGACGTCCTCTACGCTCGCAATTCCTTCGGCGACAATGTGGACCGCCTCGCGTACCATCGCCATCTGCATCCGGTTTCCTAATTGGCCGGGGCGATCCTTGTGGACCACCACCGGAACCTTGCCGCAGCGGGCGAGTAATTCCCGCAGCCCTTCCACGACTTCGCTGCTGGTTGACGGCGAGCGGACGACTTCTACCAGCGGCATCAGATGCGCGGGATTCCAGAAATGCGTTGTGGCAATGCGTTCCGGATGCGCTGCCTTTTCGCTCATGACGGTGATGCTCAGGCCACTCGTGTTCGAGGTGATCCAGGTATCGGGCGCAACCAGGGCTTCCACCCGCGCGATCCATTCCTGCTTCAACTCCATGTTCTCGGGAATCGATTCGATGACCAGATCTGCGCCGGGCAGGGCGGCCTCAAATTCGTGAGAGGCCTCCAGCAGTCCGATTGCCTTGCTGCTCTGCTCGGGGCTGAGAATCCCATTCTGTTCTAACTGCAGCAACTGCTTTTGTGCGAGTTCGAGTCCGGCGGCGGCACTCGATGCCTGACGCGAAAGGATGGTCGTTCTTACCCCTCCCAGTGCCAGGCTTCCCGCAATGCCGGGGCCCATGGTGCCAGCGCCTGCGACGACGGCCCGGTGAATCTGTTTCATCGATCCAGCATATCGGTCTAGTAGCGGCGCACGGTGGCGGAGTACAGAGTTGAGTTGCCTGCCGCGTCCCAGGCGCGCACCTGGATGGTGTTGAAGCCGATGGCGATGCTCACATCAAAGAGCCAGTTTGTCGCGCCATTGCTCACATTCGATATGGCTGCTCCGCTTTGGTCTCCTGCCGAATTGGTCCAGGTTACTTTTTGTACGCCCACATTGTCGGTGGCTGTTCCTTTGAAAGTCAGTTTGGTGGCACTTGTGATGATGTAGTTTCCGATGGGTTGTTGGATGGTCATTTGGGGTGGGGTCTTATCCTCTCCGGGATTGGAACCAGGATTTGCTGGTGTTGTCGCCGGCACGGTGCGCTCGACGGTGATTTTCTTGGTGGTGGCAATCCCACTACGGGCCGTGGCGACCACGCTGATTTCGTTGCTGCCACTTTCGAGCGGTACGGTGGCGCTCCAGGTTTCGAGACCCATCGCTACTCCGCTTTTGCTCCGGTTGCTACTCCACTTGACGCTGGAGATTCCAGTGCTGTGCGCCGCCGTTCCACTCACCGTGATCTGTGCGGCCGTGGTGGTGGGCGTGCTGCCTGTTGGAGAACTGATGCTCAAGTTGACATCGCCCTCTGTCTCCCTGGTAAGGCTTCGATTGAGTACGACAGTATTTCCTGCGAAGCTGCCTTGGATCGAGATCTGGTTCGCCCCGCCACTGAGTGGAACTGCGGCGCAGCTCCAGGTGCTGCCCGTGCTGTTCACCAGGCAACGCGCTGTTGCCGCATTGCTCTCATTGCGATACTCCACTTGCAGTCCGGCGCCGCTGCCGCTGGCCGAGCCGCTCACATTCACCGTGGTTGCGCTGAGCTTGGTGCCTTCCACTGGATTCAAAATGCTCAGGACTAACGGCGTCGGTGCGCTACTGGCCGGGCTCGCATAGATCTGCAGAATGGAATCGATATCCGGCGCCTTGAGTCCGCTCGCCTTCTGGTAGTAGGGATACATCACCGAATTCGGGTCGTCCGTGTGTCCGATGCCCAGCGCATGGCCGAGTTCATGCAGCAGCACGCTGTAGAGATCCCATTGCCCGCCCACGCTCCAGGTCCAGGCATCGTTCATGTGGATGTCGCCCGCCACCGGCTCCGGGTTCGGCGGGGCAGGGTAGTAACTGTGGGCCAGCACCGTCGTGCCATTCAGAAATGGATAGGGATCGCCGTGATCGCCGGTGACAAAGGACAGATCGAGATTCCGCGCCGCCGTGCGCAAGCTGGATTCGGTGAAGCGGACGGCCGCCACGCGCGACCATTCGTCGAGCGCGCGGCGGAACTCTACCTTCGTCTGTGAGGCATCGGCATGGCTGCTCAGCTTGCCGAAGGAATAGGTGATGCTCGCTTGTCCCCGGCCCGGCCCATCCCAGCCATCGCCGTAAGTGGCGGCCAGCATGGCCACCTCATAGCCACTGCTCAACACTCCGGCGCAGTGCAGCAACGTGTTGCCGCCGGGCATTGATTCCGGAGCAGGATAGATAAATTCGGCTTCATCCCAAAGGCTCAGGGCCTCCCACTGTTCCCGTGTGAGATTGGCAAGACGGTCATTCGCCGCGAGTGAGGCGTTACTGGTTCCGAGGACGCCTTCCGCATCGAGAATGCCATCGATCTCCCAGCCTTGGACATCGGAATGAAAGTGGATGATCACCCACTGGCGGCTGCTGGCCAGGCTGGTATCGGCGGCAAGCAGCGGACTGAAGTTCAGGCTGGGACTGAGCTTATCGAATGCATCGAGCGGGGCGTAATAGGCCAAGTCGAGACCCTCCCAGTTCATCCCATCGGGTGCGGCAATGATGTAGCCATTGCTCGGCACACTACTTAGGATTTGAGCGCCTCGCCGCTCCCACTCTTCGCGATTGAGATCCGGCGTATTCTGTTGGACGAGCCAGTGCATGCGTCGCTCGGTGATCCGTCTGGACTCGCTCGTCGCGGCCCGGGAGCTCGAGTTGCTCCCCGCCAATTGTGGGCGAATCGTTCTTGTTTTCAAGCGAAGTTCTTCCGCGCTGGCCACGAGCGCAAAAGAAACGCCTACCGCCGCAAGGGCCAGTGCAAAGCGCTTCATGAGAAATGATGTTGTCCGTTAAGCCTCTTATCGGGCAGGCTCCCGTCACAGTGACAATTTTTTGGCGATTTTTCCTCCCTCGCTCGCACTAGCTCATGTGCAGCTTTTGTTTGTATCTCTTCTCGCCGTGATGGCGATGGCGCAGGATGCGACGCCGGTATGGAAGCTGAAGACCATCGCCGGTGGAACTGAGGCGGGGGATGGCGGCCGTGCCTTCGATGCCTCGATTCGTTATCTGCAGGGCGTGACGAGCGACAACCAGGGGAATCTTTATTTCTCCGATGCCGACGATCACCGCGTCCGCCGGATCGGTCCCGATGGAAAGATCACCACTCTTGCGGGAGACGGAGTGCCGGGTTTCTCTGGAGACGGAGGGCCGGCAAAGTTTGCACGCATCAATACTCCTTATGGTCTGAGCGTGACGCCGCTGGGCGATCTGCTGTTCTGCGATCTGGGGAACGCTCGCGTCCGGCGCATCTCCCGCAACGGGCAGATCGACACGATTGCCGGCGGCGGCAGCCGTGCAATTCCGGTGAGTGGCCAGCTTCTGAATCCACTGGAGATCAAACTACTTGCCCCGAGGAATGTACTGGCCACCAAGAATGGATCGATCTATCTCTCGGAGTTTGGAGCCAACCGGATTCTGATCCTCCGCTCAGACGGCAACCTGACGGCGGCGCCGATCGCGAGTGGTGACCTCCTCTCGCCCACCGGGCTTGCCCTTGATGCAGCGGGCAATCTTCTCTATCTCGATAGCGGAAACGCCCGTGTGCGCCGGCTTTCGCCGCTGGGACAGATCGATACGCTGGTGGCCGCCTCGCCCGCTTTGCCGCTGGAGCGCCCGGTGGGGCTGGCCTTGCGTGCCGATCAAAGCCTGCTCATTGCCGACACCCGCGGGGACTATCTGTGGAGCTACAATGCCGAGGGCAAGATCAGCAGATTCCCGCCGGGCGGACGGGATGTGACGATCGATCCGCTCGGCAATGCCGTCACCGCGGGAGGCAGTTGGCTCCGCCGTGTCGATCGTGCGGGGCTGATGGAGATTCTCATCGGAAACAACTGGAGCACCTTTCGCGGCGACGGAGGACCTGCCCTCGCCGCCCGCTTGAACAAGCCGACGGGTGTCGTTGCAGATTCGCAAGGCAATGTCTACTTCAGCGATACCGCGAACCACCGCGTGCGCCGCATCGGTGCCGACGGAGCGATCACCACGGTAGCCGGGAACGGCGAGGCCAGTTATGGGGGCGATGGGGGGCCGGCGACGGAGGCTTTTCTGAACGCTCCCACTTACCTGGCCGTCGATCCGTTCGACAACATCTACGTCTCGGATACGGGCAATCATCGTGTGCGCGCCTTCACGCCGGGCGGGGTGATCCAGACGATTGCCGGAACGGGCCGCACCGATTTTTCGAACGACAATATTCTCGCTCTCCAGGCGAATGTGGCGAGCCCCGCTGGCCTTGCCTTCGATGCTTCGGGCAACTTATTTCTGGTCGAGCGTGGCCAGCATCGGGTGCGCCGCATTGGCTTGAATGGCCGGGTGCAAACGGTTGCCGGCAATGCGTTGCGTGGCGGAGGTGGCGACGGACAGGATGCGCTGCTGGCGAGTCTTCACACCCCGGGCGCTCTGAGCGTCGATCGCACCGGCAATCTCTACATCGCGGATACGGGCACGCAGTCCATCCGTTTTGTCGAAGCGAGCAGTGGCAGAATCCAAACGCTGCTGAGTGATCTCAAGAATCCCGAAGGTCTCGCCGTCACGCCCAACGGGACGCTCTATTTTTCTGAATCACAAAGTTTTCGGGTGCGGCAGCGGACGCTCGACGGCAGCTTGACTACGATTGCCGGCCGCAATGGCGAGAATGGGTTCAACGCGGACACCGGCAACGCCACCGCCATTACGCTGAACGAGCCGGCTGGCCTTGCACTCCATCCGAACGGCGCGCTGCTTCTTGCCGATCGGCTGAACGATCGCATTCGTCTGCTGGAGGCGCCCGCGGAGGCAGTCTCTCCACTCTTGCAGGACTTTCGGGTGGTGCATGCGGCCAGCTTTCGCGAGACGAGTTTTGCCCCGGGGCTGCTCCTCTCTCTTCTGACGGTAGGGCTCACGCAACCGGAATTGGCCCAGATCACAATCGACGGTTTCGTTGCGCCGATCTCCTATGCCAGCGCAACGCAACTGAACTTTCGCGTGCCGGAAGCCATTGCCGGGCGAACTCGGGTGAGCCTGGAACTGCGTGTCGGGGGGGCTCTTCGCTTTCGGGAGAACTATGATGTCGTGGGGGCGGCGCCCGCGTTCTTTGAGGTGCCGGGCGCAGATGGCCTTGTCTTTGCCACTGGGGCCAACGGGAGCCTGATCAGCGATGCAAGCCCGGCGCATGCCGACGATATCCTGACCCTGCTTGCGACAGGCGAAGGACTGCACACGGACCGCAACGGGACCACGATCCCGTTTTTGGCTCCGAGTGTGGAACTCAATGGAGTGGCCGCAGAACTGCTCTCCGCCGTTGCGGCACCGGCCGGTGTCCTGCAAGTGACTATCCGTGTGCCAAACACCTTCCGGCAGAGCGGGCGTCTCCCCATTCGTCTGCGCATCGGCACTTTCCTCAATCCCCAGACACAAGTTCTGATCCTCCAGTAACGAGGATCTTGGCCTCCAGTTGTAAAGATTTTGCAAATAATCGATCTAGGACCATCAAGGTCTCTCATGATTTGCTATGCTCATGGCTTGTGAAAATCTTCCAAGGATGTTCAATCTTATGCAATTGAGTAGCAGTTGTAAGAGAAGTCTGATGTGGTGTGGACTGCTTCCCCTCCTTGCATCGGCCCAGGAAGGCCGGCCGCCGCAGTCTTTCATTCGCAATCATTACATCCTCTCGAAGCTGGACGCGAACCAGGATGGCGTGATCACCCTGGACGAACTTTCCCAGGCCCGCAAGGTGCTGCTCCGTTTTGATCTGGACGAAGATGGCATTCTCTCTGCAGAAGAACTCAAAGCGCCGATCCCGCTGGATCTGGGCGTGGACGAACTGGTCCAAGGTCTGCTCGCTCATGATAAGAATGGCGATGGCATCCTGACCAAGGACGAACTTCCGGAGCGCATGCAAGGGTTGCTGGTGCGCGGCGATCTGAATCATGATGGCAAGCTCGACAAGAGTGAATTGCGCAAGCTCGCCATCTCGATCAAGTTTCCGGATGGCCGGCCCGCGCCGGCCAATGCGCCTGCCGGCCCGATGCGGGTGGATCCGGTGGTTGCGGCTCTTGATACCGACAAGGATGGCAAGCTTTCTGCCGCGGAACTGACGGCTGCTCCGGAATCGCTTCGTGTTCTCGACAAGAATGGTGATGGCCAGATCGTCGATTCTGAAGTGCGGCCTGCTCCGCGTACACCGCCTGGTACCCCGGCTGAACGAGCCGCTCGCATGTTCAATGAGCTTGATGCCGACAAGGATGGCAAGCTCTCCAAAGCCGAGTTGCCACCGCAAATGCAGGACCGCTTTGACCTGCTCGACACGAATCAAGATGGTTTTATTAGTAAAGAGGAACTAGCCACGATGCTTGCCTCGCAGCCCGGACCGCGCCACTAAGGGCGGGGATCCCCACAAGCTAAGGACTCTCGAATGAAACGATTTTTCCCCCTGATTGCGGTGACGATGGCGCTGGGCGTATTCGGCGCATTCTCCCGGTTGCCGCAATCCCAAGTATTTGTCTCGCGGCATGAGAACGTACTCGGCACTTCGCTCGAATTGAAATTCCGCGCGGCGAATGAGAAGCAAGCAGACAAGGCCGAGGCGGCGGCTCTGGCAGAGATTGACCGTCTGAATCTGATTCTGAGCGCTTGGAATTCCAATAGCGAATTTAGCCGTTGGGCGCGCACACAGAATGTCGCGGTGCCGGTCTCGCCGGAACTCTTTGAAGTCCTCGGGCTTTTCGATGCCTGGAAGACTCGTTCTCAGGGTGCTCTCGATGCCTCAGCGGAAGCTTTCGGCCGTCTGTGGAAGAAAGGGAAGCTCCCTTCCCAAGATGCGATGGCTGCCACGCTCGCCAGCGTTCGTCAGGCGCACTGGAAGCTGGACCCCATCGCGCACACGGCGACCCATTTGAGTACGACTCCGATCGCGCTGAACTCCTTTGCCAAGAGCTATGTGGTCCAGCATGCGGCGGATGCCGCTCTCGCGGCAGGCGCCCTCGGTGCGGTTGTGAATGTGGGCGGCGACCTTGTGGTGCGCGGCCAGTTTGAAGAAACGATCAGCGTTGCCGATCCGCGCAACGATGCCGAGAACGCTACCCCCATCGCCACCTTGCAGGCGAACGGCATGGCGGTTGCGACCAGCGGCAACTACCGCCGTGGCGTCAGCATCGACGGCCATCATTATTCCCACATCATCGATCCGCGCACGGGCATTCCTGCCGATCACGTGCTCAGCTCCACGGTGATTGCACGCGACGCCGTGGAAGCAGGTGCGCTGGCCACGGCCTTCTCTGTCCTGTCCTTGCAGGAAAGTGCCATCCTGGCCCGCAGCTTCCCCGGGATCCAGTACATGATCGTGCCCGCCAGCGGCGCGATTGTGCAAAGCGCCGGATGGACTGCGGTCGCCGCCCAAGCTCCTACGGCCGCCTCGCCCTACGAACTCACGATCCAGATGGAACTGGCCTCGATCCAGGCGCAGCGCTACCGCCGTCCCTTTGTCGCGATCTGGGTGGAGGATAAGGATAAGTATCCGGTCCGCACCGTCGCGCTTTGGTTCGACAAGACACGCTGGATTCCGGAACTGAAGAGTTGGTATCGTGGCGATCGTATGCGCACGCTTTCGGAAGGAACGGACATCACCGGCTCGGTATCGAGCGCCACGCGACCGCCTGGCAAGTACAGCATCAAGTGGGATGGCAAGGACAATGCTGGCAAGCTCGTCAAGCCTGGGAAGTACACGGTTTTCATCGAAGCGACGCGTGAGCATGGCGGCTATCAGATCCTGCGGCAGGAGATTGACATCCCCGGGGCAACGGCGCAGTTTACGCTTCCCGGCGGCGCGGAATTGGGAGCGGTGACGCTTGAATATCGCAAGTCCGGCCGCTGAGCCGCAGGTCGCCAGGGCACGGACTCCTGCTTGGAAGCGCCAGACGGCGATCCTTTCCCGATGGCTGCATATCTATCTGTCGATGGTCAGTTTCGGAGTGCTGTTCTTCTTTGCAGTGACAGGACTGACGCTGAACCACACCGACTGGTTTGGGCAAGCGGAGAAGACCGTCCAGCTCAAGGGACAGGTTTCAAAAGCCTGGCTGCGGCAGGCAGATCCCGATGCGGTCTCCAAGCTTGAGATTGTCGAGCACTTGCGCAACAAGCACCAGATTCGCGGAGCGCTGAGCGACTTCCGGGTGGATGCGGCGCAGTGCGCGGTTTCCTTTAAGGGCCCCGGTTACACGGCCGATACCTTTATCGATCGGGAGACGGGTGCCTACGATCTGACAGAGACACGCATGGGTGTGGTTGCCATCCTGAACGATCTCCACAAGGGCCGTGACTCTGGCAAAGTGTGGTCGCTGCTGATTGATGCTTCGGCCATTCTGATGGTGTTGGTCTCGATCAGCGGGATGCTGCTCATTCTCTTTCTCCAAAAGCGCCTGGTCTCTGGCATGGTGACGATGGTGGTAGGGTGTGTGCTCTGCTATGCCATCTACGCATTGTGGGTGCCCTAGGCGTTGATGGGCGGCTTGTGATAGATTCGCCCGCATGAACCGCCTCACCCGCCGCATTTTCCTTGCGAGCTCTGTTCTTGGTGCACAGACTCCCTATACCCCCAAGCAGAGCGATCGCCCGGAGATCCTCACAGACGATGAGTCCGGTTTTGAGCCGATCTTCGATGGAAGCTCTCTATCAGGATGGGAAGGCGATCCCAGGTATTGGCGTGTGGAGGATGCTTCGATTGTTGGCGAGATCACACCGGAGACGATCGTCAAGAGCAATACCTTTCTCATCTGGAGGGGCGGCAAGCCGAAAGACTTTGAGCTGAAGGTGGATTACCGGATCACCCCGGCGGGCAACAGTGGGATCAACTATCGCAGTGTGACTGTGTCCGATCCTGTGCGCACCGAGCATAAGTTTGCGATGCGTGGCTACCAGTGCGACATCGACGGCAAGAACGTCTACACGGGGCAGAACTACGAGGAGAAGGGAAGACTCTTTCTCGCGTTGCGCGGCCAGATGACGCATGTCGTGGGAGGCCGCAAGCCCATCGTTTTTTC
Organism: Bryobacter aggregatus MPL3; assembly: GCF_000702445.1. Taxonomy (NCBI): domain Bacteria; kingdom Pseudomonadati; phylum Acidobacteriota; class Terriglobia; order Bryobacterales; family Bryobacteraceae; genus Bryobacter; species Bryobacter aggregatus. Next base: position 85,591 of record NZ_JNIF01000004.1, read on the forward strand.
AACATTCGGCGACGCCAAAGAGGCGTTGAGTAGCGATTGGAATTCCGTTCACCTGATCATTCGGGGCAACACACTGACGCATATGATCAACGGGCGTCTGATGAGTGTCGTCGTGGATGATGACGAAGCAAATCGCACTGCGGCTGGGGAAATCGGCGTACAGGTGCATGTCGGGCCGCCCATGAAGGTGGAATACCGGAAGTTTCGCCTGAAGTCCTGGCGGTAACAGTTCTAGTAGGGGGAAGGTCTCATAGCCGTCTGGCACTTGATGAACCCTCCCCAATCGTTGTTCCGATTTTCGGTCGAATGGTTCGGAAATTTAGCCCGCTTTGCGGGTCGAATTTGCTGGACCCTCGTGACTCCGCCCTATGAATTCAGAGAGTTCCTGCGCCAATGCGATTGGGTGGGAGCGCGCTCTCTCCCGCTGGTGGCGCTTGCTGGTGCGGCCATTGGCATTGTCCTTTCGTTGCAGACGCACGACAGCCTCGTTCGTTTTGGCGCCAAGTCTTTTCTCCCTGCGGTGGTCATCTTCTCGATCGTCAAAGAGAGCGGCCCCATCATCACGGGTCTGGTGGTGAGCGGGCGGGTGGGCGCGGGCATCGGCGCGGAACTGGGTGCGATGAAGGTGACGGAACAAATCGATGCAATGGAAGTTTCGGCCGTGGACCCGGACCGCTATTTGGCGGTCACCCGCATTCTGGCTTGCACCCTGATGCTTCCGCTACTGACCGTGGCTGCGGATGTGAGCGGGATTCTGATGGGCTGGATTGCGACGACCCTCGCGGAACCGATCTCCTTCCGGCTCTTCATGGAGTCGGGCTTCAAGAGTGTTCTCTATAGCGATGTCCTGGCGCCAACCTTCAAGACTGCTGTCTTTGGCGCGATCATCGGTTTGGTGTCCTGCTATGAAGGGATGAGCGCCAGCGGAGGCACCGAGGGGGTGGGCCGCGCCACCACCAGTTCTGTGGTTCTCTCCTCCTTGTTTGTGATTCTTGCGGATGTGATTCTTGTCCGGCTGCTGCAGGTGATCTATGCCTGAAATGCCTGTCGTCATCAAAGATCTGAAGAAGTCCTTCGGCGAACAAGTGGTGCTTGATGGCATCAGTTTTGAGGTGGGCGAAAGCGAGAGCATCGCGGTTCTCGGACGGAGTGGAACCGGGAAAAGCGTCTTGCTGAAGCTGATGGTTGGTTTGTACCAACCGGATTCCGGATCCATCAGGATTGAGGGCGACGAGATTCCTGATCTCTCGATCTCACAACTGAATGAGGTGCGGAAAAAACTCGGCTTTCTCTTCCAGGGCGCGGCGTTGTATGACTCGCTCACGGTGGGCGAGAACGTTGCGTTTCCAATTGGGCGTCACACCAAGAAATCGCCCGAGGAGCAGCAGGCGCGGGCTCGCGAGCTGCTGGCGGCGGTGGGGATGGAAAAGGACCTCGACAAGCTGCCCGCTGAGATTTCTGGCGGCATGCAGAAGCGGGTGGGCCTGGCCCGGGCGCTTGCTCTCGACCCGATTCTGTTGCTCTGCGACGAACCCACTGCAGGGCTCGATCCGATCACGTCCGAGGAAATCGGCCGTCTGATTCTCGACCTCAAACACAAACGCAAAATGAGTACGGTCATCGTCACTCATGACATTCACAACGCGAAGATCTTTGCAGACCGTCTGATTCTGCTGAACGAGGGAAAACTGGTGGCGCAAGGAACTTACTCGGAGATTGAGGCCATCGACGACCCCTTTGTGTCTCGCTTCTTTCAGGAGGACCTCTCGCAATGCAGCCCCAAGCAATAAGCTCATTCCGGTTGGGCCTCTTCGTCATCGCGACTCTGGCGATTCTTGTCGCGGGCGTTTTCTGGATTGGCGCCAAACAGTTTCTACTCCAACCCACTTACACGTTGAATACCGAATTCACGAATGTCGCCGGGCTCTTTGGCGGCTCTCCGGTGCGGGTGGGCGGGCTGGTGCGCGGCTCGGTGAAGCAGATCCAGTTGCCGAACCGGCCGGACGGCAAGGTGAAAGTGATCATGACTTTGGTGACCTCGACGAAGGCCGTTATTCGCAAGGATTCCACGGCGCTGATCAACTCCGAAGGCCTCATCGGCGATCTCTTCGTGGAGATCACCTTTGGTTCTCCCGATGCTCCGGAGGTGGAAGACGGCGCGTTCATCGCCTCTGTGCCGCCACTGCAGATTTCCGATCTGGTAAAAAAGGCGAACAACTTGCTGGATACGGCGAATGGCGCAATGACGAACATTGAACAAACGGCCGCGGCGTTGAGTTCGATCGGGAACAAAATTGACCGGGGTGCCGGCACGGCGGGTGCGCTGGTGAATGACAAGAGTTTGTATTCAAACCTGAATTCCGGTGTGGCTGCGATGCATGAAGACATGGAGGCGTTGAAGAAGAATTTTCTGTTGCGGGGTTTCTTCAAGAATCGTGGTTACGAAGATACAACGGAGTTGAAGAAGAACCTCGTGTCAGAGATCCCGACGGCTGCACCTACCAAGACCTTCACCTATGATGGCGAAAAACTCTTTGATAAACCGACAACCGCGAAGTTGAAGCGCGGCAAGTTGATGAACGAGGCGGGCCAGTATCTGGAACGAACTCCATACGGACTGGTGATTGTGGCGAGCTTCTCGGACATGCGTGGCGACTCGGAGAAGGAGGCGACGCTCAGCGAAGCGCGCTCCATGGTTGCTCGCGATTATCTGGTGCAGAATTTCAAGCTCGACGACACAAAGATCAAAACAATCGGGATGGGGAAGTCTCCCCGGATCGACAAGGGGAGTGAAATCCAGGTGATCATCTACCCGCCGTCGGTCGCGGTGCCCACTGCAAAGACAACGAAGGGGAAGAAATGAACAAGCGAATCGAGCGGGACAGCATGGGTGAGATGCCGGTGCCGGAAGCGGCGCTCTATGGGGCGCAGACGGCGCGGGCGATCGAGAACTTTCCGATTAGTCAGCAGCGTTTTCCGCGTAGCTTTCTGCGTGCGTTGGGACGGATTAAAGTGGCGGCGGCGCGGGTGAACCATCGCCTCGCTGGTCTCTCTGAAGCGAAGGCGGCCGGGATCGAAGCGCGGGCCTTGGAGGTTGCAGAAGGGCAACACGATGATCAGTTCGTGCTCGACATCTTCCAGACCGGCAGCGGCACCTCTACCAACATGAATGCGAATGAGGTGATCGCGCATCTGGCCAACGTACATCCGAACGACGATGTGAACCGCAGCCAGTCGAGCAATGATGTCATTCCGGCTGCTCTGCATCTTGCCGCGCTGGACGCCATCACCGAACGTTTGCTCCCCGCCATGCAAACACTGGCGCTGAGTCTTGATGACAAAGCGGCAGAGTTCCATGAAGTTCTGAAGATTGGCCGCACGCACTTGCAGGACGCCGTGCCCATGCGGCTGGGGCAGGAATTCTCCGGCTATGCGCGCCAGGTGGAGCTGTCCGGAGAACGGATTGTTGCCGCGATGAAAGGGCTGTATGAGTTGCCAATTGGGGGCACTGCGATTGGCACGGGCCTGAATACTCCGGCTGGGTTTGCGGAGGAGATGATCAAGGAACTCTCGGCGATCACCGGGCAAGCTCTCCTTCTTGCAAAGAATCCTTTCGAGGCCCAAGCGGCGCGCGATGCGGTGGTCTTTGTCTCCGGGGCCTTGCGGAACTATGCGGTATCGCTGACGAAGATCGCGAATGATCTGCGCTGGCTTGGCTCTGGTCCTCGTTGTGGCTTGGGAGAAATTGTGATTCCCGCCGTGCAGCCGGGCTCGAGCATCATGCCCGGCAAGGTGAATCCGGTGATTGCGGAAAGCGTATTGATGGTCTGCGCGCAAGTGGTGGGCCACGATGCAGCCATTGCCTGGTGTGGTGCTTCTGGAAACTTTGAGATCAACGTGACCATGCCTCTCCTTGCGGCGAATCTCCTCGACTCGATTGAGTTGCTTGCCGCTGCTTCGACCAACTTCGAATCCCGCATGGTGCGCGGCATCGAAGCCAACAAGACACGCGCGACAGACCTGGTGGAGCAGTCGCTCGCGATGGTGACCGCGCTGGTTCCGGCGATCGGCTATGACCGGGCGGCTGCAATCGCGAAGCACGCCGCGAGCACAGGCGAAACCGTGCGCGCTGTCGCGATGCGGGAAGCGGGGCTGGATGCGGAAACGCTACGCCGCCTTCTCGACCCCACGACCCAAACAGATCCCCATTCGAAAGGAACCACTCCATGAAACAGCTCGACCTCTCCGCGCAGGAACTGATCGATCAGCTTGCGAAATATGGTGCTCCACCGATTGAGACGCTTTCCGTTGGGGAGGCACGCAATGTCCCTCTGCTCGATTACGCGGCGCGCGATCTGGTCGCTGCGCATCTCACGGCGCGGATGGCTACGGTGGCCAACCCGATGCCACAACAGGTGGAGTCTGTCCGTCACCGGCGGATCCCCGTGAAGGATGGCAGCATCCTTCTACGCATCTACAAGCCGGTGGGTCCGGGCCCACACCCCATCCTGGTTTACTTCCATGGGGGCGGCTGGGTGATTGCCAATCTCGACACCTATGACAGTTCCGCCCGCGCCCTCTGCAACGCAGCGGAATGCATTGTAATTTCGGTTGCCTACCGGCAGGCTCCGGAGCATAAGTTCCCCACGGCGATTGAAGACGCCTATGCTGCGACAGAATGGGCGATGGCAAATGCCGACAGTCTCAACGGGAATGCGGCTCAGGTTGCTGTCGGCGGCGAGAGCGCTGGCGGTAATCTGGCTGCGGTTGTCTGCCAGATGGCGCGCGCTCAGGGTACGACGCAGCCCGTGCATCAGCTTCTCATCTATCCCGTGACCGACCTGGCTTTTTTCACACCGAGTATCCATGAATACGCCCATGCGAAGCCGTTGAATGCGGCCATGCTCACTTGGTTCTCTTCGCATTATTTGAAGTCTGCCGAGGAAGCCGCACACGGCTATGCCTCGCCGTTGCGAGCGACGACGCTCGCGAATCTGCCTCCTGCCACCATCATCACCGCGGAGCACGATCCGCTGCGGGACGATGGGCGTCTCTATGCCGAGGCTCTGCGCGACGAGGGGGTTCGCGTCACTTATCGCAACTACCATGGGGTGATGCACGAATTCTTTGGCATGATCGGGCTGCTGGACCAATCGGCTGATGCGGTGAATCTGGCGGCGATGGAACTTGGCAAGTCGTTTGGCCGCAATGTTCCGGAGTCGTTGATGGCTGTCGACGAACACTTCTGGCGCGCCTGAGCGGTTGCGCTGAATTGTTACGCTAACCTTATGCCGTCCTCTTGGCGCCATTCGGTTTGCGCGCTCGACTGTCCCGATTGTTGTTCCCTGTTGGTACAGGTGGAGGATGCCACTGGTCAGGCCAGCAGGCTGAAGGGGGATCCCGATCACCCCGTGACGCGTGGCTTCCTTTGCGCAAAAGTTGCGCGTTACCTTGATCGCGAGTACAACCCCGATCGTCTGCTCTATCCGATGAAGCGGACGGGCCCGAAGGGCAGCGGGCAGTTTACGCGCATCAGTTGGGAGGAGGCGATCACAACCATTGCCACCCGGCTGACGGCGATTGCCGACGAGTTTGGCGCGCAGGCGATTCTTCCCTATTCTTATGCCGGCACGATGGGGCTTCTGAACGGTTCCTCGATGGACCGGCGCTTCTTCCACCGCCTGGGCGCGTCCCGTCTTGATCGCACCATTTGCGCTTCCGCCGGAACTGCTGCTTTGAATGCGGCCATGAATACCCGCCTGGGCACGGAGCCGGAACAGTTTGCCCACTCTAAGCTCATCATTGCCTGGGGCGCGAATATCCTCAGCACCAATGTGCATCTCTGGCCCTTCATCGTCGAGGCGCGGCGCAACGGCGCTCGCTTGGTGGTGATCGATCCCATCCGCACCAAGACGGCCAGCCTTGCCGATCAGCACATTCCGATCCACCCGGGCTCCGATCTGGCTTTAGCTCTGGCGATGGCGCATGTCATCTTTCGCGATGGCCTTGAAGACCAGAACTATACACAACACATCCATGACCTGGCGGAGTACCGCGAGGTAGCTGCGGGCATGTCTCCGGAACGCGCTGCGGCACTGACCGGTGTTGCGGCAGAAACGATCGAGGTACTGGCTCGCGAACTGGCAACCACGCAGCCTGCCGTGATTCGCGTCAACTATGGCGTGCAGCGTTCCGACCGTGGTGGCCGCGCGGTGCAGGCGATTGCCTCGCTGGTCGCGATCACTGGGCAGTTCCAGCATATTGGCGGGGGAATCACCCTCTCCACCTCGGGTGCTTTTGCCGTGAATCGCCAGGCACTCGAAGCTCCCGAGCTTGAGCCTGGCCCCACCCGTCTGGTCAACATGAGTGCGCTCGGGGATGCTCTCACTGCGCTAGGCGGCCCTCCGGTCAAGGCTCTGATCAATTACAACTCCAACCCGGCGGCGATCGCGCCAGATCAGCGCAAGGTGTTGCAGGGCTTGCACCGCGAAGACCTGTTTACCGTGGTTCTGGAACAGTTTCTGACCGATACGGCCTTGCGCGCCGACATCGTTCTTCCAGCTACTACTTTTCTCGAGCACACCGATCTCTATTTCTCTTACGGTCACTACTACTTGCAATTGGCGCGGCCCGCGCTTGCGGCGCCGGGCGAGTGCAAGTCGAATGTCGAGGTCTTCCGTCTCTTGGCCAAGGCAATGGGCTTTCGCGATGCCTGCTTCGACGATCGTGAGGACGATCTCATCCGCCAGGCGCTGCACTCAGATTCGCCATATCTGACAGGCATTACGCTCGAGCAACTCGAGCGCGAGCGTTTTGTCCGTTTGAACCTGGGCGCGCCGTCTGGAGAATTCCTTCCCTTCGCTGCGGGCCAGTTTCCGACGGCGCATGGCCAGTTCGTTACCGGGGGTAAGGAACTCGCCTATGTCCCGCCGATTGAGTCGCGGCATGGAGAAGGGAAGTCCGCGGGCTACCCGCTGGAGCTCATTTCCTGGAAGAGCCCCGAGGCGATGAACTCCACTTTCGGCAACCGGCCTGATCTTGATCAGTTCACCTCGCGAGTGATCCTGCATCCAATCGATGCGGCCCAGCGGAACATCGTTGACAACGCGCCCATCCGGCTCTTCAATGATCGAGGCGCGGTGGAGGCGATTGCCCAGCTTGATGCGCAGCAGGTACAGCCTGGGGTGGTTTGCGCGCCCGGCATCCGCTGGCCCTCAAAGTCGAAGCAGGGTTTGGGTATCAATGTCCTCACCTCCCAGCGCTTGACGGATATTGGCAATGGAGCCACCTTCTATTCCTGTCTCATTGAGGTGGAAGCATGCTGAGGCTGTTGTTTGCGCTCTTATGGCTCGCCAGTTGCCGCCCCCAACGGGATTTGTCGCAGTACGTGATTGAGGATCCGGGCTCGAAGTTATCCGCACGGCTCAATCTGGTCGATCCGGCACAGTTGAAATCCGGCTTTTACCAGCTTGAAGAAGGGCGCTGGCGTTGGGTGGCCAGCCACTTTAGTGTCGAGCTGAAAACTCCTTTTGCCAGCGGCAGATCGGGAGCGATCTTACGATTACGGGGGAATCTGCCGGAGATGCTCTTCGCAAAGACGGGTCCCATTACGCTGTCGGCAAAGCTGAATGGAACCGCGCTCCCTTCCGTAACTTTCCGCCAGGCTGGCGACGCCCTTTATGAGGCGGAACTGCCTCCCGCAGCGCTGGAGTCAGAAAGCATCCTGGTCCACTTCAGTACGGACAAAGCACTACCTGCCAACGCGTCTTCCGGCGACGGCCGGGAATTGGCGCTGATTGTGACTTCGATTGCTCTAGAAACTAAGAAATGAAACCCTTCCTCCTTCTCTTTACCTCGATTCTTTCCGCGGCCGACCTCCTCACGGCTCCTAACGCAAGCGTCTGGGTTACGCCGGCGATGAAGGCGGCCCGCAACCTCTCCGAATCGACTGCCCGTTCCCCCAAGGATCTCCTCACCGTCGCGGAGAAAACAAAGTGGGAAGAGACGGGCAGTTATCAGGAAGCAGTCGATCTATATCGGAAGCTAGCCGCGGCCTCGCCTTATGCCCGGCTCGTCGATATCGGAGAAACGCCTGCCGGACGCCGCATGTACATCTTTGTCGCCTCCAAGGACAAAGCCTTCGACGCACCAACGGCGCGCAAAACCGGCAAGCCGGTCATCTTCTTTCAGAACGGCATCCACGCCGGAGAGAACGGGGGCAAGGACGCTGCCATCATGTTGTTGCGCGACATTCTGGTCACGAAAAAATATGAGAATTTGCTCGACTCAGCCATCATTTTGTCGATGCCGGTCTATAACGTGGACGGGCACGAGAACAGCTCGCCTTATCACCGTTTTAATGAGCAGGGGCCGCGTGAGATGGGGTTCCGCGCGACGGCCCAGCGCCTGAATCTGAATCGCGATTACATGAAGGCCGATGCTCCTGAGACGCAGAACTGGCTCAAGACTTTCAATAAATGGCAGCCGGATCTGTTCATCGACAACCATGTCACCGACGGACAGGATTTGCAGTACGATTCGACCGTTGCGATAGAAGACACCATCCAGGTGCACCCGGCTGTCGCCCGCTGGGTCTCCGAGAAATGGACGCCGCAGCTGTGGGCCGGGATGGAGGCGGAGGGACACGTTTTCGGTTGGTATGTCGGAGGGCCGGTACGCAGCGGCGCTCCCTTTCTCACCATGCCCTTCACGCCGCGCTTCTCTACGGGCTACACAGCGGCTCGGAATCGAGCGACGCTTCTGGTGGAAACGCACTCCCTAAAGCCTTTCTCGGTGCGGGCCTGGGGGCACTATGACATCATGCTCGAGACCTTGAAGGTGGTCGGCCGTCATGGCGCGGAACTGCGGGCCGCGGTCGAGCAGGCCGATCGGGACATCCTGAAGCCGGGTTCGAAGCTGCCTTTGGAGTTTGCGCCTGCAAAGTCTGGTGTTCCCTATCAAGCGCGGCTGTTGGAGACGGAAACCTATACCGGCGCGGCGCTGGGCGGGCCCGTACTCCGCTATCTCGCCAAGCCCCGCGATCTCAATGTCACCCTGATCCGCACTGCCGTTCCCAAGACGGAGGTGGTGGTGCCGCGTGGCTATTACATCCCGAAGGAGTGGTCGAGTATCGCCGATGTTTTGAAGCTGCATGGCATCCGGTCGCAGGTGGTCACACAGCCGGTGACGGCGAATTTTGAAGTGATTCGATTTGAAAAAGTCAGCTTTGCGGCACTGCCTTTTGAATCCCGCTTCCAGCCGAACTTTGAGGCGAAGACCGTGGTGGAGAAGCGTACGGTCCCGCCCGGTTCGATCTTTGTCCCGACCAATCAGCCCTTGGCGAAGCTGCTCCTGAACCTGCTCGAGCCTACTGCTCCCGATTCGCTGCTGAAATGGGGAAGCTTCAACACCATCTTTGAGCAGAAGGAGCACGGTGCGGATTACATCATGGAGCCGCTGGCTGCGAAGCTCTTTGCCGCCAATCCCAAGCTGAAGTCGGATTTCGATGCTGCTCTCGCCGCTGATCCTACTCTGGCCGGGAACCCACGAGCGAGACTGATGTGGCTCTACCAGCGCAGTCCTTTCTATGAAACAGATAAGGACGTCTATCCGATTCTGCGCGTGGTGGAATAGGAAGAGTGAAATGGAAAAAGAGAAAGGCGGCCCTGAGGCCGCCTTTTTTTATTTGAAAGATCTGGAATTGCTTAGCGGCGGCCGCCACCAGCAGCCGCTGCACCGCCACCGCCGCCTGCGGCGCGTCCTGCGCCTCCGCCGGCAGCGCCAGCCGCTGCGCCCCGCTCACCGCCCGAAATGGCCGGCCCGCTACCTGTCCCGCCCGTGTAACCGGTGCTCGAACGCATCGAGGAGGTGTTGTATCCGAGGTTCGAATCAAAGCCAACGGAGCGGCGATCGGCAAAACCGCCAATTCCATTCCCACCTGAATTCCCACCTAAAGAGCCCGAATAGTCAGGCCGGTACACGCTGATCACCGTAACCGGCGTGTAGTAGCCATAGCCAAAGGGTGAGATGGCGCTGCGGCCAAATGGAATAAACGTCATCATCCCGAAGTAGGAGTTGTAAAACCAGCCGCCGCTCATTCCGGGGCTGAAGCCGCTCAAAGAGCCGCTCGAGAAGCTACTGCCCAGAGACTTTGCCGAGTGAACATTGGCCATCGCCATGGTGGCGGAGCGGCGATCGGCCCACTGCACGAGTTCATCGGTATTTTGCTTCTTATCAAACTTGGCGATCTGCATCTCACCGCTGAGTGCGAGCATCTTGCCTTCGGTCACCCGTTGCAATTCGTTCCGGCTGTTGACGGCAACTTCGCCGTTATAAACCTTCACTGCGGGTGGATTCATTTCAAGGCGGTAGAGGCCTGCCTTGCGGATGGTGATCGTACTATCGCCCATCACCAGTTCCAGCGAAGTGTCTTTGGCGATTTCTGCCACCTCGACAAGTGCGGTGCCTTCCAGCAGCGAGAGCTTCGTCGCCGCCAGGGAATTCGATTCCATCCGGACAGCACTGCTATCGCTCAAGCGCAGGAAGCTACCGGGAGACAACAAAATCTCAACACGGCCTTCGGCGGTGCGCAAGACGGAATGATTTTTCAAATCGGGAAACTTGCTGGTCTGCATCACCAGCTTTGTGTCGTCCACATTCACGTCGCCTTCGACGTAATGGATGACACCCGCTTTGGCGGAGATGACCGATTGCGCCAAACCCGGAGTGAGACTGATCAAAGTTCCAATGGCTGCTAGGATGATTCTCTTCATTCCGATACACTCCTGTCAGCCCTAATCGTGGCTGGAATCTAGGTTAATGTCAAGGACGCCCACATTGAGAAATATGTTTCGATTATTACTTTTCTTGTGCTTCTTCTCCTCTCTCCTGGGGCAGGGAGTAGACCCGGTGCTCGGCTCCAGAAATCAGGCGGAGCGGCTGGAATGGTTCCGCGATCTCGGCTTCGGTCTGTTCATTCATTGGTCCCTTGATTCGCAGCTTGGCTCCGAGATCAGCCACTCGATGGTGGGGGCGAGCGACGACTTCAATCGCCGCTATGTGAATGAACTCCCCAAGACCTTCAATCCCTACAAGTTCAATCCGCAAGACTGGGCCCGCCTGGCCCGCATCGCCGGAATGAAGTATATGGTCTTCACGGCGAAGCACCACAACGGGTTCGCGATGTTCGATACGGCGACCACTCCCTTCAACATCATGAAGACACCACTGGGCCGCGACATCACGGGAGAACTGATGAGTGCTTTTCGCGCGGCAGGGATTTCGCCCGGCCTCTACTTTTCGCCGGATGATTTTTGGTGGTTGCTCCAGAACGGCAAGCAACTCCAGCGCAACATTCCTGCCGTGGAGCCGGGCAACAATCCTGGTCTGATGCAGCACGACCTGGCCCAGGTGCGCGAACTGCTCACCAGATATGGAACGATTGATACCCTCTTTATCGATGGTCCTGCGAAGGGTCTGCGCGAACTCGCCTGGGATCTCAACCCAAAGATTGTGGTGACGCGAGGAGGCATTGCCACACCGGAGCAATTTGTTCCCGGTGTGCCGCTCGATGGCGCCTGGGAGAGCAACTTGACGATGGGGACCTCCTGGCCTTACAAGCCAACAAATGAAAACTACAAAAGCGGTACGGAACTCATCTCGACGCTGATCGAGGTGCGTGCCAAGGGAGGAAACCTGCTGCTGAATATCGGTCCTAACGGAGACGGCGAAATTCCGATCGAACAACGCCAACGGCTGGAAGAGATCGGTCTCTGGATGTTTGTCAATGAAGAGTGCATTCGTGGAGTACGTCCCTGGGTTGTGACCAATGAGAACGACTACTGGTTCACGCGGAAGAAGGATTCGAATACGGTCTACGTCATTGTGAAGCAGACGGAGCGCTGGAAGCTCGGCGAATGGAAAGAGATTTCCCTGAAGAGCATTCGTTCGACCCCGGAAACACGAATCAGCGTTCTGGGACAGAACGATGAGGTGTTGGAATACCAGCCCAATGTGATTCCAAAATCCACGTTCCGCCAGGAAGGTGAAACGCTGATCCTCCGCGCCATGCGGGCCCAACGGCTCTATACCAACCGGCAGTGGCCCAACCCTGTGGTGATCAAGCTGGAAAATGTCCGGCCCGGTCTCGAAGCGCCACGGATTGAGACGGCGGGGCACCGTGGAAATCTGATCGAGGCGAATCTCCTGTTTCTGGGAGGTGCCGCTTCGGTGGAGGTGGCCTTCGAATACCAAGACGTAACGGGCTTTGATTTGACAGAACGGCCAAGCGCCTGGAAAGCGATTCCCGGACAGACGATGACCCAGCCCGGTCTGGTCCAAGCAACTCTGCCGGTGCTACAACCCGGCCATCAGTACGAGTACCGGTCGCTTGTCCGCCACCCTTTGCTGAAAATCTACGGAGCCACCAAGACGATTCGTGTGCCTTAGCGCTTAAACCACAGAACTGAGGGTACGCCATTCCCGGCCTTGGGACTCGCCGACCCCCGGATACACGATGTACCCCTGGTAGGTATTGACTCCTTCGGCGATGGGCTTCGCATCCGCGCAAGCCTTCTCCAACCCTTTGTCTGCAATCTGGAGCAGATAGGGGATGGTGGCGTTGGTCAGGCCAAAGGTAGAGGTATGCGGCACTGCGGCGGGCATATTGGTGACGCAATAGTGCAAGACCCCGTCCACATAAAAAATTGGCTTCGTATGAGTAGTGGGACGGCTGGTCTCAAAGCAGCCCCCCTGATCGATGGCAACATCCACCAGGACGCTACCTTTCTTCATCTTGCTCACCATGTCCTTCCGGACAATCTTGGGGGCGCTTGCTCCCGGTACCAGCACCGCGCCAATCACCAGGTCTGCAGTGCGCAGTGCCTCGCGTACCGTATAGACATTTGACGCTAGCGTGATCACCTGGCTGGAATAGATATCGTCGAGCTCGCGCAGACGGTTCAGATTCTTGTCGATGATGGTGACATGCGCACCAAGGCCTACCGCAATCTTGGCCGCATGATGCCCCACGACACCGCCGCCGATGATCACGACGTTTGCCGGGGCCACTCCTGGAATTCCTCCGAGCAGAATCCCTCGTCCGCCGTTGGGCCCTTCGAGGTATTGCGCCCCAATCTGTACGCCCATCCTGCCGGCAACTTCGCTCATCGGTGTCAGGAGGGGAAGGGAGCCGTCCGCTTCGCGAATGGTCTCGTAGGCTACCGCATTCACACGGCTTTTGAGAAGTTTACTGGTGAGGCTCGGGAGGGGGGCTAGGTGGAGATAGGTGAAGAGGAGAAGGCCAGGACGGAAGTACTCGCATTCGCTGGGCTGCGGTTCTTTCACCTTGACGACAATTTCGGCTTTGGCCCAGACCTCAGAAGCTTTGGGGAGAACGGTGGCGCCCGCCTCAATATATTCTTCGTCGGTGAGCGAACTCCCGAGGCCAGCTCCGCTTTCGATCAGAACCTGGTGTCCATGCTCCACCAGCGCTGTAACACCGCTTGGCACAAGGCCAACTCTGGTTTCGTGATCCTTGATTTCTTTGGGTACGCCAATGATCATGTTTCCGGTGACACCTCGCCTACCAGACTACACGCGCTTGGACGTTTTGTTGCGAGGGACTAGTCGCGCTGCTGGTCGCTCTGCCCGTGGTCGCCAGCGACCACCGTGCCACCAACTCCAGGAACCGGAAGGCTTAAGTCACTGTCGTACTTCGGGCCAAGCCCGAGTGCGATGAGCATTTTAGAATCCAGCTTCCCGTCCACCTTCACATTCTGGTCTGCCTCAAAGCGCTTGAGTGCGTCGATGGATTCGGCATTCCAGATGCCATTGGGTTCGATCCGGAGATACCCGCGATCAAGGAGTGCCTGTTGTACTTCCCGGATGCGGTCGGCTCCAGGAGTCATCGGAGGGGCGAGGCGCGGAGTAACAACCCGCTTGGCAGAAGCATTCCCTTTGGCTGCAGGTCTGCTTGCCGAGTACTTCGTCGTGGTTCTGGCCTTGGCCGCGGTCTGTTTTGCTTTGGGTGCAACCGGCTTGGCATGCAAACCGAACGACCCTGCAAGACACACTGCGAGTACGGTTACTACTGGACGCGTAATCACCATGTCAGCATACCAAAAATAATATCGGACGGAACACGGCCGCCCGATATGATTTTCGCATGACTAAAATCAGTTTTACTACTTGCCGGCTTCGGTCATTTCCTTGCCGCGGAATCGGTTGATCTGTTTGACGACGAGGAAGATGGTGAATGCCACGATCAGGAACTCAATTGTGGTCTGAATAAAATTGCCATACGTCAGAACGGCCAAGCCATCTTTTTGGGCCTGTGCCAGATTCGTGATCTCCTTGCCGCTCAAGTTGATAAAGAGATTTTTGAAATCAACTCCCGAAGTGAGCAAGCTCACAGGCGGCATGATGATGTCGTTGACCAGCGAGTTTACGATCTTGCCGAAAGCTCCTCCGATCACAACACCTATCGCCAAATCCATTACATTGCCGGATACGGCAAACGTCTTAAATTCTTCCATCATTGACATGGAAACAATGTCCTTTCTCGATTCGGTTCGTATGACAGTGTCAAGGTTGAACAGATTGTGTCATCGCTGCGCCAATCATGCAAGCCCCAATGGTTCAGAGACTTGCATCGCATCCTTGCTACCGTACCAGACCTTTTCTGTGGATTTCTCCTCGCAGGATCAGGAGTGAGATCTGGCGCAAAGTGCTTCATCTCAAAAGCAAATATTTAATTCTAAGTTTTTGATTGTAATGTACTTGTTCACAATCGTTGGATCGGCCGTACTCAGGGCTGGCTGGAGTGGTTGTATTGCCCGAGTTAATGGCTGGAAGTTCTATAGAAGAAAAGAGTTAAGATGAAAATTATGTCGATGTTGCAGTCGTTCCAGAAAAACGTACTGGTTCGCTGCAAAATCGGTCAAACTGCATAGTACAGCGGTCCATGTTTTCCCCCAACCTCTTTGAAATCCCTGAGCCCCAAATTCGCACGCGGCTCAGAAACAAACTCCGTAGACTGGCCGAGCAGGAGATCTTCGTCGGCACCAGCTCGTGGAAATATGAGGGCTGGATGGGATCGGTGTACAGCGAAGAACGTTACAAAACGCGCGGAAAATTGTCGCGCAAGAAGTTTGAAGAGCAGTGCATTGCCGAGTTTGCCGAGGTGTTTCCGATCGTCTGCGGCGACTTTGCGTTCTATCAGTTTCCCTCCCAGGCCTTCTGGCAGAAGCTTTTTCAGACGGCGCAACCGCGGCTGCGCTGGGCCTTCAAGGTTCCCGAGGAAGTGACTTGCCGGCAATGGCCGGCACATGCCCGTTATGGGGCCAGGGCGGGCTATGAGAACGAGAACTTCCTGAATGCCGATCTGTTGCAGAAGGCCTTTCTCGATTCGCTTGAGCCTTACAAGGACCGCGTCAGCGTTTTGATCTTTGAGTTTGGCACGATGTCGAAGGCGGTGATGCCTGGCGTGGATGCATTCATCCGGCAGATCAACCGTTTTCTGAGCGAGTTGCCGGAGGGCTGGCGCTATGCAATTGAGATCCGTAACCCGGAGTTCCTCGCGCCCGACTATCTGGCCTGTCTGAGCTCCTACAATGTCGCGCATGTGCTGAATGCCTGGACCCGGATGCCGGAAATCCAGCAGCAATTGAAGGTGGAGGATGTCTTTACGGCCGACTTCAGCGTGGTACGGGCCCTGTTACGCCCGGGCCGTACCTTTGAACAGGCGGTGAAGAAATTTGAGCCTTACCGGGAGGTGCAGGAAGAATTTCCGTCGGTGCGCAATTCGCTGCAGGAGATCATCGCCCGCGCCCAGCGGCTGAAGCAACCGGCTTATGTGTTTGTGAACAATCGCCTGGAAGGGAATGCGCCGCAGACGATTGATGCGGTGACGGAGGCGTTTTCAGTCGCCGACGGTTCTGAAGACCGCGACCGTGGTGACGAATTCCCCTGAGGCTTTTGCGCTGGAGGAAAGGAAGAGGGTTCGTTCGGTCAGGATGTCGCGATCGCTCAGGTCGAGAAGAAGGTCGAGTTGCCCGTCGCCATCGAGATCACCGGCCCAGAGGAGCTGTGCATGCCGGTCGTCGAGGCCTGTTGGCCACTCATCGAGTGTCTGGCCTGTGCCGCCTCGTGTCAGTCCGAGCTGGGAAAGGATCCGCTCCCTTTTCGAAATGAGAAGATCGGCGACTTGCAGGGTGTAAGAGTCCTGAGCGCAGCCTGCGCAAGAGATCGTTACAGCTTCCCGATGGGAGAGCGCCTCCCTGGACGCTGATCTCGTTTCCGTGGAATGGTGAGCAAGGAAATCGCAGACGGGGCCTCGGCGCAGACTGCGCCGGGCAACGCACTCAGGACTGCGAACGCAACCAGCTTAAAGATTCAGCAGGCGATCAGCGGCGTCTTTTTGACGGCGGGTCAACTTCTCGGTGTCTTCCGGTTCCGGTTCGACAACGGCTTCCGAGACCATTTTCCAGGTGGCGCCCTTCAGTTCCTTCAATCCCTTGCCGGTGATTGCGGAAATGACGTGCAGCGGGATCTCGCGCTCCTTGCAGAAGGCTTCGAGCTCTTCAAGGCGTGTCGGGTCCTGGAGGGAATCGACTTTGGTGGCGACGACAATCTGCGGCTTGGTGAGTAGTTTTTCGCTGAAGCTGCCGAGTTCGTTCTGGATGACGTTGTAGGCGTCGACTGGACGGTTCTCGTTGAAGTCGGACAGATCGATCAGATGGAGCAGCACGCGGGTGCGTTCGACGTGGCGGAGGAAGGTGATGCCGAGTCCGTGGCCTTCACTGGCGCCTTCGATCAGACCGGGAATGTCGGCCATGATGAAGGTCTGGGTGCCGTATTCATCCATGCTGACGACGCCGAGCACCGGTTCTTTGGTGGTGAAGGGGTAGGCTGCGATTTCGGGCTTGGCGGCCGAGAGACGCGAAATGAGAGTGCTCTTTCCGGCATTGGGGAAGCCGACCAGGCCGACGTCAGCGAGCAATTTCATCTCGAGGCGCAGCGTGAACTGCTGGCCGGGGATGCCGTCTTCCTGTTCGGTGGGTGCCTGGTGGGTGGGGGTAGCAAAGTGCTGATTCCCACGGCCGCCACGGCCGCCACGTGCGACAACGAACTGTTCGCCGTCCTCAGTGAAGTCGTGGATCTGCTCGGCGGTATACCAGTCGTAAACGACGGTGCCGATGGGGACTTTGACGATGCGGGAATCGCCGTTGCGGCCGGTCTTCTGCGAACCTTCGCCGTGACGGCCACGGTCGGCAGTGTGTTCCGGATTCATGCGGAGGTGGAAGAGGGTGTTGTAATGCCGGCTGGCCTCGAAGATCACATCGCCGCCGCGGCCACCATCGCCGCCGGAGGGGCCGCCACGAGGGACGAACTTCTCACGCCGGAAGGCCGAGCAGCCATTGCCGCCGTCGCCGCCTTTGACGTATACCTTGGCTTCGTCGATGAATTTTGAGGAGTGGAGCATATAGAGAAGAGAACGAGACGGGGAAAATAGAAACGGCCGCCAGTACAAAATGCTGGCGGCCGAACCAGAAGGAGTTGCGAAAAACTAGTTTAAGCTGAGTTCCGCGGTGTTGGGAGTGTCGAGCACCTTGATGCTGACAAACTTGCCCATCCGGCCACGGTCGCGGAATTCAACAACGCCAGGGATGCGGGCGTAGAGGGTGTGGTCTTTGCCAACACCGACATTTTCGCCAGCCTTGACGCGGGTGCCGCGCTGACGGAGGATGATCGATCCGCCGGTGACTACTTCGCCGCCAAACTTCTTGACGCCAAGCCGTTGTGAATTTGAATCGCGCCCGTTTCTAGTACTGCCAGCGCCTTTTTTACTCGCCATTGCTTTCTAAACTCCTTACGCGAACGCGTTCACTTTGACTTCGGTGTAATTCTGACGGTGACCCTGAGTGCGCTTGTACTGCTTCTTGCGCTTAAACTTGAACACGATCACCTTGGCACCACGACCATGCTTGGTGATGACGCCAGTCACTTTCAAACCAGCAGCGTCGGCTCCGGCCTTGATCCCGGAATCACCCGAGAGCATCAGAACTTTACCGAATTCCACTTCCGTTCCGGGCTCGCCGGAGATGGTGTCCACACGGACTAGTTCACCGGGGGCAACTCGGAACTGCTTGCCGGCGGTTTCAATCACTGCATACATAACTTGCGTCTACTTCCTTCTCGAAGGGTCGAAGTGTGGGAACTCAGCAAGGAAAGCGCACGAGGACGCGCGGCTGTGCTGCCACAAACTCTAATTGTACGTGATTTGAGAGTGTTTCGGCAAGTTCCATCCGTTTGCGCTCAATGTGGCGGCATGAAGGCGTTGGCTTCGGCGTAGGGAAGGGCGTCCTGGGCGAAACGGAAGCTGCCCTGGTCGCGCACTTCAATGGCTGCGCGGACAAAAGCGCCCAAGGCGGTCCGGTTCAGTGACGAGCCGAGGCTGATGCGCTTTACGCCGAGGGCGGCCAGTTCGGGAACGGACAGCGATTCTCCCTTGAACCCGGCGACGACGTTCACCGGTTTGTGGACGGACGCACAAACGGTGCGGATGTCGGCGGCGCTGGGGAGCCCTGGGGCATAGAGGCAATCGACGCCAGCGGCGGCAAAGGCCTGGAGGCGGCGGATGGTGTCATCCAGGTCCGGACAGCCGTGCAGATAATTTTCAGCCCGGCCCACCAGCATGAAGGGGAAGGGCAGGGCGCGTGCGGCTTCGACGGCAGCCTCAATGCGCTCGAGGGCTTGATTGAAGCTGTAGATGGGCGATTGCGGATTGCCGCTGGCATCTTCAATCGAGGCGCCCACCAGCCCCATCTCGGCGGCCATGTGGATGGTTTGCGCGACGTCTTCGGGTCTGGGGCCGAAACCGTTTTCAAGATCTGCCGCCACTGGTAGCTCACAGGCTTCGACAATTGACTTGGCGTTTGCCAGCGTTTCCTCACGGGTGGCCGCGCCGTCCCGCTTGCCGAGTGCAAAGGCTAGTCCAGCGCTGGTGGTGGTGAGCGCCACAAAGCCGAGGCTGGCAAGGATGCGCGCGGTTCCGGCATCCCAGGGATTCGGGATGACAAAGGCGCCCGGAGCCTGGTGCAGCTCCTGGAATCGCTTTGCTTTTTCGGCCTGCGTGAGGGGCATGCTTAACCTTTGATTTCTACTAAGACGGCCGGAGCTTGCGGGTCCTTGTCGTCGTAAATCGTCAGGGTCTTTGCGGTTTCGGACCAGACTAAATTTTGGGTGTGGGCGGTGGCAGGGATGTTGCGGACGCGCACAAAGTCGTTCTCGAAGGTGACGCCGTCGCGGGGCGGCAGCTTCGCTTTCGATCTGGAAGTTTTGAGGTCGATGCGGAGTGCGTTGCCGCGAATGATGACGGGATTCTCGAGCCAGATCACGCGGCGGTTGGGGAGGACGAAGAGTCCGACGCGCGTATTGGAGATGGGGACACAATGAAACTCCTTGATGTCCTTCGGCTTGTCCAACTGCGAGACGAGGAGCGAGGCGTTCTCGAGAAGCTTCTTCTGATGATTGCGGCACTCGTCGACGGCCATGATCTCCGGCCACAGATTGGGAGGCCCTTTCTGGAGGAGCATTGCGGTCAGGACAAGCAGTTTCATAGTGACATTGTAGGCACTTAATGTTTCTGTGTCGCCATGACCTTGTTGCGTTGGGAATAGGCCACCCATCCCGCATACGCGGTGACTCGATCGGCCCCATTGGAACTCAGTGTGACCGGGGTGGGGACATCGGGGAGGATGGCGACGACATTGCGGGTGGTGGCGACCACCAGCCGCTTGGCATCGAGCGCACAGTCGAGGATGCGTCCCTGGAGGGAATAACTCAAACCCGCGTAGCTGAGGGTGTCATTGGCGTCTGATGCTTTTGAGCTCAGTTTGACCTGCCCAGGAAGTGCAGTGCATCCCGCATCGGGTGGGGCCATCTTGGGGCAGCCTTGTGCCGGGCGCGATTCCAGATGAGTAATGAGATCGATGGAGTGCAGGCCACGGTCGTCGCAGAAATCGAGAAGAGACGCGGTGAGCCGGAGTGCATAAGGCATACCCGCCGCGGCAACTTCGACATTCTTCTCCTCGACTCCCGCAGCCGGATTCGGTTCCGCTTGTGGAGGACTGGACTCGCCGTAGCGCGGAGAATTTTCGGGGCCTTTGCCTGTGCAGGCACAAAGCCATAAGACTGCCAGCGTAAAAATGGACTTCGCAGATAAGGTCATCTCACGATGAGAGCAATGAGAGCACCTTAGTGTTGCTGGAGAATACTCCCGAGTGCCTTGGCGGTGTTGGTGTGCAAGGTGACCGTGTCGTCGAGTTTGTGGGCGTATCCACCGGCGAGGGTAACAAAGACCGGGATGGAGCGGCGGTGTGCTGCGGCAAAGACGAGTTCATCGCGGCGGCGCATGCCTTCGATGCTGAGATTGAGACCGCCGAGTTTATCTTCGCGATAAGGATCGCTGCCGGCGATGTAGGCGATGAGGTCGGGCGTAAAGCTGGCGAAGGCGGTTTGCAGACCCGTCTCCAGTTGGGCGAGGTAGCTTGGATCTTCGAGGCCATTCTCCAGATGGATGTCGAGACTGCTGGGCGGCTTCTCGTGCGGATAGTTGTGGAACTGGTGGATCGACAGGGAATAGACCCTGGGGTCCTGGGCAAAGATGGTGGCCGTGCCGTTGCCCTGGTGCACGTCGGTATCGATGATCATCGCCGTGCGGATGCGGTCTGAGGCCTGGAGTTTGCGAATGGCGATAGCGACATCATGGATCGCACAAAAGCCCTCGCCGTGATCGGGGCAGGCGTGGTGGAAGCCACCTCCGATGTTGAATGCCGCACCTTCTTCGAGCGCCACTTGCGCCGCGGCAATGCTACCGCCGGTGTGATAGAGAAAGCCGCGCACCATCGGTTGCGAATAGGGAATCTCGAGGCGCAGCACTTCGTCGTAGGAGATAGTGCCGTCGAGGAGGGCGGAGGTCCAGTGGGGAGTGTGGACGAGATGGAGGTCTTCGCGAGTGGCGGGCTGCGGCACGATGAGGTTCGAGGCATCGAGTAATCCTTCGGCTTTGAGACGCGCATGGATCTGCTGGAACTTCACCGAGGGGAAGACGTGTTCGCCAAGGCCCAAATGGTAATGCGGGTGAAAACAGAATCGGAAGGGAAGCGGGTGCACAGATATACTTTTAGTTTCACCTCTAGTTTGACCCTCGCAATGGAAAGGAAGCAATGCGTAAAAAGGTAACTGTAGTCGGCGCCGGAAACGTGGGCGCCTCGTGTGCTCTTCGGATCGCTGACAAGGAATTGGCGGACGTTGTCCTGGTGGATGTGATGGAGGGCGTGCCGCAAGGCAAGGCGCTCGATCTGCTGGAAAGCGGCCCGGTGGAAGGCTATGACGTCTCGATCACGGGCGCGAATGATTACGCCCCGACCGAGAACTCCGATGTGGTGGTGATCACCGCCGGATTCCCGCGCAAGCCCGGCATGAGCCGTGATGACTTGCTGATGGCGAATTACGAGATCGTCAAGAGCGCGACCGAAGGCGCGGTGAAGTATTCGCCGAATGCCATCATCGTCGTGGTGACGAATCCCCTCGATGCCATGTGCTACACGGCGCACATCACCTCGAAGTTCCCCAAGAACCGGGTCATCGGTATGGCCGGTGTGCTGGATACGGCGCGCTACCGCACCTTTATTGCCAGCGAACTGAATGTCTCGATGGAGAATGTTTCGGCGATGGTGCTGGGTGGCCATGGCGACACGATGGTGCCGCTGGTGCGCCTGACGAGCGTGAGCGGCATTCCGCTGACCGAACTGCTGCCGCAGGATCGCATCGATGCCATTGTGCAGCGCACCCGCGATGGTGGCGCCGAGATCGTGAAGTATCTGAAGACGGGCAGCGCGTTCTATGCGCCGTCGTCGAGTACGGTCGAGATGGTGGAGAGCATCCTCAAGGACAAGAAGAAAGTGCTGCCTTGCGCCGCGCTGCTTGAAGGCGAGTACGGCATCAACGGTCTCTTTGTCGGCGTGCCTTGCAAACTGGGTGCGAACGGCATCGAGAAGATCTATGAGATCAGCTTGTCGGGCGCAGAACAGAAGGAACTGAACCGCAGCGCTGCCGCGGTCCAGGAACTGGTTGATGTTCTGAAGCAGAAGGCCAGCTAAGCTCTAAAAGCGAAAACGAAGAGAAGCCTGCATCCGCCTCGGATTGCGCGCGCCGATGACTGACCCGAAACGGGCGTTGACCTGATTGCCACTCGCATCAAAGCGAGCGACAGAGTCCACCGCGTTGAATTGGGTGTGGTTGAAGGCGTTGTACATTTCCCAGCGCAGTTGCAGGCTTTTTCTTTCGCTAAAGAGAGGGATGAACTTGAAGAAGCTGATGTCCCAGTTGTTTGTGCCCGGCAGGCGGAAGACGTCCTTCGGCGCATTCCCGGGGTCCCCCTTGGCGGGCCGGGCAAAGACGTTGGTGTTGAAGAACTGGGAGAAGCTGCGGTCGCCATAGCCGTAGGGCGCTTTGCCGGTGACGTTGATGCGGGTGCCGTCGCCGCCACCGCTCAGATCAACCGTATCGACTGTGGTGAAAGTGACTCCCGAGGGTTGGCCACTGGCAAAGGTGGAGATGCCCGACACCTGCCACTTGTCGAGAACCAGGCGCCCGACGCGATTGGGCAGGATGCGGCTGCCACGTGGCAGATCCCAGATGTAATTGGTGACGAACATGTGGGTTTGGTCGTAGCCCAGCTTGCCGTAGTTCCAGACGCGTAAGGGCCGATAGGTGGCAACCGTATCACCGTCCGAATCGGCGTAACCCATGGCCTTCGAATACGTGTAGGCGACGCTGATCGAGAGGCCTTTTGCAAAGCGGCGATTGACGGTGGTTTGGAACGCGTTGTAGTTCGAGTTGCCGGAGAAGTCGTTGTAGTTGATGTTGCCCCAGCCGGGATAGGGGCGGAAGAAGTTATCCGGTAGGGGTGTAGACGGATTGGCCGGGTCGGCGTTCTGGGGGAGATAGCGCGCGCCGTAGGGAACGAGATTCAGATTCCGGTTCATCTGCAGGTGGCGGCCGACGTTGCCGACATAGGAGAGTTCCACCACGGTGCCGCGCCCGACGTCGCGCTGGATGCCAAAGGTGAAGTTCATCATTGAGGGCGTGATGGCCCGTTTCTCAAAGGTGACGACGTTGTTGGGGAAGAGGACTCCAGTGGAGTTCAGGTAAGTCGAGAGGTTGCCATAGTAGACCTGCGGCGTTTGCTGGGTGGGCGGGTTCTGCGAGAAGTCGCGAACGCCGGGCGAGACGGTGTTGTGGAAGATGCCAAAACCGGTGCGGATGGCGGTGCGGCCGTCGCCGAAGGGATCATAGGCAATGCCGAAGCGAGGTTCAAACTGCACGGGCGCCTGGTCGCGGAAGCCACGCGGATAATTGGGATCGGTTGCGGTGACCGCGCCGTTGAAGGGATTGCCGGAATTAGGGACGAAGGCGCCGATGTAGACGGCGGGCAGAATGTCGCCATTGAGAGGATTGACCGCGCGGCGGCCCTGGTCTGTGAGGATGGGCGAGTACAGGGCAGGGATTGCCTTCCGGTCATAGTGTCCGAAGTCCCAGGCGGAAGCGGTTTGCCGCGAGTGGTACCACTGGTTGAACCAGACGAAGCGCATGCCGTAGTCGAGAGTGAGTTTGCGCGTGACCTTCCAGGTGTCCTGGAGGAACCAGCCCATTGTTGTCTTGCGGCCCTCGTTTGAGGGGCGAAATGCGGATTCCTGATAGGACTGGAAGTTGCCGAGCACGGCGTTCGAATAGGCGTAATTGCTGTCGAAGGGATTGTTGACGTCGCGGGCAAAGGCGAAGCTGCCGCCGTAGGTGCCTTGCTCTCCTTCATAGTTGCGGATGCGCTCGAACGCAATGCCCGCTTTGAGCGTGTGACCGGCAATCGTATAGGTGAGGTTGTTACTGAAGTTGATCGCGGTGTCGGCGCCGCGCAGCGGGAAGCGGCCGTCATAGGTGATGGCCGCGGCATTGGTGACTCCGCCATAGGAAGCCTGCGGAATGATTCCGAAGGGATTATTGCCAGGATAGAACTGCCCGAGGCTGCCGAGTCCGCGATCCTTGCGCAGAATATTCTTCAATTGCTCATCGCTCTCCGGAGGCCCCTTCTCGACGGAATGCCGCACGCCGCCAGTGAATTCGTTGACCATGCGCGGCGTCAGGATGCGAGCCCAGTTGAGGACGATGCCGTTGTCGGTGAAGGTGTAATGCTGGCGGATGAGTCCCCAGTTGGACGAACCGGCAGCGACAGCATAGCCGAGCGAGTCGGCATACCAGGTGGAGCCTCGGACGTTGAGACTGTCCTTTGCGGTGGGGCGAATGTCGATGCGGAAGAGGTGCTGGTTTCGCGGCTGGTCGACGGCTTCCTGAAACTGGTAGTTGAAGTTGCCCTGGGTGACAGCGCGGTTCAGTTGGTTGGGAAGAGGAAAGATGTTCAACATCGCCTGACCGTTCTTGTCGAGGCGATTGGCGGGGATGACGTTGCCGGGGAAGGCTGCGTTGGTGAGCGGGTCGCGGATGATGATCTGCTTGTTGGTCAGATCGACGGTCTGCGAGAAGTCGCCGGCGCGCTCAAGGGCCGTGGGCACGGTCACCTGGCGGACGGCCTGCGGATTCTTCACTGCCGACTTCTCGAAGGAGTAGAAGAAGAACAGTTTCTCCTTGCTGCCGTTCCACACTTTACCCAGGGGCACCGGACCACCGAGGGTGGCGCCCAAGGTGCTGTAGCGATAGATGGGCAGCGGCACGCCGGTCCGGTTGTTGAAGAAGTTGTTCGCGTTCCAGCTTTCGTGGCGTTTGTACCAGTAAGCAGTGCCATGATACTCGCGAGATCCAGACTTGGTCACTACGTTGATGGAGCTGGCTCCGTTGCGGCCATACTCGGCCTGGTAGTTATTCATGAGTACCTTCACCTCGCCGATCGCGTCCATGTTGATCGGGCTCGAAAAGGTGCCGGGACTTCCCAGGTCATTGCCGGTGACTCCGTCGACTTGCAGGCTGTTCCAGTTGCTGCGCGTGCCCTGGATATTGGGCGACTGTGTGCCGAAGCTGCCGCCGAGAAACTCGGTATCGACGGTTTGCGAGACGCCCGGCAGAATGCGTAGCATCGAGACGACATCGCGGCCGCGGATGGAGATCTGTTCCAGTTGGCGCTCGCCGATGAGCGCGGAGTGTTCTGTCGAGCCGGTTTGGACGGTGACGCTTTGCGCGGCGACGGTCACCGATTCAGAAACACTTCCGATGGCGAGGGCCAGGCTGCCGACACTCAAGCGCTGTGCGGCGCTGAGGGCATTGCCGGTCTTGCGAAAGGGGCGAAAGCCGCTGACTTCGACGATGACGGTATAGGAGCCGGGCTGCAGCGCCGGAAACATGAAGTCGCCACTCTCGTTTGTGTTGGCGGTTCTTTCCTCGCCGGTGCGCTCACTGAGCAGCCGGACCGGCGCGGCGGGAATAACGTTGCCGGAAGAGTCGACGACGCTGCCGGAAATCGATCCGGAGATCGTCTGGGAATATAAGATACTGAGATTCGTTAATAAGACCAGCAGGGTCAAGAATCGCATGGTTGGATGAGCTTATCTGAGCTTGCAACCAGTTTCAAGTAAATTGTGAGAACTAAGGCGTAAGTTCGAGGGATAGGATGCCGCCGCCGAAAGACTTCCCCTGGGCGTCGGAAAGCAGGCTGAGTGTGCCGCCGCCCTGGAGCGCTTCTGTACAGACAAAATTGAGCGCGTGGATGTTGGGGAGCTCGTAGCGGGTGACGGTGCCTTCGATGCGATCGGCGAAATGAGCTTTCACCCGTTCTGCCGTGACTTCGCGGAGCAGCGTGGGCCAATCCTTGGCGTCATAGGCGATCACGCCGATGTTGACCAGATTGCCTTTGTCGCCGGAACGGGCGTGTGCGATGTTGCCAAGCGGAATCTTCATGCCAATACCTCAATGCGGGGAGTGACCTTTTCTCTCGGGAGTAGCGCGGGCCAATAGGCGACCACCTGATGGACCTTGGGACGGCCATCGCCATAGCCGGTGGCTCCGGGAGGACCGTTGAGGACGAGGGGAATCATTTCGCGAGTCCAGCGGTCGACGTTCGCTTTCGATCGATCGCGGACAGCCATGCGCAACATCGCCCAATCATCGCCAAAGACTTCGGTGACTTGCTTGTCGAAGCTGAGCCCGAGATTGCGGCAACGCGTATTAACAATCTCCGCCGCCGTTCTTGCTTTCAAAGCCGCTTGCGGGGGGCCGTAGGTGAGAGTGCCCGCTGCTTTGAAGCCCCAGTGGTAGGCGATGCTCGCCTTGAGATGCGTGGGGCGGCCGTGTGCTGAGGCGCCGGATACAGCAACCCGATTGGGGCCGTCGTCGTGGAGTTGAACGGTGGTGAAGTCGGCAATGACGTCGGGAGTGTAATAGGCACTTGGGTCTCCGACCTCATAGACCAGTTGCTCCTTGACGCTGGCCAGCGAGACGCGGCCGCCGGAGCCTTCGTGCTTCGTGATGACCATGTGGCCATTGCTGTGCGCCTCGACGATGGGATAGCCGATGTTTGCCAGATCCGGAATGCTTTGCCAATCGGCGAGGCAGTTGCCACCCGTGCATTGGGCGCCGCATTCGACAATGTGACCGGCGACGATTCCGGCCGAGAGGCGAGGCCAATTGGTATCGGGCCAATGGTAGGCGTGCAGCATCGGAGCCAGCACGAGCGCGGCGTCCGCGCAGCGGCCACTAACGACAACATCTACACCACTTGCGAGCGCTTCGGCGAGTGGATAGGCGCCAAGATAGGCATTCGCGCTGAGCACCTGATCGAGAACAGAGGCCAGCGGCTCACCCGTGTCCATATTCAGTAGCGGGTGTCCGCCGGCGATCAGACTGGGAAGATCGCTGAGGATGTCGTCGCCCAGAACCACGGCAACCTTGAGCTGCGGACAGCGGCGGCGAATCTCTTCGGCGCAGGCTTTGGGGTTGACGCCGCCTGCGTTGGCGATCACCCGAATGCCCTTCGTTTGGATGGTGGCGGCGATGCGTTCGATGAGAGGCGGGAAGTCGCGCGCGTAACCGAAGGCGGGGTTCTCTTTCTTCTGCTTCTGGAGGATCGACATCGTGACCTCTGCCAGATAGTCGAGAACCAGATAGTCGAGCGGACCGTCTTCCACCAGCCGGACCGGGGCTTCCGCCGAATCGCCCCAGAAGCCTTGTCCACAGCCGATGCGGATCATCGCTGGCAGACCTCATAGAGGTAGTCAAGAGTAGAACGGGTTGCTGCCGGATCGATGATCGCATCGACATGACCGCGGGCCGCGGCGTAGCGGGAATCGAGCCAGCGCTCATAGTCGCTGCGGGTTTGTGCCATTTGCGCCTCCAATTCAGGGGGGACTGCTTTGCCTGCCTGTCTGAGCCGTTCGAGTTCGGGGCCATGGATCGCTTGCACCGCAGACTCGCCCTCCATCACGCCAATGCGGGCGGTGGGCCAGGCGAGGGCGAAGTCGGGATCAAAGCCTTGCCCGGCCATCGCGTAATAGCCGGCGCCCGAAGAATGATTCAGCGTCAGCACGATCTTGGGGACCGTGGCGCAGGACATTGTTTCGACCATTTCCGCACCGGCTCGGATGATGCCAGACTCCTCGGCCTGCTTGCCCACCATGAAGCCAGAGACGTCCTGCAAGTAGAGTAGGGGCAGCTTGTGGCGCTGGGCGGTTTCGACAAAGTAGGCCGCCTTGCGTGCCGATTCTGTATAGATGATGCCCCCGATGCGCGGGCCGCTTGCGGTCTTCAAAAAGCCACGGCGATTGGCCAGAATGGCGACCGGACGCCCGTGGATGCGGGCGCGCGCGCAGATCAGCTCGGGCGCATGGTCCGGCTGGAACTCATCGAGAGAGCCCGCATCGACAATGCGCGTGAGGACTTCGGTGGTGTCGTAGGGTTGGCGATGGTCGTCGGGCAGGATGTCGTACAGACCTTCGCTGGGCGCCGCAGGAGGCTGACTATTGAAATGGGGCCGCTGGACGGCGGGCAACTCACGAAAGCGGGCCCGCAGAATCTCCAGACACGCCTCATCGTTGGCTGCGCGATAGTGTGCGACCCCGCTCACTGCCGTGTGCATCGCTGCACCGCCGAGCTCTGCTGCGGACGTCGATTCGCCTGTCGCGCCCTTCACCAGATTCGGCCCGCCAAGGCCCATAAAGCTGGTGCCGTCCACCATCACGATGAGATCGCTGAGGGCAGGGAGGTAGGCGCCCCCGGCAATGCACATGCCCATGACGGCGGCAAACTGCGGGATCTGCAGATTGCGCCGCATCTGCGAGCAATAGTGGAAGATGCGTGCGGCCCCATATTGGCCAGGAAAGATCGAGTCCTGCAAGGGAAGGTTGACGCCCGCGCTGTCCACCAGATAGACGATGGGCAGCTTCTCGCGCATGGCGATCTCTTGGGCGCGGAGGATCTTCGAGATGGTTTCGGGCCACCAGGCGCCGGCCTTGACGGTTGCGTCGTTGGCGACGACAACGGCGTTGCGGCCTTCGATGCGTCCGATGCCGGTGACCACACCCGCGGCGGGGGCCTGTCCGTTGTGACGGTCCCAGGCGATGAGGAGCCCGGTCTCAAAGAAGGGCGAATCCGGATCGAGCAAGCGAGCCACCCGCTCCCGCGCCGTCAGTTTGCCTTGCGCGTGTTGCTTCGCGATCTTCTCGATTCCGCCCCCGAGGCGAATCTTTTCCTCAAGTATTTTGAGTTCTGTGAGGAATTCCCGCAAACGTTCTGGCATGCTGCTGCTTCAACTATAAGATGAGAATACCTATGACGCTCGTTGATCGCCCTACTGTCAGGGTTTTGTGGACGGCGCTTCTTTTCGCAATTGCGGTGTGGCTGGTCTGGAATCTGAGGGAACTATGCTTCCTGCTGTTGGTCAGCTTATTTCTCGCCTATACGATTGAGCCGCTGATTCTCTATTTGCAGGGGCTTGCGCCGAAGTCGATCTCGCGCAACTGGGCGATCGTGGTGATCTATCTGATCGTGCTCACGATTGCAGGCTCGGCACTAGCCATGCTAGCCCGATCGGTGGCGGCGCAGGCGGCAGTGCTGATTACGAAATTTCCAGAAATTTCCCGGTCGCCAGGAGGACTGCAGATTCCGCTTCCGCCGCAGTTAGAGCCCTTTCGGAATGACATCTTATCCTTTGGTCTTGAGTTTGCACAGAAAGCGGTGACGACGATTCTGGGGAGCCTGGGCAGCGCTGGATTGGCTTTGGTTGTGCCGATCTTCACTTTGTACTTTCTGAAAGACGGAACCAGCTTGAAACAGCACGCGATCGGCTTTGCCTCGGACTTTGGTTTGGGGCAGAAGCTCAGCATCCTCATGGAAGACTTACACGATGTGCTGAGTAAGTATATCCGCGCCGTGCTTCTGCTGAGCCTCAGTGTCTTCCTGGTGTATGCGGTGTTCTACCAGTTGATGGGCGTTCCTTACGCGATGCTTTTGGCGACAATGGCGGCCTTGTTTGAGATCATTCCTGTGCTGGGCTGGATCACGGCGGCCTTCCTGAGCCTGGTGATCGCGACGGTGAGCGGCTATCCGGATTGGGGTTGGATGGTGGCGTTCTATCTGGTGTTTCGCTTGATCCAGGACTATGTGGTGACTCCCTATCTGATGTCGAGCGGAGTGGAACTGCATCCCTTGGCGGTGCTGGCCGGCGTGATCGGTGGGGAGATGGTGGCGGGGGTGCCGGGAATGTTCCTGTCCATTCCAACCATGGCGGCGGCACGGGTGATTTATCGACGTTTGGAAATGAATGAGGAGACCGAGTCTGTCGCGCCTGATCTTTAGTCTGTTTTTGACTTCTCTGGCCTGGGGCCATTTTATTAGCGTCAGTACGAGCGAAGGCTCCTGGGACGGAAACAAGCTTCATCTCACCGTGAAGCTGCCGCGCTATGAGGTGGAACAGGTTTCCGCCGAAAAGATCGGGGCGGCGATCCAGTTTGCCGGGGCGCGGCAGGTCTCAAATGTCTGTGCTCCTCTTGGGGAGGACTTGGCCTGCGAGATGGAATTTGTTTTTGATGCCGCGGTGGGTGAGAAAGTGGAGGCGACTGTCCATCTGGCGCGGGTGACGGTTCCCAATCATGTCCATATGATGAAGCTGGTGCGCGGCGGGGTGATGCGGCAGGGAGTCTTCGACCAATCCTTTGAGACCGAGCGAATCGATTTTCATCAGGAAGCGCCGCTTGAAACCTGGTGGCGCGGCTTCCGGATGGGTTTTGCCCAGATCGGGTATCAACCGATTCTGGTGGCTCTTGTGTTGCTGATCGGATGGGTGGCGATGCCCTCCGCGTATTTGCTAACGGCTTGTGCCGCATTCTTTGTTGTCCTGCCGGACAAGTTCTATGCGCCTCCAGGCTTCTTTGAACTGGCTACGGCCTTGGGGCTGAGCTATCTGGCGCTTGAGCGCTTGTTCTTCCCGGATGCCGGCGCAAAGTGGGTGGTGGCTGCGGTGATCGGGGCTATCGAAGGAGCCGCCTTGGCTGTATTGGCGCGGCCCGCGGGTACGGGAGCGGTTTCGCTCGGCGTGGGCAATCTGGTTGCGCAAGGGACGCTTTGTCTGCTGGCCGCTTCTTTTTTGAGGAACATTCCGGCACTCTGGTTGCGTAGAATCTTGTGGGCCATCGTTGCCCTGGGAGCAATATGGAGCATCTGGGTATCCGTCAAACGATTCTGATCCTGGTTTTTGCGGTTGCGAGCTTCGCGCAAGAATCAAAAGCGAAGTTCGACGAGTTGGTGTCGGCTTATGCGAAGCAGGGCTTCTTCAGTGGCAGTGTGCTGGTGGCCAAAGGTGGCAAGCCGGTTTTTGAGAAGGCCTACGGCATGGCGAACTATGAGTGGAATCTGCCGAATGCGGTGGATACGAAATTGCGCCTGGGCAGCATCACAAAACAGTTTGCCGCCACTGCCATCTTGCAACTGGAAGAAGCCGGCAAGCTGAAGGTGAGCGACAAGGCCTGCGCCTATCTGCCCGCCTGTCCCGAGGCTTGGAAGCCCGTGACCCTGCACCAACTGCTGACCCATACCTCTGGCATTCCGAACTTTACAAGCTTTCCGGAATACCGCAACATCCAGGCCAAGCCTTCCCGCTATGACGAGCAGGTGAAAGTGGTCTGGGAGAAGCCGCTGGATTTTGATCCCGGGACGAAGTACCAATACTCAAACACTGGATACCTCATTCTCGGAAAGATCATCGAGAAGGCGAGTGGAAAGAACTGGGAAGACTATGTGCGCGAGTCGATCTTCCTTCCTGCGGGCATGAGCGACACGCGGGCGGACAGCAATACCGATCTGATCGCGAGACGGGCCAATGGGTATCTGAGCAATAGCGGCACTACCCTCAATGCCGGCTACATCAACATGGCGATTCCGGGAGCGGCGGGCGCGTTGCTGTCGACGGCGCACGACCTATATCTGTGGGATCGGGCTCTTGCTGCCGGCAAGTTGCTGAAGCCGGAGACTGCCGCACGGATGTGGACGGTGGAGAAGAACGGCTATGCCTATGGCTGGACCGTGAATACGGCTGAGGGTAGAACCACTCAGGGGCACAATGGGGGCATTGATGGCTTCTCCACCTCGATTGAGAGAGTGCCTGCCGACGGCGTGCTGGTGGTCGTGTTGAGCAACTTCCAGGATGGGCAAGTGGGCTTGTTGAAAACAGCTTTGATGAAGATGGCCTATGGAGAAACGGTGGAGATTCCGAAGCAGCATGTTGAGACCCGGCTCGATTCTGCGCTGCTCGACGAATATATCGGCACCTATGAGATGAGCCCGGAGTTCCGGCTGGTCGTGACCCGCGAGGGCGACCAGTTGATGACCCAGGCCACCGGACAGGGGAAGTTGCCGATCTATGCCGAGCAGAAGGATGTCTTCTTCCCAAAGAGAATGCCGGCCACCCTGACTTTCGTTCGTGAGAACGGTAAGGTGACCGGCTTGATTCTCCATCAGAATGGCCGCGACATGAAGGCGAAGCGGCTTTAGAAGTTGACGATCTTTGAGAAGCTGGCCGGGTCGAGGCTGGCGCCGCCGACGAGCGCGCCGTCAATCTCTTCCTGAGCCATCAAGGAACTGACATTGTCCGGCTTGACGGACCCGCCATAGAGAATCCGAAGACTGGCGGCCGCTGCTTCGCCAAAGGCTGCTGCTGCCAGATGGCGAATGGTTTTGTGGGCATCGGCGGCCATTTCCGGCGTGGCCGTCTTGCCGGTGCCGATCGCCCAGACCGGTTCATAGGCGATGACGACTTCGGCGAACTCTTCCGGCGTCAGTCCGGCAACACCCGCGCCAAATTGCTTGTGTAGTACGGCTTCGGTCTGGTTCGCTTCGCGCTCTTCCAGCATCTCGCCGACGCAGAGGATGACCTTGAGACCAGCGGCGATTGCGGCCTTGGTGCGGCGCAGAACGGTTTCATCGGTCTCGCCAAAGTACTGGCGACGCTCCGAGTGGCCAACGATCACCCAGGTGCAGCCGAGAGCCTTCAACATCGGACCGGAAATTTCGCCGGTAAAGGCGCCTTCATTCGCCCAGTACAGATTCTGCGCTCCAACGGAGACGTTTGAGCCGGCAGCCGCAGTGAGCGCGGCGGGAAGGTCGATAAAAGGCGCACAGACGGCGATCTCGCTTTGCGAGGCATCCTTGACCAACGGGAGGAAGGCGGAGAAAAAAGCAGTGGTGTCGGCAGGCGTCTTGAACATTTTCCAGTTCGCGGCCATCAAAGGTTTACGCATCACTCGTAGTTTAGCGTTCGAGCGTGACGCCGAGGATCCCGGCAAAGCGTTCGGCCGCAGATTCCATCGGCGCGGCGGGTTGCAGGGCGGGGTCAATTCCTGCGCCCCAGAGGAGAAATGCGGCGCGATAGTCTTCGAGACCAGGCCAGAACCCATGATTTCCGCGCTCGTGCGGAGGCATGTGGAGGCTCTGGCTGGCCGTATTGGTGAAGGCCTGATGGCGCTTGGGCTCGAAAGCTGCAACGATGCCTTGCTTTGCCGCCTCCGGTGCAAAGTGCAGCAACTCACGATTCGGAACTTCACGGCCCAGTTCTTTCGACGCGCGCATGGCATCTGCTGTTGCCTGGTCGGAACTGGCTAGCAGACCTCCGATTGAGATCAGTTTGGTCTTCGCGTTCAACTGGCGAGCAAAGGCGGGGATGCTGAGTTCCTGATCGATGCGTTCAAAGCCATGGTCCCCATGAACAGCGACGACGGCGTTGCGGGGGACCACCGCCAGGATCTCGGCAAGGTAGCTGTCGATCCGTTCGAGGGCCTCGTGTGCTTCTTTTCCAAAAGGACCATGTTCATGGGCCACGGCATCGAGATCGACAAGGTGCAGGAGCAGGAGGTCAGGTTTTTTGTTCTTGAGGAGAAAGACCGTCGCGATCTTCCGGGTGCGGTCATCCACCCAGTCCTGGTGGAAGCTGGGATCGAAGCGCTCAATCTCTTCGATGAGGCCGGGTGTTGCTTTTTCGAAGATCGAAATGTAGTCCATGCTGCCGCCCTGACGGCCACGGAAGTATTCGGGGAGGTTGAAGTCGATATCGGCGTTGACGGTGACTGGCCATGTGATCGCCGCGGATTTGAGCCCTGCTTTGCGTGTCGCATGCCACAGTGTTTTCACGCGGAGCATGTCTGCCATCCAGTAGTAGTCGCCGGTATCGCTTGCGGGACGCCGATTGTTCAATATCCCGTGGACTCTGGGAGGGACGCCCGTGATCATGGTGGTGTGAGACGGCCAGGTGACCGTTGGTACTGCGCCGACAAGGCCTTCGGATCGTTCGCCTTCGCTCATCATCTTTCGCAATGTGGGGATTTTAAGGCCGAGGGGACCGGCATCGCGAAGGTAGCGATGATCCAGGCCATCAATGGAGATCACGATCAGGGGACGAGTTTGGGACGAGGCGGCGATGATCCCAGTGAGTAGCAGAAGCAGAAAGCGCATGGAGAAATTGTGGCGTAGACGGTGAAATTGTGCTAAGAAATTTGAAAAAATGTGAGTCTGTGCTGTCACACAAAGTTCATTCAGCCGCGCTATCCTCCAGAATATGATTAAGGCTTTCAGGCTGACCCCAATTCTCGTTTTATTTTTATGGGCGTGTGCTTCTCTCTCCGCTCAGAACAGTGCTGGTAATGCCAGTATTGCCGGTATAGTTTTAGACAGTTCCGGAGCTGCCATCGCGGGCGCGAAGGTCATTGTTGAAAATACCGAAAACGGTTTGCGTCGTGAACTCACGACAAATGCATCTGGCGTCTTCTCCGCTCCGGCCCTGATTCCTGGGACGGGTTACAAGGTGATCGTCACTCAGTCTGGATTTGCAGAGTATTCTACAGTCGGCATCACGCTGGCGGTAGGTGCATCCCTCAACCTTCCGATTCGCTTAGCTGTGGCTGGGGCCGCAGCCCAGGTGGATGTAACGAGCGAGGTACCTCTGGTGGAGTCTGCGAAAACGGATGTGTCGCAACTCGTTGACACAAAGCAGATCCAAGACCTTCCGATCAATGGACGCCGTGTCGACTCCTTTGTTCTTCTAACTCCTGCCGTTGTGCCTGACGGCACCTTCGGCTTGCTGAGCTTCCGCGGTGTATCTGGCCATAACTCGTTTCTAACGGACGGCAATGATACAACCAACCAGTTCTATAACGAAAATGCTGGCCGCACGCGTATCTCCAGCCAGATCTCGCAAGATGCGGTGCAGGAATTCCAGGTGATTTCCAACAACATGACTGCCGAGTATGGCCGTGCGATGGGTGGTGTGGTGAACACCGTAACGCGCTCGGGTGGCAACCAGATCCACGGAACCGCTTTCTGGTTTTTCCGCAATCGTACGCTGAATGCGCGCGATCGCTACGCTTCCTTTAATCCTCCTGAGGTACGCCATCAGGCTGGCGGCACCATTGGTGGCCCGATCAAGAAGGATAAGCTGTTTTACTTTTTGAACTTCGAAGCCACGCGCCGCCGCTTTCCTTTGCTGGCCAGTGTGACGAATGCACCGTTGTTTGACGCAAACGGAAACTTTCTGGACACCCTGGCAAATGGACAACCGCAATGCACCGCTTCTGCTGCCCAGTGCGCTGCCGCGAAAACCTTTCTGACCACGCGTAACTTTGGTCTGGTCAATCGCACTGCTGATTCCGAAGTGGCGCTTGGCAAGATTGATTACCGCCCCAATGACCGTAATTCCTTCAGCTTCAGCTTGAATTACGTGAACTGGATTTCTCCGAATGGCATTCAGACCCAGGCCGTTCTAAACACTGGCAGCGGTATCGGGAACAATGCGGATTCGACTGTGCGCACCCGTTACGGCCGCGCGGTCTGGACCTTCATTCCAACGGCAACCAGTTTGAATGAAGCCCGCTTTGGCTGGTTCAAAGATCGCTTGTTCGATGATGCTAGCGCCGCGTTTCTGACTCCAGAACTGGGCCGCGCCGGCTTGACGATCAATGGCGTCTCCAACCTCGGTTATGCCACCTCTTATCCCCGCTTGAATCCTTCCGAACAGCGTTTCTCCTTCGGCGACGCCTTCTCGAAGACCTCGGGCAAGCACTCCATGAAGTTCGGGATTGATTTTGCTTCGACGCAGGACTACCAGAATCAGTTGACCACGCAGTACGGCCTGTACAACTACTCGACGTTTACGAACTTCGCTCTCGACTTTACCGGTAACGGTACGCTCCAGGCTAAGAACTGGAACACCTATGCCCAGGCCTTTGGCAATCCGATTGTCGACATCACGGTGAAGGACCTCTCCTGGTTTGCACAGGACCAATACCGTGTGACACCGAAGCTCATCCTCAACTACGGCGTCCGTTGGGACTATGCGTTCATCCCGCAGCCTTCCATCACCAATCCGGACTATGACCAGACCGGCAAGATTCCTTCGCCGAAGAAGAACTTCTCGCCGCGCCTGGGCGCTGCTTACTCGATGTTTGGGGGCAAGACGGTCGTGCGTGCGGGGTACGGCATCTTCTTCTCGCGCTATCAGACCGGCCTGATTAACACACTGTTCATCAACAACAACGTCTACCAGCGGTACCTGACGCTGCAGGCTACGACGGCTGCCGATAAGGCGCTGGGCCCGGTCTTCCCGAACAATCTGGCGAGCCTCGACCGCACGCCGCCTCCGGGAACCACCAGCCTGTCGCTGGCTGATCGCAACCTGCGGAATCCGTATACGCACCAGGCGAATTTCGGGATCGAGCAGAAGCTTTCGAATCAGATGAGCATGACGGTCTCCTATCTCTGGAGCCGTGGCGTTCGTCTCTATACGGTTCGTGACCTGAATGCCGGCCCGATTGGCGCACCTGTGACCTACTCGATTCTCGATACGAATCGTGCCGTGACTGGTACCTACACTACCGATACCTATCGGGGACCGCGTCCGGACCCGCGCTACCAGCGCATCAACCAGATTGAGAATGGTGGTCTGTCTTACTATGACGGTCTCGCCGTTCAGGTGAATCGTCGGATGGCGCGCGGCTTCCAGGCCGGAGTTTCCTACACCTGGTCGCATGCGATCGACCTGTTCGCAGGTGGTGGCAACAACACGATCTTCTTCTCCGGCGGCCCCACCTCTTACTCGAATGGCAACTATTCTGCAGAGAAGGGTTCTTCCGCAATTGATACGCGCCACCGCGCGTCGATCAACTTCCTGTGGGAACCGCAATGGGGACTCCACTCCGATAAGTCGTTCGTGAAGTACGTGCTTGCCGGATGGCAGTTGTCGCAGATTACAACGCTGCAGACGGGGCAACCCGCGCAGGCGACTGTTTCCGTGAGTGGCGCGGCCTTTACCGGTGCGCTCTTTAACAGTTCGCTGAATGGGTTGGGCGGTTCCAACCGTGTACCCTTTGTTCCCATCAATGGCCTGCAGGTGGACCCGGTTCGCCGCGCAGACATTCGATTGTCGAAGGCTTTTGCCTTTACGGATCACAAGCGCCTCTTCCTTTACTTTGAAGCGTTTAACGTGACGAATTCACAGTACGACACCAGCATCCGTACGCAGCAGTACACGGCAGCAACGAACTCGTTGCAACTGGTGCCTGCCGTTGGCTTCGGAACGGGCAGCGCCTCGCAGGGCTTCCCGGACGGAACCAATGCACGCCGCGCGCAAGTGGGCGCACGCTTCGTCTTCTAGACGAGCTTACGCATTTGGATTGGAAAGGCCGCCCATCACCGGGCGGCCTTTTTGCTTTGTCATTCGATTGTGGAGACGACGTTGGAGGAAATGATGCGTTGATCCGAGGTGAGCAGGCGGAGACCTGGACTCGGGCTGTGGCGGCGATGATGCAGTCGGAGGGATCAATCAGGATAGGCTTCAGCGCTGCTACTTCTCTCGCGATCTCGTAGGTGAGAGGGTATAGCCGGATCCGATTGTTCTGTTGGAGGCTCTCGAAGATCTGATCCAGATTCGCCTCCGTGCTGCAAGCTCCCTCAGAACAGAGGATCGCAATCTCCGTGAGCGTTGCGACGCTGATTCCGAGATCGAGGCCAGACGCATCGGCCTGGTCGAGGATCTTCGTTTGGTCCCGCGAAAGCTTTCCAGGCTGGATCATGTGCCGCAGGAGGACATTGGTGTCGAGGAGGATCTGCATGGTCACTGGGAGTCATCAAGACTGTCCTTGGTGCAATTCCAATCATTGGTGACACTGTAGTCTTCCAGATCTCCTACGATCTTCACCTTGCCCACGAGTACGCCCTTCAAGGATTGGAAGGGCCTGGCGCTTGCACCCTGTATGGTCGCAACCGCCTTCCCCCGCTTGGTGACCGTCAGCGTCTCCCCGGTCTCGTTCACTTCGTCGAGTAAGGCCAGGCATTTGGCCTTGAATTCCGTAGCCGTCACCACCCGATTGCTCATAACCGGATGGTAGTAATAATCTGGTCAGATGACCAGCTAGACCGGAGCCTCGATGGCGGCTTCGATCGGTTCGAGATCGCCGGTGGGCAGTTCGACACCTTCCCATTTGGCGACTGCTGCCGTCGCCAGGCAGTTGCCGAGCAGGTTCACGCTGGTGCGGGCCATATCCATGATCGTGTCTACGCCCATCACGAGCGCAACGCCCTCGAGCGGTAAGTCGAAGGTCGCAAGCGTACCGCTGAGCACCACCATCGAGGCCCGTGGCACGGCGGCTACGCCCTTGGAAGTGAGCATCAGGGTGAGCATCATCATGAGCTGTGTGCCAAAGCTCATCTCGACGCCGGCTGCCTGCGCGATGAAGACGCTAGCGAGGCTGAGGTAGAGCGTGGAGCCGTCGAGATTGAAGCTATAGCCGGTGGGCAGAACGAAACTGACGATATGTTTCGGAACACCGAACCGCTCCATATTCTCCATGGCCTGCGGCAGGGCGGCTTCGCTTGAAGCGGTTGAGAAGGCCAGAATATAGGGATCTTTGACGGCCTGGATAAAGCGCCGCATCGGGATCTTGAAGATCACCATCACCGCTCCCAGCACCACGACAACGAAGATCAGCAAGGACGCGAAGAGGGTGGCGATCAACTGTCCCAGGTTGAAGAGAACTCCAATGCCCTTGCTGCCGATGGTCACAGCCATGGCCGCACCGACGCCAAAGGGGGCAAAGTACATGATGAACTTCGTGTACTCGAACATGATGTCGCTGAGACTCTTGCACCAATCGACAACGCTCTTGGCCTTGGTGCCGATGGTGGTGCAGGCCGTGCCGAAGATGAAGGCAAAGATGACGATCTGCAGCACTTCGCCTTTGGACATCGCCTCAATGATGGAACTGGGGAAAGTGTGCTCGAGCATTCCCGAAAGCGTAACCTTGTTGGCGGCAAGTTGCGCCGTCTCGTGCGGGAGATTGACGCCGATGCCGGGCTTCACCAGATTCACTGCGGCCAGCCCGAGGAACAGCGCGATGGTTGTTACCACCTCAAAATAGAGAATCGACTTCAGACCAATGCGGCCCATGGTCTTGGCGCTGCCTGTGCCAGCGATGCCGTAGACCAGGGTGGCAAAGACAAGCGGAGCGATGATGCTCTTAATCAGCCGGAGGAAGACGCTCGATACAGGCGCCAGTTCCTTTGCAAAGTCCGGTACTGCGATGCCGAGTACGATGCCGGTTGCCATCGCAATGAAGATCCAGGATGTAAGTGATATCTTTTTCAACGTTCGCCCCATTTCAGTTTTTCGCGGAGTACATCGAAGAACAACATCTTGGGCGGACGGATCAGACGAATTGCGAACGGACTGCGTTCGCAAAGGACTTCATCCCCAGCCAGCAGCGGTTCGCCAACCTGACCATCGATTGTGAGATACGCATCGCGATCCATGGCGCGATTCTCCAACCGGATCACGCTGTCTCCCGGAACAATCACGGGCCGGTGAGTCAGCATATGAGGGCAGATAGGGGTAACACTGATGGCATCCACTTGAGGAAAGATGATCGGCCCCCCCGCGCTCAGCGAATACGCAGTTGAACCGGTGGGCGTCGAAACAATCAATCCATCCGCTTTGTAACTCGAGACAAAGTGGGAATCTACATGGACAGCCACGTCAATCATGCGCGCTAACGACGTCTTGGTGATGACGGCGTCGTTGAGCGCCTCGTATGAGGATACACGAGAACCACCACGGTGGATCTCCACCCGGAGCATCCGGCGCATTCCAATGCGTTGTTCCCCTTGCAGGGTCCGTTCGAGTTCGGGGTAGAGTTCCTCGACCGTGACGGAAGTAAGAAAGCCAAGCCCTCCCAGATTCACCGCGAGCAGTGGAATGTCCATGCCTCCAATGGCCCGGGCTGCGCTCAAAAGGGTGCCGTCGCCACCAAGTACGATGACGAGTTGTGTGTCGACCGGAACCCGTTCCCTGGGAACCCACTCGCGAAGCTGCGCATAGTGGGCGGTTTCTTCATCTGCCCGGATCGAGATATTGCGTTGGGCCAGCCAGTCGACCAGCCCGGGCACAATACTGCGTGCTCGCGGCACATTTGGCTTCGAAATGATCCCAACAGACTGGATGTCAGCGACTTGGTCTGGCATGCAACAAAAACTCCCGATTCCCTTTGCCACCCAGGATCGGACTGGGGAGCAGTCGCGTCGTATACCCGAGCGCGCGTAACGCAGATTCTACCTTGTCGCAGGCAGCCTGGTGCAGACTATCTTCGCGCACAATGCCCCCCTTGCCGACATCGGCTCTGCCCACCTCAAACTGCGGCTTGACGAGGATGACCATTTCTCCTGCGGGCTCGAGCAGGGCAGGGAAGCGGTCGAGCAACAGCGTGACGCTAATAAAACTCACATCGCAGACCAGCAGACTCGCGAGTTCGCCAATGACGGAAGGCTCGATCAGCCGCGCATTCTGGTGTTCGTGGAGAACTACGCGGGGATCGGTCTTGAGCTTCCAATCGATTTGCGTCGCGCCGACATCGACACAATGGACTCGTGTGGCGCCGTGCTGGAGCAGGCAATCGGTAAAGCCACCCGTTGAGGTGCCGATGTCGATTGCGATGCGGCCCGTTGGGTCGATTGCAAAGTCGCGCAGCGCGCCTTCCAGCTTGAGTCCTCCACGGCTGACATAGCGGAGTTGCTCCAGAAGATCAATAGCCGACTCCGGTACAACACCGGCGCCGGCCTTGTCAATCTTTTGTCCATTGACGAGTACCTTGCCCGCGAGGATCAGCGCCTTGGCTTTCTCGCGGGTGGAAACCAGTCCGCGCTCCACCAGCATCTGGTCGAGCCGCTGCTTCAAGACTTGCGGTCCACAATGAGATCGGCGATCTCGATCAGACGGGTGGCACGGTCGCCGAAAGGAGCAAGGGCCGCGTGGGCCTTTTGGCGCTCTTCTTCCGCCATTCTCTTCGACTCGGCAAGTCCATAAACGGCAGGGAAGGTGATCTTTTGCTGGTAAAGATCCTTACCCGCTGTCTTGCCGAGCGCTTCGCTCGATTCTTCAATGTCGAGGATGTCATCGACAATCTGGAATGCGAGTCCGGTATGTTCACCGTATTCACTAAGAGCTGCCAATTGCTCGGCGTTCGCACCGGCGTAGATCGCCCCCATGCGGACGCTGGCCCGGAGCAGCGCGCCGGTCTTGGCGCGATGGATTTTCTCGAGCAACGCCGCATTCGGCTGCATGCCTTCGCCCTCGATATCGTGTACCTGGCCGCCAATCATCCCGCGTACCGTACCGCTGGCCGAGGCTAGCTCCACCACCAGCTGACTGCGCACTTCCGCACTGACATGCTGTAGCGAACCTAGCACCTGGAAGGCCAGTGTCAGCAGCGAGTCCCCGGCCAGGATGGCCATCGCTTCGCCGAAAACCTTGTGATTCGTGGGTTGTCCACGGCGCAGATCGTCATTGTCGAGAGCCGGCAGATCGTCGTGGATCAGTGAATAGGTGTGGATCATCTCGAGCGTGACGGCGGCGTCGGCAATGCCGTCTGCGCCAGGTTGGATGACGTCGCCTGCGGCCATGCACAGCACCGGACGAATCCGTTTGCCGCCGGCAAAGAGGCTATAGCGCATGGCGCGATGAATCACTTCCGGCTCGACCGTCTCGGCAGGCACCCAGGTATGGAGGGTCCGCTCGACAATTTCAACCCGGTTGGCAAGATATTCCTTCAACGTCATTTGCTGAACGGCTCCGCTTCCACCTTGCTGCCGCGCTTCATCAGAATTTCGACGCGCGTTTCTGCCTCGTCCAGGCGCTTCTTCGCCGATTCACTCAATGCAACCCCCTTCTCAAAGAGGCTGATTGACTCCTCGAGACCCATGCTGTCCTTTTCGAGATGGGAAACGATTCTTTCCAACTCGTCCAGATCCTGCTCAATCGTTTTGGCTGCCGACGGGTCCTGCTCAGTGGCCATGAGACGCCTCGAGCGGCAACATGTTGCCGGCGTCGTCGAGCGGGAAGTCATACGGCCCTTCGACAATGGTGAGATTCGGATTGGCTTCGATTTCGGCGCGCAGATTCTCGCTCATTTCGAGATCGACAAGCCCGAGTGTGTTCTTGATACGGACGATGGTGACCTGGCTGAGGTCATGCTTGCCAACCGTCGGGAGAAAGCGTTCGAGGCATTCGCGGTCGGTATCAAAGTGCACGGGGGTACGGATGGCGGAAGGCGAAGAGGCAGTCAGCGAATTGATCTGCGTTGGCTTCCAATCAATCTTCGGGAGAATGCGCGAATGGATGACGTCGGCCATGCCCATGCCGACCGCGCTGCCATAGGTATCCTTGCTCAAATCGCGCACAAAGACGCGGTGGATCTTCGGCGGTCCCTGCCACGGGTTGTATTCGCCATTGACGCCGCGGTTCACCACTTTGGTATCCATGCCGGCGCCGGAGATCTCCTTGCCAATTTCGTCAAGGATCAGGATGTCGAGTTCCTGGACTGGGACATGGCCCTGCCAGCTCTTCACCAGCTCGAGCAACTGTTCTTCGCGTGCTTCCATCTCTTCCACCGGCACTGCGGTGAGCTGTGCGGTGGAGTGGTTCGCATCTTCGAGAATCGCGAGACCACCCAGAATCTTGCCACTGGCCAGAACCTGGCGGCCCACGCTACGGATCATCGTGCCCAGCCCAATCTTGTAAGCAAAGGTGTGATAGTACTGCGCACCGGCAAACTTACCGAGCCCGATCGCCATCATCTTATAGAGACCGCTCTCGATGATGCCCTCAAAGTCGGTGTGCCATTTGACGCGGCCGACCAACATGACACCATCGCTTTCATAGGCGAGCTTGTCGAGATAGGCGGTGATCCCTTCGGGCGTGGTGCCGAGAGCGACAACTTCCAGTTGGCTCCGGACCGGGCATCCCATCGTCTCTTCATTAATCTTGTATTTGCCAAGCACCATGGCCTGGCCTTCGGGGGAGGCGGCTCCATGGCTTCCCATCGCGGGGAAGATGAAGGGCTTCATCCCGACAGATTTCCAGTAATCGACAACAGCGCGCACGATGGTGGCGATGTTGGCAATGCCCCGGCTCCCGACGCCAATGGCGACGGAAGAACCAGGCTTCAGCTTTGAGGCAAAATCCGCGCTCCGCAACTCGGCGGCGACTGTGGCTGGGATGTCTTTTACAGCGCGATCAGGGAAACTTTGGCGGACGCGGAGCATCCGGGGAAGTGGCATGCAATCATTATGATTCAAAGCCGTCGCTAAAGTCCGCACTCCACTCCCGCTCGAGCATTCGCGAAT
This sequence comes from Bryobacter aggregatus MPL3, assembly GCF_000702445.1. Taxonomy (NCBI): domain Bacteria; kingdom Pseudomonadati; phylum Acidobacteriota; class Terriglobia; order Bryobacterales; family Bryobacteraceae; genus Bryobacter; species Bryobacter aggregatus. The sequence continues at coordinate 128,803 of NZ_JNIF01000004.1, forward strand.
ACTCGCCAGAGGCGTAGAGATCAAAATCGAACTGATTGGCTTTGATTTCGCCAAAACTCCAAAGCAACTGACGGCAGGCAAAGAGTTGGTCGGCGTAGCGGTAATAGTGCCGGATGAATTCGTCCGTCACCCCATGGCGCTGCGGCACTTCATTGAAAATGGCGTTGAGCCCCAGTGCGCGGGTGAAGATACTTTTATGATCGGCAACGCCCCAATTTTTTAACTTTTCACGGATGTTGCGCGGCGGGTCTTCGGTGAGAATGGCGGCAAAGGATTGATAACAGAATCCCACTCGCTTCAGATCTTCATCGCGTTCCACCAGTTCCATACATTGCTCAATCCAGCGCAGAAGATCTTTGCCGACATAGAACAACATGCGAATCTCGCAGAAACGCCCGTCAATCAACCTGCGATCCAACTCGTCACGTGAAATTTCCCCGCTGGGGAGCAGGCCTTGCAGCATCAGACTGGCACGTGAACTCTCCACCAACTTATCCGGGCCGGCCGCCTCGGCAAAGGGATGGAGGATTAAGGGGGGCAGGCTCCAAGTCTTGGAGGCACGTTGGATGGGCATGGTCGTGATGGGCATTGTACGCTCTAGAGGCTCTTCTTAGGCTAATCGGCGGGATGGCGATCTTTCCTTAAAGTATTTCTCTGATTCTACTAGGACGCCAGATTACTTTCGGATTCCCAGTACCACTGAGAATTCATACGATTGATCGAAACGGTTTACCTTAACGCGAACGGTGTCTCCTGGCTTTTTGGCTCGCAGGAGATAGGTATAGTCTTGCAGGCTGGCCACTTTCTTGCCATCGAATTCTGTCAGCACGTCTCCAGCCCGAATCCCACCCTTCTCGGCAGGGCTTCCCGCGCGGACATCGGCGAAACGGACCCCATTCGATACTTCGGCAAAATCAGGGACACTGCCGAAGTAGGGGCCGTAGCCGCCTCCGCCGCCACTGGGGGCTGCCGCCGTCTCGACCCGGCGAAATTCCGGGCGTTTCGGCGCCGCTTCGAGCTCACTCACCGTCGCTGCAACCAAGCGAACTACCTGTTGGTAGGCAACCGGATCGAACTTCTCCCAGGTGTCGGAAGGTTTGTGATAGTCCGGATGGAGTCCGGTGAAAAAGAACAGGGTCGGAATCTGCTTGGAGCTGAACGAGGTGTGATCGCTCCCTCCGATATTCAGATTCTCGCTGAAGTCCGGATGGATCGCCGGGTCCGCCTGGAGCAGGTTTTCGAGGATGGACTGGAAGCCAGACCCGCTGGCGGCTCCTGCGATAAATAGCTTGCCGTTGGTCATGCGCCCGATCATGTCGAGATTCACCATGCTGGTGCAGTTGGCCAGGTCGAGCGGCATATGAGCGGTCATGTAGCTGGAGCCGAGCAGCCCGAGTTCTTCGCCGGAGAAGTGCGCAAACAGAATGCCGCGCTTCGGCTTGGGCAGACTCTTGAAGTGACGCGCCAGTTCGAGTACGGCTGCCGTGCCGCTCGCATTGTCGTCGGCGCCGGGATGGATCTTGCCCGCCTCGCTGGGGGCCATCGAAAATTGACGGCCGACGCCGAGGTGATCATAGTGAGCTCCAATCACGATGTACTCGCTGGTCTCTCCGGGGAGATAGGCGGCGACATTCCAGGTGGGCTTCATGATCCGGTTGATGTCGACCCGCAGATGCCCGTGCAACGAGTCGGGGAAGGCGAAGCTCTGGGGTTCGAGATTCTGGTCGATCGTACGAACCATGGCTTTCAAGTCATGGCCTGCGGCGGCGATCCATTTTTCGGCGATGCTTGTTTTCACCTGCACCACCGGAATCCCGACCGACAGTGGTCCACTCTCATTGCCGAAAGGATCGAGCTTGTTCTCCTCGCCGGGGAAGACCGCGGTGTTGTTCAAGACGATCATTCCGGCGGCGCCATGCAGTTTGGCATTGATCGCCTTGCCTTCGAGATTGGCGTGGCGGGTTCTTTCGGTGCCGAGGAAAACACTGTTCTGGTCGCCATCCTGGGGCTCCAGGCGGAGCACGACGACAATCTTGCCTTTGACATCAAGGCCGGCATAGTCGTCGTAGTGGTATTCGTGAGCGGTGATGCCATACCCGGCAAACACTAACGGCGCGCTCACCTCGCCCGAGGAGGAGAAGATGCGTGGCAGGAAGTCTTTCGCCACACTGAGCTTCTCGCTCCCTACGCTGAGGGTATTGTGCGTCCCAAGCTTTGATTCGGTATTGACGACAAACTTCTGAAAGAAACTGAGCTTGCCGGATGCATCGGCGAAGGGTGCCTTCAAGCCCATCTTTTCGTAGTTGTGCGCAATCCAGCGTGCCGCCTCGTCCAACTCTTTGGTGCCGGTCCAGCGGCCTTTGTACTTTTCATTCGAGAGCAGCCGGACATCGTCGACCATGCGCCGGCCATCGATTCCGTCCGGCAATTTGGCGGCGAAGCCAAGCATCGCCAGGAAGAGAATCGAGTAGCGCAGGCGTGACAATTATTTGGCTCCGGGTGTAGCGAGGGTGACGCTGCAGCAGGCGGTGTCGCCCGCATTCTTGGCAGTCTCCTGGTACTTCAACTCGAGATCGATCACTCGTTTGAGTTGCTCCCAGGAATTGCTGCCCGCAATCTTGCGGCCGTTGATGTAGAGGGTGGGCGTCGAATTGAGACCCAGCTTCTGTGCGGTCTCGATGTCCTGGTTGACGCCCGCTTCCGTTTCCTTTGTGTCATAGCAACGGGAGAGTTGCAGCGCGTCGATGCCGTTTTTGGGAGCCCAGCTCATCATCTCCGGCTTTAGGTTTTCCGCCGTGAGGGTGCCTTGTTTGTCGAAGACCCAGTCGTGAAACTTCCAGAAGTTTTCTTCGCCCTGGAATGCAATGCACCGGCCCGCAATTGCTGCTGAACGGGCCCAGGGGTGAATCTGTTCGAGCGGATAGTCGTGGAGGAAGAGCCGGACTTGTTTCGGATAAGTTTGGGTCAGGTTCTCGCGCAGCACCTTGGCCTGGTCCTTGCAGTAGGGACATTGGAAGTCCGTGTAGAGGCTGATCACCACCGGTGCGCCCGGAGTGCCAAGCGAGGGATGCCCCACATTTTGAATCAAGCTGATCTCACGGGCAAAGGGATGGACGGTGGTGTCGAGGATGTCGCCGCGGACAATGGTCTTCCCGTCGGCCGATACGTAGTAACGTTGCTCCATCGAGCGCTCGCCGAGTGAGGCCCGGACGGTTACCTCATCAAAGCCCTTGAGCGCGGTGGAAGGCTGGCTGTCTTTCACCACGACGGTGATCTCGGGAGTCCAGGTATTCAGGTGCCGCAGATAGTCGATCAGCTTTGCCGTATCGAGCTTCGGAGTGGTCTCAACCGGCGAACTGACCTTGGCCGTACCGGGTTTGATCTTGACTGCCTTCTTGGCGTCTTGCCCAAAAAGACAAAGCGCGGTGAGTGCAACCGGCACCACCGCGCGTAAGAACGTTTGCATGACTCCAGTTTATAGGACTGGACCAATGCGCCACGGAACGAATTCCTTGTGGCCGAGGCGCTCGGCACAGGTCTTCTCGCCGCTGGCGGTGCGCAGGCAGAGGTCGAAAATCTCCTGGCCCACTTGCTCGACAGTTGCGTCGCCGTCGACAATACGGCCGGCATTGACGTCCATGTTGTCCTGCATGCGTTTATAAGTGCTGGTGTTGGTGGCGATCTTGATGACCGGCACATTCGGGAAGCCGATGGCGCTGCCGCGGCCGGTGGTAAATGCAATCAGATTGACACCGCCTGCTGCCAGGCCGGTGATCGAGACCGGATCGTAGCCGGGCGTATTCATGAAGACAAAGCCGGGCGAGGTGACGGTTTCGGCATAGTCGACGGCATCCATCATCGGGCTGGTGCCGGCTTTGGCGGAAGCGCCCAGGCTCTTCTCGAGAATGTTTGACAAGCCGCCTTCCTTATTGCCGGGGCTCGGGTTGTCGTCGAAGCTGCCGCCGAACTGGCGCAGGTACTTCTTATAGCCATTGATGTAGCCGAGGAACTTTTCGGCAACCTCACGATTGCGCGCGCGCTTCACCAGCAGGTGCTCGGCGCCAAAGCATTCGGTGGTTTCAGCGAGTACGGCACTGGCGCCAATAGCGGCAAGCATGTCGCTGCAGACGCCGAGCGCGGGGTTGGCGGTGATGCCGCTGAAGCTGTCGCTGCCGCCGCAGTTCAGGCCCAACTGGATCTTCGAGGCTGGGACCGTGACGCGCTTTTCCGCCGACATTTCTTCCATAAATTCCTGGATGCGCTTGCGGGAGGCCTCGACGGCCGCGCGTGTGCCGCCGGCGCTCTGGAGCGTCAGGCCATGCAGGCGCTTGGAGCGGGGGGCGTTCGGTCCGAGATAGTGGTCGATCTGGTTCACTTCGCAGCCCAGGCCGACAATCAGCGCGGCGCCAATATTCGGGTGGTTCAGGACGCCAGCGAGAGTGCGGCGGAGTTGCTCGGTGTCGGGGCCGATCGTGTGTCCGCAGCCTTCGCCATGCGGAAAGGCCACCACGCCGTCTACATTCGCGGGCAGACTGGCGGGGTCGAAGCTCTCCGCAATCCAATCGACCGTGTGTGCGGCGCAGTTGGATGCGGCAACGACGGCGACATAGTTGCGGGTGCCGACACGGCCATCCTCACGCACAAAGCCCTGGAAGGTGGGCATGATTGCAGGCGGGGCGGGGTAGGGGACTTCTCGGGTGGGAAACTCGAAGCCAACTTCATGGTCTTCGAAGGCCAAGTTGTGAACATGGATGTGCTGGCCGGGGGCGATATCCACCCGGGCGCGTCCGATGGCCTGGCCATAGCGGCGCGCGGCAGAGCCAGCGGCAATCGCAGTGAGGCAGACCTTATGTCCAGCAGGAATGTTATCGCGGACGACGACCGGATTTCCGGCGACCACAATCGTGGCTCCTACGCTGAGCGGGACACGCGCAATGGCAACGTTATCAGACTCATGCATCCGGATCGCGGAGTTCTCCGCAGTTGGCAACTTAGCAATATCGAGAAGACCCATGGTTCAAGCACTGATTATACTTGAGGGGTGTCCAAGCCCCTCGTCTGGCTCGTGGCCGCGCTCGGGGTTCCCTATCTTTTTCTGCTCGCTGCGAGTGGTATTTTCGGTGCCGACGAGCCGCGCTACGCCGCAATCGCTCACCAAATGGCCGCCAGCGGAGACTGGATCACACCGACGCTGTGGGGCGAGGCCTGGTTTGAGAAACCCCCACTCACCTATTGGCTGATCGCCAGCTTCGATCGCCTCGGTTTTTCGCCAGACTTGGCCGTGCGGCTGCCCATCGCTCTTCTCGGACTTGGCTTTCTCTTCGCTCTGCCCAGCCTTGAGGCTGCCTTCGTCCTCGGCACCTCGGTCGGTTGGCTGGCAATTTCGCAGGTGGGCGTTACCGACATTCCCTTGAGCGTCTGCTTCAACCTCTGGTTGTTGGGGATGCTGCGGGGCAGGCCTTGGCTGGCAGGCGTCGCGCTGGGCGCGGCAGTGCTGGCGAAGGGCCTGGTCCCCTTGGTGCTCGGTTTGCCCATCGCGCTGCTCTACTGGCGGGAGTGGCGGCACTGGGTGGCTTGTGTTTTCACCGCGGCCCCCTGGTATGTGGCTTGCTACGTGGTGAATGGCCGGGCCTTCTTTGACGAATTCATCGTTCGCCATCACATCCAGCGTTTTCTATCTCCGGACTTGCAGCATGTCCAGCCCTGGTGGTTCTACCTGCCGGTTCTTCTGGGCTTGCTGTTCCCCTGGGCGCCCGCTTTGCTCAAGATTCGGAATCCGGAAAAGCCCTATCTCTATACCGCGCTCTGGGGACTCTTCTTCCTGAGTGTCTCGACGAACAAGCTCCCTGCTTATGTTCTGCCGTTGTTGCCGTCGCTGGCGATTCTAATCGCTCCCCGGCTGCAACGCTGGCACTATAGCTTCGCCGCCGGATTTCTGGTGTTGCTGCCGTCAGCGGCTCCCTGGCTTCCGACGGCGATCGATGAAGGATTGTCGAAAGCCTCGCTGCCCACGACGGCCTGGATTTGGCTGCTGGTTTCGCCTGTTGCCGCCTATCTGGCCTGGCGTTGGCAACGGCCTGCGGTCGTGGCAGCCATGGCGATTGCGATCTGTTGCCTGAAGTGGCAACTCTATCCACAACTGGAGCGTAAGGTCTCAGCGAGAGAAGTCTGGCTCACACAGCATCCCACCTGTGTTCCCGATCAGGAATCGCGAGGCTTCCGCTACAGCCTGTTCTATTACGCTGGTCGCGAACTTCCCCTTTGTTCTGTGGAAGGTCGCGACCAGCCGCGCTGAGCTTACTTTGCGAAGTTCAACCGGATACCGGTTGTGATCAAAAGATCATTCTTCTTGCGGCCGGGTAGCGGATTGGACAGGTAGCGATCGCTCGCAGAAACCTGCCAGCTGAGCCAACGCCGCAGCGCAATCGAGAAGGCGATATCGCTGTTAATACGGTACTGACCCGAGTTCGTGATGTTGTTATAGAATACGGTCTTTTCCGACAAAGTGAAGATTTTAAAGAACTTATGGGACATGTCGTTGCCCGCAAGAATTTCGGCAGAGGTTCGATTCAGGCCGGTGCTAAAGAATTCTCGGTTTAACGATCCACCGCCATAGAAGTCCCAAACGGTTTGCTTGTTTTTGAGGAAGTGATGACCCAGACCGCCGGCAGGAACAAAACGAAGATCGAGACTCTGGAACTGATCAAATTCGAGATCGGTTGAGGCGAAGGCGTAGAACTTCGAGGTAATGTTGACATCGTACTTGATGCCGCCGCGGATCGAGTTGGCCGCCAGCACATTCTGGCCATTGTTCTTGTTGTTGGAATACAGCGAGAAGAAGTACGCGTTGATGCCATCTCGGGTTGTCGAACGGGTCACTTTGGCCGAGCTGGAAATCGTATTGGTGCTCGCGTTGCCGCGCGCCTGCGCGTAGCCGAGGTCGACGGTGCCAGTCCAGAGATCGACCAGACGCGGATTGCGGAGGCGGTCGAGTTCCTTGAGATAGTTGGCCTGATCGTCCTTGTTGCGGAACAGGACAACGTCGTTTTCGCTGGCCCGGATGGTACCAGCAGTTTCTGTCGAAACTTCGACTTTCGCGTCCGCAATCCGCAATTGACCGAAGAGACTCTGTCCGTCCTTCAGCGTGATGTTCACGCGATCACTCGTCTCGATTGCGGTGACGGATTCGCGTTTGATCTTCAGATCGCCCGCGTAATCCGTCTTTAATAGCAAATCCTTATCGTCAAGCCGAACAATCTGTCCACTCAATCGATCGCCGTTTTTCATCTTCACTTCATCCGCCCAGATCGTGGGGCAGAGAAACGCCAGTAAGAGAATCGAACTCCGCATCCTCTTAGGATGGCGCAAAAAGTACCGCTAAACTGAAGGAATCAATGAATTTCTCCGTCAAAGTGTGTGTCATTGTGGCAACACCGAATGGAATCAGGAGGCTCTGATGGACCTTTATGCGCAGGCACTCGCCGCCGCACGGAGATATGCCGAAGACCGTTCGACCCGCGCGGTATTCCCAACGGCGGAGGCATTGGAGGGTTTGGGGGCATTTGAGAGTGACTTGCCCGACGATGGTCTTGCCGAGGAAGAGGTTCTAGCCTTACTCGATCGCTTCGGTTCGCCAGCCAGCGTGATGAGTAGCGGGGGCCGGTACTTTGGCTTCGTTACGGGATCTTCCTTACCGGCGGCAACTGCGGCCCATTGGCTGGCCACGGCCTGGGATCAGAACAGCGCCCTCGCGGTGATGTCGCCCGTGGTGGCGCGGTTGGACGACATCGCTTTGAGTTGGATTGCGGACCTGTTGGGCATTCCTCCGCAGGCCTTGGGCACTTTTGTCACCGGCGCGACGATGGCGAATTTCACTTGTCTGGCCGCCGCGCGCCACTCGCTGCTGCAGGAACAGGGTTGGGATGTCGAAGCGAAGGGCATGTTTGGCGCTCCGGCCATTCCGGTCATTGTTGGTGAAGAAGCGCACGTTTCGCTGCTGAAGGCTTTGCGCCTGCTTGGATTCGGGACGGACTCGCTGTTGCGCGTTCCAGCGGATTCGCAGGGGCGCATGCGTCCTGATGCTTTTCCGACGCTGACTACTCCTGCCTTGGTCTGCCTGCAGGCGGGGAATGTGAATACCGGTGCGCTTGATCCGGCTGAGAGCCTGATTCCGCTGGCGCGGGCCTCCGGCTCCTGGGTGCATGTCGATGGAGCTTTTGGACTTTGGGCGAACGCCTCGGCCAGTTCTGCGCCGCTTGCTGCAGGCTATGAACAGGCCGATTCCTGGGCGAGCGATTGCCACAAATGGCTAAATGTCCCTTACGACAGCGGCGTGGCTTTTGTGCGAAGCGCTGCGGCACTGGTGGCGGCGATGGGTTCGACGGCGAGCTATCTGCCCAGTGGGGGCACGATTGAGGCGATGCAGCGGAGTCCGGAGTCTTCTCGCCGTGCCCGCGGTGTCGATGCCTGGGCTGCATTGCGCTCTCTCGGAAAGAAGGGCGTGGCGGAACTGGTGGATCGCTGCTGCCACCATGCCAGGAGTTTTGCGGGAAGGCTGGAAGAGGCGGGCTGCCAGATCCTGAACGAAGTCGCGTTGAATCAGGTGCTGGTGGCGCTTGATAGCGATGAGCGGACGACAGCCTGGATCGAGGCGGTGCAACGGGATGGGGCGTGCTGGTGTGGGGGAACGGTGTGGCAGGGACGGAAGGCGATGCGCATCAGTGTGTCGTCGTGGGCCACCACCCGGCACGATGTAAAAATCAGCGTCGAGTCGATGCTGCGTTGCCGCCCCGCATAGCCAGCGGAATGCAGGCGCGCAGGCCGGTGTGCGTCACAGAGAAACTGCAGGTCTTGTTGTCGACGAGACCTGCCTCTTTGATGGCGGCCATCACGTCGGCCTGGGTGATGTGCTTTTGCCCTTTCGGATAGATCACCCAGATATTGCCGTTTGCCACGAGGTACTTGCGGAGCGGCGCCAGACGCTGGAGTTGTTCCTTCGATTCCACACCAAGAAAGATCAAGTCCGAACCCTTCACTGCGCGATGCTGAGAAGGGTTCGCCACTTGCGGTAGGACTTGGCGTAGAAAATCCGAATCCCGAATTCCAAGCAGGGAGATGCGCAAGCCCGGTTTGATGCCGAGCTTGTCGATCAGCGGCTTTTCGGGATTGCAGAGATCAGACAAGCGACTGGACGAGTTGGAGCGCTGCGGTCATATCGGTGGTCCACTGCTCGGGTGTGGTTCCTTCGCGTTCGATCACGATTGGACCGGTGTAGCCAATCTCTTTCAGCTTGGCGACAAAGCGGGGGATACCGACGCTGCCGCTACCGAGTGGCTTCTCGCTGCCGAGTGAGCCAGCCTTGGTTTTGTCGGGCCAGTCACCGTCCTTGGCGTGCACGCTATGGATGTACTTCTTCAGCACCTCCATTGCTTCGATCGGATCGCCGGTGCCGTAGAGAATCATGTTGGCCGGGTCGAAGTTGATCAGCAGGTTCGGTTTGGCGGTATCGAGCAGGAAATCGAGCAGTACGTCTGCTGGTTCCTGGCCGGTTTCAAGATGGAAGTTCTGGCCATTGGCGGCGCAATGATCGCAAATCCGTTTCACCATGCCTTGCACGGCGATGTAGTCTGCATTGGTCTTGTCGTGCGGAACGAAGCCAATGTGGCAGGCAAAAACGGGAATGCCCGCTGCATGTGCAAAGTCACAGAGGGCAATCGTACGGGCTTCGCGCTCGTCGCGGGTGGCAGGAGGGATGAAGCCGACGGTGCGGATGACGGTCGGGATGTCGGCGTAGTCTTCGCCATTGTAGGCCGCCGTCACGGTCAGTAGCGTGAAGTTCTCGGCCTCACAGGCGGCTTTCCATTCCGCGGCCTTGCCGGTGGGGTCAAAGTCTCCAGCGACACCCATCTGGGCACACCGCACGCCGAGTGCTTTGATCTTCTGAATCTGTTCGAGGGCTGGCTTCGCGCTGGAAGCCCAGAAAATGACGCCCGTCTCTAAAGGGTTTAGATTTGACATAGAAGCTTTTCTCCGTGCCGCGTACGGCTTTCGAGTAATAAGAGTGCGAGGGCAACCGAACGCGCCGAATCGACCGGGAGGCACTTCACAGGCTGCTCATTCTTGCGCGCACATTCGAGGAAGTAACTGATCTCGGCCTGGTAGCCATCGATCGATCCATCCGGCGCCACTTCGCTCACTGGCGTTCCGGCTTGGAACAAACTCGGGTGTGTATCACGGACATGATATTCCATGGTTCCGTTGTCGCCGACCACCGTGAACTCCATCGAGAAAGGATAACCCTCATGGTGCCAGCCCCCAGAGATGTTGACGGTGAAGCCGGGATAGTAGAGCTGTCCAACGAGGACGTCGATCTGCTTTTCGAGATTCTCATATCCGGTTGCCGTGACGCTCACCGGCGCTCCGAAAAGGTACAAGGCCATGTCGATGTCATGGATCAAAAGATCGAAGACCCCGCCGCCGGACTGCGCCTTGTCTTTCAGCCAGGGGCCCCAACCCGGCGCGGCGCAACGGCGGCGCAGCGTCGCCGTCCGGATGGTTCCCGAATCTCCGCTTTCCACCCATTGCTTGAGCGAAGCATAGGCAGGAAAGAATCGCAACACCTGCGCTGCCATCAGCACGCGATCGGCCTTTTGCGCCTCCTCGATCATTCGATCGCAGGCGGCGCGATCGAGCCCCATCGGCTTTTCGACGAGCACATGCTTGCCCGCGCGCAAGGCCTCAATGGTGAAGGATTCGTGCAAAGCGGTCGGTAGACACAGATCGACGGCATCGACCTCGGGGTCGAGCAGCATCTCCGGGAAGCTGCTGAAGGTGCGCACGGCGCTGAAGTCGACTTGGTTGTCGGACCCTGTCAGGTTGCCTCCAACGGAAGAGAGATCGCCCTTGCGCTTCTTGTCGTCCCGGGAGACAACCGCGAGTTTTAGATTCGGGATTCCGGCAGCGGCTTTCAGGTGCGTGGCACCCATAAAGCCCATTCCAACGATGGCTAGAGTCATAAAAAGAGAATCCGGCTGCGCCGGACTTTCTCAGGGTATCAAGCCGTCTCTGTCCGCTGGAGTCCTACATCGTGACGACATCAAAACGGAAGCGTTCCGGCGGCAAATCGGAGACCGGCCCGGGGTTCATTGCGGACCAGGTTTGGAAGGCAGACTGCGCCAGTGAGCCATTCAGATAGAACAGGAACTGATCGCTAAAGCAGCCGAGCGGAGGCGGTTGCCGGAAGGTCAGCCGTAGGCCCAGCGAGCTTTCGAAATTGATGCGCTCATCGTTAACCTGGCTTCTGGCCTTATCTTCGAGTAACACGACGAAGCTCTTGCGCCCGGCGTGCGGCCAGACATCTGCTTTGAGCAGTGGCCTCAATTCCGCACGCATCTCGAAAGTGGTTTCGCATTGCCGGATCCATTCGAGAATCGAATCCCCCCAGGCCCAGGCATGCATGAAGCTCTGATACTGGTCCACCAGATTGAGTGCCATGTCCATGCGGCGGCGCTCAAACTCCAGTTCCAGCTTAGGATCGAGTACCGGCATGCTGGCAATCAGATCTTCACTTAGAAGAATGTCACTCGCCATGTGCATCATCTGGTCCAGGCGTTGGACGGGTGTCGAACGGACTAGCAACGGAGGTAGTTCGTGCATACGGTCGCCGGGTATTTCCACGAATTTGCGTTCGCCAAAGATATCCATAAGAACCTCGCTCGAAACAGGAAGGAATTCTTCCCTATTGTCTTATCGGCCCCTGATTCGGGTTTCTGAAATATAGGATGTCTCGAGCACGCCCGACGTTGCGGTTTGTGTGCAGATCAGTTGCGGAAGGACGGATCTTTGCGATCCATCAGGCGAAGCATCGCGTCAAACTCCGGATTCGCTGTGCGGCTATAGCCGTCGCCGCCTTCGGTGGATTCAAAGTCATCGTTCAATGCCTTGCTGCGCTCACAGACCGCAGCGGGTGGCACCACGAGCTTGGCCCCCGTGGACTGAGCCGCCAGTTGGACTTCACACGCTCGCTGGAGGCGAAACATGCGAACGAAAGCCTGTCCGACGGTGGCGCCGCAGGTCAGCAAACCATGCGTTTTGAGGACCATGACATTGCGATTGCCGAGATTTTCCGCCAGCCTGGCGCGCTCGTCCAACTCGAGGCTCGGCCCTTCGAAATCGTGAGATCCCACTTCGCCGTAATAGCCCAACGCATACATGCTGATGGGGAGCAGCCCCTCTTCGAGTGCCGCAATGGCCATGCCTGCTGTCGTGTGGGTGTGCATCACACAACGCACATCGGGCCGTGCCATGTGGATCGCACTATGGATCACGAAGCCCGCCGGATTGATCTCCTGGTTCTGGTCGCCAATGATCTGGCCGTGCATGTCCACCTTGACGAGATTCGACGCGGTGACCTCATCGAAGCGCAGCCCATAAGGATTGATCAGGAAGTGATGCTCCGGGCCGGGCACGCGGACGGTGGTGTGGGTCCAGATGAGTTCCGACCAGCCTAGGTGATCGATGATGCGATAGGCAGCGGCAAGCTGGACGCGCAGCTCCCACTCGATGGGGTCCATGGCAGACATGTTTCGATTATGTCCGCTCTATCCCTCGAAAAGCAGCATCGGGCACGAATCAGGCAGAATGAGGTCGACATGCAAAGATTTCTTCTGGCGCTGTTGCTTTCACTGCCTGCGCTGTCTGCCGCCGAGCCGATCATCCGGGATGTTGTGTTTCCCGGGGCGAAGGGCAAATCGATTCCAGCCTATCTCGTGATCCCTGGTACGCGCGTCAACGGGGGAGCGGCCATCCTCTTTGTCCATTGGCTGGAAAGCCGCAGCCCTGACTCCAACCGCTCTCAGTTCCTCTCGCAAGCCTTCGATCTTGCGAGGGATGGAGTGACGAGCCTGCTTCCGGCCACTTTGTGGTCAGATCCGAAATGGTTTGAGCAACGGGATCCGGAACAGGACTATGACAAGAGTCTGGAGCAGGTGGCCGATCTTGGGAAGGCTCTCGATTATCTGCTTGCGCAGCCGGGAGTGGATCCGAACCGGGTTGCCTATGTCGGGCATGATTTTGGAATGATGTACGGTCTGCTGCTGAGCCAAACAGACAAGCGGCCCTGTGCCTGGGCTCTCCAGGCTGGTACCACTGCTTTTGAAGACTGGTATCTGTTGGGTCGCCGGACGCTCTCTGAGGCGGACAAACAGAAGGTGCGCGACCGGCTCCAGCCTCTTGCGCCGCTTCGTTTCATCGGGAACCTCGATCGTCCGGTGTTCTTGCAGTTTGGAGTACGAGATCCTTATGTTCCGAGAGCGCGCACCGAAGCGTTATGGAACGCCGCGCGCGAGCCCAAGAAGCTGGTGTATTACGAAGCAGGCCATGGTCTCAATGAAGAAGCGATTCGGGATCGCGTGGCTTGGCTGCGGGAAGTCCTCGGGCTCAAGCGCGCAGATAGTGATTGAAGAAATCGAGCGTCCGCGTCCAGGCGAGCTTGGCGGCGGCTTCGTCATAGCGCGGAGTCGTGTCGTTATGGAAGCCATGATTGGCTCCCTCATACATGTACTCGGTGTAGGTGATGTGATTCGCCTTCAAGGCTTCTTCGTAGGCTGGCCAGCCCATGTTCAAGCGGGTGTCGAGGCTCGCGTAGTGAATCAAGAGAGGCGCTTTGATCTTGGGCACATCTTCCGCCTTGGGCTGCCCCCCATAGAAGGGTACTGCCGCGGCAAGGTCCGCACCCATGCGCACCGCGAGGGTATTGGAGATGCCACCGCCAAAGCAAAAGCCGACGGCGCCCACTTTGCCATTGCCATCAGGCCGGGCTTTGAGCCAGCGTGCCGCGGCGATAAAGTCTTCGGTCATCTTCGCGCGATCGACGGTGCCAAAGAGTTTGCCTCCCTTTTCGTCATCGCCTGGATAGCCGCCTACGCTGGTCAACCCGTCGGGAGCGAGCGCGATAAAGTTCGCTGTCGCCAGACGGCGTGCAACATCTTCGATATAAGGATTCAGGCCGCGGTTCTCATGAATCACTAACACGGTGGGCAGCTTGCCGCTGGCCTTGGCGGGCCGCGCCAGATAACCTTTGATGTTGCCATTGCCTTGTGGCGATTCAATGGTGACATACGCGGTATTGATCCGGCTATCGTCCTTGGGCACTTGCTGCGCCCAGGCATAGTTGGGCCGGAGGCTCTCAAAGAGCATGGCCGCCGTCACGCCACCGACGGCAAACTTCTGCGCGCCCTCGAGAAAATCACGCCGCTCGATGTCGCCGTGAACATAGCGATCAAACAGATTCAACAGCTCTTGTGGGAATTCTGATGCCTTCTTGCGATCCATGTTCCAACAAGCATAACGCTTCAGAGAGGAACGTCAACCGTCTCGAGAATGCGCTCAATCACCCGGCGCGCGCTGTCGGAATGCCGGTGTCCAAAACTCGCCTGCGCGGATAACCGCAGCCGGTGGGAGAATACTGGAACGGCCAATTGCTTGATGTCGTCGGGCACCAAAAAGTCTCGTCCATCGAGCAATGCGCTGGCTTGTGCTGCGCGGTAGAGCGCCTGTCCGCCACGTGGACTTACTCCGAGCGTCACCCCGTCGTGGTGTCGGCTCTTTTCGACAATTGCCAGAAGATAGCTGACCAGATCGGCATCGGCATGCACTGCTTCGACGTCTTTCTGGAGCGTTCGTAATTCAGTTGAATTCAGGAGTGGCGCCAGCTTCTGGGGCTTGATGCTTTCTCCGCGGAGGATCGCTCTCTCCTGGTCGGCCTTCGGATAGCCGATCTCGATTCGCATCAGAAAACGATCGAGCTGGCTCTCGGGCAGGGCATAAGTCCCTTGTTGCTCGGTGGGGTTCTGGGTGGCAATCACCATGAACGGGTCGGGGAGGGGCATGGTTTGTCCATCGACAGAAACCTGACCCTCGCTCATCGCCTCGAGCAATGCACTTTGCGTTTTTGGGGTGGCGCGGTTGATCTCGTCGGCGAGCAGAAAATTTGCGAAGACCGGCCCGGGACGAAACTCAAAGTCCTGAAACTGCGGTCGATAGATGGAGACGCCGGTGATGTCGCCGGGCAAGAGGTCTGAGGTGCATTGCAGACGCCGGAAGCTCGCGTCCACCAGCCGGGCTAGCGATTCGGCAAGCGTTGTCTTTCCAACGCCCGGGACGTCTTCGATCAGAAGGTGTCCCCGTGCGATCAGACAGACCAGGGTCTGCCGCACTGCCTCTTCTTTCCCGAGGAGTACATGCTCCAGCGCACCTTTCAAGTCTGCCAGGACTCCGTGATGGGCCAACTGCTTCATGCCGATGATCCCAACTTAGCACGCGGTCTAGCGTGTCCCCTCGCTCAGCCAGAACATCAAATTCCGGACAAATCGCAAGTTGTCGCAATCATTCTGATTCATTCCGATGGGTATCCTCTTGGCTCCCTCTCCCGCGAAGCGAGCACTGGCAAGGCCGGGGTCTCCCAATACCACCACGCGGCCTTGTCCGTAGTCAGACGCCACCGCCAGCACCTGATTCCTCTCTACCCGCAGCAAAGGAGTGCTCCCGGCCGGGCCCGTCAACCATTGACCGCCGGAACTCGCCACACATTTCACCTCCCGTGTGATCGCATGCTTGCCCAGCATTCCTGCCACTGGGGTGAAGCGCGGAGGAATGCGGTCCTGTGCGGGGTCTGGGTTCATGCCGATTCCAAACTGCGACGCGAGTTGTTGCGATGCTTCCGCGGAGTTGGGATCAATGATGAGCAACAGCCGGCCGCCGCTCTGTACATACTGTTTGGCGGCATCGATCTCACCACTTCCGAAAGGGTTCTGTTGTTCAATCGGTGGCGCTGGCAACCGGAGATCCGCCGCCAGTTGCCGGAAACTGCCTGACCATCCGAGCGGACGCACGACGACCAGAACCTGAAAGCGCCGCAGTCCTGACAGTCGCCATTCTTCTGTATAGCTCGCGACGGAATAGCCATCGTCGGCGAGTAACTTGGCAAAGGGCTGGTAGCTCCCTTCCGCGGTTGCGCCATTCCAATGCGCCGCGTCGATGGCGACACGTGGCTTCTTTTGCGGCCAGGCTTTGGCTCCAATGCGGGGACGCCATTTCGCATCGAAGTCCTCAGTGGGCAGCAGCATCAGAAGCAACCCAAAGGTGAAGCAGCCTGCGCCCACCAGGAGCACACGCCGATAGAATCGTTCTTGCCGGGAGAATTGCAATGCCCATTCGACTGCGGCTTTCCCGCAATTGTTCCCTGGATACGGAACTTTTATGACAGTGTTTCGGTCTAAGCCCGCATGCTTGAGGCGATTGCACTCACCAAGCGCTACCGTGGGATCACGGCGCTCGACTCCGCCAGCTTTCGCATCTTACCGGGACAGATTCTCGGCTATCTGGGGCCAAATGGATCTGGGAAAAGTACAACCGTCAAGATCCTCACCGGACTGATCGACCCGAGTTCCGGCACGCTTCATCTCGATGGCAAGCCCGTTCTGGGCAACTGGCAAGATTATAAATCGAGACTCGGCTATGTTCCCGAGGAACCCTATCTGTATGCGCACCTGACGGGCAAAGAGTATCTGGAGCTCTGTGGGCGGCTCCGCGGGATTGAGGAAGGACTCCTTGCCGAAAAGTCTTCCCGGCTCTTGCGTCTGCTCGAGATGTGGGAGGCACGCGATGGCCTGTTGTCGTCGTACTCGAAAGGAATGCGCCAGCGGATTCTGATTCTTGCCGCGATGCTGCATGATCCTGATCTGTTGATTCTGGACGAGCCATTCTCCGGTCTCGACATCAACACCGCGCTCCTCTTCCGGCGGCTGATGCAGGCCCTGGCCTGGAGCGGCAAGATGATCTTCTTTTCAACCCATGTGTTTGAGGTGGTCGAGAAGCTTTGCACCGACGTCATCATCCTGTATCAGGGGCAGATTGTTGCGCATGACAAGGTCGAACGTCTGCGTGAAATCGCGCAGCAGGGCAGTCTCGAAGATGTCTTTCGCCAACTCACACGGCAGCCCGATCTGGATGCGGTGGCCCGGGAAGCGATCGAAGTGATGTCCCTCCGCTGAATGCCATGAAAATCTGGGGCCATCTGGTCAAACTCTTCTGGGATCGTTTCTTTGCGAGCGACTGGTCGACTAGCGCTGACGGCCTGCGCTTTCTTCTCATTTCAACCGGCAGCCTTCTCGCCGGCTTTCAAGTGCTTCTGGTGCAAAAGATGTTTCGCCAGTACTTTGAGCTCAATCTCCTGCCTTCCCGTCTTCCCTATGAAATTGCCGCGGCTGCGGATCGCGGCTTCCTCCTGGTCTTTGTCGCTTTCATCGCGGCGATTCTCTGCGTACTCCGTTGGAGAAGCCTCTATCCTGATGCAACGGATCTTTATGTTCTGAGTCCGATGCCTGTGCCTCCGGCCGCCATCTATTCGGCGCGTCTGGCGAGCGTGACACTCTGTATTGGCGCTTTCGTGGTTGGCGTCTCAGCGGCTTGGGCGATCACGGTGCCTCCGGTTCAGATGGGGCATCATTCCGAGCATTGGTTTGTTGTCGATGCGCTTCTGATGTTTCTTGCCTGTGTGCTGGCGGGGATGACGATCCTGTTCTTTCTCGTTGCGCTGGAGGGCTTGCTGCAGCTTCTTCTGGGCCGTTGGCATCGCAGGGTCTCGGGCTGGATTCAGAATCTGCTGCTCGCGTTGCTCATCATCGGCTTTCCACAGATCTTTCGGATTCTCTCGCGCGGAGCCTGGATTCACGGCCATGCCGGCTATCGTTGGGATGTTTTTGCCGCGCTTCTCTTTGTGCCATTTTTGCTTAGCCTCGGTGCAGCGAGCACTCTTTATGGCCTCAGCTATTTGCGCCGGGGACAGCTTCTTGAAGGAACAGGCACACCCTCCAGCCCCATGGCGGCGAAGCTCCTGCGTCTGGTGGCCGGCAGGCGGGCCAGTGCTGGTTTATTCCATTTCCTATGCTTCACGCTGTCCCGCAGCGCGATGCACAAGACGCTTCTTTCCGCCTGGCTGGCTCTCACCGCGATGATCGTTATTTATGAGATTTCCTCGGGCGATCCGCAAGACCGGAAAGTGCTGATGTTCATCACTCTAGCCACGGCCTTTTGGACACTCAACGGCCTGGTTCACGTATTCGAGATTCCAGTGGAGATCGGAGCAAATTGGGTCTTCCGTATCCTGCCGGCGCCGCAACTGGAGGATGCCAATTGGGTGGCGCTGCAGCGTTTTTTGCTTCGCATTCTGGCATCGCTGCTCATCCTGGCAGTAGGGATTGCAAATTGGCGTTTTCATACAGAATCGATGGCGCTGCGCTTCACTGTCTTGGAGGCTCTTGCGATTCTCTGTCTTGTGGAAGTTCTTCTGTCCAGAATCGACTTCATTCCTTTCACCGCTGGCTATGCACCTGGACAGCGTCCGGCGATTCAAACAGTGTGTGTCTATCTGGGCTCCTTCTTGGGCTTTTCTGTGCTTGGAGTGGTCAGCCTGGCCACTTCGAGCTCCTGGGCCTTGTCCTTCCTCTGGATGGGGTTGTTGCTCGTGCTTTGGTCGCGGCTGGCAACGATGCGGGTGAGGCGATGGGAGTCCACGGCTTTGCGTTTTGGAGACGGCGCACAGCCTGAGATCCAGACAATCGATCTCAATAAGTGAGAGAATTACATTGCCGAAAGGTACATCAACGGTCAAGGAGGATGAAATGGACTTGTTGGAAGGGCTCAAGCTCAAATACCAAAGTGTTCTGAACGTGGTGAAGTCGAAAGGTGTTGTTCTCTCAAACTTACATGTTGAGGGCGACAAACTCTTCATCAAAGGCGCGGCGCCGAGTGAAGACATCAAGAATGACGTCTGGAATGCAATCAAAGCTGTCAATAGCGATTGGTCCAATGAAGTCATGTGCGATATCAGCGTCGATACGTCGCTGCCGCAACCAACTCGCACTTATACTGTGGTGGCTGGGGACAGCCTCTGGAAAATTGCCAATCAATTTTACGGAAATGGGGCACAGTATCCGAAGATCATTCAGGGAAATCCATCGAGCCTCAAGGACGAGAAGAGCGTTATCCATCCCGGTGACGTGCTCGTGATTCCTGACTAAGTACGAGATCGAGTTTTCGATGCGGCCCGCGCCATTTGGTGCGGGCTTTTTTGTGATCTGATTTCTCAACGCCTTGCGCGTATCTCAGAGTATGAAGTTTGCAATTCTACTCACCCTTGCTTCCCTTGCCTTTGCGGAAGATCGCGCCTTTCTAGGCCGCTGGTCCACCGGCAGTGTCTCCACCGTCCAGTACAAGAACAGTGTCACTGGTGTTGCCGCGCCAGCCACCGGCAACCGCTTTTCCTGGGAATTCCGTGCTGACGGCACCTACAACTTCACAGGTCTGATGCAATCGACATTCTACAGTTGCACCACAAGTACCTTCATGAATGAGAGTGGCACCTATGAGCTTTCGGGCGATGTGATTTCGGTGAAGCCTGAGAAGAACCCCTACCAGATGCGCTATTCCTGCTCCCCGTCCAGTGACAATGAGAAGCCAGGCAAGCTCATTCCGAAGTCCTACCGGGTGCGGGTTCTCAGCGATTCCTCTGGGCAGAAGCTTGAATTGATCTCTACGGTGGACAACGCCAGTCAAATCTTTCGCAAGGATCGTTAGGCACGATTTGCCATCCCCTCAGTAACTGATATATGCTGTTGTCAGTTACTGAGAGGAACGATCTTGAGCCGACCCACTGACCTTGTACAAGGCACCCTCGACCTTCTGATTCTGAAGGTGATTGCCCTCGAACCGATGCATGGCTGGGCGATCGCCCAGCGCATCCACCAGATTTCCGGCGAAGTGCTCCAGGTGGGGCAGGGAGCACTCTATCCAGCGCTGCACAAGCTCGAGCAGAATGGCTGGATCAGCGCCGAGTGGGCGCAAAGCGAGAACAATCGCCGGGCCAAGTACTACACGCTCACCCTGGATGGGCGCTCTGCTCTCGATCAGGAAACAGCCCAGTGGGAGCGTCTTTCCACTGCAATCACGCAAGTGGTGAGGACAGTCTGATGCGTTTGTTCACCATCCTCGAGCGCCGTCTGAGCAGTCTGTTTTCGCGACAGAAGGTCGAGCAAGAACTCGACGAAGAACTGGCCTATCACCTGGACCGGCAGATCGAAGAGAACCTGCGCCAAGGCCTGCCGGCAGAGGAAGCCCGCTTTGCCGCGCTCCGTTCCATCGGTGGCCTGGAGCAGCGCAAAGAGGAATGCCGGGATGCGCGCGGATGGAATCTTCTCGATGAGCTGGGGCAGGACCTGCGCTTCTCTCTGCGCCAGCTTCGCAAGAATCCCGGCTTCACAGTGGTTGCAATTCTGATGCTTGGTCTTGGCATCTGCGCCAGTGTCGCGATCTTTGCTTTTGTTGACGCTGCACTGATCCGGCCTCTCCCCTATCGTGATCCGGCGCGCCTGGTCGGGGTCTTTGAATCGATCCCGATGTTTGAGTATTCGAATCTCTCCTACCAGGACTTTCTCGATTGGCAGAAGCGCAATACGGTCTTTGCATCCTTCGCCGCCTATCAGCCCGGCGGCGTGATCCTCAGCACCCCAACCGGCGTACAGATGGCCCGCGGCCTGCGCGTCACAGATGCTTTTTTCCGCACTCTCGGCGTGGCGCCTTTACTGGGCCGCGATTTCATTGCTGGTGAGGATCGGCGCACCGCCATCCTCAGCTACAGTACCTGGCAGAAGCGCTTTGGCGGCCGCCAGGAGGTACTTGGTTCGACGCTCACGCTCGATGGGGAGCCGACTCTGATCATCGGAGTGCTCCCCAAAGATTTCCAGTTTGCCGCCACATCTCCCAGCGAATTCTGGCTGCCTGTACAGCCGGAGGGATCCTGTCTCAAACGCCGGGGCTGTCACAATCTCTATGGTGTCGCCCGCCTCAAGGACGGCATCAGCATCGAGACGGCGCTGTCGAATGTCCAGGCAATTGCAAGCCAGCTCCAGCAAGAATATCCGCAATCTAATCGCGATCAGGGTGCATCCCTGCAGCCTCTGTCCACTCATATTGTCGGCACCATCCGTCCGACTCTGTTGCTGCTACTGACTGGCGCTGGGCTGCTTTTACTGATCGCCTGCATCAATGTGGCGAGCCTGCTTCTGGTCCGTTCTGAAAGCCGCCGCCGCGAGATGGCTGTCCGCAGCGCTTTTGGCGCCAGCTCCGCGCGGCTGGCCCGGCAGTTCCTCACCGAAGGCATCGTCCTCGTCTCTGCCGGAACAGCTGTCGGCCTTGCGGCTTCCTACGGCGCCATGCAGCTTTTGGCCGGGCTGATCCCTGAGGACCACATGGCGAGAATGTCCTATCTCCAAGGCCTCAGCATCAACGGTAACGTCCTTGCTTTTACTGGTGTTGTTGCTTGTCTGGCGGTGTTCCTCTTCGCCATCACTCCAGCGCTCCACTTGCTCTGGAGCCGTGTGCGCAATGGGCTAAGCGAAGGCAGCCGCGGCTCCTCAGGGCTAGCCTGGCGCCGTCTCGGCTCCAGGCTCGTGGTGATCGAACTGGCTACCGCCGTTGTATTGCTGATAGGCGCTGGGCTGCTCGGCAAGAGCTTCTATTTGTTGCTGCAAGTCGATGTCGGAATGCAGCCCGACCACTTGGCCACCGTTCAGCTTGCCACTCCGGTTGCCAAGTACTCCACCGTCGCAAAGACAACAGCGCTCAGTCGCGAACTCAGTGCTCAGCTCAGCGCGCTGCCCGGCGTCAGTTCTGTGGGCTTTTCCACGCTCTTACCGGTGGGCAGCGGTGGCAACACCAGTTGGTTCCGCATCATCGGCCGGCCTTTCCACGGCGAGCGCAACGAGATGCCGAATCGCGAAGTGAGCCCCGACTATTTCAAGACCATCGGCGCCCGTCTGGCGAAGGGGCGATTCTTCCTCGACTCCGATGATGCAACGAAGCCAAAGGTGGTGATCGTCAACCGGTCCATGGCGCGTCTTTACTTTCCGAACGAAGACCCCATCGGCAAGCAGATCTCCTACCACTCCGACCCGGTTGTGCCCATGGAAATCGTCGGTCTGGTCGAAGACATCCGGGAAGGTCCCCTGGACAAGGCAATCCATCCCACGGTCTATATTCCCATCCACCAGAGCCAGGAAAACTACTTTGCCGCGGTGGTCCGCACCGGACAATCAGAGAAAGCGATCCTGACTACGCTGACTGCCGCGATTCGCGCCTTTGACCCAGAGATTGCCACCATTGGCGCAGCGACCATGACCGACCTGATCAACGACTCGCAACCCGCCTATCTCCACCGGGCCTCCGCCTGGCTGGTTGGTGTCTTTGCGGCGATGGCCTTGCTGCTGGGCGTTGTCGGACTCTACGGAGTGATTGCCTATTCGGTCAGCCAACGGACGCGCGAGATTGGCGTGCGCATGGCGCTTGGTGCTCCTCGGGCTACGGTGTATCGGATGATTTTCAACGAGGCTGGCAGCCTCGCAGTCTTTGGACTCCTTCTGGGTCTGCTGGCGGCTGCGGCATTGTCGCGTCTGCTGAGCGGCTTCCTATTTGGTGTTTCAAGCTGGGATCTCTCTACCTTTGCCGGAGTCACGCTGGTTTTGGCTGCGGCTGCAACGCTTGCCAGTTTTCTCCCCGCTCACCGGGCTGCATCTGTGAATCCGGTGGAAGCCATGCGGTCGGAATAGGTCGAGGCAGGCTCACCATGAAGTGACGCCCGTAGGATGGACTTTACGGTGGAAAGTTCCCTGGATCGCCAGATTGCTGCCGGCAATGTTCTGGCTCGAAGAGTCTCGACGGGTACAAAATCGTTGACGGCATCGGGACTGTTGGCGATGTGGCTGGCGTAGGGCAACCAAAAGGCAGTGGTCCAAGTTTGCAGCGAGCGTGATTATCCCATGGGGATCATCGATAGGAGAGGACGACGGCAACAGTTTCTCAGGCGGCCCAATACTCCCGATCGAGACTCCGGTACTGCACGGCTTCGGCAATATGTTTTGCCTGCACTTGGGCTTCACCGGCTAAGTCCGCTACGGTGCGCGCCACCTTCAGGAGCCGGTCGTGCGAACGGGCTGAGAGGCTCAGTTTTTTGACGGCCATCTCGAGCGTCCTCTCGCCGCTTGCGTCCAGTTCACAGACCTGCCGCAGTACGGAGGAAGGGATGCGAGAATTCCAGAACCCACGTGTGTTCTGGATCGAGCGGGCACTGGCCACGCGTTCCCGCATTACTGCGCTACTCACTCCATCGCCTGTGCTCCGCAGATCTTTGTAAGGCACGGCAGGCACTTCGATGTGGATGTCGATCCGATCGAGAAGCGGGCCTGAGATCTTGCCGATATAGCGCTGGATCTGCATTCCGGTACACCGGCATTCCTTCGATCGATCGCCGCGAAAACCACAGGGACATGGATTCATTGCGCCCAGAAGCATCAACTTCGCCGGAAAAGTCAGCGTCATGTTCGTCCGTGCGAGTGTGACTTTGCCCTCTTCGAGCGGCTGCCTCAGAATTTCCAGAACGTTGCGCGCGAACTCTGGAAGTTCATCGAGAAACAACACGCCGTTGTGAGCCAGACTTACCTCGCCGGGCCGCGGCGTTCCGCTGCCGCCTCCGATCAATCCTGCATCGCTCACCGTATGGTGAGGGGAGCGGAAGGGTCTGGAGGTGAGCAAGCCTGCTCCTTTCGGCAAGACTCCCGCGACACTATGTACTTGCGTCGTCTCCAGCGCTTCGACAAAATCGAGCGGCGGTAGAATGCCGGGCAGGCGTTGCGCCAGCATCGTCTTTCCGGATCCAGGCGGCCCAATCATCAAGAGGTTGTGTGCCCCGGCGGCAGCCACTTCGAGCGCTCTCTTGGCGATGGTCTGCCCCCGGACGTCCGCAAAGTCCAGGCCTTGGGCGGCCTCTTCTGCAATCTGACTCAGTGTGCGCGGGAGAACGGGCGTCATCCGGTCTGGCTGTGTGAACAGGCTGACTGCTTCGCCGAGATGCCGCACTCCATAGATATTCACGCCCTCAACGACGGCGGCCTCTGCCGCATTGTCCATCGGAACGACAACGTTCGGAATGCCCATCTTCTTGGCACAAACCGCCATTGACAGCGCTCCGCGTACGGGGCGAATGACACCATCTAAACTGAGTTCGCCCACCATCAGATATTTTTCATTCCGGTGGAAAACACCCATCGCGCCCAGAATTCCCATCGCCATTGGAAGATCGAAGCCCGCACCTTCTTTGCGCACATTGGCTGGCGCCAGATTGATTGTTACGGAGCGTGTGGGATAGCCGAAGCCAGAATTCAATAGGGCGCTTTTGATTCGCTCGCGGCTCTCTCGAATCGCTGTATCTGGCATTCCGACCGTGATAAAGTCGCGGGAACTTCCTGCCTGCGCCATATCGACTTCGACATCGATGAGGTGGGCATCGATTCCATAAACTGCGGCACTCCGCGTGCGGTACAAGGCCATCTCTTGGGAGAGTCGCCGGTGTCCTTCAAAATTCTCAGGGAGAATCATTGGTTTGGCAGAAGAAATCATAAAATCTGAGGTGGGAACCCGTTTTGCGATGCAGAGAATCCAAGATCTCTTGGTATACTGAAAATTCCGTCCACGAGGGCGCGTAGCTCAGCTGGTTAGAGCGCCTGCTTCACACGCAGGAGGTCCGGGGTTCGAGTCCCTGCGCGCCCACCATCCTTCCCCTTAAAATCAATCAAATTACAGACGGTCCAGTACTCGGCCCCGGATGCTCCAGTGCGCGCTTTGGCCCTACTCGTGCAAGTAAACATGACGAGGATGGGAACGATGATGAGAGCGGAACAACTGAAACGGGATGTGGAGCAGGAGCTCAGTTGGGACCCGAGTGTGCACTCTGAGCACATTGGGGTCTCTGTGAACAATGGCGTTGTCGCACTCGAGGGGCACGCCGAGAGTTTTTACGAGAAATGGGCCGCGGAGCGGGCGGCACTCCGCGTCGCTTCTGTCAAGGCTGTGGCGAGTGAAATCAAAGTCGAACTGCCTTTTGCTGCTTCCCGTACGGATGAGGACATCGCGCAATCTGCCATGGAGTGTCTGAAGGAGAGTTCCCTGATTCCCAAAACGGTCAGGATTCTTGTTGCAGACGGTTGGGTCACCCTCCACGGAACGGTTCAGGCGCAGTACCAGAGAAGAGAAGCGGAGGTTCTTGTTCGTCCCTTGATGGGAGTCAAAGGGGTAACAAACGAGATTTCGATTGAACCCAAAGCGATCAGTGCGGATGTAAAGCTGAAGATCGAGAAGGCACTGAAACGCAGTGCTGCGGTGGACGCCAGCCATATTTCTGTCGAAGTCATTGGCCGCATTGTGACGCTCCGGGGGACGGTGCGCTCGTGGAAGGAACGCGAAGCTGCAGAGACCGCAGCGTTCTTTGCCCCCGGTGTCGTTCAAGTTGAGAATCTCATTGCCATTGCATAGACATGAACTGGGTGTCAGTTTCCTTTAGGACCCCGTATGCATGAGTCCGCTCGCGAGACAACGACAGCGCAGCCGGATGGACGGTCTGCCGGAATGATGAAAGCAGTCTTTCTCGCCGCGCCTGCTCCCCTCTGTACAAATCCCTTAGTGGTCCGGGAGGTCCCTTTGCCGACCCCTGGGCCTGGTCAGATTCTGCTCCGGGTTCGTGCTTGCGGTGTCTGCCGGACGGATCTTCATATTGTCGAGGGCGACCTACCTTCCTTGCGGACGCCGTTAATTCTTGGGCACCAGATTGTCGGCGATGTCGTTCAAGGTACTACGCCAGAGCTTCCGGCGGGAATCCGTGTGGGAATCTCGTGGGTAGGTGGCGTCGACGGGACTTGCGGGCACTGTCTCCGTGGATTTGAAAATCTCTGTGATACTCCCACCTTCACCGGCTATACGGTGGATGGTGGCTATGCAGAGTATGCCGTGGCGCGTGCGGACTTTGCATTTCCCTTGCCAGACAGTCTTGACGATAGGCACGCGGCGCCCCTGCTTTGTGCCGGTATCATTGGCTACCGGAGTCTGCGTGTCGCAGATGTGCAGCCAGGTGACAAGGTCGGTCTATTTGGTTTTGGCTCCTCTGCTTCCTTGGCGATTGCCGTGTTGCACGAATGGAATTGTAAGGTCTACGTTGTTACAAGAGGCGAATCACACCGGAAACGGGCAGCTTCCTTGGGGGCCGCTTGGGTGGGCGAGGAAGGGGAGGAGGTTCCTGTTACGCTGGACCGCGCCATTACCTTTGCTCCCAGTGGAGATGTCGTTGTTGCTGCTCTTGCCAGTCTTCGGAAAGGAGGAGTGGTTGCAATCAACGCGATCCATCTCGACCGCATGCCACAGTTCGACTATGATCGGTTACTTTGGGGAGAACGTCAGATCCGGAGTGTTGCGAATATGACCCGTGTGGATGGAAGAGAGTTTCTTGCTTTGGCCGCTCAGATCAACCTGCGACCGCAAGTGCGCTGTTTCAAACTCGAAGAGGCGAATGAAGCGCTTGGGGCGGTGAAGCAGGAATCCTTAGGCGGATCTGCGGTGATCCTTCCTTGAAGGCTTCGCACCGGCTGGCGCAAGGCCGGGTGTTTCTCACTTCCTTTGGGAAAGGAGCGGCGCCTCATGTGTTTCTCCGCCACTGCTAATTTTGCCGGCAGCGCCGTTCTGGCCACCATCGGAATCGCTACCCTGGCTGAGGTGAAAGACCGGCGGCAATTGCTTTTTGCGGCCTTGCCTCTCTTGTTTGCCACACATCAATTCATGGAAGGTTTTGTCTGGCTTGGCCTGCATCATACTTTGTCCGCTGCCGTGACAAACGGAGCCGGGGCCGCCTATCTTCTGTTTGCGCAGGGCCTCTTGCCTTTCCTGTTGCCACTCAGCGTTCTTCTGATTGAGCCGACAGAAGTTCGGAGGCGCCGCATGCTGGGATTCGTGTTGTTAGGCGGTGGCTTGGCACTGTATCTGCTGTGGGGCTTGATTGCCTATCCGATGGAAGTCTCTGCGTTTCATCACAGCATCGTTTACTTCAATCCGATCACGAACACCAATACCGTCGCGGTTCTTTATGTGATTGCCACCTGTGGAGCTTTGTTCTTTTCGGGATTTGACGGTCTTGTTGTGCTCGGAATCGCAAACCTGATTGGGCTTCTTGTTGTCATGGTCATTGCCCGTTACGCCTTCACTTCGATCTGGTGCGCTTATGCAGCGGTCGTGAGCGTCTTGATTTATTTTCATTTCCGCCGCAGGCGCTTGATCCCGGAAGAGCGCCTGCGATTCCGGCACAACAACATCTCGCCTTCAGGCGCGCAGTAACCTGCTATTGCCCGCCCGTAACTGTTCGGACGCGGCGTACCAGTCCTCGAGAGCGGTACCGTTCGGGCAACCTCTCGATTGCCAGCGTTCATAAGCGAGGGTGGCGATCTCCTGATGCCCAAACGGGATGATGCCGTGTGCAGCCGCCAGGATCTGGCTCTGGCGATGTGCTTTCTGGGTATGCTCTAGAGCATTTCGTGTCTGTTCCTGACCGGTGATATGGTCCTGTTTGCCGTGCTGTTCTGCAACGCGATGGGCGTGAGCGGCCGCGTCATGCAATTCGGCCGCGCGGCGATGGCCATTGGGGGGATTTTTTTGATGGATCGACATAACTTAAAGACTCACAATCTGCCCTGACCTGCTGTGGGCTTCTTCGGCAAATTTAAAGGCTTGCTTGGAATATTCCAGAGCCCGGGTGGCGTGCCAGCGGCCTCCATCGCCATCGCCCTTTTCTTCATGCTCTGCCGCGGTGCGATGGGCGCGTGCGGCTAATGCATGCTGTTCGGCTGCTCTTTGGTGGGATTCGTGCATGGTGTGTCCTCCTTGAGAAGGGAACATTTGTTCCCTTTCTGCAGAACAACTGCACATCATGGACCACTTGGAATCCTCGAAAGTTTGAGAGCCTGGCAGAACCGGTGATGACCACATTCGGTCACCCGACCAGCTAAGGTCATTTTGCGGAAACCGTTGCTGCGCAACCGCATCGAGGTCCTTCTCCAGAGAATCGGAGTCGCGAAGAATGTCCCTCCCGGTGACGCGCCGGAATGAGGATGGACCCAGGAATGCATTCTCTTCTGGGCGGGACCAACTGGTCCGCACCATCTGAGAAAGAGGAGAAGAAATCCAATGGCTTCCAATAACGACATCGTGGTCGCAATCTACGATACTCACGAGCAGGCAGAACAGGCCATCAAAGAATTACAGCGGAGTGGCTTCGACATGAAGAAGTTGTCGATTGTCGGTAAGAATCCGCACACCGAAGAGCACGTCGTGGGCTTCTACAATGCAGGCGACCGCATGAAGCGCTGGGGCGGTGCCGGTGCATTCTGGGGTGCTCTCTGGGGAATGCTCTTTGGCGCGGCCTTCTTCCTGATTCCCGGCTTTGGCCCTGTGCTGGTCGCCGGTCCTTTGGTGGCCTGGATCGTAGGCGCACTCGAAGGTGCTTTGGTTGTAGGCGGATTGAGCGCGATCGGAGCCGCGTTCTGGAGTATCGGCGTGCCGAAGGACAGCATCCTCCAGTATGAGACGGCAATCAAGACAGACAAATTTCTGGTTCTGGCTCATGCGGCTTCTGAGGAAGCGGCTAAGGCGCGGGACATCCTCAAACGCACGAATCCTTCGGAAATGCACACGCATTCCATCCAACATGCCGCAGGAAATCCAGAACCTGCCACGCATGTTCTCTAAGCTACCGCAGCAGTCTCAGCACGGAAGACCGGTTGCCTTCCGTAGCGCATCAGCATAGCATCAGACTGAGCTGTGGAAAGGAATCAGCATGAGCGCAAAAGGTCTCGCGGCCATCGCACGGAAGTTTCACGAGCCCCTTTCGATCGAGGAAATGCAATTTCCAGATCCGGCACCGAATGAAGTTCTCGTCAAAATGATCGTGAGCGGTGTCTGTCACACCGACCTCCATGCGGTAAATGGAGACTGGCCGATCCAGCCGCCTCTTCCCTTTGTGCCAGGGCATGAAGGCGTGGGAATTGTCGTTCAGGCAGGCTCTGCCGTTAAGAACCTCAAGGAGGGGGATAGGGTCGGTCTGCCCTGGCTACATCAGGCTTGCGGCTATTGTGAATGGTGCCTTAGTGGCTGGGAGACGCTTTGCCCAAAGGCCGTCTTTGGAGGTTACTCGGCGAACGGCAGTTTTGCAGAGTATGCGATCGCCTCGGCTGCCTACGCGATTCCAATCCCGGCGGATCTGAGCTCCAAAGCTGCGGCACCCATTTTGTGTGCCGGGGTGACGACATG
This sequence comes from Bryobacter aggregatus MPL3, assembly GCF_000702445.1. Lineage (NCBI taxonomy): Bacteria > Pseudomonadati > Acidobacteriota > Terriglobia > Bryobacterales > Bryobacteraceae > Bryobacter > Bryobacter aggregatus. The sequence continues at coordinate 158,035 of NZ_JNIF01000004.1, forward strand.
GAAGGCGCTCAAGCAAGCAGAACTACAGGCAGGCAACTGGGTTGCGATCTCTGGAATCGGAGGGCTGGGACATCTGGCCATCCAGTACGCGCAGGCCATGGGACTGAACATCGCTGCGATTGATGTCGCCGATGACAAGCTCGCCTTGGCCCGCTCCCTGCAGGCCAACCTGGTGATCGATGCACGAAAGACCGATCCCGCCGAGTTTCTGCAACAGAAAATCGGTGGCGCCCATGGCGTGATTCTCACCGCTCCCTCTCAGGCTGCCTTCCGGGAGGGCCTGGGCATGACACGCAGAAAAGGGACTTGTGTTCTCGTGGGCTTGCCTGCGGGAGATCTCCCGATTCCCATCTTCGACATGATTCTGAGAGGCATTACTCTTCGCGGATCTTTGGTGGGCACTCGCAATGACCAAGTGGAGGCTCTTTCTTTTGCCAGCCACGCACAAGTCATTGCCGAGATCCATTTGCGGCCCTTCCGGGAAGTCAATGAGGCGCTCACCGGACTGGCGAATGCGAAAGTAACGGGACGCACGGTGCTAACGTTTGAGTAGTCTCTTCTTCGCCAAGCGCCAATGTATCGGCAAGTCCGGTGTGATGCACAAATCGAAAGCTTTCTCCCCCGCTCAGGAGGCCGATGACAACGCCTGATGCAACGGCGAAGCTCGCCGAGCCGCCTGCTAAAAACGGGAAGAACAAGAAGATTCAGGTCTCTCCTGTGGTTCTGGATGCGGCCCGGAAACCCGGCGATGAACTGCTCCGGGATTTGAACACCTCTCCCTCTGGACTCACGCAATCTGAAGCCGAACACCGTGCGCGCACTACTGGTCCGAATGAAGTGGCGCAAGAGAAAGAGGAAGGCTGGTTCGCTCGCCTTCTGAAAATTCTTCGCAACCCGCTGGTGGTCCTTCTGGGGATACTCTCCGCGATCTCCTTTGCCACAGGTGACATGAGGGCGGGCATCGTGATTGCCATCATGGTCGTGGTTGGAGCTGCACTGCGCTTCATCCAGGAAGCTCGCGCCGATGCCGCTGCGGCAAAGCTCAAGGCCATGATTCATGTCACCGCTACCGTCATCAGGGACGGGAAGGCGAGAGAGATTCCGCTCCACGATCTGGTGCCCGGCGACATCATCCAGCTTTCCGCAGGGGACATGATTCCGGGCGATGTGCGCTTGTTAAGTTCGAAGGATTTATTTGTAAGTCAGGGGAGTTTGACAGGCGAGTCGCTTCCCGTCGAGAAGTTCCACGATCCGGCCACCAATCCCGCAGCTTCCCCCATCGAACTCAGCAACATCTGCTTCATGGGCACCAGCGTCGAAAGTGGCACCGCGACGGCGGTGGTGATCACCATCGGCATCCAGACCTATCTCGGCAGCATGGCCCGGTCCATCATCGGCGAACGTGTCTTGACCAGCTTCGACGAAGGACTCAATCGCTTCACCTGGCTCATGATCTGGCTGATGGCCGTGATGGTGCCGCTGGTCTTTTTGATCAACGGATTTACGAAGCACGATTGGCAGGGGGCCTTCTTTTTCGCCATGGCGGTAGCCGTAGGCTTGACGCCAGAGATGCTTCCCATGGTGGTGTCTGTTTGTCTGGCCAAAGGGGCGCTTGCCATGAGCCGCAGAAAGGTGATCGTCAAGCGGCTGAATTCGATCCAGAATTTTGGCGGCATGGATGTCCTCTGCGCGGACAAGACAGGAACACTGACTGAGGATCGCGTTGTTCTGATGCGGCATTGTGATGTTGCCGGCGAGGAGAGCGATGACGTGCTGCTCAACGGCTATCTGATCAGCTACTTCCAGACGGGATTGCGGAACTTGCTCGATCGCGCCATTTTGGACAGCACCGACTTCCACGCAAGGGCGGAGATCGAGAAATACAAGAAGCTCGATGAGATCCCCTTCGACTTCACCCGGCGCATGATGTCCGTGCTAGTGGCAGATCCCGATGGCCATGCAATCCTTCTCACCAAAGGCGCTCCGGAGGAAGTCTTCAAACAGTGCTCTCAGTTCGAGCTGAACGGGAAGATCTCGCCCATGGATCCGGACCGCATCGTCGACCTGCGCGCTGAGTATGAGGAGCTCAGCAGCGATGGCTTCCGCGTGCTTGCGGTGGCCACGAAACAGTTTCAGGGGAAGACCGTTTGTTCAAAGGACGATGAGCACGATCTGCTGCTGCGCGGCTATGTCGCGTTTCTCGATCCGCCCAAGAGCACGGCTGCGCGTTCTCTGGAAGCCCTGCACCAACACGGTGTCGTGGTCAAGATCCTGACAGGGGATAACGAACTCATCAGTCGCAAGGTTTGCAAAGACGTCGGTCTGCTTCCTGATCCGATGCTGCTTGGCCGCGATGTCGAGAAGATGTCCGATACGGAACTGGCTGACGCCGCCGAGAAGACGACACTCTTCGCTCGGCTCTCTCCGGCACACAAGGAGCGAGTGATTCGGGCTCTTCGCGGCAAGGGGCATGTGGTGGGTTTTATGGGCGATGGCATTAATGATGCCCCCGCATTGCGAGCGGCCGATGTCGGGATCTCGGTAGATACAGCCACCGATATTGCGAAGGAATCGGCAGACCTGATTCTGCTGGAGAAGGATCTGATGGTGCTCGAAGGTGGTGTCGTGGAGGGCCGCAAGGTCTTCGCAAACATCTTGAAGTACATCCGGATGGGCGCCAGTTCTAACTTCGGGAACATGTTCAGCGTGCTGGGCGCGAGTGCCTTCCTCCCCTTTCTCCCGATGGCGCCGATCCAGGTGCTGACGAATAATCTTCTCTACGATTTCTCGCAGGTGCCGATCCCTTCAGACAATGTAGATGAGGAGCAGGTCGCCCGGCCGCGGCCCTGGAACATCGGAGAGATCAGGCGGTTCATCCTCTTTGTCGGGCCGATCAGTTCGATCTTTGACTACACAACATTTTTTGTGATGCTCTGGGTTTTCAACTGCTGGGACCCCTCGCGCGTTGCCGTGTTTCAAACCGGCTGGTTCATCGAATCGTTGATGACGCAGACGCTGATCATTCATGTCATCCGCACCAATAAGATCCCGTTTCTGCAGAGCCGGGCTAGTCTGCCGCTTACGCTCACAACGCTCTCGATCATGGGGCTGGGCATCTGGCTGCCGTATTCTCCGTTAGCTTCCTCACTGGGCTTTACACCGCTGCCCCTGCTGTATTGGCCGATTCTTCTGCTAACGCTTCTTGCCTACATGGGCCTGACGCAGATGGTGAAGGTCTGGCTGCTCCGCAAGAGATGGATCTAAGCTGCGAGTGGTTCTCGCTTCGCCTGGATCTTCATTACCACGAGAGTAATGTCATCAAACTGAGCGGTGTCTGCCACGAAGGCGTTCAACTGACTGGCAATCTGTCTGCAGATCTCTGCGGCGCTAGTGGAAAGTGAGGCCTGAACAATTTCCTTCAACCGGGCTTCCCCAAACTCTTCCTGCTTCGCATTCAATGCTTCAACTACCCCATCGGTATAGGCGATCAGCACGTCTCCATCATGGAGCTGCATGCCTCCAGATTGATAATGACTTTCGGCGACAATGCCAATCGGCAGGCCTCCTGTCGTCAGGCTTTCGACGATCGCGGGTGTGTCTCCATGCCGGAACAGAAATGGTGAATTTTGCCCGGCGTTCACGTAGCGGAGGGTCAGATCCGAGACATCGAGAATTGCGAAGAAGAGCGTCGCATAGCGGCTGCTTGCTGTCATCTTGTACAACGAGTGGTTCAACTCGGTGACAAATCGTGTGAGTTCGCCCTGGCGGGCAACCAGATTCGTGCGGACCAAGCTTTGCAACGATGCCATCAAGAGTGCACTGGAAAGACCTTTTCCGGACACATCCCCGACGGCGATAGCGAGACGATCTGGCGTGATGGGAATGAAATCGTAGTAGTCGCCGCCCACCTTGCGGGCAGCCTGATAAAAGAACCCGAACTCGACTCTCGGGTAGTCAGGTGCCTCTGACGGCAGCAGCCGTCCTTGTACTTCGCGGGCCAGTTCAAACTCCCGCCGGACATCGCGTTCCTTCGCTTCATGCTCATCTTGCAGCGCCTGCCGCATGGCATTGACAATGCTCACGACAACCAGCAACACAATGAGTCTTTCGGCAAGGTTCCAGTATGGAATCAGTACAGAACGGAGGGCGGGCAATCCTTGCCAGGCGTCTACAAGCCAGATGACTGCGCTCACCAGACAACTGATGTAACCCCATCTGCGTCCAAGAAACCAGACTCCATAGAGCGCCGGAATCAGATAGAGCGCGAACAGGGATAGATCGCGATCCACCGTAAAATCGAGCCCTGCAATCAATACGATCAGTGCCAGCAGAATCAGTGCATGGACGGATCTTGGCTGCCGCCTCAGGTAGGTCAGCACATTCCATTGCTGCTGCTCCTCGTCGAATCCGTCAAGAGTGGGAGTGGGGCGATCTGCGAGATTCTGCATGAGAGTTTTGAATGGCTCCAGTGAGGAGACGCATTCCTGCGCACACTGGTGACATTCCGCCCGGGTGATACCTTTTGTGCGTTGGGAATGAAGAAAGGTCATACCTATTACACAAAGTGGAGAGGGGACTGGGAACAAACTAATCGGTTCCGCGTTGGTCGAATCGACCAAATGCTCGCGATGCAAAAAGTGAAGAATTTCTAGCCTCAAGGACAGAAGTGCTCCCCTCGCTGGAAGGCTCGCGCTGCTGCACTTTCATCGTTGGCTGACCCCACTTTTCAATGTGGCAGCAGCGCGCGGAGCAGGAAGATTCGTGGTTCAGATTGGTGGATCGCGTGCTGTGCAAGACAGCGGGAGCACGCGATCCAAGCGAAAGGCTCCATCGCTGCATCCGATCGTTAAAGAAGGACAGAGAACAATGAATACCTCCGAACAATTGAAAAATGATGTGGAGCAAGAGCTCAGTTGGGATCCGAGCGTACATGCCGAGAAAATCGGTGTCTCGGTGAACAATGGAGCGGTCGAACTGGATGGACATGTTGGAAGTTACTACGAGAAATGGGCGGCTGAACGGGCTGCTTTACGAGTGGCAAAAGTTCGGTCGGTTGCCAGTGAGATTAAAGTGGATCTCCCTTCCACCTCAGCGCGCAGTGATACCGCGATTGCTCAGGCCGCATCCGATCATTTAAAGGCTAGCTACCTCGTGCCAGACACCGTCAAGGCCTTGGTGGCGGAGGGCTGGGTCACTCTCCAAGGAATGGTCAAAGGACAATATCAAAAGAGAGAGGCAGAGAATCTCGTTCGTCCATTGCTGGGAGTGAAAGGTGTAATTAATAACATTACTCTGGAACCGAAAGTAATCGCTTCCGATGTTAAGGTGCAGATCGAGAATGCGCTCAAACGGGATGCGCAAATCGATGCCAGTGGGATCAGCGTGAGTGTTTCCGGAGATAAAGTCACGTTGCGTGGCACGGTCCGTTCTTGGATGGAACGCGAAGACGCTGAAACGGCCGCCTTCGCCGCTCCTGGCGTCATGACCGTGGAGAACCTGATCACGATTCACTAGAACTAAGCTGCTTCATTCTTCTCGAGTTCTTAGAGTCACACCATGGTGGACCCAAGGGATCTGCGTGGCCCGTGGATTGCATGGAGTGAACTGGAACAGTCGGGTGGGTTGATCAGACGGAACAAAGCTCATCTCTCGCCCAATGATTGTTTACTCCACGAACGAAAAGAGGAAACATCCAATGCAAGAAAAAATGGCAGGGAAACAATCCCATAAGTGTGATTGCGGGAAAGTTCTGGGCTCAGAAGCGGAATACCAAGAACATAAGAAGAATTGCCATATGGGTAAGGAATCCCATGGGAAGAGCGGCGCACACGTAACGAGCCGTTAAATTGCTTCGTGAGCTCATGGTGAGAAAGCAGCCCTGAAGGCGGAAGAACGACGCTCTCAGGGCTGCTTTCGATTCTCCTGACCATATCCGGTCAGGTCTTCGTTGTTCCGGGCTAAGCAGGAATTGGATATGGCCCGAAACGTGCACATATACAGACAGGACATCAACCTCGTGACACCCTCATATCGCATTCCACTGTCCCTTTCTATCGTGATTGCTCTTGTCTGTGGACAGCAGCAGCCGATGTGGGCGCAAGGGCCGCCTCAGTTTCCACCTCCCGGTCAGACGCTGACAGCCAAACAGTTGGACGATTTGGTTGCGCCGATTGCACTTTATCCGGACCCCCTTCTCAGCCAGATCCTGGTTGCCTCCACTTATCCTTTGGAACTGGTGGAAGCCTCCCAATGGCTGAAACAGAATCCAGGTCTGACTGGCACGGCCCTGACAGAGGCCGCACAGGCTCAGAACTGGGATCCGAGCGTGCAGGCGCTGGTCGTTTTCCCCGATCTGGTGCAGCGGCTGAACCAGGACGTCACCTGGACGACCAATTTGGGGAATGCATTTTTGAGCCAACAAAACGACGTCATGGACGCCGCGCAGCGCATGCGCTTTAAGGCCCAGCAAGCAGGTAAGTTGTCCTCCACGCCCCAACAAGTCGTGACTACCACAAGCGACGCAGGACAGCCGGTGATCGAGATCGAGCCGGCGGATCCGCAGACGCTTTACTTGCCTTACTATGATCCCGTCTCGATCTGGGGACCTCCTCTTTACTATCCCTATGCAAGTTGGTTCTATCCGCCTTTTGTCGGGGGCGCCTACTTTGGCTTCGGCCTTGGTATTCCTCTTGGCCTCTACTTTGGCGGCGGCTGGGGCGGCTGGGGGAACTGGGGTTGGCGGCCAGGCTGGGGTGGGCATCGCATCATTGTGAACAATGGCTTTATTCACCGCTATAACTTCAACGCAGGTGGACGCAGCGGCTTAGTGGGACGAAGCGATTGGTCGCATAACCCCACGCATCGCCAGGGAGTTCCGTATTCCAACCCAGGACTGGCGAACCGCTTCGGAGGGGGTGTGCGCCAGAATCTCCAATCCCGCCCGCTTGTGGGACAGGGACAGGCGGGAGGACAGAACCGCATGGGCAGTCCATCGGGAGGCCAGCGTCTGGGAGATCGGCAGATGGCTCCTAGCGCTCCCAATGGGAACCGAAGCGCGTTTGGCGGTGTGCGGGACGGCGGAGCTGCCCGAGTGCAAAGTGATCACGGATTCTCTAGTCTCGGTCCCGCACGAAGCGGCGGCGGAGGTGGCTCCATGGGCCGCGGTGGTGGCGGGGGTGGAGGTAGAGGCGGTGGTGGTGGACGTCGCTAGGAGCGAGAGGGACTTATGACGACAATCAATTTTAGTGGACTGAGACTTCGGCTGACCTGGCTTCCCGTGGTCAGCTGCCTATTTGGAGCTTCTCTTCTTTTACCGGCTGCTCCCAGTGCAGCGCAACGGAGCTTTGCAACCCCGCAGGAGGTCATCCAGGCAACGATTGACGCCGCGGATCGAAATGATACGGCAGCTCTTCTCCAGCTTTTTGGGCCTGAGGGCAAGGACATTGTCCAGTCGGGCAATCCCGATGAAGATCGGGCGGCGCGCGCGGAATTTGTGCGGGCGGGCCGGGAGAAGGTCGAAATCATTGAAGATAAACTGACTCCCGATCAGGTCACGGTCGCTCTCGGTGAAGAGGAATGGCCGTTTCCGGTTCCAATCGTTCGCCGTGACGGGAAGTGGCAACTGGATTCGGTGGCTGGCCGGATTGAAGTTCTGGCTCGCCGGATTGGCCGGAACGAGTTAAATGCGATCGAGGCGTGCCGCGGTTATGCCGAAGCCCAACTGGCATACGCTTCGCGCGTCCGGGACGGGGAACCGATCCTGAAGTATGCGCAGAACATCGTCAGCAGTCCCGGCCGGCATGACGGACTGTATTCGGATGGCGATTCCAGCGTCCCAGTTCCGTTGGCCTTTGCCAATGCGACGGTTTCGAGCTCCAATCCATCCAGAAAGTTAGTTCCCTATCACGGATACTACTTCCGGATTCTCAAGGCACAAGGTCCGGCGGCGCCCGGCGGCGCCTTCAATTATGTGGTGAGCAAGAACATGATTGGTGGTTTTGCTCTTGTCGCCTGGCCTGCGGAGTATGGCGTCACTGGTATTCGAACGCTGGTGATCAATCAGGATGGGGTGGTCTTTGAGAAGGATCTCGGGGCTGCTGGGACGGCCTCTCAGGTGAGCCAGATGACGCGGTTTAATCCCGACAAAACCTGGCACCCGGTGGTCCTGGAATAGTCAGGCTAAAGAACTCTTGAAAATTACGAATCCAATTACAAAGGAAAAAGAATGTCTGGTCAGAATTCAGTCGTAGCTGTTTATCCCTCACATGAAGGGGCCGAACAAGGCGTCAAAGAACTGCAGCGCGCAGGCATTGATATGCGCAGCCTGTCCATTATTGGCAAAGATCCTCATACGGATGAAACGGTAGTTGGATACTACAACAATGGGGACCGGATGAAGCGCTGGGGCAAGGCCGGCGCTTTCTGGGGAGGCTTCTGGGGCCTCCTGTTTGGTTCTGCATTCTTTGCTGTTCCCGGGATCGGTCCTGTTCTGGTTGCCGGTCCCGTTGTCGCTTGGATTGTCGGGGCTCTTGAAAGTGCTGTGGTCGTGGGTGGCCTGAGTGCGATTGGAGCCGGACTGGTGGGCATGGGAATCCCGAAAGATAGCGTGATCCAGTACGAACTGGCGTTGAAGACTGATCACTATCTGCTGATTTTGCATGGGTCCGCCGCAGAAGTGGAAAAGGCGCGAGCCATTCTGGAACGCACTGGACCGGCTCAGGCGGCCGTGCATTCTTCTGACCCGGTTGCTGCTACCGCCCGCTAGCTGTTCTTGCCCGGGAGGGCAAATCCAATGATGACAACGACGAGGAAGCTCAAAGGGCTGGTGGTCCGAGCAACCGACGGTGAGCTGGGAACGGTGGAAGACTTCTATTTCGATGATGAAACCTGGGGCGTCCGTTATCTGACGCTCGAGACCGGTGGTTGGTTGGGTGGACGGCAAGTACTCATCTCCCCCATTGCCGTCCTTCAGACCGACTGGTCCGCCCGGCGTATTGATGTGAAACTCACCAGACGGCAGATCGAGAACAGCCCCAGCATCGACAAACACAAGCCAGTCTCCCGGCAACACGAAGCGCAGTACATGACCTATTACGGATATCCATACTATTGGGATGGTCCGTATCTGTGGGGAGCGGCTTATTACCCCACCGGTCTGATGATGGACCCGATGGCCCACTCCCAGCAGACCCTGGAGGACCGCGCCGGAAGAGAACCAGGCGACTCCCATCTCCGCAGTACGGATGAGGTGACGGGTTATCACATCCATGCGAACGATGGCGAGATTGGCCACGTGGATCAGTTTGTGATTGACGATGAGGTTTGGGCGATTCGTTATCTGGAAGTCGCCACGAGAAATTGGTGGCCGGGTAAGAAAGTTCTTCTCTCCCCGTCCTGGGTGGAGCGGGTCAGTTGGCCGGCTTCGAGTGTCTTTGTGGCCCTCTCACGGAAAGCGATTCAGACTTGTCCCGAATATTTCGAGGGTATGGAGATCACGCGAGAGTACGAGAAGAACATCTATTGCCACTATGGCCGGCCTCCGTACTGGTTGAACGAATCGGAGAACAGGCCCAGCGTTTCATCGCCCACTCGATGAAGGATGGCTACAACCACTTCGGCAGCGGCAGCCAGCCGCGGCTCAGGTAATCGCTCAGCAGGAACACCAGCAGGATCGCGATCCAAAATAATCCTGCTCCGATGAACAGTCGCGTCATCGAACTGGAGCGGCGGACGTCCATAAAGAACCAAAGCACCAAGGCTGCCTTAGCCACCGCGATCGACATGGCGCAGATGAAGTTGAACTCGCCCATGTCGAATTTCGAAATGCCCACGGTCAGGACAGTCAAGGCGATCAGTGATCCGAACACTGTCGCATAGGTCTTAACGGGAACTACTTGGTGCGTCATAAGTGATGTCCGATCAGATAGAGCAGTGGGAATAGGAAAATCCAGACGATATCGACGAAATGCCAGTACAGGCCGACGATCTCAACTGGTGTGTACCACGCAGCGCTGAAGCGATTGCGGTGTGCCTTTACGATCAGCACGGTCAGCAGCCCGGCCCCGACAATCATGTGGATCGCGTGCATACCCGTCATGGCGAAGTAGAGGAAAAACAGAATCTGGGCCTGATGGATAAAACGCGGATCGGCGTACTCAAACGATGGTCCGGGGACATGGTGATCCACCCACTTTTCGTGGTATTCGAAATACTTCAGTGACAAAAAGATGAGGCCCAGGATCAGGGTCAACGTCAGATAGCGGACGATTGCCGGATTCCGGCCCAGTTGCGCGGCACGCACCGCCAACACCATCGTGAGACTGCTGCAGATCAGCACTCCTGTATTGATGGCGCCGATGGTGACGTTCATGTAGGCGCTGGTGGAGGCAAAGGCTTCCGGGTACAGATTCCGATAGATCGTATAGCTGGCGAACATTCCGCCAAAGAACATGATCTCGGTGACCAGAAAGACCCACATCCCGAGCGTCGAGGCTTCTAGCTGCTGGGCACTGTCGTCGAAATGATGTTGCAATCCGGGCGGATGGAGAACGATTTCGCTGTCAGCCACGATGCACCTCCTCCGGAATGGCGGAATAGTTGTAAGCCGGCTCGGTCACGATCGGTGGATCGTCGAAATTGAAGGTCGGCGGAGGTGTAGGAGCTTGCTCCCATTCGAGTCCCTTGGCCTTCCACGGATTCTGTGGAGAGAGGGGGCCCTTCCGCCACGCCCAAGTGAGGTAGATCATCGGAATCAGATAGCCCACCCCGAGAATCGACGCCCCGGCCGTAGATAAGACATTCAAGGCGTGGAACTCATCGGGATAAGTGGCGTAGCGCCGCGGCATGCCAAGATAGCCGAGCAGAAACTGGGGGAAGAAGGTGAGATTGAAGCCGACAAAGATGATCAGCGCCGCAAACTTGGCCCATCCCTCGGGATAAAGCCGGCCGGTGATCTTGGGGAACCAGAAATGAAGGCCGCCCATATAAGCCATCACCATTCCGCCCACCATCACGTAGTGGAAGTGCGCGATGACAAAGTAAGTATCGGTGACATGGACATCGATCGCCATCGTCGCCAGAAAGAGTCCGGTCAGTCCACCGATCGTGAAGAGTCCGATGAACCCAAACGCGTAGAGCATCGGTGTCTCCCATGAAATCGAACCCCGGAACATCGTCGCCGTCCAGTTGAATACCTTGATCGCCGAAGGCACCGCAACCGCCATGCTCATAAAGGAGAAGACCATGCTCGCGTACATCGACTGCCCGGCGACAAACAGATGGTGGCCCCAAACCACGAAGCTCAGCACCGCGATTCCCAGGCTGGAGAATGCGACAAAGCCATACCCGAAGACTGATTTCCGTGAGTAGCAGGAGACCAGCTCGCTGATGACCGCCATCCCGGGCAGGATCATGATGTAGACTGCCGGATGCGAATAGAACCAGAAGAGATGCTGGAACAGAATCGGATCTCCGCCCAGTTTCGGATCGAAGATCCCCGTATGGAGAATCCTTTCGAGGCCAAGCAGCACCAGCGTGATGGCGATCACTGGGGTGCCCAGCACCTGGATGATGCTGGTGGCATAGTGGCCCCAGACAAAGAGCGGAAGCCGTGACCATGTCATTCCCGGACATCGCATCGTGTGGATCGTGACGATGAAGTTGAGTCCTGTGAGGATCGATGAGAACCCGGAGATAAACACTCCCACCGCGGCCAGGATGACGTGAGTGTTGGAGTAAGTGGTGCTGAATGGTGCATAGAAGGTCCAGCCTGTATCGACGCCCCCCTGCAGTACGGCCGTCATCGTGAAGATGCCGCCCACAATGTAGATGTACCAGCTCAACAGATTGATCCGTGGAAAGGCGAGATCCCGCGAGCCGATCATCAGCGGGATCAGGAAATTACCGAGCGTTGCGGGAATCGAAGGGACCAGGAAAAAGAAGACCATGACAATCCCATGCATGGTGAACAGCTTGTTGTACGTATCGTTGTCGACCAGCCCTTCGGGAAACAGCAAATTGATTCGCATCGCGACGGCAAAGGCTCCGCCGACAAAGAAGAACGCGGTGATCGAAAACAGGTAGAGCAGGGCGATGCGTTTGTGGTCGGTTGTGAAGAGCCAGGATCTCCATCCATAGTCCACGTTGAGGTAGTTGATCTTCTGTTCGATGTGAGGCGGCGGTGGCTGGAGTATCGTGCTCATGAGAAATTCCTTATTTCCGTCCTGGCAGGGGAGCGCTCTTCGGGGAGGATGCGGGTTCAGCCGCAACTGGCATGGACAGGCTCTTGAGATAAACCATCAGCTGCATCAGCTCTTCTTCGGGGATCTGCCCTTGGAAGACCGGCATCACATCTCGTGGATAGCCCTTGACGATCGTCGCGTTCGGGTTCAGAATCGATTCGCGCAGATAAGCCTCATCTGCTGTCACGGTCTGTCCACCTTCGAGCAAAACCCGGCGTCCGAAGACATTATGCAGAGAGGGGCAGCGGCCTTGGGTATCGTTCGCATGGCAACTGGCGCAGCCGTATTGCTGAAAGAGCTTCTCCCCTTGCACTGCCATCGACTCGCCGTCATGGCCTCCAGCTAGCCACTTCTGATAGTCCGCCGGTTCGAGGGCGGTCACCCAGCCAATCATCCGTGAATGATTGGTGCCGCAATACTCTGCGCAGAAGATGTGATAGCGGCCTGACTTTGTCGCTTCAAACCAGAAGGTCTGGTAGCTGCCGGGGACAACGTCCTTCTTGAGTCGAAAGGCTGGGATAAAGAAGCTGTGGATAACATCCTCGCTGGCGAGTGTGAGCTTCACCGCCTGGCCGACGGGCACATGCAGCTCATTGATCTCACTCTTGCCCTGTGGATGCTGGATCTTCCACATCCACTGTTTGCCCACGACATAGAGATCGAGCGTGTTCTTGCTGGGTGGCACATAGTTCCGGAAGTACAGCTCGGTGCCCCAGGCGAACATGACCATCATGACCAGGAAGGGAATCACGCTCCAGGTGATCTCGAGTGGAAGCGAACCGTGAATGGCTTTAGGCCTCTCATCGTCCGACTTGCGGTGGTAACGAAAAGCACAGAAGAAGACGCAACCGAAAATGACCGCGGTCATGCCGATTCCAACCACCAGCAGGAAGAGGTACAAGGCATCGACCTCACCGGCGACGGTGGATGCGCGCTCAGGGAATATGGAAAAGACGTTCATTTATGTCATTCCTTGTTGCCGGAGATCGCGGCGCCAGAGGCTGATGAAGATGAAGGTGCTGAGTGCGCCGAGTGTGAAGAGTCCCCCGATGCGCAGCACATTCATCACGACAAGCCCATACCTCCCATTCGCCGGATTGTAGTGATAGCAGAACAGCAGCACCTGATCGATCGGAGAGCCAATCCGCCGTCCGGCGGCTTCAATCAGGCCCAGACGGAGATCGCGCACTGGGTACTCGATTCCATAGAAGTATTTGGCGACGCGTCCATCTGGTGTCAGCACCAGGATGGCGCTGCTGTGGGCATACTGATTGGTCAGGTTGTCATAGGCATAATGGAATCCGACGGTGTCCGCCAGGACCTTCGTCGAACGCTCCGCGCCTGTCAGAAAGTGCCAGCCCTGCTCTGCGCCCGGCCGGTCATAGCCTCTCAGATAGCTCGCCTTTTTCGCGACTGCCATCTGCGCTGTTTCGCGAGGGTCAAAGCTCAACGTGACGATCTCAAAGTCCTGGCCCGCCTGGAGCGACAATGTCTTCACGCTGCGGAGCAGCCCGTTGAGCACCATGTTGCAAAGGGAAGGGCACTGGTAGTAAACCAGCGCCAGGATGATCGGCTTGCCGGTATATTGGCGTATCGTCACGCGCTGGCCTGTTTCGTCACTGAAGGGGAGATCCAGCGGAACTTGAGCGCCCATCTTCTGCTCAATGCCCACGCTACTGAGAATGGCGGGCCGCCATGCGGTCTGCACCTGTCCCAGCAGGCTGAGGTTCCAGACTAAGAACAGGAGCCGGGCGGAGTTCATTTGCTGCCTTCCTTCCGCACAGGAAAGCCGCGTTCCATCTGCAATTGCATTGCTCGTTCAATCGGGATTCGAACCAGGCCCGCTTTCTTGTCGGTCCAGCCATAGGTGGACAGCAGGAGATCTTCTTGCGTGCGCAGTTCCTGCAGCTCTATGGCCGGATGATCCTCAAGGCGGGGCGAGGGTGGGGGTTGCCGCATCTCGGTGTCGGCCATGCCGGCAACATTCTCCGCGCGGGTCTTCTGGCCGGCCAGATAGTGGAAGATTGCGAGGACAATCAGCCCGGCTACAATAATGCCAACTGCCAGACCCAATCCGGCATAGAGAGTCCCGCGGATACTGGCATCCTGAACTTCGTGTCCGATCGTTCTTTGTTCCGCTTCCATATTCCTGACCTTCAAAACGCCACGGTTTCTCTGGGAGATCCTTCCAGGCGCGAGTCCCGTAAGGGAAGGATGGGCCGCAATTGCAGTTGCCAGCAGAACCCCGCCAGCCACAGCCCACCAACCGCGATGAGGGTTACGGCGTCCAGCCAATGGAGGTTGAGGGTCCGGTTGTAGAATGCCGGCTCAATCACCCAGTACACGTCAATCACCCGCACGGCGATCATCAGCACACAAACTTTCAACAAGCGTTCTGCATCACGTTTGACTCCTCGCAGGAGTAGCAGCAAAAACGGGACGGAGAAATGAAAAATCACCAAACTAAGCGCGACCCAAGTCCATCCTCCATTGAGGCGATGCAGATACCAGGGGGTCTCCTCGGGAAGATTGCCGGACCAGATGATGAGGAATTGCGAGAAGGAGAGATACGCCCACAAAACCATGAATGCGAACATCAGATTGCCCAGGTCGTGGAGGTGTTGCTTGGTGACATGCTCGCGCAACGGAGGCCGCCCGGCGAGAATGATCACCAGCGCGATCAGGAAGGCAAACGATTCGAGGACCTGGCCAACGAGGAACATCGCTCCATAGACCGTGGAGAACCAATGTGGCTCTAGCGACATGACCCAGTCCACAAAGGCGAAGGTGGTGACAAAGGTGAAAACAATCAGACCGGGCGCACTCCATGAGCGCATCTTTCCGATTAGTTTTTCGTCTCCTGTGCGGTCCTGTTCGCCGGACCAGCGGCTCAATAGGTAGGCATACAATGCCCAGATCACGAAATAGAAGATTGCGCGCCCAATGACTGCGGGAATGTTCAAGTAAGCGGCCTTCAAGTAAATCAAGGGATCGTGAGCCGCCTCTGGCCTTGCCCACGGGTAGAGCAACGGAAGATTCACTAGTATGGGCAAGAGCAGCACGAACATATAAGGCAAAGTGCGCGCGCCCGCCTCGCACATGCGGCGGATCAACATGCCCCACTTTCCGCCCACGGTATGGTGCAGGAGAAGAATCGCCAGGCAGCCCAGCCCCATGCCAAGCCAGTAAAGGTATCCGAATAAGTAGGAACGCAAGAACTGCACGGGATCGAGAAAATACCCAACAATGGCGAGCAGCATCGCAACGGCGCCCACTACGAGCGACATCCGCTGCCAACGGTGGATCTGGATGCGCAGGGGATCGGTCGGGTTCATCTGGGCTTCTCCTGACTCTGAGGGGTTTGGGGCGAAGGAGCCGGAGTGAGGATTCCCTGGTCCACGGTGGCGACCTGATCGGGAGGAACATCTGCGATCGTCGCTTGCTGGCTGGATTGCAGCACGCGAATATAAGCGGCGATCCGCCAGCGGTCGTCGGTGGGCACCTGGGATGCATAATTGGGCATCGCCCCAAACCCGTTGCTCATGACGTCAAAGAAGTGGCCGACCGGCGCTTTGCGTAGCTTGTCCGTGTGGAACGATGCCGCTTGGCGGAAACCGCGGCGGACCACCATTCCGTTGCCATCCCCAATGCGGCTATGGCAGGGCGAGCAGTAGATATTGAATCGCTCTCGGCCTCGATCAAGGTCTGGACGCGTGATCGGGAACGGAAATAAAGCGACGTCCTGATCCCCCACTTTGCCGGTATAGCGGGCGCTGTCGAGTCGGAGCTGCCCACGCGCGACGGTGCCGTCTATAGACGGTCTGGCAGATCGTCCGTCGCCAAAAAAGTCGGTCGCGGCAAGCGGCTTATAGCGCGGTTGGTCATGCATGTCCTGGCGGCAACTGAGCAGCAGCAAGGCAACGGCGCAGAGTGGGAGGCTAGGGCTCAACTTCCATCACCTCCGTCGGATCAAACTGTTCGAGAAAGGCTCGCGTCTTCTCGAGATTAAACTTGGGGTCGGTTGATTCAATGCTCAGGAAAAAGCGGTCCCGCGAGGCACGCACGAACTGCGGGCATTGAACACCGGATGATAAGGCTGCGGCAATCCGTTGAGCGCCAGCATTCCGACTACGGCCGTCAGTCCTGCAATGAGCACCATGCACTCAAAGGTGATGGGAATATAGGCGGGCCATGAGTTGAGGGGCCGCCCCGCTACGATATGAGGATAGGCAACCACCGTCATCCACCAGCACAAGGTGAAGCCTCCACTGGCGCCGAGAACTCCCGCTACAAACACAAGCCGCTGTACCCAGTTGGTCTGGAACCCGATGGCCTCAGACAGGCCTTCCACTGGCATCGGTGTATAAGCATCCACGTTGCGGTAACCGGCCAGCCGGGTCAGCCGCGCCGCTTCGAGCAGTGGCTCCGGCTCCTGGAACTCGGCCATTAGACAGTACACCTGTCTGCGCGGTACAGCATCAGGAGTCGCGGTGAGCATGCTCGGCCTCCGCGTTCTGGTGCACCACCTCGCGCATCTCGAAGATCGAGATCGCTGGCAGTCCCCGAATAAACAGGAACATCAGGGTGATGAATAAGCCGATGGTTCCTGCATAAGTGCTCCAATCCCAGAAGGTCGGATAATACATGCCCCATGAGGACGGAACATAGTCTCGCGTCAAGCTGGTCACGACAATCACGAAACGTTCCAGCCACATCCCCACATTCACCACCAGAGAAATCACAAAGACCAGCGGGATGGACATGCGTACGCGTCTCGACCAGAGCAACTGGGGGATGAGGATGTTGCAAAGGATGAGTAGCCAATAGGTCCACCAATAGCCTCCCGCCCAGACACGGTTGATAAACGCATAGCGTTCGTATTGACCGGAGCTATACCAGGCCATGAAGGCTTCCATCGCATATCCGTAGGCGACGATGAGTCCGGTTCCCAGCATGACCTTGGACATGCATTCGATGTGGCGCATCGTGATCAGGTCTTCGAGGTGATACCAGCGGCGAACTGGAATGGCGAGGGTCAACACCATCGCGAAGCCCGAGTAAATGGCGCCGGCGACAAAATAGGGAGGAAAGATCGTGGTGTGCCACCCGGGCAGCGTTGCCACGGAGAAGTCGAAGCTCACCACCGAATGCACAGAAATGACAAGCGGCGTCGAGAGTCCGGCGAGCAGGAGATAGGCCTTCTGGTACCGCGCCCAGTGTTTGGCCGAGCCTCGCCAGCCGAGTGCCAAGGAGCCATAGATCTTTTGGGCTGTCCGGTTACCGGCCTTGTCTCGCATGGTGGCGAGATCGGGAATCAATCCAGTGAACCAGAAGACCAGCGAGATGGTCGCGTAAGTGGAAACGGCGAACACGTCCCAGATCAACGGACTGCGCGGCTGCGGCCACAGCCACATCGTATTCGGATAGGGCAAGAGCCAGTAAGCGAGCCAAGGCCTCCCCAGATGCAGGATGGGGAACATCCCGGCGCAAGCTACGGCAAACAGAGTCATGGCCTCGGCAAAGCGGTTGATCGAGGTGCGCCAGTCCTGTTTGAGCAGCAGCAGAATAGCCGAGATCAAGGTCCCAGCATGGCCAATTCCAATCCACCAGACAAAGTTGATGATCGCGAAGCCCCAGGCCACTGGCATGTTGACTCCCCAAATTCCAATGCCTCGCAGAAACAGCCAGGTGATGGAGATCAGGAAGAGATTGATCAATACGAAGCCAATCGCAAAGCCGAGAAACAACTGCGGCGGTGTCTTCAGGAACGGACGGAAAACAACACCGCTGATCTGATCCGTTACCGTGCCAAAGTCATGGCCGGGACCGATCACCTTGTCTGGGCCCGGGTCCAGTGTGGCGACAGCGGTGGATCTTGGATCTTCCGGAGTCATGAATCGCTCAGCCTTTCTCCAGATCGGGATTGGGATTGCGAAGCCGTGCCAGATAAGTGGTGCGAGGCCGCGTATTCAGTTCCTCGAGCAGTCCATAGTTGCGGTGCTCCCGTTTCGCTTGGGAGACCCGGCTCTTGGGATCATTCAGATCTCCAAAGACAATTGCTTGTGCAGGGCACACCTGCTGGCAGGCGGTTACGATCTCTCCATCGGTGAGCGCTTGATTCCGTTTCTCACTCTCAATCTTGGCTTCGGTGATGCGCTGCACACAGTAACTACACTTCTCCATCACGCCGCGGCTTCGTACGCTGACATCCGGGTTCCGGGCTCCAAACAGACTCTTCGTATCCCAGTCGGCGTAGAGCAGGAAATTGAAACGGCGCACCTTATAGGGGCAGTTGTTCGAGCAGTAGCGTGTCCCAACGCAACGGTTATAAACCATTTCATTGAGACCTTCCGCACTATGAACCGTTGCCGCAACCGGACACACCAATTCGCAGGGCGCGTTTTCACAATGCATGCAAGGAACGGGTTGATAGTACGTTGCGGGATCTTCGAGCGAACCCTGGTAATAGCGATCGACTCGCAGCCAATTCATATGCCGGCCTTTGGAAACCTCGGCCTTGCCGACTACGGAGATATTGTTCTCCGATTGGCAGGCGATCGTACACGCATGGCATCCGGTACAAGCCGTAAGATCGATCGACATGCCCCATTTATGTGCCTTGTATTCCCACAACGGGAAGAGTGTCGTTTCATCGGCCACATGCTTTTCTTCTGGATTCGCGAACTCAGGATTCTGGTGATAGTCGTCAAATGTGGCGGCCCGGAACGGATCTCGCTCCTCCATCGTCTGGGTGTGTTGCGTGGTGGCGAAGGGGTAGCCGCTGGAGATGCGCGTCAGGGACGCTCCCACGCCGTGTCCAATGTCTGTGCTGGGGCGCAAGGCATAGGCATTGAACCCAATGCCGTTCGCGACTTTGCCTGCTCGTGTCCGTCCATATCCAAAATGCACGGTCAGCGATTCGTCGGCGTGGCCCGGCAGCATCCAGATAGGGCCCTTCACCTTGCGGCCTTGGAACTGAAGCTCCACCACGTCGCCTGTGGTCACCCCGTAATGCTGTGCGCTCTTCGGTGAGATCCAGACGGCGTTGTCCCATGTCATTTTGTTCTGCGGCTTCGGCATTTCTTGCAGCCATGCGTTGTTGGACAAGGACCCGTCTCCAACAGCCGGATCTGGACGGAAGACGATCTCGAGACTGGAGGATGGCGTTGTCCCCAGCGTCGGTGTCTGGATGATGGGCGGGGTTCTTTCTGCAAAGGCGCTGCCGGCGATCACTCCATCGTGAAGCGATCTCTGCCAGAACTCCTGGAAGTCCGCCGCCGGGTGTTGTCCCTGCCAATAATCGCGGACCGTATCATGAGCCGTTCGTCCGGTCCGATGCTCCAATACGTTCAGCAGTTCATGTGAAGTTTTCCCGCCGTAGATCGGCGCGATTAGTGGCTGGAGGATCGAGACGGTACCGTCGTAAGCCCGCGCATCGCTCCAACTCTCAAGAAAGTGGGCCGCGGGCAGATGCCAGTGACTCCAGGCTGCCGTTTCGTCCGCATACAATCCCAGATGCACCCGGGTTTTGACTTTCTTGAATTCCTGCAGAAAGTTGAGATCTGCGGGCGCATCGTAGACCGGATTGCCTCCCAGCACCAGTAGCGTTTCTACTGCGCCGCTACTCATGTCTTTTACTAGTTCACGAAGAGACTGCAACTCATCGATCGGCTTTGCTTCGACAGGGTCGGTGTAGAGCACGGTCTTGCCCGCATTGCCGAGCATTTGATTGATCGCGTGTGCCAGAACGTGGACCTTTGCGGGTTGCTGCTCGCCAGCGATGAGGATGCTCGCCCCTCGCTGCGCCTGCAGGTCCTTTGCGATTGCGCGCACTATCGCAGTGGATCCGCTCGAAGGTTCCTTCAACTCCTGATAAAGAGCTGCTGCAAATGCTTCCACCTCACAACTGCGCATGCGCAATCGATGTTCCGCCATCCCCCCTGCAATGGAAGGCGTGCCTTCGGCCACATAGAGCCGCGGTGGTGTCTCGGATGCGCGTTCCGCCGCAGCACGGCGTCGAGCACTGTAGTCCCTGGTATAACGCAGGTTGCCCGGCATTGTAGAAGATAAGAAATCCGCATCGAGAGAGACAATGACGTTGGCCCGGTCAAAGCGGTAGATCGTATTGAAGGGCTGGCCGGAAGCGGCCAGGGCCCCAGCGCGTACCGAGTGCCGGCCGCAGGCTTCATACTGATGCCACTTCGCGGACGGAAGCGTCGTCAGGAATTCTTGGATCTGTGCCGCGAGTGTGAGCGAGGTTACTGTTCCCGTCAGCAAGCGCAGCCCTTCCCCTTTCTTGGTTGCCGCCGTCTCGCGGGCCGTGGTGATGGCGGAGACGAAATTGCCCCAAGTACTGATGTTGCCCCTGTGGATCACGGCTTGCGAACGGTCCGGATCGTAGAGTGTCAGGATGCTGGCCTGCATCGCTGCATCGGTCGCACCGAGGCTCGCGGGATGTAGTGGGTTCCCTTCGATCTTGGTTGGGCGGCCCAATTGACTCTCCACGAGTAAGCCGGTCGCAATGCCGCCATAGGTTGCGGCCGTCGCATAGAACAGCGAGTTGCCAGGAACGAAGTTTTCCGGTTGGCGTACATAAGGGACGATCGCTTCTTTCGGTTGCACCGTGCAGCCAGTCGCCCCGGCCATCACGATGGAAGCGCCCATCAGTGTGAGAAAGCGTCGCCGTGAGCCCGGATCATTCCAATCCGGAGTTCGATTGGGGAACTCGTCTTCAACGAAGGCGCGGAACTCCTCAGTCTTCGCCAATTCCTCCAAGCTGCGCCAGTATTGAGGGAGTTCTTGGGGCATGGATTCACCGGTGGCAAGTCACACAATCTGTTAGGCTCTGCACTTGATACTGAGCGACTAACTGCGGTCCAATGATGTCCTGGTTCGATGCGGGAGTCAGATAAGCGGGATTGAAGATCTGGTCTCGCGGACGCACATGTCTCTCGGGGGCGCGATGGCATTCCACGCACCATTGCATATAGAGGGTGTTCACCTTGTAGGTCAACGGCATCTGGTCCACCCGGCCATGGCAGGAGGAGCATCCAATGCCCTTGCTCACATGAATGCTGTGATCGAAGTAAACGAAGTCCGGCAGGTCATAGACACGGGTCCATTGCAGCGATTTCCCGGAACGGAAACTCTCGCGCACCGGTTCTAACATCGCCGCATTTGTCCAGATTTGTGCGTGACAACTCATGCACGTTTCAGTGGAGGGAATCCCGGCGAACTTGGAGGTCTCGACAGAACCGTGACAATAGCGGCAATCAATGCCGTCGTCGGCAACGTGATGTTTGTGGCTGAAGGGGACGTGCTGATCAATCGCGAGGCCAACGCCGGTTGTCGTCGAGCCGGCATTCAGCAGGTAAGCGGCGCAGAGGATGCCGATCGCGGTCAATACTACGACAGCAATGGCGATTCTAGCGAGGTTGTTGGCACTCCGATGAAAGACTTGAGCCATCTACGTCACAAACCATCGATTGTGCCGGTAGGATAAGCTCGTGACTGTTTCCGTTACTTAATTTCGGTGATTTCGTTTTTTAGTCTGCGCGCGGGAGTGACCGCCCGGAGACTGAAGCTACTTTGTGCTCAGGCGACGGCCCGGCGGCCACGCAACAAGGTGGCCGGTAAGGTGACGATCGACCAGACCAGATGCAGCACGCCGCCTACAGCGATCCCCACGATCCGAAAGGGCAGAAGCAAAAGCCAAACAATGGGATAGAGCACCAGTGCCAGCAACGCCAGCGGCCAGCACAGCACGAAGAGCAATAGCCAAAGTACGAAGGTCAGCATCACTGAAGAATACGAGAATGGCGCTGTGAAAGTTCGCCTTCCAGAAATCAAAAAAGGGCGCCTCCCGAGAGAGGCGCCCTTTTCTTCCCGATCGGGAATTTACTGCTTGACTGCGATTGTCGTACCCTTCTGTTGTTGACTGGGGACAGACCGGAGTTGCACCAGAACGCTGACCGAATTGCCAGGGGCAACAGTATCCGGAATCTTCACATTCAACTGCCAGAGGCCGATATAGCCCGGCGCCAATCCTGAGTACAAAATATTGGCGGACGAAACAATCAATCCGTTGAAGTAGACGTCCGGCTTTTCTGTGCCCACCGAAAGCGGAGAACTGCCCGCTGGCTTACCGTCAGCAGGGGCATTCGAAACTGGGCCCAGACCCGTTCCATACAGCTGAATCACCTTGCCTCGCGCGATCGGATTGGAGGTGGAATTGACGGTGTTGTCTTCGTTGAGTGCTGAGATCTGCCCCCCGCCGGTCGCCGTGGCGGTAAAGAAGCCGGGCGAAACTACGTCAATCGGAACCAGGCTCGAAGCCATGACTTGCCCCGTCGACTTGCGGATGACGGTGACATCGGCGTTCAGCCCGGGCTGAGCGTTGGAAGGAACCTGATAGTTAATCTGAGTCGGTCCAACGTAGTAAAGCGGAACAGGAACGTCATTGAAGAGTACCTGCGTGTCGCCGAGTTCTGTCGGCCAGGTCGAGCCCGTCGCGACAACTTCGCTCGTTGCAAATGTGCCACCCTGCGCGTACATGCTGGCAATCATGCCGCCTGCCAGATAGACGTTCTGCTGGTTCGCTGCATTGACACTATATTGTGCCTGATAGAAGAAGGTAATGCGATTCGCCGCATCGGACGACACCAGATTCGAATTTTGATCTACCTTCACGTCGAGCGGGTAGATTCCCTGGTTCACCGCGAGATTCCCGGTGGAGCTCACCGAAAGGAATTCATAAGACGGGAAGCGGAGGTTCCGCCGGTTATTTCCGTCGGTGACCCACAATTCCGCTGTACGCGGATCCGAGTTGATGCCGATCGGAGAATTGAAGCCCGACAGGCTCAGCGCCGGACTCGGGTCCGTGCCCGCCTGAGGAACGCGGTTGTAGATCATCATGCGCTGGTTCCCCGCATCAATGACATACATACGGTCATCGACATCAACGGCGATGCCGCGCGGGCCATTGAAGCGCTTGCCGTCAGCGCTGGCAATTGTCGAGATGAGGTCCGGTTGCCCAAAGACATTCGCTGCGGCTTGGCCGTTCGTAAAGTCTCCATCCGTCGGGCGAATAAAGAACAGAATGCGGTTATGCGCGTTATCAGAGACCAGCAAGTGGCCCCCAGCCGTGAAAGCCAGCGCCATCGGTGCACTCATGTTGCGCGGGCTGGCGTCCGTGATCTTCCCGGTATAGCTTGATTGGCCCAGCACCAGATTGGGCTTGAGATTCGACATGTTGTCGAAGGGACGCGGATAGCGCAGCACGCGGCTATTCAGGGTGTCGGCAATATACAGATCGCCCTTGGCGTCCACGGCAACGGCGTGGGGCAGGAACAAACCTGTCTGATTCGGAACGTTCGGATTTCCGTCAGGAGAATTAATCGTGGTCCGGTTGAGGCTCACTTGTCCGATGACCAGATCCGCGCTCTTGCCGAGTGTCACATTGCGGACATCGCGGAAGCCAAGAACGCGGTTGTTCAGGGTATCCGCAACATAGAGAATGTTCCCATCTAGCGCAATGCCACCACCGCGATAGACCTTGCCTGCATAAGTGCCGTTGAAGTAAAACTCCTTGCCCTCGACAAGATTCGGCGCATTCAAGTCCAGACCATCCTGACCGAATACCTTGGTAGCTGTCGCTGCATAGGGGGCTCCGCCAGAAACCATCAACACCCGATGATTATTCACGTCGGCGACAAACATGTTGTTGCCAGATGCGATGGCGTCCACCGGAAGATTGAATCCGGCTCCGCTCGGTACACGCGCTCCGCGGTTGCTATCTCCGGAGTTAAAGTCATTCTGCCCGATGACATCGGTCATTCTCGGCGAGAACGACGCTGTTTCTCCAGGCCAGGAATCCGGTACTCCGTAGCGAACGATTCGGTGATACCGGGCGTCGACGACATAGAGCTGGTTGTTCACAACAAAGAGGCCTTCGGGCGACCCGAGCGCGACATCGTTAATCGTCGGCGGTGTCACCTGTCCTTGTTGCAGCACAAGGACGCCCAGAATGCGCTCTGCGGACTGTCCCGTTGCCCCTGGATTCCGATAGACGACAACCCGGGCACGGGCATCGCTCACGTAGAGCCGGCCATCGCCGCCGAACGCAATACCAGTCGGGATATAAAGGGATGATTTCTCGCGGGGATCCCCTTGATTCGGAACATTCGCCGTCAAGCTCAACTGCCCGAGTGCCACATCGGCATCGGGGCCAAACGATCCGGGCTGCAGCACTCGCGCAGGAAAGCGCAGGACGCGATGATTTCCTGGATCGGCCACCCACAAATTCCCGTTCGCATCAAAAGCAAGACGGACCCGGAAGATATTCGATCCCAGATCGCTGAGATACAGAGTACTGGCCAATGGCGTGGACCGTCCCTGATTCGGAGTACGGCCGCTATTTCCGCCTGAAGCGCTTCCAAAGCTCTGCTGGCCCAGCATCACATCAATTTCCAGTAACTGGTCTGTAGGTTGATCGAAGGGACGCGGATAACGAAGAATGCGATTGTTATTGGAGTCCACGACATAGAGATTGCCTTGCGGATCCACGGTCAATCCCGTAGGGGCATTGAGTCCGGTTGTAAAGCTGGTGCCTGGACCATTGGGGTCAGACCGGAAACGATCCCGCTGTCCGATCACCAGGTCAGCTTGTGCGCCATTGGAGGCCGATACGGCGTTCTTCCATGCCAGAACCCGGTTATTGCCTGTGTCGGCGACATAGAGAATATTGGCGCCGCCACTGGTATCCAGGGCAACGCCCTGGGGACCGGCCAGTTCTCGCCCTTCCACCCAATTGGGAGCTGCCGTAATCAAGTCTTTCTTTGGCTGCCCGAGAACTCGCGAGGCATTAGGGTTGAGCTTGACGCTAGTCGGCTGTCCCCAAAGTGGGATCAGCGTAGCAGACAAGACTATGGCTTGTACGAAAAATTTCGATTTCATTCGTTAATTCCTAGGAAGGACAGACGCGGGGAAGTCCGTTTAATTCACTTTCTATCATGGCAGAAAACAAAATGGAATCCATCTGTTCTGCCCCTGGTACCGCCTGCTCTGCTCCTGTGGCGGGAATGCCGGATAGAATGAAGAGGATGCTGTGGTTTTTGTTCTTTACCGTTCTCCAGGCTGGTGTCCTTGAGGATGCCCGCGACCGCCAGGATGCTGCTTCGCTCGCCGCACAGGCACAGAAGATCGCAAGCAAACCGAATGCCTTTTATGAACTGGCGGTCGTCCGCAGTTATGAGGCGGAAGTTGCGATGGAGAAGGGGGACAAAAAGGGGAGCGCATCTAGTGCAGAAGCCGGAATTGACGCCGCACGCAAAGCGGTTGCCGCCCAGGACCACAATTCCGAATATCACCGGATCCTTGGAACCCTCTGCGGACAGGTGATTCCGGCAAATGTTCTTCTCGGCTTAAAGTATGGCCGCTGTGCGATGGATGAAGTGGCAAAAGCGATTGAATTGAATCCCAAGGCCGCCGAAAACTGGCTGGCGCGCGGCGTCGGCAATTACTATCTGCCTCCCTCGTTTGGCGGTGGGATCGACAAATCAATTGAAGACTTCGACAAGGCCATTCAACTCAATGCGAAATTTGCCGATGCCTACATGTGGCGCGGCATTGCTCTGCGCAAAGCGGGTAAGAATGCCGAAGCTCGCAAGTCCCTTGCAAAAGCACTCGAACTGAATCCCAAGCGTGTTTGGGCCAAGACCCAGCTCGATAAGACCCCCGAGAAGTAATCCTCAATATGAATTGGCGCGAATGGGCCAGCCTCAGCGTCGTTTTTGCGGCGCTCACTGCGCTTGGCCTCTGGTTCTTTCCGGGCCATACTTTTCTGACGAGTGACACGCAGATCTACGTGCCACTCTTTGAGCATCTTCAGGATCATCGTCTCCTCAACAACGACCTCATCCTCAGCGGAGCCCATCTCAGCTTCACGATTTACGATGAGGTCACACTCGCGCTCAGCTCGTCTCTCGGTCTGAACCTTGAGACCGCCCTCTTCCTCCAACAGTTCTTCTTCCGCTGGGTCGGCTATTGGGGCGCATATCTTCTGGCTCGTGCTTGTGGAATGAGCCAGGGCGCTGGTGTCCTCACCAGCGCTCTGCTGTGGTTGGGCGCCTTTGTCTACGGTCCTGCCGTTCTCACTACGGAATACGAGCCGGTCCCTCGTGGTTTCGCGGTGCCGCTGGTCGTTGGTTGTTTCGGTGCGCTCGCAATGGGCTGGCGCTGGTTCGCCGCGATTCTGGTGACGGTCGCATTTCTCTACCACGCGCCCGCGGTCTGGCCCGTTCTTTTGGTGGCCCTCTACCTGCGCGATTGGCGCATCCTCAGTTCTGTCGGCGTTGGTGCTGTCTTGTTGTGGATCAGTTCGCATTCCCAGCAGGGCATCGTCGAGGCACAACCCTTTTTCAGTCTGCTCGATGCGACGCATCGCAAGATCCAACAACTCCGTGCCCCTTACAACTGGATTTCCAGTTGGCCCTGGCGCTGGTGGGCTCAGTTTCTGATCACCGGTCCCTTGGCGCTTGTGGCCGCCCGGCGTGCGGCGCTTCCGATTGCCATTCGCCCTTACTTCTTCGCACTTCCAATCCTCGGGCTGCTCATGATGCCGGTTTCCTATCTGCTGCTGGAACAACTCGGTTGGGCGCTTTTCCCGCAAATCCAACCGATGCGCGCCCTCCTCTTCTGTCACCTTCTCTGCCAGTGGGCTGGTTTCATTGCGGCATGGCGAGAGATCCGGGAAGGGAATTGGCTGAAGGCGGCTGGCTGGACGATCATTCCCCTCTGCCTGGCTCTCCGTGGCGACTTTCTCGATTTCCGCTGGAACGAAGCCATTCTGATGGCGCTGATCTTCGCCTCTGTCTGGTTGGCCACTCATTGGCCACGACGGGAGTGGGCTTGGGTGGCGAGTTTTAGCGTCGCCCTGCTCTTCGGAGAAGTCTTTGCGGCACGAAGCTACAAGCCACTGGAGACCAAACCGCTCGATGGACTCTCGGTCTGGGCCCAGGAAAAGACTCCAATCGATTCGGTCTTTCTATTCGGGGATTTGGGGAGGCGCATCGAACCCGGGATTTTTCGCGCCCGCGCAGAACGTGCTGTCTATGTTTGCTGGAAGCAGGGCGGGCAAGTCAACTACTTCCCTCGCTATGCCGAGATCTGGTGGGAACGCTGGTCGCAATTGCTCGCGCCCGGCCATCCTCCGCTCAATTACGACAACCTGCGCGCCCGGGGCATCGACTATATCGTGTTTACCAAGGACATCCCGTCAGCAGACCTGCAAGCGGTCTACGTCTCGCCAGAGTATCGGGTCTACAGCCTTAAGCGTTAAGCTCGATGCCGAGTTTCTTCAGCTCTTCGGCGTAGTAGCGCTTGTGTAGAATCTCGTATTCTTCGCTTCCCTCGAGAATGCCCTTCTTCTGCGAGATCACCTTGGTCCGCGCATCCTTATCGGCCTTCTCTTCGGTCTGCAAAACTTCAGTGAAGGTTTTTACGATCTCAAGCCTGGTTTCATTCGGCTCCCGCTTCACGCGGGTTTCGCGCTGTTTCCGCAAGAGCGCTCCGATCTGATGCGACAGGTCGGTGATCTTGTCGCGTGACAGTTTCATCCCGTCACCCGACTCCCGGCCGGCGGCACGAATGATCTTGCGCTGCGTCACCATCGTGCTCTTAATCTTGCGGAACATATCCTGATACGAAACGCCCTCGCGTCTCATGTACTCGGTATACTGCTCCAGAATCTCGCGAACTTCATCATTGAGCTTGTCCTCGACCTCAAGGTCGGCAATGATGACATCGGCGATCTGGGTGGCAAGGGCCGCTGGATTCGCGGTGTCAATGAAACTTGGATTCAGGCGACTGACTAAGCGGCGTGACAGGTATCCGACGAACTCTTTTGCGATGAGCATGTATGGTCTGTTTACAGTGTATTCGACACGCAGAGGTCGCAGTGTCCATACAGCACCACCTCATGCGTCGTCACCTGAAAACCAGACGGCAGATGCGGCTTCACCTGAATCGGACAACCTGGTACTTCATATACTTTTTTGCACGACTGGCAGTGAAAGTGATGATGATGCGCTTTGCCCGCCACTTCATAGCGGGATGGTTCCCCAGGCAGATCCACCGCAGTCAGCCAACCCTCTTCCACTAATGCCTTGATGTTGCGGTACACGGTCGCGATGCCGAGGCCTTTGGTATGGGAAGACGCATTTTCCAGCACTTCTTGCGGCCCCAATGGCCGGTCGATCAACGAGAAGACTTCACGGATTGCGGCCTTCTGGCGGGTATTTCGTTGCGTTCCGGGCTTCGTGATCATCGCTCTGTCGTGAGCGTAGCACATCTCGGGAATCCTCTTGCATGGAGCCAGAAGGGCTCATTTTCATTATTAGTGAATCTGATTGCGGCTGCGTTTTGAGCTCGCTGGGAATCGGTTACCTTGATTTTTATACCGGCTCTCCATAAGAAATTTGGATAGACAGCGGGGAGAACTTCGCGCGAGACTCAGGGAAATGGTTGCGAAGTCGGACGTCGAAACCGTCCTCGAATGCTACGTAAGAATCTACTTCGCTTGCCACACCCGGCAGGTGGGCGATGGCAAGAGCAAGAAGGGAATCGATATCAGCACGCACCAGGCCAAAGTTCTCGAATATCTGGATGCGAACGATGGAATGACCGTCCTCGATCTCGCCCGCAACATTGGCGTTGCGCCCTCCACAATGTCCCTCACCCTCGACCGTCTGGAGCGTGGCAGCTTTGTCCGCCGCCAGAAAGACCCGAGTGATGGGCGCCGAACCCTGATCTATCTCACCTCCGATGGCGATCGCATCAAACGCAAACAAAAAGTTCTTGAACCTGATCTCATTGCCGCCATGCTCGGCAAACTGCCTACTGCCAAGCGGAAAGAGGCGATGGCTGGACTTCGTTCCCTGATGGACGCTGCAACCGAACTGGTGGGAAGCGAAATGTTCAGAGAACTAGTCCGGCGCTAACGCCACAACCGGGGCTCTGCAGATCCAGAGCCCCGGTCTATCGATCAACTCAGCCTGTTCACGAGGAATGACGCGGCAGGTTCTTCAATGCCTTTTCCGCAATCTTGTCAATCTTCTTGTCGGACACGAGGTCCGGCATATGACTCGCGCGGTCGCTTGCGTAACCACGCCAGATCAAGTCGCCCGTATGTGCATCGACCATGTCGACGATGAGGCTACCGGCGATATAGTTCACCGTAAAAACGTTTCCGCCATAGAATCCGCCGCCATAGAATCCGCGGCGAAAACCGCCGCCCCACGGGCCAAAGCCGCCAGTTTGAATGATTTCGCGCTGGTTGTGGGCTGCGATGTGATAACTCAGGTAGACGTCCGGTTGATCATTATTCATCGTCCAACCCTGTTTCATCAGTTGATCGCTAAAAGCACGGCGTACCCGATTGGAGACGAGTGAATTATCAACCACGCCATTGGTCTTCTTTGCGTCCTGCCAGGAAAAAGTACGGTAGCGATCCCAGCTTACGCTTCTGTCCATATCTGTTTTCACGGTCTGACTGAAGCCAATTGAGGCGATCAGCAAACCTAAGGTGACGACCGAATGAATGGTTTTCATTGGAGTTGCCCCTTTCTGTTCCTACTAGTTAGACCGATCTCAGGCGCTCCAGGTTGCGCTTTCCTTGGGTAGGATAGTCAGCAGAGAAACCAACCCTGTGCCATGCCTCCTAATCTTCCTCCTCTGTGCTCCGGTACTGCTGGCTCAGTCCTCTGAGGCCTATGCGCTGCAGTTTCAAAACTGGCTGACGGTCCAAGCCGAAAAGCAGTGGACAGCTCGCGATCGAGCGATCGCCAACCTCACGACGAAAGCGGCGATCCAGGCTCGTAGCAAAGAGGTGCGGGAAACGGCGCTCGAACTGATTGGCGGTCTCCCGGCTGTGAAAACGCCGTTGCAGGCGCAGATCACCGGAGCTTTCGCCCGTGAGGGCTACCGTGTCGAGAAGATCCGTTTTGAGAGCCAGCCGGGTTTCGTCGTCACAGCGAATCTCTATCTCCCCACCAACTCTCCTGGACCACATCCCGCCGTGCTGGGCGTCGCCGGCCATTCTGATACAGGCAAGGCCTACCCCACCTACCAGACTGCCTACATTGCCTTTGCCAAGCGCGGCATCGCGGTGCTGGCCTACGACCCTCCGGGCCAGGGAGAACGTCTCGAGTTTCTCGATCCGGCCACCGGAAAGTCGCGGGCGGGCGTTGGAGTCGGCGAACATCTGATGGCTGGCGTCCCGGCTCTCCTGACCGGGCAAACCCTCGCTCGCCATTTCATCTGGGATGGTATCCGTGCGGTGGACTATCTACTCACTCGTCCCGAGATCGATCCCAAGCGCATTGCCGTTGCTGGCAACTCCGGCGGCGGCACTCAGGCTGCCTACCTGTCGGCCTTTGAACCCCGCCTGGCCACAGCCATCTCTTCCTGCTATATGACCCGCTGGCGGGAACTGTGGGTGGGCCCCGGCCCGCAAGACGCCGAACAGATCTGGCCGGGCTTCCTCGCGCGCGGTCTCGATTTCGGCGACTTCGCTCTTGCGCAGGCCCCACGGCCCTATCTGATGACGATTGCCACTCGCGACTACTTTCCGGCCGCCGGCGCCCATGCCACCTTCCGCGAGATGCAACGCCTCTTCGACATCCTTGGGGGCGGGGACAAGCTCGGGCTCTTTGAGTATGACGACACGCATGGCTGGTCCCGGCCTCGTCGCGAAGCGGCCGCGAACTGGTTGGACAATCTCTTTCTCGACCAGAAAGCTGCCCGTCCCGAACCGGAAATCGTTCCCGAGCCGGAGAACGCACTCTGGGTCACGCAGAACGGCCAACTCGCAGAGTCGGAAACTGTGCAATCCCTCACAAAGAAACAGGCGAAGCTCTTGGCCGATCAGCGTCCTAAGCTTACACACACGGCACTCGAAACGGCGATCGGATGGCGCGGCGTCACTGGCAGCAAGTCCAAACTCCTCCGTACCGAACAGAAAGGTTCCTACCGAATCGAACATCTGGAACTGTTGGTCGAGGGTGAAGTTGCCATTCCCGCACACGATTATCTCCCCCAAGCCCCGACCGCCACTTGGGTCGTCGCTGGTTGGAGTGACACTGAAATCGAAAATCTGGTGGGGCAGGGAACCCGTGTTCTTGCCCTGTCTCCACGAGGATCGGGCGCCGGGTACAGAAAAGCTGGTGCGAGCGGCTACAACCAGTCCTACCAGACGGCGGCCCGCGCCTGGCTAATTGGACGCAATCTGCTGGAGATGCAGGCTGCTGACTTCCTTTCCGCTCTCCTTTATCTTGAAAGAAGCGGGAGCCGTCGCGCCAAACTGGCCGCTTCGGGAAATCTTGCCGCTGCGGCGACGGTTGCCTTTGCTCTCGAACCAAAATTCCAAGAGCTGGTCACCCGGTCGCCCTTCCATAGTTATCAGGAGCTCATCGCCGCGCCCACCCACGAAGGAATCGAGAATACGATTGTTCCGGGCGCGCTGAAGACCTTTGATCTCCCCGACGTCCGGCAATTGGCGCAGCCCCGGCCGGTGACCGACCGCTAAAGCCTACAAAAATGGGGATTTTTTGCAGAGAAGTACGGCCAAACTGTCGCTGCTTTGACACAGCGTGCAGCTCAGGCTAGACTGGTAAAGTTGACTATTTTTAGAGGGAGACCCGAAACGTTATGAAAACTCACGTTCCCTCCGGAAAAGACGTCAGTCGTAAGTGGCACATCATCGATGCGGAAGGGGCCACCCTTGGCCGCCTGGCTACCAAAGCCGCTCGCATCCTGATGGGCAAGCACAAAACGACCTACACGCCTTATCTGGACATGGGCGATCACGTGATCGTCATTAATGCAGGCAAAGTGCGCCTCACCGGTAACAAGACCGAGCAAAAGGTTTACTACTACCACACTGGTTATCCAGGTGGCTTGAAGGCAACCGGAGCGCGCGACATGAAGCAGAACAAACCCGCTCGTATGATTGAACTGGCTGTTAAAGGCATGCTGCCGAAAAACACCCTGGGCAAGCACATGGGCAAGAAGCTGAAAGTGTACGCCAACGACCGCCATCCGCATCAGGCACAGAAGCCCGAGCCGACGGTACCTGTTAGCGAGAAGATTTAAGGAAGGAATTTCGTGGCTAGTTTGAATCAGTTTATTGGAACCGGACGCCGCAAGACCTCTACGGCTCGCGTTTTTCTACGTCCTGGTAAGGGCGACATCACCGTCAACCACCGCGCCCTCGAGCACTACTTCCACACGGAAACGGCCCGCGCCACCGTGCGGCAGCCTTTGCTTGCCACCGAGACGGCCGACAAGTTTGATGCTCTCATTCTTGCCGACGGCGGTGGCTTCACGGGTCAAGCAGAAGCCTGTCGGCTGGGCGTTGCGCGTGCATTGCTGGAGTTCAACACCGAACTCCGTCCGAAGCTCAAAGAGCTCGGCATGCTCACGCGTGATCCCCGCGCCAGCGAGCGTAAGAAGTACGGCCAAAAGGGCGCCCGTAAGCGCTTCCAGTTCTCCAAGCGTTAATCGCTGCCGAGCTCCGTACAAATTAGAGATCGTCTTAACCAAGCAAAGGACTTGTCATGCCTTCGATTTCCATGAAAGAACTGCTCGAAGCAGGCGTTCACTTCGGGCACCAGACAAAGCGCTGGAATCCAAAGATGAAAGAGTACATCTTTGGCGAACGCAACGGTATTTACATCATTGACCTGCAGAAGACCTTAAAGCTCTTCAAAGACGGCATGCGCTTCGTAGGCGAAATGGCCGCTCAGGGCAAAAACATCCTCTTCGTCGGCACCAAGCGTCAGGCCCAGGAAGCTATCGCTGAAGAAGCTGCACGTTGCGGCATGTACTACATCAACAACCGCTGGCTCGGTGGCTTGCTCACCAATTTCACCACCGTCAAGGGTTCGATCAAGCGTCTCCGCGAGCTCGAAACCATGTCGACGGAAGGAACTTGGGGCAGCCGTTCGAAGAAGGAAATTTCCCGCCTCGAGCGCGAGCGCAAGCACCTCTCGCAGAACCTTGCCGGTATCAAGGACATGCCCGGTCTCCCGGATATGATCTTTGTCGTCGACTCCTCTAAGGAATCGATCGCCGTTAAGGAAGCACGTCGTCTCAGCATTCCCGTTGTCGGTGTCGTCGACACCAACTGCGATCCGGATGAAGTCGATTACGTGATTCCGGGCAACGATGACGCTCTGCGCGCCATCAAGCTCTTCACTTCGAAGATCGCTGACGCCGTCATCGAAGGCCGTGCTCTCGCCACCGAGCATGACTTCCAGACTGCTGCTCAGCACCTGGTCACCGAAGAAGAAAGCACCACTTCAATCGACATGAGCAACTATGCTCAGTACGTCGATCCGAAGTACAGCGAAGAGCTGATGAGCGAAACGCTGATCAACGACATTGACCTCCCGTCGATGTCTCTCCCCAAGAAGGCCCCCGAGAGCGAAGAAGCTCCTGTCGCTGAACCCGTCGCTGCCAAAGCGGAATAGTTTAGCCGCGGACAACTAGTCTCGGTAATGAGGAGCCGAAGCAATTCGGCTCTTTGGCTTCTAAGAAATCCACGAAAGGGACAGGTGTAACTATATGGCGGAAGTAACCGCTCAACTCGTTAAGCAACTTCGCGAGCGCACCGGCGCTGGGATGATGGAATGCAAGAATGCGCTCGTGGAAGCGAACGGAAATTTGGATGAGGCGGAAGTAATCCTGCGCAAGCGCGGAGCTGCTGCCGCTGCCAAGAAATCGACCCGTTCGGCCAAGCAGGGCTTGATCGCAATCGAAATTGCTCCGGATGCAAAGTCGGCCGTGATCGTGGAAGTCAATTGTGAATCGGATTTCGTCGCCCGTACAGACGACTTCCAGTCGCTCGCAGCGGATATCGCTTCGCAGGTTGCCGCCTCTCAGGCCGAAACCGTTGAAGCCCTCCTTGCAGAGCCCTTCGTCAAGGACTCCGCCACCACCGTCGGCGACTACATCAAGACCAAGATCGCCAAGGTCGGCGAAAACATCGTCGTCCAGCGCTTTGAACGTCTGGCAATCGATAGCGGTGCGATCACCAGCTACACCCATCCGGGCAGCCAGTTGGCGGTAGCGATTGTATTGAAGACCAACGGGGAAGCCACTCACGAAGAATTCCTCGCTCTCGGCAAGGACCTCGCCATGCAAGTGGCCGCGGCCGATCCGAAGTATGTGCGTCGCGATCAGGTGGATCAAGCGCACTTGGCCAAGGAAGCCGACATTGCCCGCGACCGCGCGCGCAACGAAGGCAAGCCGGACAAGATCCTCGATAAGATCGTTGAAGGCCGTCTTTCGAAGTTCTATGAGGAAGTTTGTCTCATCGAACAGCCTTTCATCAAGGACAACTCTCTGACCGTTACAGAGTTGGTCAAGCAGAAGGGTTCTGTGGTGGGTGGGGCGATTGAAGTTGCTCACTTCGTTCGCTTCAAAGTCGGCGAAACTCAGTCTGGCGAAGAAGCGGCAGCGGAATAGTTACGATGCCAAGCTACCGGCGTATCGTCTTGAAACTTTCGGGCGAGGTCATGGCCGGGCCCCAAGGCTTTGGCATTGATAACGACACCGTAAACGCTTTTGCTCAAGAGATCTCCGAGGTACACAAGACAGGCGTTGAAATTGGACTGGTAGTCGGCGGTGGAAACATCTTCCGGGGTGTGAACGCCGCCGCTAAGTCCATGGATCGGGTGGCAGCAGACCATATGGGGATGCTGTCTACGGTCATCAATGGTCTGGCCCTTCAGGATGCTCTCGAGCGTGCCGGTTCGCCCACGCGGTTGATGACGGCCATCCAAATGCCCTCTGTGGCAGAGCCGTATATCCGCCGCCGTGCGATCCGCCATCTCGAAAAAGGCCGTATCGTTCTCTTTGCCGCTGGCACCTCCAACCCCTTCTTCTCTACCGATTCCGCTGCTGCGCTCCGTGCTCTTGAAATCCACGCCCAAGTCCTGGCGAAGGCCACGAAGGTCGATGGAGTCTATGATAAAGACCCAATGAAGCACGATGATGCGGTGCGGTATTCCACAATTTCCTACACCGAGGTTCTCTCCAAAGGGCTGCGCATCCTCGATGCGTCTGCCGTCGCCATGTGTCGCGATAATGGTCTTCCGATCTCGGTGTTCAATTCCAACATCCGTGGCAATATAATGCGAATGGCTCTTGGAGAGCAAATCGGAACTCTGATTCACGAAGTCAAATGAGCGAAACATTTACAACTACCAAACAGATTGAGACCAGTGCGAAAACCCGGATGGAGAAGGCACTCGCCGATCTCGCGCATTCGATGAGCACGGTCCGCACCGGACGCGCCAATGCGAACATGCTCGAAGGTGTTCGTGTCGATTACTTCGGCACGCCAACGCCGGTCAATCAGGTCGGCACGGTAAGCGTTCCTGAAGCAGGCTTGATCACGATCGCCCCCTGGGATTCCTCAATGATCGGGCCGATCGAGAAGGCCATTCGCAACGCCGAGCTCGGCGTCAATCCGTCCAACGATGGCAAGCTGATTCGTCTGCCGATTCCGCCGTTGAACGAAGAGCGGCGCAAGGAGCTGGCGAAGAAGCTTCATGGTATGGCCGAAGATCATCGTGTTGCGTTGCGCAATATCCGCCGCGATTCGAACGATCAGGTCAAGAAGCTGCTCAAGGATAAGGCGATCAGCGAAGACGATGAAAAGCGCTCGCTCGACGAGATCCAGAAGCTGACCGATGCTTCGATCAAGAAGCTGGATGAGGCCGCGAAATCCAAGGAAAAAGAAATCATGGAAATCCGTTAAACAGCGCTTCTTAAGATGGAAAAGGGCGGCGGAACCCATGGGTTCCTGCCGCCCTTTTAATTTGATGAACTCGACAGAAAGGCTTCCGCAACTTCTCGCCAAAGTCACTGCAGAAGCCCTCTGAGCATCCGATCCGCAATGTTTTCCACGCGAATCGTATGAGTTCCAATATAAGACTACATTGGTCCTATCGTCAATAGATTCTGCAAATAATTTGCAGCTGGCTTAGCGTTGGGTGTAATTGCGCTCGTAGTAATCGCGATAGCTGCCGCTTTTCACGCGCGCGACCCAATCGCGATTCTGCACATACCATTCGATGGTGGACTGCAGCCCAAGTTCAAAATCCATCTCGGCGCGCCACCCGGTTGTCTTCTCCAGCTTCTCGCTGGTGATCGCATAGCGGCGATCGTGTCCCGGACGGTCCTTCACCGTTTTCATTAACGATTCCGGCTTGCCCGTGATCTTCAGAATCCGGTGCACCACCTCAAGATTGGCCAGAGCCCGGCTGCCGCCGACGTTATACACTTCACCTGGCTCACCCTTGGCCAGCACGGCATGGATCGCCCGGCAGTGGTCATCAACATAAAGCCAGTCCCGCACTTGCATTCCATCGCCATAGATCGGCAGTGCCTGATCCTCGAGTGCATTGGAGATCATCAGCGGAATCAGCTTCTCAGGAAACTGGTAAGGCCCGTAGTTGTTCGAGGCACGTGTCACCATCACTGGAAAGCCAAAGGTCTTGGCGTAGCTCAGGGCCAGCAGGTCGCTGCCTGCTTTGGAGGAAGAGTAAGGGCTTGATGCGATGAGAGGATAGCTCTCATCGGCGTCCAGAGGCTCAGGAATGCTCCCGTAGACCTCGTCCGTTGAAACATGCACATAACGGCCAATCCGATGCCTCTTGGCCGCTTCCAGTATCTGGAAGCTCCCCATGAAATTTGTCGACACGACGGGTTCGGGCGAAAGGATACTGCGGTCGACATGGCTCTCGGCGGCAAAGTGCACCACGGCGTCCGGACGATGTTCCACAAAGGCGGCATCTACCGCTGCGGCATCGCAGACATCGGCTCGTACAAAGCGGTAGCGCGGATTGCCTTCGATCGTCTTCAGATTCTCGAGATTGCCCGCATAGGTCAGCTTATCGAGGTTGACGACGCTGAACTCCGGGTGCGCATCCATCGTCAAGCGGATAAACGCCGATCCGATGAATCCGGCTCCCCCAGTCACAAGAATTTTCATTTGAATTGGGTTTCCCAGTCGTAGGCGATCGAAGAGTGGTTATAAACGATCCGGCCTTCGTCCGCTGGATTGTACTGGCGATCGGTCACATAGACCAGCATGCCGTTTTCGGGGCTCACCACCTTATAGCCGTGCCCGACGCCCGGTGGAATGATGATCTGCAGCGGCTTCAACCCGCCGCAGTAGATCGTATTCTTCATCCGGAAGGTCGGCGAGTCTTCCCGCAGATCAACCAGCCCCACTTGAAAGACTCCCATCACCGGCACCCAGAAGTCCGTCTGGTGCCGATGATAGTGGAATGCCTTAATCGTGCCTGGATAGCTCAGCGCGGCAGACACCTGTGTGGTTGCCGCGGGGAACTGCGACACCAGTCCTTGCCCAATGCGGGCCACCTCGAGGAAGTAGCCGCGGTCATCAGGAAAAATCGGATAAGGGGAGATTTCTACACCAGCAATGACGCCCTTGTCAGTGGTGGCGCGCACGATGGCGCCGATGCCTGGGGTGTTTGCTTCCGCCCACAATTCCGGCATCAGGATTTTCGGTTCACTCATTGTTTGTTTTGGGTTTGCGCGACGAGATTAGCCGCACGAAGGAGCGACTCAAAGGTGCCAGCGTCGGTCCACCAGCCATCGAGAAAGTCGTAGGTCATCGTGCCTTCGCGAATATAGAAGTTGTTGACGTCGGTGATTTCCAGCTCGTTGCGATCGCTCGGAATCAGGCGGTTCACCTTGTCAAACACGCTGCCGTCGTACATATAGATTCCGGTGACGGCGTAGTTCGATTTCGGGCGCACTGGTTTCTCTTCGATGCCGACAATCTTGTCGCCACGCATCTCGGCCACGCCAAAGCGTTCGGCGTCCTGCACCTCTTTCAGCAG
The DNA here is from genome assembly GCF_000702445.1 of Bryobacter aggregatus MPL3. NCBI lineage: Bacteria > Pseudomonadati > Acidobacteriota > Terriglobia > Bryobacterales > Bryobacteraceae > Bryobacter > Bryobacter aggregatus. The sequence goes on from NZ_JNIF01000004.1 coordinate 196,208, forward strand.
GATCTTGGCGCCCTTCTCCTGCTTGCGAAACGCATCGGCGGCGGCGCGAATGTCCTTCTCGATGATGTTATCGCCGAGAATCACGCAGATCTTGTCGCCATCGGCAAAGTGCTCAGCCAGGCTGAGCGCATCGGCAATCCCGCCTTCGCCATCTTGGTAGGCATAGTTCAGGTGTTTCAATCCGAAGTCTTTTCCGTTGCCTAAAAGGCGCAGAAAATCTCCGGAACTCCGTCCACCTGTAACCACCATGATCTCGTCGATGCCCGCTGCCACCAGCGTTTGCACCGGGTAGTAGATCATCGGCTTGTCATAGATGGGCATCAGGTGCTTGTTGGTGACTTTGGTGAGCGGGAACAATCGGCTGCCCGTGCCGCCCGCTAATACGACGCCCTTCATTTCCGTTCCATTATAAGGGATGCCCTTTCTGCTCTTACTGCTCGTTTCGATTTCTCTTCACGGACAGTCCATCCTCTCTGTCTCCCCCTCAGGCAATGGCGCCGGTTTGGAGCCACTCATTCGTGTCCAGTTTTCTGGTCCGATCGATCCCAACACGCTGCGGGATCGCATCTCGATCGAATGGGGAGAACCCCAGCAGACCGCCGGCTTTAGTACCTACCCCACTGGCTACCGGATGCCGATTAATCAGGTGGCTTGGGATCCGGCAACGAACACGGCCTACGTGAAACCAGACGAAGCACTCGAGCACGATCGCAATTACACCGTACACATATCGAACTTCCTCACGGACCATGTCACCCACTTCCACACAAAGAATGTTACGTCGACGATCCTGGCTCGGGATCTTGGTCCTGCCGGTTCGCTGCGCCCGCTCTCGAATGGAATCATCGATCTCAACGAAGTGCAGTCCATCTCGCTCCTCAACCAGACCAGTGCTGATGAGAAGGCCACGCTCTCCGAGACTGCCTTCCCGGTGCCGCCTGCATTTCTGAGTACGCTCGGGCTCCGGCGCATGGCCTTCTTCCGCTATGAGAGTCCCCGGGGAGACACCGTAGATGTCCATGCCTGGATTCCCAATTCCCCTGCGCCGCGGGGAGGTTATCCGGTTGTTTTGGTGGGACACGGACTGACGGACCATCGCTTTTCCGGACCCACCATCATTGCTTCTTCCGTGATTGCCAAATCTGTCGTCCTGTCGATCAATGCTGTTGGCCATGGTTATGGGCCTGCTTCGAAGATCCGTTTTGACACAAAGAGTGGCGAAACGATTCTTCTCCCTGCTGCGGGGCGGGGAATCGACCTCAATCACGATCAGGTGATCGCTCCCGGCGAAGGCTGCATCGTGATGACAGGGGAGCTGCCGGACTTCATCGATCGCTGCTTGCGCGAGACCGCGCTCGACTATCGAAAGCTGGTGCGCGAGATCCAACAGGGCATCGACCTTGATGGGGACGGCACGAGCGATCTCGACCCGAACAAGATTCAATACATTGGCCAGTCCCTCGGTGCGATGTACGGGACGATCTTGCTCGCCATCGAGCCTGGCATTGAAGCCGGAGTTCTCAATGTCGGGGGCGGCAGCACGATTGAGACGGCCCGCACCAGCACAGTCTTACGCCCCTTGTTGCAACAGTATGTTGCCGCGGTTGCTCCTGCTCTTGCCGATCTTCCCGATCCTCTGACGGCCCGCTACCAACCCGCACAGTTGCTCACGGACCCCAGGAGTGGCCCCTATCTCGAACTCCTCGATCGCCTTTCCACCGCTGGAACCGAAGCCGCGCCCGCCTCCTTTGCGCCCTTCCTCAAGCAGGCCACGCTCTATGGCAATCCGATCAAACGTGTTCTCTTCCAGTACGCGTTGGGAGATCAGTACGTAGCGAATTCTGCCAATGGTCAGCTCATCCGCGCGGCCTTTGAATATGATCTGGTCTCGCTCTACCGGCATGATCTTGCGAAGAAAGCGATTCCTTCTCTTCCCGGCGATCCGCACATCTTCCTGGTAGGTTTTGCTGATTTCTCGCAGCCTGGTTCCTTGTTGATCGCTTTAGCCAGCCTTGCCCAGGCAGGCGCGTTTCTGGATTCTGGCTTGCGTGAGGTTCCGGATGTCAATGCCATTGTGCGAGGCTACTTCGGCACGAATCTATTTGAAGTTCCGTCTTTCATCCCATAAGATCGACGGAGAAAAGGACGGAACCACATGCTTCACATCCGGGAACTCTTCTCTTTTGGGTTGTTGCTAGCCGCAATTGGATTCTTTGCCTCACACTGGCAGGAGCTACCCAATCGGGTTCCAATTCATTACGGCATCTCAGGAGAGCCAGATCGATGGAGTAGTAAAGACTCGCTCTGGATTCTCCCGGTCGTTACGCTCGGTGCCTATCTGCTCCTCACGCTTTCGATTCGCTTTCCCTTCCTGATCAACTTGCCTTCTGGGGTCGACCGCGAGCAACCGGAAGTGAAAGCCATCCTGCCATCGATGATGGGCGTGTTGAAGCTTGCCTTGATGATGATTTTGGGCTACTTGATCTGGGCGTCCGTTCAGACAGCGATGGGACAAGCAAATGGACTCGGCCGGGCTTTCCTGCCCGTCTCTCTGCTCCTGATTGCCGTCCCAATCCTCTACTATTGGCGCCTACTCAAGCCCTATCGGAAATAGCGGCAATGAGCAAAACGCCAACTGCATAGGCCGTGAGATCAAACATACTGAAGCTTGTTCCCACGGCGCGTCCGATGAGTTGCCAACCCAAAGCCGGACTCTGAACCCAAGCAGCTGGAAGACCAGTCAACTGAAAGCACTCGATTGCAGTCATCAGACTCATGGAGCAGAGTGCATTGGGCCAGACGCCCAGGCGGAAGCAAGCGCCCAGCAGCAGAAACACCATCGCTGCATAGAGCGCATCTCCAAGATACTTATCCCAAAGCACCCAACCGATTGGCATCACGCGCGAGAACAGACCGAGAGCAACAACCCCCAGGATCCATCCCAACTTCAGCCTTTGAGCCAACGGTCGAACCAGGCAAAGGCGTCCTTCTGCATCGGGGCATCAAACTTGTGAGGCCCATCGTAGAAGTTCGCCTTGTAGTGATCCGATGCACCTGCCTTCCGGTAGACCTCGCGAAGAATGCGATCGGCGTGTTCCATCTCCGAAAGTGTGAAGAGCTCGTCCTGGCGGTTGTTGAGCACCAGAATCGGATTCGGCGCCCCGAGTCCTAGGATCTCCGGGTAGTCGAGTTCTTTGGGGAGGCCAGGTACATAACACATCCAGGTATGCGTATAGCTTTTCTGCAGAACGTAGTCGGCCCAGGTTGTCATCATGCCGGCGCAGCACGAGCAACGAATCCGCTCGTCTGCTCCAGTCAGCATGACAGTGCGCAGCCCTCCGCCTGAGAGGCCAGCGCAACCCAGCCGCGTCGCATCCACATCGGGTCGCGAGGCGAGATAGTCCAGCGCCCGCTGATCATCAGAGACAAAGACTCCAGGCCACGTCATACCCGCGCTGAACAAACTCTTGGCAATCAGATGCTCGTGAGCTCCGGCGAATTGATTGTATTTCTGGATCTCTTCAGGGGACTCTGGATTCTCCTCCACAAGATTGTTTCGGATCTTGCCGGGAAGATCCGCGAGCCGCATCCGCCGGCTTCCGAACGTAAAGGTATCGTGCACCAGCACAACATAGCCACGGCGTGCGAGTTCATTCGCCCAAGCCAGACCGCCATAGTAATGATTCTGATGCTGGATCATCAAGGGATGCGGGTCCTTCGACATCCGCGTAATCTTACGCAGGCCGAAATACTTATTGCCGCCATGATCATGAAGCGCAACCACGCCCGGAAGCTTACCAGTGGCTTTGGCAGGCTTTAAGATAAGCGCTTCCGTCGGCGGGCCATAGGGCAACTGCCAGTGCAGATGTTCGATCGCGAGCCCGTCGAACTCAAGGCGGTGCTGCACCACGGCGATAGGAGGCGGCGATGCTGCGGGCCCTAAAAGCAGCTCGCGATAGCGAGCCCGCGCCACTGGCCTCCACGACTCGACATTCTGAAAGATAGGCTGACGGAAAGAGAGCCGTGGTGGATCGGGCAGCGATGCGGCTGCCCAGTCTCCGTATGCGCCAAGCATATTGAGTGTCATGATCTTTAGTCGTCGCTAAAGATACTACCAATCGCACCCAACGGATTGCCTTGGTCGCCACCCGACGCGGATCGTGAGCCGCCGAGTTCGCGGCGCATCTTCTCGAGAGTCATCGATTGGATGATCGCCCGTCCAGGGCCTGTCAGTGTGGCGAGGAACAATCCCTCGCCGCCAAAGATGGCGGTCTTGATCCCACCAGCCAACTGAATGTCATAGTTCACGCTTTCTTCAAACGCGACAATGCAGCCGGTGTCCACCTGCAGCGTCTCACCCGGCCCCAGTTGGAAGTCGACAAAGTCGCCGCCCCCGTGAATAAAGGCCAGGCCCGGTCCAGTTAATTTCTCAAGAATAAAACCTTCTCCGCCAAAGAAGCCCGAGCCTAGTTTCTTGACGAGTGCGATGTTCAGTTGGACGGTGGTCTGCGCGCAGACGAAGCTTTCCCGCTGCACCAGAATCGATTCCCCTGCTTTCAGGTCGAAGGCTTGCACCTTCCCCGGATAGCTGCCGGCGAAGCCTACTTCTCCGTTGCCATTCGAGCGGAAGTAGGTCATGAACAGACTTTCGCCCATCAGCTTGCGTTTGACCGCGCCCCAGATCTTCGAGCCGATGCTGTTGCCTTGCATCTTGGTTTCCCAATGCACATTCGCAGTTTTGTAGACCATTCTGCCGGCCTCCGCGTAAAGCTCCTGACCGGACTTCAGATGGCATCGAATCACCTGGAGGTTGTCGCCTTGAATCGCATAGTTGAGGGGCTCCTGAGAGAAGCTCCCGGGTGTGCTAAAGCTGGTAGGAATTGGTCCCGCCATCGCGTTCCCGCATTTCGGGCAAAATCTCGCCGCATCCTCAATTTGTGCTCCGCAGTTTGTACAAAAGGCCATACAGAATGAATCCTACTAGAAGTACGTTGCAGCTGGCTTTAAAAGTTCCCCTCTTGTGTGCTCTGCTTGCCAGTGCTCTGTCCGGCAGAAGTTCTAAAGACATCTGCGGTACTTATCCGGAGCGGGCAAAGGAAGAACTGCTCCGCGCCAAGCTCAATGTCGAGCGCCGTCAACTCGAGTCTGCCCTTCGCAAGATGACAGGGTTTGCGGCGACGGCTGAGCCGCGAGGCGCCGCGCGAGACATTGGCAATATTGCTGTTCTCGAGGAAGACGCTGGAATCATCAGCCGACGCAATCTGTTCAACCTGAATCAGATGCGATTGCGATTCATTCCATCTGCCGCCAGCTATCGCGTTGAGATGGCCGCGTCTGATTACAACGAGCAGGAACAGGTGCAAGGCCAGGTCCTGCAGGCGATGGACGACGATGACACCCGTCTCTTGGACCTCAACTTTTCCTTTCCCTACTTCGGGAAGAGCTACACAAGCGTCTTTGTGAATACGGATGGAAATCTGAGCTTCCTCGAAGGGGATGCCACCTCACGCGACCGTGGCTTGGGCCGGCTTCTCAGCGGCCTCCCTCGTATTGCTGCGCTCTTTGCGGATCTCGATGTCTCTCGTGCGGGCTCCATCAGTGTCTATCGTGCTGCCGACCGTTTCGTTGTCACCTGGTTTGCGGTTCCTGAGTATGCTGATTTCGGCATCGGGCCGCAAAACACCTTCCAGCTTCGCTTGTTCGCCAATGGCAGCATCGAGATTGCATACCAGGACATTCGTTCCACCGCAGCAGTTGTCGGCATTTCAAGCGGGGTCCTGGGGCAATCGAATGTGGTGAGTCTCAGTGCTTCTTCCGGTCTCAGTTTTACGGGTTCGATTGCGGAACGTTTCACGGCGCTGGAAGAGCTGGATACCGTCTCGGCGGCGCAACGGTTCTATGAGACCCACGAAGACTCCTACGATTACCTCGTCTTCTATAACGCGCTCGGCATCAATGCTGGCTCTGGCGTGGTTGCTTATGAAGTCACAACTCGCAACCACCGCACAGGCTATGGCGACCTGCTGGTGGATGTGGGGGCCGACTATGGCAGCCCAAGCCGCCTGCAGGCCATTCTCAACATGGGACCGCTCTCACAATATCCAACCGACCCCAATGGGATTCTGCCGGCGCGGTTCAGTTCGAGAGACACGCCCGTGACGGTCTTAGCTCATGAAGCGGGCCATCTTTTCCTTGCCTTTGCGAGTGTGCGCGACCCCAACAATCCCTCCTCCTTCCCCATGCTGGGGCGTCAGTCCGCGCATTGGAGCTTCACCTTCAACAGCGAAGCAAGTCTTCTCGAAGGAGAACGCATTCTGGACAAAGGTCCCGGCGTCTCGCCCCGTTTTGAAACCATTGCGGTGACCGAACAATACTCTCCTTTGGACCAATACTTGATGGGCTTCCGTCCGAAACAAGAAGTGCCCCCTCTGTTTTATGTGGCGAACTCTGGAATCAGCACGATTGTGCCCCCGGCCCCCCAGGTTGGCCGTAGTTTTGATGGTGTTCGTCGCGATGTGAGTGTCGATGAGGTCATTGCCGAAGTTGGCCGCCGCACTCCAGACGATACTGTGAGTCAGCGCAAATTCCGCTTTGGCTTTGTCCTCATTGTTCCCCAAGGCTTTACCATCGATGCCTCCTGGCTCACACAACTCGAAAACTACCGCAGCCACTTTGAGAACTTCTACGCAAAAGCCTCGGGGCAGCGCGCCACTGCGGACGCTTCTTTGAAGAAGAGCGTTCAAATGAGTCTTTGGCCGGCTGCTGGCGTGGTGCTGGGCCAAACGAGCAAAGCCAGAATCCGGCTTGCGGCAGCCGCAGACACGGCGCGTCTTTTCACGTTGCGCTCTCGCAGTGGTCTTGTGGGAATTCCGGCATCCCTCTCGATCGCAGCGGGCCAAACAGAGGCCGAGTTTGCGGTCCAAGGGCTTGCGGAGGGAGTCGACATCATGGATGCAGTGCCTGCGGATGCAAACTACGAAGCGACCGAGGCGCGGGTCCAGATTCTGGCCGCCGCCAAAGATCTAACGCTCGAAGTAGTGAGCGGAGACGCGCAGATCGCAAGCACAGGGCCTCTGCCGGAACCCATTGTTCTGAAGCTGACTGACCTCAACCGGCTCCCCTATCCAGGCGTCCAAGTGGTGGCGAAGCTGGAGGGTGCTGGCAGCGTAGAGCCTGCCACGGCGATCACCGACGTAGAGGGTGTGGTTCGCTTCCGCTGGACTCCTGCGGCTCCTCCTCGTAACAGGCTCCAGTTCACGCTCGACGGTGTGGCGAGCTCAGAGCTTTCCGCCACCGTCACCGCGCTGGGGAAGCCTTTCTTGCTGAGTACGGCTGTGGGCAATGCTGCTTCCTTTGCGGCGGGCCTCACTCCTCGAAGCCTTCAGACGATATTTGGCGCGAACCTCGCGGGAGGGGCGACGGTTGTTGCTCCTTTTCCATGGCCGGGCCGGATCAACGATGTTGAGGTGTTGGTGAATGGCCGTCCTCAGCCGCTGATCTATGTCAGCGATAGTCAGATCAACTTCTACCTTGCGGATGCGATCAGTGGTACTGATGCTGGCCTCACCGTCAACACTGCGCTCGGTTCGAGTGGGGAACTGCGAGTGCCGCTTGCAGAGTTGCAGCCTGGCATCTTTTTCAATCCCAGTACGGGGGAGGGAGCCATCCGCAAAGGCACAGGGTATCTCGAGATCTATGCAACCGGACTCGGTCCTGTCGAGCCCCGCGAAGGGCTGCAGTATGTCACCTCTCCTGTGGAAGTTACGATCAACGGCGCGAAGGTGGAAGTATTCTATGCGGGACTGGCGCCCGGCTATGTCGGCCTCTATCAAGTCAATGCCGTGCTTCCCGCCGCAGCGGCAATGGGCGCGAAGGTGCAGCTTCAGGTTCGAGGTATTCCAAGCAATGAGGTGAAGCTGCCCTAAGAGACTGTCACTACTTTGAGATGTTTTCGGCTGGCCTCATCGCCCGAAGCCCGCAAGCAATATCGATCGGATGTGAGCGATGCAGAATGAGTCTTCGGTTGATGGGCGCAGCGGAGCTTGGATCTGCGAGAGGGATGCAACGGGCTTCGCTGCATCGTGAGGTCCGAATCGGGTACATAGCTAACACTTTTGGCTGGGGGGCGAAGCGCCTGATGGCCCGGAAAGAGACCCGTGTGAAGGAACAGCGAGAAGAGTTCATCGCGGATTGGTTGAAGCAGCAGTGAAATGTAAGGGAGCCTTGCGAGCGGTACGGGATCGCTCCGAAGACAGGCTATCAGTGGATAGAGCGGTTTCGGGAAGGCGGCAAGCCGCGGCTGGTGGACCGGTTCAGGGCGAGGCTCGAGCAGAGCGCAAAGACGAGTGCCGCGCTCCGGAGCACTCGAAGCGGCGGCGGGGACAACCGCAGGCCATCGGCTGCGCCGATGGGGCATGTAGCTCAAGCGAACCAGCTTTGGTGCACAGATCTGAAGGGATGGGATCGCTGCGGCAACGGCGAGACGTGTTTTCCATTGACCGTAGATGATGGGCGGAGCCGCTATCTTCTCTGTTTGACGGTGTGACCGCGAACGACAACACATGAGTGGCCGAAGCCATATTATGAGCGAGTATGGCTTGTCGGAGGCGATGCGCCACGACAATGGACCACTCTTCATTACGCCCACGTTGGGCGGGCTTGGACCGCAGGCCGCGTGGCTGCAGGAACTGGGGATCCAGATCGAGAGGATACGGCCTGGCAAGCCGCAGGACAACGGCCGGCTGGAGCGCTTATATGGAACCATCCAAAGCCGAGGAGTAGGACCGTGCCCCAGTCGGTGTGTTGGCCGAGAGCATGTCGCTCGGACCAAACCGCAGTCGAGGCCGCTCAGCAACAGGGCATCGAACTGGAAGTCGTCAAGTTGCCGGAGTCCAAGAAGGGCTGTGCTCTGTTACTGCAGCGCTGAGTAGTCGAACGGAGTTGCGGCAGGCCCCGTTTCCGCCGTCTTGTGCGTGACTTGGAACGCCTTCCCCAAACGCACCTTCCTTTCGGGAGGCTGCTGGATGGTGCCAATCCCAGACGCGTATGGGGCTCTGTCACTTGTATTAGCAGCCACAAGGTGAGAGCGCTGAGGCAAGGAGAGGGCTTGTCCATGCGGCGGAGCTTCCTGAGGTTGTTCCGTCTCAGGAAGCGTTTTGTATGCGGTTCAGAGTGGGTCAGTCCGCCCCTTACCGATTGCGGAGAGGCATGAGCAGGGGCGACGAGGTGCGTCCCTCAATGGATACCGAGAGATTGTAATTCCCATCGGAAAGACCGCGGGGGATCGTTACTGTCGTTTGGAACACGTTCGCTGCGATGCGGTTCACCTTGGCGGTGTAGAGCTGGGTCTCACCCAGATTGACGGCGACCTGATTGCCCCGCAAGGTTGCTTCCGGCAACAGTGTAGGTTCGGTGAAGGTGAGTGTCAGGGTATCGCCGCCATTCGCCGGACGGCCGGTATCGATCGCATAAAAATCCGGTCCTTCCATGCGCTGGATGGTGGGGGCGCCGCCGGAGATGGCAACCAATACTGTATTCACCGTTTCTCCGTCAATGAGAATGCGCAGCAGCGCCAAACCGGCGTTCATCGTTGCTGGAATTTGCAGGCTCACGCGGCCACTGCCGGCTGCCAGTACCGGGATCGCCTGGTCATTGAGGAAGGCGCTGGCATGAGCACTTGCTGCCTCTAAGCCTGCAACGCTCACGATCGCATTGGAGCCTGGATAGACAAAAGGTTGTCCGTTTTCAGCCGTCCACTGGGGATCCGGCTGCAGCGCGGCCTTGCCGAAGTTTCCTGTTCCCGTTTGCACGCTGATGGCATTGACTTGGCGCAAATGATTGAGGCCGGTTTGTACGGTGGCAGTGAAGGTGCCAGGGCTTGCATGTGCTCCCGTCACCACACTGACCCAAAGCTTTGTTGCGGACACGACGCGCAGAGCGCGGACTTGAATGTCACTCGAGCCAAATCCAACGGAAACGTGTCCGTCCTGGAAATGCGCTCCGGGGGCTTCAATCTCAATCACAGACTCACTGCCAATCTTTACCGTTGACGGATTCAATGAGAATGAATTCGCATCGCTATCGGCGTATGGCAATTGAGAGGGGGCGTTGGGATTGAGGAACAGGGAGCTCTGGCCATCGGAGTTCAGTACAATCACGCGACCGACATGGCCAGTCGGGGCGGATGGCGGTACGAAGGTAATTGCTTTGCCGGATTCGTCAACGGAACGAATGGTGGCGGCTTCGCCATCGATCAAGACGCGCGAACTGCTGTTGAACCCGGAACCACTCAGTGTCGCCAGACGCTTGTCTTCTCCTGCTGCACTCACCCAACTGACATTTGCGACCTCTGGCGCCTGCCGTGCCGCCACTTGAATTGCTGACGGAAGCACCCAGGCTTCGGTGCCATTATCGAGCACAAGATGACGTTCGCCCTCACTGAGAAAGCCCGAGAGGAAGAGATCGAAAATGATGTAGTTGTTGCTGAAGCCGCGCACGGAATTGATGGCGGGTGACCCGCCTAAAATCATGGATCGCAGGCCAGCGATGGGTTTCGAGTCTGCGGTGACAAAGCCATAGCCACTGGCGACAAACAAGGGGTTCACCACCAGCGGGGTGATGAAGGCCGGGCGAATCGCAATCGAGTTATTGAAGTAGCTATAGGTGGTCGGATAAAAGAGCGTGGTTGGCGTGGTGCGGCGGTTCACTGCGAAATTAATACCTGCCACCAACTGTCCAGCGGCGACATTGATGGTCTGCGCTCCTTGCGGGTCACGGGTGCCGGGAAAAAACTGCAGGTCGAAAAGATTGTTTGCCGGAATCTGGTTATTTTCCGGATCGCGCGGCGGAATGACATCACCCGGAGTGGCCTGGCCGCTGACCGGTGGCGGAATGGCATGTGTGTAAATCAGGTAGGGTCCGGCAGGAACGCCCTGGATGCGATAAGTGCCATCGGGGTTGGTTAGCGTGTTGACGGCCGTCCCGTTCAAAGACAACACCACGACGCTGGCAAGGTTGACACCCACGCCGTTCTGTGTCACGCGTCCCGTTACGGTGCCAAACAGGCTGGTGAAGTTCTTCGAAGGATAGAGCGTCGAAATTCCAGCAATGTCATCGGCCGCAATGGGTTTGGAGCGCGTGGTGGCCCGGGTCATTTGGGTAGACATCGCCGCGGAGGAGAAGCTGTGCTGCAGACCGAGAGCGTGCCCGAACTCATGGACCGCATTGAGGAAAAAGGCTTCGGAGTAGCTGGGCAATGCCTGATTCATGACATTGCTCAGGTCTTTGCGGAAAACAATCAAGGAGCGGAGAATCGGCGTGAAGGGCTCGGTGCTGGTGGTCGTCTCTGCCTTAACAGTTGGCCCAGCGTACGAAATGATTCCCGGCGGAACCTCGTCGAAGATGATGTCAATGCCAGGGGCGCTTTGCGGGGTGGCGGCAGCGGTGGCGTAGCCACCAAAGTTGAGCCGCAACTCACTGGTGGATACGTCGCTCCAGGTGCGGCTGGCGAGCAGTAACTGGCTCATCAACGCAGTCTGGTTGTCTCCGTCGGCGAGCTTCTCTAAACCATCGGAAATGATGAAGAAGGGAACGGTTTTGTTGACGAGCGCATTGAGATCAAATTTCTCGTAGATCGGTTGCTGGTAACCGGTTTGGTTCGAGTAGCGGACGAAATGATAGTTGGCGGTTGCAGTTGCGGCGAGCAATGCAATCAGGGGGAGCGAACGGGTGAACTTCATCGCGTCCTCGGTCCTAGCTTTGCCGTGATCTCGGACAGTTTCATGCGGATGCCATGGTCCTCCACCCGTTGTCCGCGAGCGTTCAACATCCGCTCATGACTCGCTGTACGGTTGGCGACCAACTCGCCGTTTGCATCCTTGGTGACTCCAAGAAGGCCCTGGCTCAGTCCCATGATCTGCTTCAGACCTGATTTTCCTTGCCAGAGAAAGAGAAGGTATTCCGTATTGCGCTCGAGGCTGGGCGTCCCTTCAATGCTCTGCCGGTACCCCGAGGCGACACCACCCGGAATGGCCACCTGGACTTTTGCTGTCCCGCTTCCCTTCAACCGCTCTTTCACGTTGACTTCGCAGACGGTCCAGATGACAGGAGGGCGATAGAGGTAATTGCAATAGTTGACGGTGCCGCGAACAATCTCAGTGGACTCGTTGATCAAACGGTCGGTCGAGAGTTGCTCGAGCGTCGCTGCGCCGCAAATCATTGCAGCCAGCAGGGGGAGTGTGGATCGGCGAAACAGCATTGTCTTTCCGCAAGCTTCCGGAGCACGTGAGCTTCCGAAGTACAGTGTTGATTCTAAAGCATTTGTTCTGGCTGAGCAACTTTTTGGTGTGGCGGCGCGACACAGAATGCCCCACTCGCTTGTCTCAAGTCGGGGTATGGTGAGAGGAACATGAGGATCTTATCGGCTCTTCTTCTGCTTGTTCTGAGCGTTTGGGGGCAGAGCATTACTGTGGACCGGCTGGGGCGGACGACACCTCGGAGCAGCCTGTTGTCCTTTCTCAAAAGCGCGAGAGACGGCAACTACAACAAGGCCATCCACTACATTCAATTTAGTAAGCAAGAGACTGAAAAAGAAAAGCTTGAGATTGCAAGGCAGCTCCTTTTTGTACTCGACCGGGGCTTTGTGGGCAACCTCGACTCCGTCAGTGCGAAACCGGAGGGGGCGGCCGATGATGGGCTTCCTGGCGATCGCGAGACGGTCGGCGCGGTGGTGGGCGCGGATCAGTCGAGCGAAGTCCAGATGGTACGGGTGATGGAGAATGGGCAGCAGGTCTGGTTGTTGAGCAGTGAGACGGCGGAGATGGCGCCGCAGCTTTTTCCGGAGTTTGGATTTCCTTTGGTTGAAAAGTATCTTCCGAAGGCCATGCTCGACATTCACATTCTGTCGATGCCGTTGTGGGTGCTGGTGGCGATCCTGGCTGCCTTTCCCGTGGCCATGGCGATGGCCTGGGGAATTGCCTGGCTTTTCCTACGGCTGATTCCGAAGAAATGGGAAGTGGCGAAGAGGCCGAGCTTCCCCGTCGTCCTCTTCATTGGCCTTTTGCTGCACAGCATTGTTTCGCAATTTCTGGGCCTTCCGTTGCTGTACCGGGTCTGGTACACCCGGGTCATTATTGTTCTTTGGCTGGCGGCTTGGGTCTGGGCGATCTTCAGCATCATTGGCCATCTGGATCTTCGGGTGCGCGGCTATCTGTTGCGCAATCATTTGAGTTCCACGCAAGCGATGCTGCAGTTGGGACGCCGGCTGCTCCAGATTTTTGTCATCCTCGGCGCGATTCTCATTGGGCTGCGGAGCTTCGGGTTTGACATCACCGCCGCCCTTGCCGGTCTGGGAATCGGCGGCATTGCGATTGCTTTTGCGGCGCAGAAAACGCTTGAGAATGTTTTTGGTGGCCTCTCGCTCCTGAGCGACCAAAGCATCCGTGTCGGCGACAGCTGCCAGTTTGGTGCGGTGTCTGCGACGGTGGAAGACATTGGTCTCCGCGCGACCCGCTTCCGGACGGTGCAGCGCAGTGTCCTTTATATTCCGAACGGACAACTGGCGGCGATGAATATCGAAAATCTTGGCCAGCGCGATCGCATCCTGTTCCGCCATACGATCGGAATCAAGTATGGTCTTTCTCCGGAAGGCCTTTTCCATCTTCTGGAAGACATGCGGTCTCTGCTCGAGAAGGATGAGCGGATTGCACCGGACGGGCGCCGGGTCCGCTTCTTAAAATTGGCGGACTCTTCGCTTGACATCGAGATGTTTGCCTATGTTCTGACCAAGGACTTCCAGCTCTTTCTCCAAATTCAGGAAGAGATCCTCCTTCATGTGATGGAAATCGTGAGGGAACATGGCACAGACTTCGCCTTTCCCTCGCAGACCTTATATGTGGAGCAGGCCAATCTACCCATTCCCCGGTCGCAGGATCCACCGGCTCCTACGGCTTGAGATTCTTCTCAAAGAGACGGAAGATCCGCTTGTACTCATCGGACCAGGACGTGGGTTCGAGGAAGGCGTGGTCTTCCACCGGATAAGAGGCCAGTTCCCAGTTTTCTTTTCCGAGCTCGATGAGCTTTTGCGCGAGACGGACACTGTCCTGGTAGTGAACGTTGACATCCACCATGCCGTGGCAAATGAGCAGGGCACCTTTTAACCCCTGGGCGTGATAGATGGGTGAACTTTTGCGATAGGCTTCCGGATCCTTCTGTGGCTCGTTCAGGATATTCGCGGTATAGCCGTGGTTGTAATGGGCCCAGTCGGTGACGGGGCGTAATGCCGCTCCGGCGGCAAAGGTGTCGGGAGCGGTGAAGAGCCCCATCAGTGTAAGGAAGCCACCGTAGCTGCCGCCGTAGATTCCAATCTTTTTCGCATGAACCCCTTGGGTGGAGACCAGCCAGTTCACGGCGTCGAGGTGGTCCTCCAGATCCTTGCCTCCCATGAAACGGTAGATGCCGGTACGCCAATCCCGGCCGTAGCCGGCGCTCGCCCGGTAGTCGATTTCGAGAACCAGATAGCCGGCTTCCATCAGGATGTGGTGGAACATGTACTCGCGGAAATAATTTGGACTCCACCACTTGTGGACGTCCTGGGTGTAGCCGGCACCATGGACGAAGAGGACCGCGGGCGAGTTCGCTTTCCATTTCGCCGGTTTGAAGATGCGGGCCGGAATCTTCTTTCCATCGCGCGCGGGAATTTCGAGCAGCGGTGTTTCGAGCCACTGGCGCGACAGGAAGTCCGGTGAGGGCGAGGTGGTCAGTTGTTTGCCGTCGACGTAGAGTTCGTCGGGTTTTGTGGTGTAGCTGTAGATGTCGGCCATCCCTTTTTCGTCTGGCGCGAGAGTGACCTGGTGGCGGCCCACAGCGTTGGTCAGTTTGACCTTTTTTCCGCTGGCCCAGTCCAGGGAATAGAAGTGGTGCTCGTAGGGGCTGCCTTCATTGGTGGTGAGGAAGAAGGTTTTTTTGTCGCGGGAGAGATTGAGGTCGAGCACTTCGTAGTTGCCGGAGGTGAGCGGTTTCAAGTCCCCGCCGGCGAAGGGTTGAGTGTAGAGGTGCGAATATCCGGTGCGTTCGCTTTGGTAGTAGATGGTTTCGTCGTCTGCAAGAAAACCCATCCGCGCACTGCCACCAAAGCCGACGATGCCAGGGCCACCGATCCAGGCGTCATCGTGATCCTGGCTGAGGATGCGGGCTTTTGCCGCAGGAATGTCGAGTGCCATGCGCCAGAGATCTTTGTTGTCGGTGGAACGGAGCAGAAAGAGACACTTTTGTGCGTTGTCACTGCAGACGATTCCCGCAGGGGAGACAGTCTTGGGTTTCTCTCCCAGCCCGAGATCGACATTCCGGACTTCGCCTGTCGCCGTATTGATGATGGCGATCCGGGAGCGGGACTGGAGATCGCCGACAAAACTGCGGGAGTCCAGATCTTCCGTATAACCGGATTCCGTTACATAGTTGGGTACGATGGCTTCCTTGGCTCCTTCGGGACGTTCGGTGAAGATGGCGATGACGAACTTGCGATCTCCACTGAGGCGGAGGCTGGATGCGAAATTACGCGGGGCGAGGTAGTGCGGCTTGCGTGGATTCTCGCGGCGCTGGCGGGCCCGGTTTTCTTCCCGGAGTGCGGCCCGTTCTTTGATGATGGCGAGCAGATCCTTTTCTTCCTGTTTGAGAAAGTCCCTGGAACTGAGTTCCTTCTTCGGATCGAGCTTAGGCTCCTCTTCGTCGTTTGCGGGCTTGCCGCTGCGGATGTCGGTGAGTTGCTCGACACTGCCGTCTGACAGGGAGTGGACAAAGAGGTTGCCCGCGCGTTGGTAGGAGATCGCTTTGCCATCGGGGAGGAAGCGCGGTTGCATTTCGATGTCCGTGGTGGCGGTCAGCCGCTTCGCCTGGTCGAGGGTGAAGTCATAGAGCCAGACGTCGCCGGAGTGGATGTAGACGCAACGCTGGTGCGCCAGGTCGGAATCGCAAGTGACCGGAGGGGCGAGCCGGGCTTCTTCCTCGCTGAGTTTGCCCAGATTGCTGCCATCGCGATTCACTGTATAGGTGTCGAGGGGAGAGCGGATGGCGTCGGTGTAGCGCTTCCATTGGAAGTAGAGCTTCTTGCCATCGCCCGACCAGCGAACTCCGCCGGGCGTGTAACCGCTGAAGCGCGGGCCTTGCATGACGGTTTCGATCGTGAGCTTTTGTGGCTGTCCCAGCAGGCAGGTTGTGAGGGCAAGCCAGGCCAAGGTGCGGAGTTTCATGGTTGAGATTTATGGTACCCGGATTGACGTTTTCTACAATGGAAGGAATGTCTTTATCGAACGAAGAGTTTTACCGCATCGCGAAACTGCCGCCCTATGTATTTGCCGTTGTCAATGAGATGAAGGCAAACCTGAGGGCAGCACAACACGATGTGGTGGACTTTGGGATGGGGAATCCAGATGGCGCGACACCGCGGCCAATCGTCAACAAGCTGGTAGAAGCCGCACGCAACCCGAGGAATCATCGCTACAGCATGTCCAAGGGCATTCCACGTTTGCGCGAAGCCATTGTGGAACGCTATGACCGCAAGTGGGGCGTGAAGCTTGACCCCAACAAGGAAGCCATTGCGACCATTGGCGCCAAAGAAGGTTTGGCCCATCTGATGTTTGCCGTGGTGGGACCGGGCGACGTGGTGGCGCTGCCAAACCCCTGCTATCCGATCCACCAGTACGGTGTGACGATGGCCGAAGGCACACCTTGCATTTTGCCGATGAATACGCCGGATGAGTTTCTGAACCGGCTGGAAGATGTCTATCGCAAGGAAGTGAAGAAGCCGAAAGCCGTGTTGATCAGCTTTCCGCACAATCCGACCACTCATACGGTGGAGCTCGATTTCTTCCGCCACGTTTTGAATCTGGCTGCGAAGCATGGATCGATGGTGATCCACGACTTTGCCTATGCGGACCTCGGTTTTGATGGCTGGCAGCCGCCGAGCATTCTGCAGATCGATGGCGCCAAGGAGCATGCCGTTGAGATCTTCTCGATGACCAAGAGCTACAACATGGCCGGTTGGCGTGTGGGCTTTGTGTTGGGCAACCAGAAGATGATCAACGCTCTGGGGCGGATCAAGAGTTATCTGGACTACGGGAATTTCCAGCCCGTGCAGATTGCCTCGATCATCGCCTTGCGTGAGTGCGAAGAAGAGACGCAGAAGATTTGCAACATCTATCAGAAGCGGCGCGATCTTCTGGTGAACGGCCTGAACCGCGCAGGCTGGGCGGTGGAGAAGCCCAAGGGCAGCATGTTCCTTTGGGCGCCGATTCCCGAACGCTTCAAGGCCATGGGGTCACTGGAGTTTTCCAAGCAACTGTTGGAGAAAGCGCTAGTGGCAGTGGCTCCGGGCATTGGCTTTGGCCCGCTCGGCGAAGGTTATGTCCGCTTTGCATTCATTGAGAACAATCATCGGATGCGGCAGGCCTTGCAGGGGATCAAGCATTTCCTAAATAGCTAATGCGCCTGCCGGAGCCCATCCCGCTCACTCAAATCGATGTGGCTCAGATGACCGGGCTACTCGATGAGGAGACCCAGCGCTATCAGGAATGGTATCGCTGGGATTTTCGGGCGACTGCCGAACTGGTGAAGCAACTGGTGGCGACGCGCTCTTTGGGTGGGATGGCGTTGGTGGATGGCGGCCGGGTGGTGGGGTATTCGTACTTTGTGATTGATGATACGAAGGCACTGATTGGCGATGCCTATGTGTGCGATGTGTGGGCGAGCGCAGCCAGTGAGCGCTTGCTGCTGGCGACGACTCTGGAGGCGGTGCGGGAGTTTTCGCAAGTGCGGCGTCTCGAATCACAACCGATGATGCTGCGCTATGCGTACTCCCACCCGAAGGCTGTGCGGCACGAACGGATGTTTCTCGAGGTGCCGCTCGCCGAGGTGCGTTGGCCAAATGGAGTGCAGGAGCCGGCGGGATACAGAATCGAGAACTGGGCGTGGCGGGCGGAAGAAGACGCGGCTCAATTGTTATACCGGGCCTACCGGGGACACATGGATTCCGAGATCAACGATCAGTATCGGGCTCCGGGCAAGTCACGGTCCTATCTGGCGAATCTGATTCGCTATCCGGTGTGTGGGGACTTTTGTCCGGCCGCTTCGTTTACGGTCACGGAGAAAGAAAACGGACAAACAGTGGGGATGGTATTGACGACTGTGTCTGAACAGGTGGGGCACATTGCGCAGCTTTGTGTGGAGTCTAGCGCGCGGGGCAGGGGATTAGGGCGCTTATTGCTGTGGGCGGCACTGGCAAAGTTCAGTGAATTGGGTTGTGAGTATTCGACCTTGACGGTGACGGCGGCGAATGAAGTGGCGATTCGACTGTATAACTCCGCTGGCTATGTCGAGCGGAGCCGGGTGGCCGCCTATGTCTGGCCTGGTTGGCCGTTTTGACAAAGGGCGGACTGCGATCGCTTTTCAGTGACGCAGCCCGCCAGGAGAAGCGCGTTACTGCTCGCGCAAGAGGTATTTCGGTTTCTCGATGGACGAGTTGCGGACCGCGATCCCGACTTTGACTGCAGTGAGTCCGAAGTTCGCGTAGGTGAGCGGCTTGGCGAAGGCGGGGGCGCGGTTGACGAGGATGGTTTGGCTGGCGAGGATGCCGCCGACGATGCCGAGCTTGATGCCCATTCCTTTGGCGCCGAAGGTGCCATTGCTGGAGCGGAGCATGGGGTTGGATTCCATTTTTCCCCAGGAGGACTGGACATCGGCGAAGGAGGCGGCGGTGAGCGCAACGGCGCTCCAGATCCAACGCTTCTGGGCTTTTTGCTGGATGCGGGCTTCTTCTTGAAGGTTGCGGGGATGCTCGATGACGTCGGCGAAGCTCAGGCTGGCGGTGAGGGAAGCAAACAGGGATAGCACCATGATTTTGCGCATTGGATTCGGTCTCCTTTTTCTTTGTGAGCCGCCCGGTGTTTGTGGCGTTGGGCTCAGGCTCGATTCCCATCTTGGGCGTCCGTGAGAAATGGATCTTGAACCTTTCTGGGCCCTTGTACCGGCCTGAAGCTCGTTGCCCGTTGGGGATACTCCTGTGGGCCCTTAGTCCTAACTGGCCATAGGTACACTATCTACTTATGACTCGCAGGTATGGTTGGTTCGGAATGCTTGGATTTGCCTTGATTTTGAATGGGCAGACGGCCTTAACCCCTTCGGAGAGCGGGGCTCGCCAGGGCCGGATTTGGATCACTCATGCCACTGTGATTGACGGGAGCGGCACACCGGCGAATGGACCGAGAACGATTCTGATCGAAGGGAATCGAATCGCCTCGGTGTCGCCGGCTGCGCCGCGCCCGGCGAATGGCGACAGAGTGATTGATGCCACGGGGAAGTATGTGATGCCAGGCTTGATCAATGCGCACGGCCACGTACAAGAGGAACGCGCGGGCTGGCCGATGCGGCAGGAGTACCAGTTCCAGATCTGGTTGGCCGCGGGGATCACGTCGGTGCGAGATTTAGGTTCGAATTTCGAGAAATCAAAGATCTGGCGGGAGAAGAGCGCGGCGAACACTGTGGCGGCGCCACGCTTGTTTCTGTGGCCGGTGTTTGGAATGAATCCAAATCCGTCCGCCGAAAATGAAGCCGCGATCCGGACTCGTTTGCAAAGCCTGAAAAGCAGCGGGGCGGACGGGATGAAGTTCTTTGAAATCTCGGAATGGACGATGAGGATTATGCAGGACGAGGCGCACAAGCTGGGTCTGCGGACGGCTCATCATACGGCGGTGGCGGAGACGAACACCTGGACGGACATTAAATACGGAACCACGACGATTGAGCATTGGTACGGGATTCCGGATGCGGCGCTGAAGGATGGCGTGCAGAACTTCCCGGCGAACTTCAACCACCAGTACGAAGTGGACCGTTTCCGCTATGCGGGACATCTGTTCCGGCAGGCGGACCCGGAAAAACTGCACCAGGTACTAGAGGCTATGGTGAAGGCTGGTGTGGCCTGGGATCCGACTTTGAATATCTATGAGGCCGCGCGCGATTTATTGCGCTACCAGAACCAACCGTTCTTCCCGGAGTATTTGCATCCGGCGCTGGAGAAGTTCTTTGCGCCTGATCCGACGAATCATGGCAGCTTCTTTTTAAACTGGACGAGCGCGGATGAAGCGGAGTGGCGGAACAACTACCGGCTCTGGATGGCTGCGGTGCGTGAGTTCGGCCGTTTGGGTGGGACGATCGGAGTGGGAGAAGATGCAGGCTATATCTATAACCTGTTTGGGTTTGGTCTGATTCGTGGGATGGAGTTACTGCAAGAGGCGGGCTTCCATCCGCTGCAAGTGATTACGCAGGCGACGGTGAACAATGCAAAGATTCTGGGGAAGGATACGGAAATCGGGTATGTGCGGGCGGGGTATCTGGCGGATCTCTTGGTGATTGACGGCAATCCGTTGGCGGATTTTCGGATCCTCTATCCGAAGACGACGGGAGTGCCGCAAAGCGGGAAGATCGAATGGACGATCAAGGATGGCGTGCCGTTCCACGCGCCAACGCTGGCCGGAAATGCAAGAAAGATCGTGCAGGAAGACCGGAAGGATCCAGGGACACGGCAGACGGTCTCGCGTGGGGGCGAAGAGGCGCACTAGCGCCTCTATACCCCGTCAATCTATCGTGGCCTACTGAAGTTTGCCGGGAGGGATTCCGATTGCGTACTCAGGTAGATGAATGGCTAAAGGCGTTGCAAAAAACACACTGGGCGCAGCCCTCGATCTGATCCAGACGCAGATGACCGAATTGCGGCAGACGGAAGCCTTGGAGGCGCAGATCCACGAGATGGTGGTGGGAAAACGGCATCGGCTGGATGTGCTGATGGGCGAGTTTTTGGCGCTGGCTGCAGGAATGGCCGAGGGGGGCGAGCGTGTGCCGATGGCGTCTCCTCCGAGTGTGCCCTCGCGAGATGGAACGAGTCCGACTGGAGCGGTTCCGGTGAATGTTGCGCCGACTCCGCCTCCAGTGATTTCTGCGCAGCCCCCCCGTGCGGAGCATGATAGCCGGCCTTTGCCGCTTACGACGCTTCCTCCAGGGGGAGCGCCAAAGGATTTATTGCATGCCAATGGGAATCGCAATGGTAATGCGGCCAGTTCTGCCACCCCACCTCCTTCGGCGCAACAGGTGCTGGATAGTTTGAACCGGTTGATGAGCGGGTTAAAAGAAATTTCAGGGAAGCCAGGGAGTTTGTCGCAGGCCTCGTGAGGCGGGCTGCCGTGTCCGATTCGCCGCCGCGATCGACGAACCGGAGGACGCATTGGCAGCGCCGAGATGCTGTGGATGCCGTCCGGTTTCGGATGTAAAGACAAGCAAGATTTCAAAGAACATTAGGGCCTATGGGCCAAGGGATGGAGATAGGCTTAGTTGCGGTCCGGCTGCTGTTTCTGGAGCGAAGAATAGATGGCGTCGACGGCACGGGTGGCTTCGTGCCGAATCCGCTCATTCCGTTCTTCCGGACTGAGTGTGGAGGCCGGATCTCCAAAGCGGTCGAGGATGCGTTCGGCAAAGCGTTCGAAGAGAAGCTGCTTCTCCAACTTCACCTGAGCGAGCAACTGCGGGGTCACGACCGGGAGTCCGGCCAAGGATGGGTTGTGATCGGGAAGTGGAGGTTGATCTTCAATGGCTTCGATTTCTGTTTTCTCATTGCGGCGAGCTTTCTCTTCCTGAATGGCGCGGATGGTGCGATTGATCTTGTTGGGGAGCCGTTCCAATTCACGGAGGATGAGCGGAAGCAGGGGCGCGGGGTTCGTCACAATCGTCCGGTCTTCTGCGTTCATTGCAACATTCAACAGGTGTTCCATTTGCAGGAAGCGGAGCTCGAAGTGGATGAGGTGGTGGACGAGGATGTTTTCGATGGGAGTGACAGGTTCATACTGTTGCAGCAGATTATCGACGACGGCCAGACAGAGATCGGTGTTGTGAATGTAGTTTTCGAAGTTGGCGAGGCTGAAGAGGCCATGTTTGAGAGAGTTGGAGGCAGACCTCGCTTTGCCGGCAGGAGTGCGAGGGCCGGTGGACTTTTTCGCATTGGCGCGGTTGGCGGCGAGACGAGCGGGGGAGCAGGGTTTGTGAGTGGCGGTTGGGTCCGTCGGGGTGGACGGATCGGGAACTTTCGCTGATTTCGAAGGATCGTTTTCCATGGCCGAAAGTATCATTGCGGATGCAGTAGCTACCGGACATCATTGCCTAGGTATTGAAAATAAAAGAAAAATAGATTTTCAATTTCAGTGACCGACTTGCAATGGTGGTGATTGTGGCCTTGCTTTCCTAAACCATCGTTGAGCGCAAGGAGGGTCTCTCTGGGCTAGTATGGAACTGTCTGGCGAAAGCCAGTGGATTGAAACCGCTTGTTAGTGCTACGTGAATTAGCGGCGTCAGAATTTCCAAACGGGAGCCCTTTAGGGGCTGCCCAACTGGCGCCTATATTATGCTGAACCTCCTAGGTTCAGCGTACTGACATAAGGCGACGGAAATTGGCTGGATGGTAAACGGACCTGCGTGGTCCATTTTTTTATCTCAGAAATTTTTCAGTTAGTACTAAAAAGCGGAAGATTGTTCTTGCAGTCAGCAAGAATCGAGCGCATTATTCCCTCAGGGACTCATTTGAGCTGGTTGCTCTCCTCGCTGGTGATCAACTCCCTTCAAAAGAAAATTCAACAAGGAGTTGAATATGCGCTCTAAAATATTTTCGATTCGTGTTCGTGCTGAGCACGAGTATGTTCCTCAGTGTGGAGTCGATTGGCCCGGAGAGATGGCGGGGCCAGTACTCGGCTTTCATGCCGCTAAGGAGATGCTGAACTCGATTTTGTATATTCCAGCCATCGAGTGGAAGATTGAGAATGTCTATCCTCTATCCCGTCGACAGGATTTCGAGTTGCGCATTCCTGGGACTGACAAGCGAAGGCATTGGGTACTTGAGCAGGTGATTTCCAGGGATGAAATCCCCCGTGATCACGATGCAATGCACCGCAGTCCCTTGAGCTTGAGAAATGTCGACTTCGCCATCTTCGCGCATTTCGCCAGCACAGGTTGTTGGGGCGACGGGGATAGTATCCGAAAACTTGAAGAAATCTTTGAATGGCGGGTCAGTCATGGGCATTACATCTCAAAGCCCAGTATCCAGCTTGAGCTCCCTGCGTACATTG
The DNA here is from genome assembly GCF_000702445.1 of Bryobacter aggregatus MPL3. Lineage (NCBI taxonomy): Bacteria > Pseudomonadati > Acidobacteriota > Terriglobia > Bryobacterales > Bryobacteraceae > Bryobacter > Bryobacter aggregatus. Next base: position 219,361 of record NZ_JNIF01000004.1, read on the forward strand.
ATTGGTATGAAGGCTTGCCCGCGCCACTGAGAGTTGACTAGCAGATGAAATCAATGAGAAAACGGGGCCACTCGGCTCAGATTGAGTCTTCAGCGCGAGTGCACTTGCTCCCTGAACTTGTGGCCGGTCACTTCAATATTTCACTCCGAACGTAAAGCCAATAGATGCATTGGTGTTTCACGGCAATATCATTTGGCCCCAGCCGTTTCTGCGTGTCTTCAGTGAGGAAATCCAAGATTGTAAATTTGATAGGCAAAAAGGATGCAGATGAAGCCAGGTTTGGGATAGGATCGTTGTCTGTCTGAATGGAATTGAGCTGTTAGTTCTTATCGAAGGGACTCAATTGAAGCAAGAGTTTATCGCGCATAGACGAAAGTGTGATCAGAAAGAACAAAGCGTTGGAGAGCATCTGCTCAACGTGTCACGGTTGTCAGCAAAGTACTCCGGGAAAATTGGGTTAGCGGAGCTGGGAGAACTCATTGGGCTCCTCCACGATCTTGGAAAGTACAGTGCCGAGTTCCAAGCTTATTTAAGATCTGCGGAAGGATTGATTGATCCTGACGCAGATGACTATGTGAATGCGAGCCTAATGAAGGGGAAAGTAGATCATTCGACTGCCGGCGCTCAATATTTGTGGGCGCGCCTCTCCAGACAAAGCGGTTTGAGTCCCTTTATTGCTCAATTGGCCTCGCTTTGTATCGTGTCTCATCATTCCGGGCTGATTGACTGCCTTGCGGCAGGCGGGGAGCGCTTTGGCGAGAACGTGCTTTCTCGCCGTATGGACAAGAGTGACTTCAAGACCCATCTCAATGAGGTCAATGTCTCGGCAGATACCGAGATCCTTTCGCGAGTGGATGAGTTGTTGTCGATGGAGTCTTTGATCGAAGGCGTACGAAGTATTGGAGTCTCGATCGCCCAGAAGAACCATCAGTTTCCAATTGGAGCGCAACAACATTATGGGCTTCTTGTACGGATGCTCTTTAGTTGTTTGATCGATGCCGATCGAACGGATACGGCGGATTTTGAGAAGACAGGTGGAGCCATGCTTCGCCAGCATGGGGAATATTCACAATGGGGTGAATTGTTGCTTCGACTGGAAGCGAAAATTGGCGGACTGGAGAATCGGCGGCCCATTGACGCGCTACGTCAAGAGATCTCGATGCAGTGCCAGGCGGCGGCAAGTCGCCCGAAAGGGACTTACACTCTTACCGTTCCCACTGGCGGAGGAAAGACACTCGCCAGTCTCCGCTTCGCGCTGGAGCATGCTGCGGCCAGGAATCTAGATCGCATCATTTACGTCATCCCGTACACATCGATCATCGATCAGAATGCGAATGTCGCGCGGGAGGCGTTGGAAATAAATGCTGAGGAGCGAGGTCGCATTGTTCTCGAGTGCCATAGTAATCTTCTTCCTGAGGCGCAGACATGGCAAGAGAAGATCCTCAGTGAGAATTGGGACGCACCCGTAATTTATACGACGATGGTGCAGTTCCTCGAGGTTCTGTTCAGCGGTGGAACTCGAGGGGCGCGGCGCATGCATCAGCTGGCGCGGTCCGTTCTGATTTTTGACGAGATCCAGACCCTGCCACTGCGCTGTGTTCATCTTTTTAATAACGCTCTGAATTTTCTTACGGAACAGTGTGATAGCACTGTCGTGTTGTGTACGGCGACACAGCCACTTCTGCATCAAGTGTGCGAGAAAAGAGGCGCGATTCGACTTGCTCCGGATTCCGAGATCGTTGCGAATCCGGGAGAGGTTTTTGACCAGTTAAAGCGTGTGAGTGTGGAGGATCTCCGACGTCCGGAAGGGTGGAGCTATCCAGAGGTGGGCCGCCGGGCGGTGGAGGAATGTCTCCAAAACGGCAACTGCCTCGTGATCGTGAACACAAAGGAGGCGGCGCGACAAGTCTATCGTGCCTGTGACGAACTGCATCCTGAAGAACGAGTTCACCTCAGCACAGATATGTGTCCCGCTCATCGTAAAGAGAAACTCAAGATCGTGCTGGATCGAGTCAAAAATAAGCAGCGCGTGGTCTGCGTCAGTACACAGCTTATTGAAGCGGGAGTCGATGTCGATTTTCGGATTGTGATTCGTTCCTTGGCTGGGCTCGATTCCATTGCTCAGGCAGCCGGGCGGTGCAATCGAAATGGGGATCCAGCGCCGGGCAGGGTATTGGTGATGAATCTCAAGGAGGAGAAGCTCTCTATGCTTCCAGAATTAATTCTGGCGCAGAAGGAGGGCGCCCGACTGCTAGCAGACTTTGCTGCGAATCCAACCCGATACCGTGACAACTTATCCGGACCCGAAGCGATGGCGGACTACTACCGGAATTACTTTTTTGCGAGGAAAGAGGAGATGAGTTATGTGATTGGGAGGAAGGAACTCGGTCACGACGATACCTTGTTGAATCTATACTCCGAGAATAAGCACGCCTGGGAGAAGCTTGCTGGGAAGGGCAGCTACGATACAAGACTGCATTTTCGACAGGGGTTTCAGAGTGGCGGTACTGCTTTCCGAGTGATTGATAGCCCCACGCGTGGAATTGTCGTCCCGTATGGGGATGAGGGGAAGAAGATCATCGGGGAGCTGTGTGCGGCGTTTGAGGTAAAGAAGCAATTCTCAATTCTGCGCCGGGCGCAGCAGTTCAGTGTGAATGTCTTCCCGCATGTTCTCGAGAAGTTGAACCAGGCTGGCAATTTGTATCAAGTCCAGCCGGAGGTGCCGATTCTCTATCTCGGAGAAGGCCACTACAGCGAAGATTATGGATTGTCGGTGGAGCAAGTAGAAGAAATGGAGTTGATGAATGTCTAGCCCAGTGCGAAATAGCATTGAGTTCAAATTAACGGGACGCTACGCCTTGTTCACGGACCCCCTGACCAGGCTTGGCGGAGAAAAGTGCTCGTACCATGTTCCGACTTATGAGGCCCTGAAGGGGGTCGCTAAGTCTATCTATTGGAAGCCGAGCCTGATCTGGATCATTGATGAGCTTCGTGTGATGAAGCGAATCCGGACGCAGACAAAAGGCACAAAGCCGATGGAGTTTGGCGGCGGCAATAGCCTGGCGATCTATACCTTCCTGGCAGATGTCGAGTACCAGGTTCGTGCTCATTTCGAATGGAATGAGCATCGACCGGAACTGGCAAGCGACCGCGTGGAAGGCAAGCACTTCTCAATTGTCCGGAGGATGCTGGAGCGTGGCGGGAGGCAGGACATTTTCCTGGGTACTCGCGATTGCCAGGGCTATGTCGAGCCATGTGAGTTCGGTTCTGGTCCGAGCCCTCTCGATGGAGATGGCCGGCTCTCGTTCGGACTGATGTTTCACGGGTTTGATTACCCGGATGAGACTGGCGAGAAGCACCTCAGCGCAAGATTCTGGCGTCAGGAAATAGTGAACGGTGTGATTTCGTTCCCACGTCCAGAAGCCTGTGAGATGCGCAAAGTCATTCGTCCCATGAGCGTGAAGCCGTTTGGGATTGGCAAAGCCGTGAAGAGTGTTGAGGTCGAGTATGCCCAATTGGAGGATCTTCGATGAGCTGGATGCAGCGACTCTTTGAAACCTACGAGCGGTGTGCGGGGAGAGAGGCAGATGGGCTGGATCGATTGATGCCCATCAGCCATACGAATCAGCAGGCTCAGATTGAGGTCACGCTCGATCAGCGCGGCGCCTTTCGAGGCGCATCGGTTCTTTCGGACAAGGATAAAGCCACGACGCTGATCCCGTGTACCGAAGAGTCTGGTGGGCGGGCTGGTAGTAAGCCGGTGAATCATCCTCTTTGCGACAAGTTGCAATATGTTGCGGGAGACTTTGTCGAGTTTGGGGGAGAAGTGACGTCGGGTTTTGCTTCCGACGCGTCAGCACCGCATCGGGAGTTTTTGAGATCCCTCCGAGGTTGGGCGAACTCAGATTATGCCCATCCAAAGTTGGATGCGATTCTGCGGTATGTGGAAAGGGGCTCGGTCGTTGCCGATCTCGTTCAAGCGGGAATCCTGCCGGTGGATGAGAATCGTCTTGTTCTGAAGAGCTGGACTGGTGAAAGAGAGGAAGCCCCGCCGATCTTCAAGGCGATTCAGAATACACAAGCACCTGAGGATGCATTTGTCCGTTGGAGGATCGAAGATGATCGTACCCCGATTGCCAACACGTGGGATGATTCCGAGTTGATTGCTTCCTGGGTTTCCTACTACAAGGAGATCCAGACCAAACGTGGCATCTGTATGGTGACGGGCAAGGAGAGCACACTCGCGGTGCAGCACCCGGCCAAGCTGCGGCATGGTGGGGACAAAGCAAAGTTGATCTCTTCCAACGATACGAGTGGATATACCTTTCGTGGACGATTTCTCGAGGCAGATGAGGCCGCCACCGTCGGGTTTGAGGTGACGCAAAAGGCTCATAACGCGCTGCGCTGGTTAGTCAAGAATCAAAGCTACCGTAGCGGTGACTTTGTGGTGGCGAGCTGGGCGGTGACCGGCAAGGTTCTCCCAAATCCGTGCTACGACACGATGGATCTGTTCCTCCATGTTCCCGAGGAACAGGTGCGTACTGAGGTTTCTTCCGATACGGCGCAAGAGTTTGGCCTCAGGCTTGCGCGAGCGATCGCGGGGTATGGATCTACGCTGGATCCGGGGGAAGAGATCGTTGTGATGGCTATTGACTCTGCTACGCCAGGGCGGATGGGCATCCCTTTCTATCGAGAGTTACGTGGTTCGGAGTTCTTGGAGCGAGTCAAGCAATGGCATAGCCAGTATGCCTGGTCTCAAAACTTTGGGAAGAACTCAAAGTTTGTCGGCGCACCTGCCCCGCGTGACATTGCTGAGGCTGCTTACGGCCGCCGTTTGGATGACAAGCTTCGGAAGGCGACGCTCGAACGTCTGTTGCCGTGCATCGTGGATGCTCGGCTCTTGCCTCGCGATCTTGTCCTGTCGACAGTCCATCGGGCTACCAACAGGGTAGGACTGGAGCGATGGGAGTGGGAAAAGGTTTTAGGAATAGCGTGTTCGCTCTGGCGAGGACACTACATCGATAGGAGATACCAGATGGCACTAGAAGAAGATCGAAGGAGTCGCGACTATCTGTTTGGACGGCTTCTCGCGATTGCCGACGACATTGAGAGCTACGCGCTGTGGGCCGCGAAGGAGGAGAGAAGCACTACCGCAGCTCGCTTGACGCAGCGTTTTGCAGATCGTCCTTTGTCGACATGGCGAACGATCGAAATGGGTATACGTCCTTATGCTGCAAAGCTTCGTTCGGGAGAGAAGAAATGGCGGGACCGAATTTTTGCTCGCGAGAAGCTTCTCGACGTCGTTGTTTCGATGTTCAATCCCGAAGATTTTACAAGTGAAGCGCGTTTAAGTGGAGAATTCCTGCTGGGCTATCACTGCCAGCGGCAGGCCCTTCGCCCATCTGCGAGCCCCAATGACACGAAAGATACAGATGTAACAGGAGAAGAGAAATAATCATGAGCACCTTACAGCACAAAATTGATTTCGCGCTGGTACTGCGGGTGAAGAACGCAAACCCGAATGGCGATCCGTTGAACGGCAACCGGCCGCGTACTGATTATGAGGGACTTGGAGAGATCACCGATGTCTGTCTGAAGCGCAAGTTGCGCGACCGGCTACAAGAGGCTGGTGAAGCCATCTTCGTGCAATCGGACGACCGGAAGATTGATGGTGAGCCTAGTCTCCGAGAGCGAGCACGGTCAGAGACGAATGGTTTAGGTCAGAAAGCTTTTAGCAAATGGAAAAAAGAGGATACGGCGAAGGCTGCTTGTGAAAAATGGTTTGATGTCAGAGCTTTCGGCCAGGTATTTGCCTTTGGCAAAGATGGTGATGCGAGCGGTGTTTCGATTCCGGTTCGTGGTCCTGTGACGATTCAATCGGCATTCAGCAAAGAACCCGTGAGTGTGACGAGTACGCAGATCACAAAGAGCGTCAGCGGCGAAGGCGATGGATCGAAGAGAGGATCAGACACGATGGGTATGAAGCATCGTGTGGATTCCGGAATCTACGAGTGCTACGGGAGTATCAATCCACAGTTGGCGGAGCGCACCGGTTTTAGCGACGCAGATGCGGAACGATTGAAATCGATTCTCCCGAAGCTGTTTGAGAATGATGCCTCATCGGCCCGGCCTGAGGGGAGCATGGAAGTCCTGAAGCTGATCTGGTGGAAGCATGGGAGCAAGTCTGGGCAGTATTCTTCGGCAAAGGTCCATCGCTCTCTTCAGGTTGGAAAGGATGGCGGGATTGAAATCGCCGAGCTTGCCGGATTAGAACCGGACGTGATTGACGGCTTCTAGCGAGGACAGTGATGTATTCAGAGGAAGAACTCTTACCCCTTTCCGGAATTCAGCACTTTCTCTTCTGTCCCCGGCAGTGGGCGCTGATTCATGTGGAGCAGCAGTGGGCAGAGAATCGCCTGACGGTGGAGGGGCGAGTTCTTCATGACAAAGTGGACGAGGGGAAACCCGAATCAAGAGATGGTTATCGCATCGAGCGCAGCATTCCGCTGCGCTCGTTTGCGTTAGGACTGACCGGTAAGGCGGATGTCGTCGAGTATCCTCTCGATCGCAGTTCGGCGTTAGTTCCTGTCGAGTATAAGCGGGGCAAAGAGAAGAATCACGATGCCGATGTGGTGCAGCTTTGCGCCCAAGCCTTGTGTCTCGAAGAGATGACCGGAACCTCGATTCCCAGTGGAGCAATCTTTTATGGCGAGCCTCGGCGCCGTCTGCCTGTTGTGTTTGACGAGGAACTCCGCCAGACGACCCAGCAGGCGGCAGCGGATATGCACCGGCTGTTTCGCCTGGGCGAGACACCGCGTCCGGTGTTTGAGAAGAAGTGCAAGAACTGTTCTCTGCTGGAAATCTGTGAACCGAAGCGGATGGGCCGCAGCGGCATGGGTAAGGAATGGGAATCGATGCTGCACCAGTGTCTGAGCGAGAGGCTATGAAGAAACTGCTGAACACGCTGTTTATCACGCGCCAGGGCGTCTATCTTGCCAAAGAGGGCGAGACGATTCAGGTGAAGGAAGCCGATGAGACGTTGTTGCGCGTTCCTGTTCATACCTTGCAAGGGGTGGTGTGCTTTGGGCGGGTGAATGCCTCGGCGTCGTTGATGGGATTCTGCGGGGAGCGCGGTGTTTTGATGAGCTTCTTTACGGAGTGGGGCGAGTTCCTTTGCCGGGTCCAAGGTCCGGTGTCGGGGAATGTCCTGCTGCGCCGGAGACAGTATCGAGTAGCCGATGATGTGGAGGGCTGTCAGGCTGTGGTGCGGACGATTGTCTGTGCGAAGGTCGCCAATTGCCGACAGGTGCTGATGCGGGCGATTCGGGAAGAATATGACGACTCAGAGAGCTTGAGTCGGCAAGTGGTGGTGCTGAAGAGTGTGCTGGAACGGGCGGCGCGTCCGGGGCAGAGCGTGGATGTGCTGCGTGGTTTGGAAGGCGAGGCGGGGAAAGCTTACTTTGGCTGTTTTCAGAGTCTGATTGGGGAGGGACGAGAAGAGTTTGCGTTCCAGGGGCGAAGCCGCAGGCCACCGCTGGACCGGGTGAATGCGATGTTGTCTTTTGTCTATACGCTGCTGGTGCACGATGTCACGAGTGCGCTCGAGGGAGTGGGGCTCGACCCGGCTTGTGGCTTTCTCCATAAGGATCGGCCCGGCCGTCCGAGTCTGGCGCTGGATTTGATGGAAGAGTTGCGACCGGTGATTGCGGACCGGCTGGTGTTGAGTTTGATCAATCGACAACAGGTGCGGACGAGGCATTTTCGCGAGTCCGAAGGGGGCGCTGTATTGCTGAACGAAGAGGGCCGAAAGGAGGTTCTGACGGCCTGGCAGAAGAGGAAGCAGGAAGAGTTTCTGCATCCGATGCTGGAGGAGCGAGTCGCTGTGGGGTTGCTGCCTCATGTGCAAGCGATGTTTTTGGCTCGCTATTTACGTGGAGATTCCGAGATGTATCCGGCGCTGCTCTGGAAGGGGTGAATCGGGATGCTGGTGCTAGTAACCTATGATGTTTCGACCGAAACGTCCGCGGGACGAAAGCGTCTGCGGCGAGTGGCGAAGCATTGCCAGAATTTCGGGCAGCGGGTGCAGAACAGCGTGTTCGAGTGTCTGGTGGATCCGGGGCAGTATGCCGATTTGCGTGCGAAGCTGCTCGATGAAGTGGATCTGGATGAGGACAGTTTGCGGTTTTACTTTTTGGGAGCAGAGTGGAAGCGGCGGGTGGAGCATCACGGGGCGAAGGTTGCGTACGATCCGGAAGGTCCGCTGATTATTTGATCTTGCGCGGACGGGAAGCGGGTGCTGTGACACGGGGAGGTCCGCGCGCCGTGTATCTGATTGATTTGATTGGTTTTTGCGGGATGGGGATTGTCTTTGTGTCTTCTGGCGCACTGGGCGTCAGACAGGTGCGCGGAAATGTGCGGCTAAACACCTGAGATGACTGGGGTTATACTGGGGTGGTCGCGCCCCTCGCGGGCGCGTGGATTGAAACAGATGGCGCTCGACCTTGATGGTGCGGGCCCGTGGTCGCGCCCCTCGCGGGCGCGTGGATTGAAACGAGGTAGCTCGAATCTTAGTGCGTTTATCGGCGGGTCGCGCCCCTCGCGGGCGCGTGGATTGAAACGCGGGACGAACTCAGTGCGAAGCCGCTCGAAGCCGTCGCGCCCCTCGCGGGCGCGTGGATTGAAACCTATCTGCAAGCGAAGCAGAGATCGCACTGGGAGTCGCGCCCCTCGCGGGCGCGTGGATTGAAACACATGTCCGGGTTGTAGCCGTTGATGATGGCGTGTCGCGCCCCTCGCGGGCGCGTGGATTGAAACACCGCCAGAATGGACAATCCCCCAGGCCGGCACGTCGCGCCCCTCGCGGGCGCGTGGATTGAAACAGTATCTTGCTGCGAAGCCGGTTATCGCGGGAAGTCGCGCCCCTCGCGGGCGCGTGGATTGAAACCCAACGCACAGCGCAGTCTTGGGGATCATCACGTCGCGCCCCTCGCGGGCGCGTGGATTGAAACTCACCCGTAGGATCACTAGTACTGTTGCTTTTTAGTCGCGCCCCTCGCGGGCGCGTGGATTGAAACGTGTTTCGTGCGGGAGCAATAATTCATGACGCCTGTCGCGCCCCTCGCGGGCGCGTGGATTGAAACCTTCGCGCGGCTTTATGCATCGCCGGATCAAGGCGTCGCGCCCCTCGCGGGCGCGTGGATTGAAACGTGACCGATGGCGAGAAGAGTTCGAAGCGAAAACGTCGCGCCCCTCGCGGGCGCGTGGATTGAAACCAATAGCGGGTCTCACCCTTACCCCACTCGTGTTCGTCGCGCCCCTCGCGGGCGCGTGGATTGAAACTCGCCCTTGACCGCAGCCAGGCGGAGCGCTGTTGTCGCGCCCCTCGCGGGCGCGTGGATTGAAACACATCACGTTGTCTCTCGACCGGGCGGCGGGGAGTCGCGCCCCTCGCGGGCGCGTGGATTGAAACGATTACGCCGCGACTGTAGACACTTCACCACATGTCGCGCCCCTCGCGGGCGCGTGGATTGAAACCACCGTGCCATTCAGCTTGACGCCCCACGGCTCGGTCGCGCCCCTCGCGGGCGCGTGGATTGAAACGAGTTCTTGCGGTTTGTGCCCCAGGTCATTTCGGGTCGCGCCCCTCGCGGGCGCGTGGATTGAAACGGCTACGCCAGCGCTGCTGAGCCCCAGACTGCAGTCGCGCCCCTCGCGGGCGCGTGGATTGAAACGGCGACGATAACCTCTGACGAAAGCCCCGCATTGTCGCGCCCCTCGCGGGCGCGTGGATTGAAACTACGGACGAGAAGAAGACAAAGGGCGTCCCGCCAGTCGCGCCCCTCGCGGGCGCGTGGATTGAAACTCGAAGGTGTCAACGTCAAGATCGACAATCTCGGTCGCGCCCCTCGCGGGCGCGTGGATTGAAACGTTGGTCTCAGTGTTGTAGATGTACAGTTTCATGTCGCGCCCCTCGCGGGCGCGTGGATTGAAACAGCTTTGAATCGCCAGGCGCTCGGGAAGTCTTTGTCGCGCCCCTCGCGGGCGCGTGGATTGAAACATCGGCATGCCTTGCTCGATGATTCGGTCGCCGCGTCGCGCCCCTCGCGGGCGCGTGGATTGAAACGGTCGACAACAGTAAGATCGACAACCTTGCTGTCGTCGCGCCCCTCGCGGGCGCGTGGATTGAAACGCGTAAGTGGCTACTGAGTAAACTCAAGCCCGAGTCGCGCCCCTCGCGGGCGCGTGGATTGAAACTGCCCGTTGTAAGTTCGATCCAGCACGTCGCAGTCGCGCCCCTCGCGGGCGCGTGGATTGAAACTTCGCGACAGGTTTCAGCTTTGAATCGCCAGGCGTCGCGCCCCTCGCGGGCGCGTGGATTGAAACAGATCGTGCTGGTTTGCGACCTCTGCGATGAACGTCGCGCCCCTCGCGGGCGCGTGGATTGAAACACGTACAGACTACCTGAACTCCCTCCGCAACAAGGTCGCGCCCCTCGCGGGCGCGTGGATTGAAACCTCGAAGGAATTGCCGACTTTGCAGAAGGCATCGCGTCGCGCCCCTCGCGGGCGCGTGGATTGAAACATCTCATCCATGTAGCCGGGTGCAGGCCGCTCGTCGCGCCCCTCGCGGGCGCGTGGATTGAAACAATCAGAACGCTTCGTCTGGCTACGTCATCCGCGTCGCGCCCCTCGCGGGCGCGTGGATTGAAACAAGTTTCGAATGCTCCTCAACTTTTGGGTACGGCGTCGCGCCCCTCGCGGGCGCGTGGATTGAAACTAGGTGGCACTGGTGAGATCAACACTACGCCCGGTCGCGCCCCTCGCGGGCGCGTGGATTGAAACAAAAACGTCGTGTTGCCGATGCAGCAGTACTCAGTCGCGCCCCTCGCGGGCGCGTGGATTGAAACACAACAGTGCCAGTGCCACTGGCAACGCGGAAGCGTCGCGCCCCTCGCGGGCGCGTGGATTGAAACTTGCAATCTAGGAATCCTCTTTTTCAGATTTCTGTCGCGCCCCTCGCGGGCGCGTGGATTGAAACTACGAATCGTTGCTTTCCCACGGCCTGAATATGTGTCGCGCCCCTCGCGGGCGCGTGGATTGAAACTCGGTGCACCATGAGGTGTCGCCGCCCATCTTGACGTCGCGCCCCTCGCGGGCGCGTGGATTGAAACTTTAACCGCGTGGCGGAGCATTTGTTGGCGCAAGTCGCGCCCCTCGCGGGCGCGTGGATTGAAACAAGACTAGCGCGAGAATCAAAATGTTTATCAAAGGTCGCGCCCCTCGCGGGCGCGTGGATTGAAACTCGTGTGTTGGTCATGAATCAACAATACACGCTGTCGCGCCCCTCGCGGGCGCGTGGATTGAAACCATTGATCCGCGTTGAAAAGTTGATTCACTTCAGTCGCGCCCCTCGCGGGCGCGTGGATTGAAACTCGGTCGCCGCCAGCGCCGAGTAACGCTGCATATGTCGCGCCCCTCGCGGGCGCGTGGATTGAAACGAGAATCAACCGATCACTCTTATCGTGGTGATAGTCGCGCCCCTCGCGGGCGCGTGGATTGAAACCGCATAAACTATTTTCGTGAGAGTTGCATTTTGTCGCGCCCCTCGCGGGCGCGTGGATTGAAACTTGGAAGATCTTTTATGAAAAATCTCCCAGTGGTCGCGCCCCTCGCGGGCGCGTGGATTGAAACTGGGATATTCCTGATCAGTAGTAACGCCGCTAGGTCGCGCCCCTCGCGGGCGCGTGGATTGAAACTTTCCCAGTGCCGCAGAACCCGATTATTGCCGGACGTCGCGCCCCTCGCGGGCGCGTGGATTGAAACTTTTTTAATTTATCCCAATCAATCGATCTGGCCCGTCGCGCCCCTCGCGGGCGCGTGGATTGAAACCAGAAGAATTCCCGCGTCGACGAGACCACGAATCACGTCGCGCCCCTCGCGGGCGCGTGGATTGAAACCCATCGCAATCGATCAAAGAATACGAAAAATGGGTCGCGCCCCTCGCGGGCGCGTGGATTGAAACCGGCCGCCGGCAACTGAAGAAGGCGCCATGAACGTCGCGCCCCTCGCGGGCGCGTGGATTGAAACTGGTCCTGAAGCGGTTTGCTTTTGCTCGGCTGGAGTCGCGCCCCTCGCGGGCGCGTGGATTGAAACCGGTGCCATCGAGCGCGCCATTATTATGGCCGGGTCGCGCCCCTCGCGGGCGCGTGGATTGAAACGGCTGTCAAACTCCTCACAAAACATTGGCAATTTGTCGCGCCCCTCGCGGGCGCGTGGATTGAAACGAGAAGGTTGCGACGGCCACTGTAAACCTACCCGAGTCGCGCCCCTCGCGGGCGCGTGGATTGAAACATGCGCTCATTAATCAAATGCGCGCGGACGACAGTCGCGCCCCTCGCGGGCGCGTGGATTGAAACACGCTCAGATAGAGACGGATGAGTATTGTACCCTGTCGCGCCCCTCGCGGGCGCGTGGATTGAAACCACCGCCTCCGGCTGCACGAACGGCAGCACCTCGTCGCGCCCCTCGCGGGCGCGTGGATTGAAACGCGGGCCGCCGCGAACGCCGCTTGAGTGTCAAAGGTCGCGCCCCTCGCGGGCGCGTGGATTGAAACGCAAACGCAGCGGTTGGGACAAATCGTAAATCAGTCGCGCCCCTCGCGGGCGCGTGGATTGAAACTCGCTGTGCTCCCCGCCGTGACTAAGCCGGATGGGTCGCGCCCCTCGCGGGCGCGTGGAGTGAAACTTAGTGCTACCTATGTAGGTAAAAGAGCTGTTGCGTCACGCCCCTCGCGGGCGTGGATGGAGGGCCAGCGAAACCCAGTCACAAGCAGAAGAATTTTATTTTTCATTTATTTTGAATGAGTTGTGGGTCATTTGTGTAGAGATATTCCGGGTGGGTTCTCCACGATTCCTATCTTGGTACCGTCATGAATGATTCCCATTGGCTTCGAGGCGGACACCGGAAACTGGTGAATGCCCTCCTGTTTGAATCTCCGGTGGAGACGGTTCGTACCCTGACTGCCGCCTCCTCTCCCCATACGGCTCCTCCTTCCATCCTGGAGGTGGTGCGCCACCATTTCTCCTTCGATCCCGATGCCATGCAGGAGCAAGTTTTACTCCGTGGCGGGAAACGCCTTTTGCTTTGCTGCACCCGGCAATGGGGCAAGTCGACAACTGCTGCCGCTCTTGCCGCCTATCGTGCCTTGACCGACCCGGAATCCTTAATCCTTGCCGTCTCCCCGACGCTGCGGCAGACCGGAGAATTGATTACGAAGGTCCGTCAGTTTCTCGAAAAGGCCGGTTGTGTGCTCCAAGGTGGCCAGCTTTCCTTTCAGATTGGCAATGGCGCTCGTGTTCTTGGGCTTCCGGGGAAGGGGTCACATGTCCGCGGTTTCAGTGCTCCCTCGCTGATCGTGATCGATGAGGCGGCGCAAGTGGAAGATCTTCTTTACAAGTCGATTCGCCCGATGTTGGCTGCTGGGGATGGGGATCTTGCTTTGTTGTCAACGCCGTTTGGCGAACGTGGATTCTTCTGGAAGGAGTGGGCGAAAGGACCGGAGGATTGGACCCGGATCGAAGTGAAGGCGACGGATTGCCCGCGCATTCGACCGGAGTTTCTCGCGGTGGAACGGCGGGTCCAGGGCGAGGAATGGTTTGCACAGGAATACCTTTGCAGTTTTATTGGAATGGAGAACCAAGCCTATCGCACGGAGTGGCTGGCGCGGGCGAAGGCGGAGGGACTCCGTTATCGCGAGCTTGATTTCCAACTGAAGGGGCGTCTGCGGTGAATGCGGTGCTGCGCAGTTTCCATCTTGGGGTCGACCTCGGGAAACTGCGCGACCACTCGGCTTTTGTTGTGGTGGAGCAGCGTGTGGAGAGTTGCGGGTTTCGTGACCCGGTCAGCTTCGAGATGCGTCTGCGGCGCGTGCTTGTGGTGCGGCTGGTGGAACGCGTGCGGTTGGGTACGGGTTATGAACAGGTGATGGATGAGATGGAGCGGCTGACGCAGTGTGAGGAGTTTCGCGGCTCGAATGTGACGACCGCTTTTGACGCGACAGGGATCGGCATGGTGGTGGAAGAGGGATTGCGCCGGCGGCGGCTGCAGGGGGAATTGTATCCGGTGGTGATCCATGGCGGGCTGGCGGGGAGTTACCGGAACGGGCAGTATCCGACACCCCGGACGGAATTGTTGCTTGGCGTGCAACGGGCTTTTGAAGTGGAGGGATTGGTGGTCGCCGCAGGCGTGGTGGGGTGGGAAGCGCTGGTGGAGGAGTTGCAGGGGATGCGGCAGTTGCCGAGCTTGCGAGGGCCCTCCTTTGTGAGTGAGGGAAAGCATGACGATCTGGTGTTTGCGCTGGCCTTGGCGTTGTTTGGCACGAGGATGCGCGTGTTGCCGACTACCGGGGCGCGGGTGCGGGCCCGCCGCGAGGTGGACACGATCTAGAGGCCTGCCGCGCTTTACCGGATTGCCGAGACACGCCAGACGGTGTTGGAGGCATCGTCGGTAACGATGAGTGCGCCGTCTTTGGCGACCGTCACCCCGACCGGGCGGCCCCAAACGTTCCCGTCCGGCAGGACGAAACCGGTGAGGAAGTCTTCGTAAGCGCCACTTGCCTTGCCGTCTTTGACCGGGACGTGCACGACGCTGTAACCGGTGCGGATGGCACGATTCCAGGAACCGTGCTGGGCGGCGAAGATGTGCCCTTTGTACTCCTCAGGGAATTGGTTCCCTTCATAAAAGGTGAGTTGCAGGGAGGCGTGGTGCGGCTGGAGGAGAACATCAGGCACGATGACTTTCGATTTCAGCTCGGGATGCTTTCCAGCGTGACGCGGGTCCTGATTGCCGCCAATGTAGTACCAGGGCCAGCCGTAGAAGCCGCCATCCTCGACGTGGGTGATGTAATCGGGGACGAGGTTGTCGCCGAGGGCGTCGCGCTCATTGACGGAGGTCCAGAGTTGGCCGGTGGCGGGGTCGATGGCGAGGCCGACCGGGTTCCGGATGCCTTTGGCGAAGACACGGCGGCCTGTGCCGTCGGGGTTGGCCACTAGTATCGCTGCGCGGTCGTTCTCGGCCCGATTCTGGTCGGTGTCGTCGGCGTTACTGAGCGAGCCGACACTGACAAAGAGGTGCTGGCCGTCTTGGGAGAAGACGATGTCGCGCGTCCAGTGTCCGCCGCCACGGAGACGGCCTCCCCCGGGGATGTTGGCGAGGATCATTTGAGGCTTGGCGTTTGACCGGGTGGCAGCAGGATGGTAGGGGATGCGGACGACGGAATCGGTATTGGCGATATAGAGGAAATTTGGGTTGGGGCCGAGCGGGTAGAACGCGATGCCAAAGGGTTGGCTGAGGCCGGAGATATAGGTTTCGACCGGCTTGCCCGGCCGGAGAATCTTGATGCGGCCGGCTTCGCTTTCGACGATGAAGAGGTCCCCGTTGGGCGCGGTGCGGATGAGGCGGGGCCGGTCGAGTCCGGTGGCGATCGCTTCGACCTTGAAGCCTGCCTTGGCTTGCGGCCAGGCATTTTTCGGGCGATCGATCAGGCGGGGACCGTTGTCGACGGAACTGGTGCTGTAGGGCTTGGGAAGGTCTGCGGGCGTAATCCTGTGCCAGACTCCGGGCTTCTCGGTGCGGTAGTCTCCGAAGGTTGCTGGCGAGTTGGCTGTCTGGGCGAGCAGCGGGGCGGTGAGGAGCCAGAGGGCAAATTTGGACGGACGCATCTTCATTCTTAGAGAGGAGAACCTCCATTTTGTTGCAAGTGTTGTCAGCATGGCAGGTTTTTAGTAGCCTGAGAATCGCTGGATTTTCAGCTATGGATCAAGAATCGACAGTCCGGGCCGTTGCAGGACTCACCGCTTTGCTGCTGGTTGCTATTCTCATCATGCGCCGCAAGGGCGGTAAGAAGCCGACGAATAGAAAAGACGATATCTCAGAATGAAGGCAAAAGGAATCGGAGCCGCGCCGCAGATCGCGAAAGAATTCTGCAAGTTCCGGCTTGAGGTGCGGCCGAGCAAGATCCATCGCTGGGGTGTGTTTGCCCTGGAGGCGATTCCCAAGGGCCGCAAAGTGATGGAGTACACCGGAAAACTGGTGAGCCGCAAGGAAGGGAAGCGGCGTGCGGAATCCAACCAGATCCATTGCCTGTTTACAGTAGACCCCTATTGGTATATCGATGGCGCTGAAGGGGGAAGTGGCGCGGAGTTTGTGAACCACTGCTGTGAACCGAGTCTCGAATCACGGGTGGAGAAGCGGCAGGTCTTCTACTTTGCGCTGCGCGATATCCAGGCCGGTGAGGAACTAAGCCTCGATTATCACTTTGGGAAGAACCAGGAACGGGTGGTTTGCGGGTGCGGGTCGCCAAAGTGCCGGGGCACGATCAATTTGCTGGAGTAGGGGAAGCTGGATTTGAGATCACGGGCATGGCGGGTTGTTGCCGTTTTGCCCGGTACCCCGACTGGCCCCGCACCGGTGAGACGGGCGAGGCCGTTTGCTTGGGGCTGCTTATTCTGTGGAATCTGTTCCTGGTGAGTTGTTAAGACCGCCAGATGGGAGGGAGCCGGTCGCTGGCTGCCGACCAGTGGGGAAGTGAAGTCGTCTGCTCGAGAACGAGCACACGATTGTATTTGGCCAGACGCTCCGAACGGGTGATCGAGCCGACCTTCAATTGCGCCATTCCCGAGGCGATCGCCAGATCGGTGAGGAATGTGTCTTCCGTCTCTCCGCTGCGGGCGCTGATGACGGCCCGCCAGTTGCTCGCCCGCGCTTTGTCGATGACGGCAAAGGTTTCGGTGAGGGTTCCGATCTGGTTCATCTTGACGAGCACCGCGTTGGCGGCCTTGCTGGCGATGGCGCGCTGCAGCCGTTCGGGGTTGGTGGTGAGGAAGTCGTCGCCGATGATCTGTGCGTGTTCACCTAAGCGGTGTGTGAGTTCGGGCCATTCCGACCAGGCATTCTGTTCGAGACCGTCTTCAATCGAGACCACCGGGTACTTGCGGCACCAGCCTGCCAGGAGATCGATGAAGTCGCGGGCTGGCATGCTGCGGCCTTCTGAACGGAGGGCGTATTCCCCGCCGGCAAAAAAGTGCGAGGCGGCGACGTCGAGGGCGATTGAGACCTGTGACCCGGGCGCAAGTCCGCTTTTCTCGATCGCTTCGGTGAGAATGGCAAGCGCCTGCTCATTGGTGGCGAGTCGTGGTCCCCAGCCGCCTTCGTCCGCTACTCCTGTGAAGTAAGCTCCTTTTTCCTCTAGCAGTTCCCTGGTTTTTCTATGGATCTTCGTGATCCACTCCATCGCCTCTGCAAAGCTGCCGGCGGCGTGAGGAATGGCGAGAAAATCCTGGAATTCCATGGCGCGGGCGGCATGCAGGCCTCCGCTCAGGATGTTGACCATCGGGAGTGGTAGGACGGCCTTGCGATTGCCGGCGAGGTGGCTCCAGAGCGGTACTTTCCGGCTGTGCGCGGCGGCGCGGGCGGTGGCGCAGGAGATGGCAAGGATCGCATTCGCCCCGAGGCGGGATTTGTTCGGGGTACCGTCGAGATCGATCATCAACTGGTCGATGGTGGCCTGGTCAAAGACGCTCTTCCCCTCGAGGGCAGGAGCGAGGATCGTTTCGATATTGTGGCAGGCCTTGCGGACACCGAGTCCGTTATAGCGTTGAGGATCGCCGTCGCGCAGCTCGTGGGCCTCGCTCGCACCGGTGGAGGCGCCAGACGGGACCTGGGCGCTAGCGCTGAGTCCGCTGCTGAGGGTGAGATGGGCTTCGACGGTGGGGCGGCCCCGGCTATCGAGGACTTCAAAGGCTTGGATGGAGGAAATCTTATTCATGAAAGGAATCTGCTTGCATTTCGAAAACTTCGGCGATGGTGGGCGGCGGGTGTTGGATGAGGTCGCGGGCAAAGCGGCGGGCCTGGTCGCGCTCGTGGGGGCGCAAGTATTCGGCTGGGCTTTTGCCGTCGATGCGGGCGAGGTGGAGGCAGCCGAGATGCCGTAGGGTGGCGGCCTCGATCCAATCGGATTGGCTTCGTTTGAGTTCGTTGAAATAGGTGAGGGCGGCCTGGGCGTAGAGGGGACGGGCGAGCGAGTTGTGCCAGCACTTCAGCAGGAAGTGGTTGAGCAGGAAGGCGACATCAAAGCTGGGGTCGCCCCAGTGCATGACCTCATAGTCGATGGAGAAAAGCTGATTGCCGGGGTTGACGAGGAAGTTTTTGGGTGACCAGTCGCCGTGAGTGAGGCCACGCAACTCGTTACGACTCTGGTGGATAGCTGCCTCAAATTGAGGAGAAAGATCAGGATGGGCGCGCGCAGTGGCCCGGTAATAGGGATCGAGGCGGAGCTGATCGAAGAGGTCGAGGCCGGTGAATTGCGATTCGAGATGGGGGACTTCGAAGAAGACTTTCTGTAGTTGCGCCGCCTGGAGGGCGAGGCTGGTGTCGACTTGTCCGGCGAGGAGAAGCTGCTTCCAGGTGGGCGCGCTCTCGTCGGCGGCCGACATCGCGAAGAGGTAATGGGGCCGGTCTTCAAAGAGGAGGGTAGGGAGGCTACCGGGAGGCGCGAGAGGTTGGAGGAAGGTGAGGGCGTCGATCTCACGGAAAATCCGGGCGCGATCACTGAACCAATCCTGTTGGACACGGAGCTTGGCGAGCGACTGCTTGAGGACGAGGTCCGGTTGGCCCGGGGATTGGGCCCGGAAAACCATGTTGGAGACTCCACCGGTGAGCTCTCGGACCTCAAATGCGGTGTGGAAGCGGGCTGTCAGATAGGCAGCAGCAGAGAGCTGGTTCAGTTCTGGCAACCCTCCATTGTATGCGCTGTGTTCAATGCGAGGTGCGTGAGAAGAGATTCAACAGGCCCGACCAGGCAGAACTGCTCTTGCGGGGCTTGGCGGGCTCGGGACGGCCCCCCAGTTTTTCCGCAAGAACCGACAGACCTTTGCCAAAGGGAGAGCTGACCGGGACAGGTTTGCCCTCGATCATGGCCCGCTGGACACTATCGAAGTCGCTGGGCAGAAGTTGGAAGACTTCACAACGGATGGCAGTTTCCACCACTTCTTTGCTCAGACCGACGTCGCGGCTGTAGCGATTGACGATCAGTTTCACCTTGCCGCGATCGACCCGGTTCTGGTCCAGATAGTTCAACACGCGCTGCGTGGCCTGGAGGGCGGGGAGTTCGTTGGTGGAGACGAGAAGGATCTCGTCGGCATGGCGGAGGGTGGAGAGATTCCAGGCGCCGTAGGGGGAGCCAATGTCGATGATGCTGGTGTCATAGTGCCAACGGGCGTAGTCGAGGATGCCGGCGGCATCCCGGATGTCATGAATCCCTTCGACGGAGCTGTCCGGGGAAAGCATGACGTCAATGCCTTGCGTGGGGACGATGAGGCTCTTCCAGACATCGGGATCGAGGGCCTGGTGGAGCGTCACTGCATCCATAAAGCTGAACTGGCTCTTCAACTTCAGAAGAAAACTGATTGTTCCGGTGAGGGGGTCCAGATCGGCCAGGAGCATCTTGCTTGCGCGGCGTTTCCAGTGGAAGGTCAGGCCACTGGCCACCGTGGAGGCTCCGCAGGCGCCCTTGGCGGGAACGACGGCAATGATGCGTCCGGCTTTTCCATTGCCCTTGGCGGTGGGATTCTTGGCGACCAGGCGGCCGAGAACCTGTTCGAGTTGCTCGCTGGAGAAGGGATGGATGAGGAACTCGGCTGCTCCAGCGCGGAGGCAGGAGAGGATCAGGTCGGTGTCATTGCTGGGGATCAAGGCGACGACAGGGGTTTTGGCGTGCATGGTGGCGATCTCGCGGATGAGATCGAGTCCGCGATCGGGATCGCTCGCGACGTCGGCGAGGCAGAGATCGGGGGCCTGCACGTTGAGGACTTCCAGGAGCCCGGCGGAAGGAGGATAAACAGGAATCTCCAAAACTTGCGACTGTGGCATGTTTCCGCTCAAGAGCTGTTGGAGGTCCTTCGTGATGCCCTGGGAAGGGGAGATGACCAGGTATTTCCAATTGCCGGCACTTTGAAAGCTGTCGTTAAGACTCATTTAATTACTGTATTCGAATGATGCTAAAAGACTTATCCGTCGACATGAATTGAGCGGAAAGTTCAATCCGGGGAGCAGAGACAAGTCTATGTACCTTAGCTATCGTCGCCAGACCTTAAAAACATGAGAGAAAAAACACTCGAAAGATTTACTAAAACGTTTGCACCGGTGGCCGATAAGCTTTCCCGAGTCGAGATATTCCCCTACACCAATGGGGAAGGCTAGACCCAATACCAAGGCCATGCTAGCCCGGACGCCCTGCAAAGGGCAAAGGTATAGAAGGCGTTGATTTGAAAGGTTGAATCCCACCGTGACCGATCACAATCCAATCGATCCCACCTACCCCACATCCCCCGTCCCCGCGACCGTATTACTGTGTGAAACACAATCCCTCACGGTTGAGGGTGTGCGTTCCGTTCTGAACGCAACGAGCGACCTCCGTGTTAGCGGAGCTTGCGAAAGCCTGGCGCTCTGCCGGGAGATCTCCCGCCGGCAACGTCCGGACATTGTATTGATCGACAAAGCTCTTGGGATCCAGGCGATCATGGACTGGATTCAGGACCTGAAACTGGCTGAGCAGGATCTGGACCTTCTGCTGTCGCGAAATCCGAGCTATGCCGCCAGTTTTCTGCCCACGGATGCGCCGATCAATGGCCGGCTGAAGCCGCTGACCCGCACCGTGGTTTGGGGGGTGTCGATGACGGAAGCGGAGGCCTTGCGGTTCTTGCAAGCTGGAGCCAAGGGCATCCTGCGCAAGACGACTTCTCCATCAAATTTATTGAACTGTGTGCGTACGGTGATGAATGGGAAGAACTGGATGGAAGATAGCGTTTTCCGGGATCAGCCGCGCGAGGATCGCTATCCGCGTTCGGAGCTGACGCCGCGCGAGACCCAGGTGATGGATCTGGTGGAGCATGGACTGAAGAACCGCGAGATCGCCCGGGAACTGGGAATCCGGCCAGGTACAGTCAAGATTCACCTGAAGCACATTTTTGAGAAGACGGGTGTGCGGGGGCGCTACGGTTTGGCGTTGACGGGATTGCGCCAGAAGGGCGTGCTGTCGGTGGATAAAAGCGGGGAGTCCATGACGGGCCGCAGCGCCTCGGTCTAAGTCTTTCCGGCCCTTTGTTCGCGGGAGGTTGCGCGAGATCCACGTGTTAGACTCGGGATGTGTTCTCACACATTTCGCGGACTTTTCCCTGGATTTTGCGATCCCTCCCGCTCTTTGCAGTTCTCCTGATTCCCGACTCCCTGCGAGCACAGCCGAAGGCGGTACAGATTCTCGATGAAGAGATGAATCGCAACTTCGCACAGTTGAAAAAAGCCGATCCACCGGCCTACTTCCTCTCTTATGAAATGCAGGAGCAAGAGGCGCAGTCTGTTACAGCTACGCTTGGAACGCTGCAAGGATCGAATGCGAGCCAATCGCGAAATGTCGACATTTCGGTGCGTGTCGGAGACGCCAAGCTCGATAACTACCGGCAGATTCGTGGCGATCGTCCGCAGTTTGCGGGAGCGGTCTCGCTGCCGCTTGACGATGAAGCAAACGCTTTGCGCCGCCGCTTGTGGCTGGAGACCGACCGGGTATACCGTGCCGGGGCACAGCGCCTGATCAATATCAAAACCAATCAGCAGATGAAGTTGGAAGGCGATGACAAGTCTGGGGACTTCTCGCCGGTACCTGTTGTTGTGAAGTATGAAACGGTGGGACCGCTGAAGTTTGACACCCGGCTTTGGCAGGAACGTGCTCGCAAGTGGAGCCAGTATTTTGCGGATAAGCCGGAAGTTCTTGCGAGTTCTGTTGTGGTGGTAGGGCAGCGGGAACTGAAGACTTTTGTCAATACAGATGGAACGAAGCTGCAGTACGGCCGCCTGTTTGCGCGCATCATTATCAGTGCCCGCGGGAAGGCTGGCGATGGGATGAACCTTTCGGCGAGTGAGACGTTTGAGGCGGAAGATCCGAGCCGTCTGCCGGATGAGAAGCTTGTGCAGCAGGCGGTGGAGAAGGTGCATAAGAAGTTGGCTGCTTTGTTGAAGGCGCCTTTAGCGGAGCCTTTCACAGGACCGGCGATTCTGTCCGGCAAAGCAGCTGGCGTTTTCTTCCACGAGATTTTCGGACATCGCATTGAAGGACACCGCCAGAAGGATGAGACTGAAGGGCAGACCTTCACGAAGATGGTTGGGCAGAAGATTCTGCCGGACTTCCTGAGCGTGAAGATGGACCCGACGCTGCATCAATTGGCGGGGGTCGATTTGTACGGTTGGTATGACTATGACGACGAAGGCGTGAAGGCCCGGCCAGTGAGTGTGGTGAAGAGCGGGATTCTCGAAAACTTCCTGATGTCGCGCTCGCCGATCAATGGCTTCCCGGAATCGAATGGACATGGACGGAAGCAACTGGGCGCAGAGGTCGTATCGCGGCAATCGAATCTGGTGGTGGAAAGTTCGAAGTCTGTGACAAACGCGGCGTTGCGCAATGAACTGATTGCGGAGATCAAGAAGCAGAACAAGCCTTATGGTTTGTACTTCGAGGAGGTTTCGAGCGGTTTCACCGTGACGAGCCGCCGCGGGCTGCAGGGTTTTCAGGTGGCGCCGGTGATGGTGTATAAAGTCTTCGCCGATGGCAGGCCGGATCAGTTGATTCGGGGTTCGGATATCGTGGGTACGCCGCTGACGAGCTTTGCGAAGATTGCGATGACGTCGAATGACACGACGGTATTCAATGGATATTGTGGCGCTGAGTCTGGGCAGGTGCCGGTGTCGGCGTCCGCGCCGGCGCTGCTGGTGACGGAGATAGAGGTGTCACTCCGGGAGCGTTCGCAAGAGCGGCCGCCCTTTCTGGAGCGGCCGAAGGCTTCGACGATTTCGGGGGTGCTCTAATGCAGCGTCGTGAATTTGGATTGCTCCTTCCTGGCGCCCTGCTGGCCCAGCAACGCGGAGGCATTGCTGTTTCAGATCCGATTCTGAAAGCAATGCAGGACGAGATGGCGCGGGCCAAGCCAATGGCGGTGGTGGGCGGCCAGCCCCTGTACTTTATGGAATGCGCGTTGGACGACGCGAAATCTTATCGCGTGTCCGCCAGCCTGGGCGCGTTGTTTAGTGCACAGGGCTCGGCGTTCCGTGTACCCCGTGTCGCGGTTCGAGTGGGAGATTTGAAGTTTGACAACACGAATTACGTGTTCTCAGAGATCTTCATGGGCACTCGTTTCGACCCGGAACAATTTCCTCTCGACAATAATATTCCGGCGATGCGTCAGATCTTCTGGCTTGCGCTCGATCGTGCTTACAAGACAGCAATTGAGGCCGTCGGGCGGAAGCGAGCGGCCTTGCGCAACGTGACGCAGGCCGAGGTGTTGCCTGACTTCTCAGAAGCTCCTCCCACCAAACTTGTGGAAGCGATTCCGAACTGGAGTATCGACGAAGAAGGTTGGAAGGCACGCATTACGAAGTTGTCCAAGGTGTTTGCCTCTTATCCCGAGGCGTTCACATCGTCGGTGGATTTTGAGTCCTCGCGGGACATTTATTACTACACGAACACGGATGGCACGGAGATTCGCTCGACCGAATTGTTGTCGGTGGTTCGTGTGCGCGCCGCCGGGCAGGCTGCGGACGGAATGCGGGTGCGGGATCATGCCACCTTTGTTGCCACCGAGGCCATGAAGTTGAGCTCCGAGGCTGACATGGAACGCGGGCGCGCCAAGTGGGCGAGAATCTGAGGGCCATGACGAATGCACCGGTGGGAGAATCGTACTCTGGCCCGGTCCTGTTTGAAGCGGAAGCCGCAGCGCAGATGTTTGCGGACATTATTGGGTCGCAAGCGGGTGCGTTTCGAAAGCCCGTTGGCGAGCCAAGCCGGCCGCTCAATATTTCGCCTGGCGAATTTGATGGCCGTCTGAACTCGCGGGTGTTGCCGTCGTCCTTTACGGTGGTGGATGATCCGACGCAGAAAGAGTACAAGGGCAAGCCCTTACTCGGATCTTTTTCCGCGGACCTGGAGGGCGTAAAACCCGTGCCGGTGGTCCTGGTGGAGAAGGGAAATTTGAAGGGTTATCTGTCGACCCGCATTCCGACCCGGGATTCCAAAGGGTCGAATGGGCATGCGCGTCTCCCCGGTTCCTTCGGCGGCTATCTGGCATCGTCCAGCAATCTTTTTGTGAAGAGCGAGGAGGCGGTCTCGCCTGCCGAGTTGCGGACCAAGTTTCTGGACATGCTGAAGCAGCGGAGCAAACCCTATGGGATGCTGATCCGGAAGATGGATTTCCCCTCGACGGCATCCTTCGATGAGTTGCGGCAACAACTGAGTGGGGCGAGTGGCCGGCCGGCTCCCATCCCGCTGCTTGCTTACCGGGTCTATCCCGATGGCCGTGAGGAGTTGGTGCGCGGCCTGCGATTCCGTGGATTGAATCTGCGCGCGTTGAAAGATATTGTGGCTGCGGGAAGCGACGAGGTGCAGTTCGACTTCTTGGGGAACGCCGCGCCATTTGCAGTGGTGGGCGGTGGGAATTACATCTTTGGTTGTTCCACCATTGCGCCGAGCGTGTTGTTTGAGGATCTCGAACTGGAGCGTCCGCAAGTGGAATTGCCGAAGCTGCCTGTGGTGCCGCCTCCCGCATTGACGGCCTGAGGCTTGGGACGTACCGGTTGAAGATTCTATCGAGAGCGATCTTTCGTGAGATCACCTCGAGCGCCATGCTCGGGGTGTTGCTCTTTACTTTTGTTCTGTTCCTGTATCGTCTGGGCAGCGGCAAGTTGTTTGAGTTAGTGCTACGGAATTCTACGGACTGGCAGACGGCTGTGTATCTGTTTGTCCTGGTGGTGCCACCAACTTCGCCGTTCACGATTCCTGTGGGTGTTCTGGTGGGGGTCCTGATCGGACTCAGCCGGATGTCGAGCGATAACGAAATCACCGCACTGCGAGCCACTGGCTCGCCCGCCCGGCGGGTGCTTTCTCCGGTGCTGATGTTCGGGCTGATCGGGTTTATTCTCACTGCGATCTCGACGATGTGGTTGACACCCTGGTCCTATCGCGAGACGACCCGGCTGATGAATCGTGCGCTTGCCGCACAGGTGACCGCAGAGATCCAGCCACGTGTTTTTGAGGAGGGTTTCCCCAACACGATTCTGTATGTGGGCGACGTGATCGCCGGGCCAACCGTGAAGTGGCGCAAAATCTTCATGGCGGACATTCGTACCGCGGCGCAGAGGAATTCGACGGGACGCGAGTTATCGGACGAACCGAAGATTTTGCTGGCGGAAGAAGCCCTGGCCGTCTCGGATGTGAAGAATAATCGCATCCAGCTCTCGATGAAGAATGAGACTTCCTACGAGATCGGCAAGGATGGGACTCAGGATTCGCGCAACTATGCGCCTTCGTTTGAACTTGGGTTGCAGGCGAAGGAACCGAATGAGTACCGGCGCTCCAATAACTTCCTCGAAATGGACACGGTGCCGCTGTACCGCTTTGTGAAGACGCATCCGCGGGCGGAGACAGTGGACGCGCGGCTTGAGTTGAATCAGCGGATCGCGCTCCCGCTCGCCTGTCTGTTGTTGGCTTTGGCTGGGGTGCCGCTTGGGGTATCGCGCCGCAAGTCAGGCAAGAGTACTGCCTTTGTCGTCTCGGTGATGTTGGCCCTGCTGTATTACACCAGCATGATCAGTTTGCAGCAGATGGCCCGGCGAGGAACGCTCTCGGCGGAACTGGCGACCTGGGGACCGAACCTGATTTTCGTGCTGCTCTCGATTGTCTTATTGGCCAGACTGGAGCGACCTGGCGATGTTGATTTTGTGGGCGTTCTTCAGTCGAGCTTTGAGCGTGTGTGGACCCGGCTGAGGAGCCGGAAGGGGACGAGCAGTCCAGAGAGGTCGGCTGTTCTAGCGTTGGAGAGCGGGTTTTACCGGGTGGTCCGCGTGCCGGGGATTCCGATGGTGAGCATGATCATGGATGCCTATGTGCTGCGGGCGTTTGTGTTCTACCTCTTCTTGTTGCTCTTTAGCTTTGTGATGATGACGGAAGTCTTCACCTTCTTTGAGCTTTTGGGGGACATCATCCGCAACAATATCAGCAGCGCGAAGATCTCGGCCTATCTGTTTTTCCTGGCGCCGAAGCTGATTTATGACATGACGCCGGTGAGTATTCTGGTGGCCGTTCTGGCGACCTTTGGTGTCTTGTCTAAATCCAATGAGGTGACGGCGTTTAAGGCGAGTGGCGTGAGTCTGCACCGCTTGGCCCTGCCGGTGGTGCTGGCGAGCCTTGTGTTTAGTGCAGCCTTATTTGCGTTCGACTACTACTATGTCCCCGAGGCGAATCGTAAGCAGGATGCATTGCGCAATGAGATCAAGGGCAAGGCGGCGCAGACTTATGTGCAGCCGGATCGCAAGTTTATCTTCGGCGAAGGATGCCGCATTTTCTATTACAAGTTCCTCGATCCTGTCCAGAAGGTGATGGCCAATCCTCGCGTCTATGAACTCGACTGCAACAGCTACCGGATGACGCGGATGATTGCTGCGGAACGCGCTCGCTGGGAACCCAGATTGAAGCGCTGGGTCTTTCAGAGTGGATATCGACGGGATTATGCCGGCTACGGGGTGAAGGAGTTCGATCCGTTTCCGGATTCGACACGGACTTTTTCAGAGTTGACAGAGACTCCGGATTATTTCCTCCAGGAATTGATCCAGGACAAGCAGATGAACTTCCATCAGTTGTCGAGTTATGTGCAAACACTGCAGCAGAGTGGATTGGACACGACGAGATTGCAGGTCCAGTTCCATAAGAAGTTTGCGGTGCCGCTGTCCGCTTTTGTGATGGCACTGTTGAGTGTGCCTTTTGCGTTCCTTACAGGGAATCGTGGGGCGATGGCGGGAGTAGGCGTGAGCCTGGCAATTGCGATTGCATATTGGAGTGTGGCTTCGATTATTGAACAGGTGGGGAATGTCGGGCAATTGCCGGCGGCACTCGCGGCCTGGAGTCCAAACGCGCTATTCTCGCTGGTTGGCGTTTGGTTGTTGGTTAGACTTCGTACTTAGGGTTTTTCGATTTTCATGGGCAAAGCCTCTACATTTATCGTTACGGTTTCGGGTTTGATTGGCAGCGGCAAGACCAGTGTCTGCCGCGAGCTTTCGTCTTTGACGGGCTGGAGAGTGGTGTCGGCTGGCACCATTTTGCGCAAGATGGCGGAAGACCGTGGCGTGTCGTTGATTGAACTGAATCAGATTGCCAAGCACGATGACTCGATCGATAAGTTTATTGACGCGCAGTTGATTGCGCTTGGAGATTCGGCGGAGCCGCTGATTGTGGATTCCCGTCTGGCTTGGCACTTTATTCCGTCTGCGTATAAGGTTCATCTGGTGGTGGATCCTGTGATCGCGGGGGAACGTGTTTTTGGTGCGGCGCGGAGCGACGAGAGCTATGCAACAGCAGAAGAAGCTTATCGCGCCAATGCGCAGCGTCAAGCAATCGAAAACGATCGCTTTGAACATCACTACAACATCCATTGTGATGATTGGAATAACTATAGCCTGATCCTCGACTCGTCTACGCTGACGCCTGGAAAGCTTGCGGCGATCATGCTGGAAGCGGTGCAGGCGCCTGATCAGATGCCACGTTGTTTACTTTCGGAACGGCTGGTGCAGCCCCACGAGAATGAAGAGCGAGTATTTGGTCTCTTTGCGCGCGCACTGCCGGAATCGGCAGTTTCTGAATCGCACGGGTGAAGATGGCACGTCTTTAATCCGAAATGATTGAGTTACGATAATCTTCTTAGAAGGGATCAGGGAGTCTCCCGGCTTGATCTACGTGCGTTCTCATACAATAAATGCTTACCTCTTTTTGCTGTAATTGATACACTGACGGCGATGACACTCTCCCCAGAGATACTCGCTGCAGCACTTGAAGGCCTTGAGGTCCAACGCACTAGAGTTATCCATCAGATCGCTAGCGTGCGTGCCTTATTAAAGGGTTCTCGAATTGCTGATGCCCATGAAGATGCAGAGCCTGGCGCTCCGAAGAAGCAACGTAAGAAGCGCCGGAAACTCAGCCCTGAGGCGCGTCAGAGGATGGCGGAAGCGCAACAGAAGCGTCGAGCGCGGGATCGGAAATCTACGAAGAAGGCAGGCTGATTCACTTGTTTTCAGGGATCGTGGTTGGCGGATGAGCTACCCGGTCCCACACAATCGCTCTTATTGTGTTTTGTTGGGGGATCGCTCCAGATTGCGGACGGGACAGACTCACGTGTCCTACCAAGCGTTTTTTGAGATGAGCTCGAATCATCGAGCCTGATGCGCACACCATGGAATGAACGATCAGGAGTTTTATTCAAGTAGAGATCGCTTAGCCTCTTTTGGCCTCTTACAACGCTGTAGCAAATTAGAAACCTCAGAATGCTGACTTACTGTCTGATGGCCAACCAGATGCATCTGGTTGGTGTTTACGTGATGCCATTTCCGTTACGATCTACCGGAGTTCAATGCCGTCTCGATCGTTGCCCGAGGCTCAGTTCGGGTTTTCCTGAGACCACTTGCGCCCTTCCCACTGGAAGCAACTTGGCCCCGCCAATGATCCTCAAGATTCCGCTCTTTTGTTCGAATTGTACAGACGGTCTCTGGAGGACGCTTACGAGAAGAGTGAACTTCTATCTGGACCTTCTGACATCGCTGCTGTCGCCGATGAGACGGTTGGCCTGTCTACGAACTCTCTCTCTAATTGACGTGACTCGCGGTCTTTTTTATATAGGCGGTTCCGCCGATCACTAGCAGATTCATATTCTGTGTTGGAGCGCGGGTCCTTTGTTTCACCTGCGTACCGTTGTTGGATTAAGAGTTCAGATCATAGCCGTTGATGGAGAACTGACCGGCGCCTTCGGCATTGTGGTCTCCGGCTGCACGGGTGGAGGATGTCGAATTTTTTACTGCTGCCTTTTGTGTGCTACTAAACTGTCCGCCAGGCAAGAAAGTAATCTCACAAACTCGTAGCGCGGCTGTCCCTAAGAACTTGTTGAAAAATACCCCTCTACCGCGAATATGATGGTATCTGGATGAGGATGTATTGAATCATTGCTCAAAATTGAACCTGCCCGCGCTCCCGCGATAGGCCGAAAACCATTGATTTTGGGCCATTTTCCGTCATTTAGGCACACTGCTCCTGCAGGGTTTTGACTCGAAGCAGATTGTAAGCTGCGGCTGTATAAGTGACCAGCCATCCGACCTTATCGATTCCCCGCAGCTTGATCTTTTTCAGTCCGCCCGTTTGCTTCATCCATCCGAAGGCCTTCTCTACAAGCCACCTCTTGCTGAGGCTCATGCGATACCCTTCATGCCTTGTCGTACGCTGATCAATGGCGCTTCTGCGATTCTTGTTGTTCTGCGCCACATGTGGGGTCACTCCCAACTCGCGCACTGTTTTGACAAAGTCCTTGCGGTCATAAGCTTTGTCGGCCCCCAGCGTTATGCGTTTGCCGGGCCGCGCTATTTTGGCCGCCATCAATAAGGCGGCATCGGCTTCGCCATGACCATCGGCTTGCGTGCTCATCACCTCACGGATCAAACCATTGCGGTTCTCGATCACAATGTGGCCGAGGTAGCTGAGCTTGGCTTCCTGCCCATTCCCCTTCTTGTACAAGCGGGCATCTGGATCTGTCTTGGACTCGTGCGTTTCATTGCTGCGCTTCTCGCCGTGGAACTGCTTGCCATCTTTGGGGCCTTCGCCATCTTTTCGTTGAAATCTCTTCTGTCCTGCCCAGGCTTCGATCAGCGTTCCATCCACCGTGAAGTGCTCATCGGACATGAATCCAGAGGCCAACTCATTGACCCGGCTAAAGAACTTCTGCGCGACCTCTTCATTCAACAGCCGCTCCCGGTTCTTGCTGAATACGGCGTGGTTCCAAACCGGCTCATCGATCTCAAGCCCAATGAACCAACGGAACAACAGGTTGTAGTCCAACTGCTCCATTAGCAAGCGCTCGCTGCGCACCGAGTAGAAGATTTGCAACAACAACGCTCTGAGCTGACGCTCGGGCGGAATCGAAGGACGCCCCACTCGCGAATACATCTGCTCAAACTCTCCATCCATGCTCTTGAGCAACCCGTCTACCAGTTGCCGTACTTTCCTCAGTGGATGGTCCTCTGCGATCCGATCTTCAAGGTTCACGTAGCTGATCAGGGTTCTTTGTTGCTGGTCGGTTCCGCGCATAAAACATAGATGCTCTAAAATATTTCAGCGTCACATCCAGCGGCGAGTTTTTCAACAAGTTCCTAAACTCCCACTGCCAGTGACGGCCTTGTAGATGCCCGTTGGCGCATGTCGTAGCGGCTGCAGCGGCCGCATCGTTTCGGGGATCGTTGGTTGGCGGATGCGCTTATCCGCTCCCGCACAATCGCCCCAATTGTGTTCTTACTTGCAGGGATTCTTCTTGTTTCCAACGCCAGCGGCATACTTGTTTTCAGAACCTGGCTCTGTTGGATTGCATTCATCGCTCGCTAGAAAAGATCATTTGGAATCCCCATCAACCTGTAGTGAGTGGCGAGCATCTGGTGCTGTGGCACATTTACAAGGAAGAGCCTGTTCTGTGCGTGCGCTCAAACGAGACGATTCCGGCGTCGATTGCCATGACCTTTCCGGTCTTGCCTCGTATAGAGACTATGCTACCCGCTCCTGGTCCCATGCCTATGACTCGCCGCGGCCTTGTTCAGTTGGCCGCTGCTGCTCCCTTTTTCGCAACCAGGCCCATGCTCGGTGCGACCGATGATCTGTTGCGATCGCAGATGCGGCGGAGCGCCGGCTTGCTGGGGCTTCCTGGTTTTATCGCAGGTGTTGTCCGGGATGGAAGACTGTCCTTTGTCCAGGCCGACGGTTTTGCCGATCTGGAGAGCCAGACGCCAATGCGCCAGGATCATATCTTTTATCTGGCTTCTCTGACAAAAACGTTCAGTGCCGTGATGATGATGCAATTGGTCCAAGAGAAGAAGATCTCCCTGGACGACTACGTGCTGGATTATCCGTTTTTGTCCTTAGGCCTCACGCCAGATCGGCTGGTTGATCCGGAGGTGAAGCTCAAGCATATTCTCAGCCATAGTTCACAAGGCAAGCCCGGGGACAATTTTGTGTATAGCGGGAGCCGCTACAACTTTGTGTACGGGGTCTTTGAGAAGTTAAGCGGCAACACGAACCACTACCTGGCTTGTGCCCAAGAGTTTCGTCAGCGTGTCGAAGAACCGCTTGGCATGACATCGACTTTGGCCGGATATCCTGCGGACATTAAGGATCGGCGCATTGCTCGCATTGCGACGCCATACTTCCTCGATGCGGCGCATCCGACCGCGACCAGAGATGGCGGGGCATCTGGGGCGACGACCTTATTTCCTTCAACAGGACTGCTGAGCACGGTGGACGATCTTTCCAAATATATGACTGCGCTGGACGAGAATGCCCTGCTCTCCTCGGAAAGCTATGCGCGGCTGACCACGCCCTATACGCTGAACGACGGGCGTCTCAGCCCCTACGGCCTTGGGTGGAGCACGCAGACAATTGGCGGCCACGCACTGCATTGGCATTACGGCTATGGCGATTCCTATTCGGCTCTGCTGGTGCGAGTGCCTGAGAAGAAGACTTCTTTTATTTTTCTCTCGAATACGGGAGCAGCTTCGGCACCCTTTCTGCTGGGTTATGGCAACTTGCTGACCTCGCCATTTGCCGTCGCATTTCTGGACAGCGTGCTGCCGGGATTGCTCTCGAGTGCAGATCGAGATTTTTCGGAGATGTTTCTGCTGCGCTATACGGAAGCAGCTTTCGGGCGCCATCCGGGCGAGGCGAAGAGTCTTCTCAGAAGGCTGTGTTCCACCGCGCCAGCCCGATTCCAGAAAAGCGATGGGGCAACGATCCATCTTCTTTCTGAACTATCTGATCCAGCATTCTCAAAGGAGATGGACAGTCTGGCCGAAGCTTATCGCGAGGCCGGAGCTTTTTGTCCGGAGACCAGCCTGGCGATTGCTGATTACTACGGAAAGACCGGCAAGGTGGCGAAGCGGGATGTCATCCTTCGCCAGATTGCTGATCGCACAGGCTACGGCGAAGAGCGGGCGACGCGTGATGCCTGTGTCCGGCTTGGCACCGAACTCCTTCGAAGCGGAAAGACAGAAGAAGGCCGAAAGTATTTATGGATGGCAGCACGATATGCCAAGACAAGTGGCGAAAGTATCGAAGCTCAGGAACGAATTGTGCGGAGCTTGAAACTCTAAATCCCAGGCGATCACTCGGGCTGCTTCTTTACATAAGCTGTGCCGCCGATGACGAGCAACTTCATATCCTGTGTCGGAGCCAGGATTCTCTGCTTCACCTGAGTGCCGCTATTGAACTGAAGCATCAGATCATAGCCGTTGATCGAGAAGTGGCCGGCACCTTCGGAATTGCGGTATCCGGTGGCACTTGTGGTGGAGGTGGAACTGGTCACTGCCGCATTTTGTGAACTGCTAAAGTGCCCATCCGGCAAGAAGCTGATCTGACGAACGCGCAGTGCGGCAGTCCCCAAGATCCCGCTGCCGGTGACCGCCTTATATGTGCCTGTTGGTGTATTTCGTAGTGGCTGCAGCGGCCACATTGGAACCCCGCCGACCCGGATCTTACCCTCTGGTCCGGGCACCGGCTCCAATGATTTGGCCTGCTGTTGTCCGATTGTAATCGTTCCCCCGCGAATCACATACTGCTCGCATTTTTTCTCAGCTACACCGGCCTGCGGACACTGAACTGCATTCAAGTCGCCCTGTTGCGGCAAACTCGTGTATACCCAACCGTTGGGGAAGAAGCGGTAAAAATCCCAAACCACTTGTACCGAGATTGTGAAACTGGGCCCGGGCACGGTTTGCGTCCTCGACTTGACGTACCATCCATCTAGCGCCGTCCCGCCCTTGTCCAGTCCGGGTGCTGCTGTGGTGCTTTGGGATGGCGGAGGAGCCGCTTGCTGCTGTATCGCGCCTGTCTTTGCATTCGAAAACCGGAGGGAACGCAAAAAGTCATTGAGAACTCCTGTGTAGCGTTGCCTTAAACTTAAGTCCGAGTGGAAGACCATCAACTCGCCAACACCTGGTGCAGGCGATTGTCCGACATACATCTTCATGGACTGCTGCCCGTGACTCGCTTGCACTCCAACCAGCTTCTGTAACGCGCCAGGCCCAGCCTCTGCGACGGCCGCGAGCGGTGTACTCCGTAGGATCGTCATCCCCTGCGTATCCTGCTTCACCCGCTCCTCCATCCATGTGCCGAGATCACCAGCCAAGCTTTGTCCCTGGAATAATTGGATATATATGGTTCCTACTTTGGCATCAGGAGGAGTGAGCATTGCCGTCTCCCCTTCCTGTGTCATTTGCCAACCCTTCGGCACCTGAA
The DNA here is from genome assembly GCF_000702445.1 of Bryobacter aggregatus MPL3. Lineage (NCBI taxonomy): Bacteria > Pseudomonadati > Acidobacteriota > Terriglobia > Bryobacterales > Bryobacteraceae > Bryobacter > Bryobacter aggregatus. The sequence goes on from NZ_JNIF01000004.1 coordinate 252,763, forward strand.
AGGACCACTCGCGGAACTGTTGTGCATATGCCGATGCTCCCATCAGCATTATGCACATCAATGCTGATATTCTTCGGTTTCGCATGACCTCATGATACTGGCAGACGGAATCGAGGCCATTCGGGTGCGTCACAATCTATCTCCGAGAGATGGGGAGTCATGTTTGAGCAGCAGAAATCGGAACTGGACTTCGATGCCAGTCGCGTTTTGCCCTATGTCGGGATGGGACTGCTGGTCCTGGTGCTCGCCATTGGGATTGGAATCGCCACCGACACAAGAGGTCTGAGTCTCTTTTATATTTGGATCCTCTGGGTCGCACTCATCGTGGTGCGATGGCAAGTGCATGGGATGCGGCGACGGCGAGAGGTCCGGGGCTTTGCGGACAAGATCGGATTTTCCTCCATCGGTCCAGCGCTTCCGATTGAGCACCCGTTTTACAGAACTTCGCTTCGGTCTACTTCCCCTCTCCGAAATGCCTATGCGGGGCAGGTGCAAAGGCGGGAGATGTTGTTCTTTGATCTCTCCGTCGGTTCCGGTAAGCACCGGTTTGATCGCAGCGCGATCGCGTTGCGTGGAAAACCGGAGGAGTTCGGCACTCTCCAATTCGGGCCGGACCTAGTGACGGAGGAAGCGGATGGATGGACGTGGGTCTATGGGCGCCGTCGGCTCCTGGAGATCGAAGAGTTGAATGAGTTAGTGCTCGAGATCGATGGCGTGATGAGACGTGACGAGGTTTGACGGTGAGTTCTGGTGACTGGACTGGGATTGTGCTGCTTTCATTACGCATCAGCTGCGACAGATCGCTGTGCGCGTTGGATCTTAAGGATTCAGTGGGCTAGGCCACACCTGCCAAACCGCAGCCGATGCTGCTCAACAACCTGGAATTTGGTTAGTTGGCCTCCCTTACTCGCTTCCGTTTGCGTCTTCCTTACTGTGAGGAAGCTTAGACTCGAGGCGACCTGTGGATTGAGACCATCGTGTTGACAATCGGGCCCCAAGTGACCTCGCCGATATAGAGCACCCGGAACGGGAGTGAGGTCCAGGGAGATGCAGGATCTTCCGTGGCGGGACTTTGAAGACGAGGTTAGGGGATGTTGAGGAGAACACGATGAGGGCCATCGATCACTGCTGCCCCTGCCAGTGTCAGGTGGCCCAGTTTCGTAATCGTCGAATGCGATTTCGCTCATCGTGAAAGCTCGTTTCAACCATCTGGTGAGGAACTGGTGGCTCTGGCAGGACTCTCTCACGTCAAGCCTCAGATGTTTGCGCTTCAATCCTAACGAGCGAAGTCGTCGCGAGGATCGGAACTTCTAGACCGAACGGCTGGGCTCATGGTGTGGATGGCGTGCTGAAGCCGCCAGACTTTGATCGATGGAGAACGCCCCAGCTCCCCGGTCCATCAAAAAGAGGCATATCGCGATTGCCAAAAGGTGGTACTCAAAGCCTTCGCCTTTCTGATTGCCACTCCAGTTCATAAAAAAGCCATTGGGGTAGTGCACGAGCGCGACTGCTACTACCATCTCAACACCGATTCCGAAGGCGGCGATGCGAGTGAAAAGACCAACGATCAACCCAAGACCGCCGAAGAATTCCGCGGCGATGGCAAGAAAGGCAAAGAGAGCGGGGATGTGCATTGTGTCTGTCAGAAAGCTCATCGTTCCGCTAAAGCCGCCGCCTCCAAACCACCCAAGCATCTTTTGCGCACCGTGGGCAAAGAAAACGCCCCCGAGCACTACTCTCAAAAGCGCCAGGCTGCGGCTATTGGCCGTTGTGCAAAGCTTGCGAAGCATGGTTCGATGTTCTCCTCTCGATTCGTGCTGCTACCTACAAGGAAAGGTGGCGGAAGCTGAGGTCTCGCAGCCTAGGAGTACTCCGCTCCTGCTCTTGTTTCAGCCTGAGTTCAGATGGATGCGCGGGGATGCGTCGTTTTCCGATTCCTGGACTCGGAGTGCGAGCATTGCCGTTCTACCTTCTGCCAATTGGGTCTCCTTATGCCGACCGGGGGATGGCGTGTCGTTTGCCGACACCTCAAGCTCGCTCCTGCGTTGGGGGCGGCGATGGCCGGGTATTGTGCCTCGGGTAAATTGCCAAGTGGAAGGATTCCCTGGGCGGAGGGGGCAATCTCGAACAGATCGACAGGATCTGCCGCATTCAGTTCGCAAGGCCCGCGCACCAGCAGAACTTTTGCTCCAGGAATGGGCGTCCCTCGCAGGCTGTCAGGTTTGTTGGACACGAGGACCTTCAGATTCTAATCCGTTGCATTCGGATCGAGGGTGAATCTGTGGCGAGGAATGGATTGCAGGTGATATTCAAGGGCCTTGATGAACCAACCCTCAGGCAGGGACTGCGGGCTGACCTCCATCAGCCCGCTCCGGGATAGTGGCGGCTGCCCGTAAGATCGCCTTCCGGATGTCTCTGTGGCTGGGGGCCTGGGGACGACAGCGATATAGGCCTTGGTACGGCTACCTTTCTGGAAAAGTCGTGACTTTACACCGACTGCCGGCTCGGACTTGTTCTCGCCCTCTGAAAGCGCCTTGGGCTTTGATGGCATCGAGCGGTGCCCAGGCTCGCGAGTCCAACTCCAACAGGTAGTCGCCAGGGGGAGGATCGGGAATTTGAAAACATCCTCTTCATCGGGCTGCGTTGGAGTGCCCTCTAACTAGGTCTGCCGGCGACCACGCTGGTGGGGCAAGAGCAGCGCTCTGACGTCAATGCCCTGCAGAGAGCTGGAATGATCGAGACCGGTCTGAAGGGGATTGGCCTCGTCTCGACCATCGTGAATCGTTGCGTCGCCGCTGCTACGTACCCAAGTGCCGTCGCGGAGGAGATGGGCACTTCTATCTAAAAGTTGCCGGAGGAATCGGATTCCGCGATCTGATCGAAGGCCCGGCCCACTGACTCGAATCAATGACCACACCACGGATAAACTCACTCCTAGACGATTCCGGCTGGTCTGGCGCCGACTGACCCAGGAAAAGACCGGCTGACAGGAAAGAGAGGAAAACACTGGAGAGCCAGGATCGTGACGCATTCCGGGGGGGGCGGGGAAAGCGGCCCTGCTCCGCCGCGTTGAGAGGAGCATTCCATGATGTCTATGATGTCCATCCCTTGAGGGGCTGTGGGCGAGGAAATGAATGGAAACAAGAAGAAAGAGAGAGGAATCTACTGTGTAGAGGAGGGAAGGGAGGTGGACAAGACGATCGGAACGAAGACTTCTCTGACTTGACGGAAATGTTTGCAATCGTACTTGCGTCGTGAAGGCCTGGTTGCTATCCTTTGTTGGTGGGCGCGAGTGCGGCACAGAGCTGAAAAGCGCCGAGCGAGTTTGATAATTTGTAGAGCATGCTGAGTGGAAGCGAAAGCGACCTGGAGCTGAGCTGGCAAGAGCGAAAAAAAGTTCTTGCAAACGAAAGTCTGAAATGTTAGACTAACGAAAGCGAAGCGAGTGGGCGCAAGAGCGGCACGAAAGCAGAGCGAAGCAAATAAAACTTGCTAAATGGTAGTCGAATCAAGTAGACTACTGAATGGCCGGACAAAAGAGATAAGCGAACGACAGAGCGGGAAGCAGCTTGTTGGTCTGAAAAGATCCGCTGCGAGAACGAAGTCACAAGTTCGTACGGCCATCGGGTGAATCCTGGTAGTGGTTGCACCTTAAAGAAGTTATCTCGTCAAAACAGTTTTTTACAATTTTTAGATGGATGAAAGAGAGCGCAAGTTCTTGTGTAGTCATCTGAACGCCTTTCGAGGCCGCCATGGCAGAGTCGTGATCTTCGGGTCCGGCACGCATGGGCAGATCTTTGACAATCTGGTTGGACGCAAGTCTAAAAGATAAGAACAGTAACAAACAGTTATTTTCGTCAAGTATTGAGTTCAAGTAGTTGCGACCTTGATCCTCGCAAGAGGGTCATTCCAAAACAACAATCCGAGATTAAACGAGAGTTTGATCCCGGCTCAGAATCAACGCTGGCGGCGCGCCTAACACATGCAAGTCGAGCGAGAAAGGGTAGCAATACCTGAGTAAAGCGGCGTACGGGTGAGTAACACGTGGGTATCCACCTCTTAGTGGGGAATAACTCGGGGAAACCTGAGCTAATACCGCATAAGTCCGAGAGGAGAAAGCAGCAATGCGCTGAGAGAGGAGCCCGCGGCCGATTAGCTAGATGGCGGGGTAAAGGCCCACCATGGCGACGATCGGTAGCCGGCCTGAGAGGGCACACGGCCACACTGGCACTGAAACACGGGCCAGACTCCTACGGGAGGCAGCAGTGGGGAATCTTGCACAATGGAGGAAACTCTGATGCAGCGACGCCGCGTGGACGACGAAGCACTTCGGTGTGTAAAGTCCTTTCGACCGGAACGATAATGACGGTACCGGTGGAAGAAGCTGCGGCTAACTACGTGCCAGCAGCCGCGGTAATACGTAGGCAGCAAGCGTTGTTCGGAATTATTGGGCGTAAAGAGTTCGTAGGCGGTGTGCCAAGTTTGGTGTGAAATCTCCCGGCTCAACTGGGAGGCTGCATTGAATACTGGCATGCTCGAGTATAGGAGAGGTAAGCGGAATTCCTGGTGTAGCGGTGAAATGCGTAGATATCAGGAGGAACACCTGTGGTGTAGACGGCTTACTGGACTATAACTGACGCTGAGGAACGAAAGCGTGGGTAGCAAACAGGATTAGATACCCTGGTAGTCCACGCCCTAAACGATGCATACTTGGTGTGAGCCATTCACTTGGTTCGTGCCGTAGCTAACGCGTTAAGTATGCCGCCTGGGGAGTACGGTCGCAAGGCTGAAACTCAAAGGAATTGACGGGGGCCCGCACAAGCGGTGGAGCATGTGGTTTAATTCGACGCAACGCGAAGAACCTTACCTGGGCTCGAACGGCTTTCCAACGATCTATGAAAGTAGATTATCCCGCAAGGGAGTAGAGTCGAGGTGCTGCATGGCTGTCGTCAGCTCGTGTCGTGAGATGTTGGGTTAAGTCCCGCAACGAGCGCAACCCTTGTCCCGTGTTGCTAATCCGTAAGGATGCACTCTCGGGAGACCGCCAGCGATAAGTTGGAGGAAGGTGGGGATGACGTCAAGTCATCATGGCCTTTATGTCCAGGGCTACACACGTGCTACAATGGACGGTACAAAGCGCTGCGAAGCCGCGAGGTGGAGCTAATCGCATAAAACCGTTCTCAGTTCGGATTGCAGGCTGCAACTCGCCTGCATGAAGCTGGAATCGCTAGTAATGGTAGATCAGCATGCTACCGTGAATACGTTCCCGGGCCTTGTACACACCGCCCGTCACATCACGAAAGTGGATTGTACTAGAAGTCTGTATAACCAGCCCAAGGTATGATTCATGATTGGGGTGAAGTCGTAACAAGGTAGCCGTAGGAGAACCTGCGGCTGGATCACCTCCTTTCTAAGAGAGACAGTGGCCGGAGTTTCTGAACCTGTCGCAAATTCCGCGATAAACGGATTGGGCCTTGTGCTTGATCCGGAGTAAGAGACAGCCTTTCCGGTCCACAGCAACTATGCTCTGCTCGATACTTTGACTATTTTAGATGGCAAGTCGCCTTGTGCGACGGCCCTGCGTCCAACTGGCCTCGATACAATTTCTATCAGTGAGATGAAAGTCTCAAAAGGGGCTGTAGCTCAGCTGGGAGAGCGCCTGATTTGCATTCAGGAGGTCGCCGGTTCGATCCCGACCAGCTCCACCAAGTTGACTCCAGTAGGCTAGCGACAGCTAGTACAGTTCACACCATGGGCCTATAGCTCAGTTGGCTAGAGCGCACCCCTGATAAGGGTGAGGTCGCTAGTTCGAATCTAGCTAGGCCCACCATAGAACACTGATAGGAAGAAAGCGAAACCAACCAGTCATGTAGTTTGGCAATTCTCGATGAATGATCGAAGAGTTGTCCTTCTAGATGGCTAGGTCGCACGACAAGTGCAGACCGCGATCGAGATCTTTGAAAACTGAATTTTGATAGGGCAACACAAGTTTATCTTGCTGTGGATGAAATCACAGCAACGAGTGAACTGAGTAAGCAACGATTCAATTGCCACAAGACGATGCCGGATGGCTGATCAAGTGGACCGACAATTGGATCGCTGTGTTTGACGTAAATTTTATGGTCAAGCTACTAAGGGCGTGCGTGTGGATGCCTTGGCTCAAGCAGGCGATGAAGGACGTGGCCAACTGCGATAAGCCTCGGGGAGAAGTAAGCATTCTATGATCCGGGGATTTCCGAATGGGGGAACCCAACCAGTGCGAACACTGGTTATTGTGCAGTGAATACATAGCTGCATAAAGCGAACGTGGGGAAGTGAACCATCTTAGTACCCATAGGAAGATAAAACAACAGTGATTCCGCTAGTAGCGGCGAGCGAACGCGGAGGAGTCTAAACCGGTCAATCTTCGGAGAGACCGGGGTTGCAGGGCCTCAATATCAAGAATCTGGTTGCGGTGGGCGAAAGCCTGTCGTGAGCAGTTTCTTGGTAAATGAATGATAAGAAAGTAATAACTGAACGGTCTTGAAAGGCCGGCCATAGAGGGTGACAGCCCCGTATGTAAAATTGCAATCTTCGTTCTAGAGGTTCCTAAGTAGCGCGAGGCACGAGAAACCTTGCGTGAATCCGCCGGGACCATCCGGCAAGACTAAATACTCGCTTGAGACCGATAGTGAACCAGTACCGTGAGGGAAAGGCGAAAAGAACCCCTGCGAGGGGAGTGAAATAGTACCTGAAACCGCATGCCTACAAGCAGTTGGAGGACATTAAAGTCTGACATCGTGCCTATTGAATAATGAGCTGGCTAGTTAGTCTCAGTGGCAAGGTTAAGCGTAAGCGAGCCGAAGCGAAAGCGAGTCTGAATAGGGCGCAGAGTCGCTGGGATTAGACGCGAAGCGGGATGATCTACCCTTGGCCAGGATGAAGGCCGTGTAACAACGGCTGGAGGTCCGAACCAGTGTTGGTTGAAAACAGCTTGGATGAGCTGAGGGTAGGGGTGAAAGGCTAATCAAATTCCGTGATAGCTCGTTCTCTCCGAAATAGCTTTAGGGCTAGCCTCGATTGTACCGTCACGGCGGTAGAGATATGGATGGACTAGGGGCCTTTCCAGGTTACCGAATCCAATCAAACTTCGAATTCCGTGAATGAATTCATCGGGAGTCAGACGGCGCGGGCTAAGCTGCGTCGTCAAAAGGGGAAGAGCCCAGACCATCGACTAAGGCCCCCAAATTCCAGCTAAGTGGGAAAGGAAGTCGGGTTGCAGTGACAGCCAGGAGGTTGGCTTAGAAGCAGCCATCCTTTAAAGAAAGCGTAATAGCTCACTGGTCGAGCGACCCGGTGCCGACAATCCAACGGGGCTAAAGCTGGATGCCGAAGTCATGGGTGCACAGTAATGTGCGCGGTAGGAGAGCGTTCTTAGCGCAGCGAAGGTGGACCGTGAGGACCGCTGGAGTGCTAGGAAGTGACTCTGCCAGCATAAGTAGCGAAAAACAAGGTGAGAACCCTTGTCGCCGTAAGTCTAAGGTTTCCTGAGAAAGGTTAATCCGCTCAGGGTTAGTCGGAGCCTAAGGTGAGGCCGAAAGGCGTAGCTGATGGACAACTGGTTAATATTCCAGTACTTCTTTTAGTTTCGATGCGGGGACGCTGGATGAAGCTCTGTGAGGCAATGGTTTCCAAAACAGGGTGGATTCAGAGGGGGATAGGCAAATCCGCCCCTTCGTCAGCCGGGAAAATCCGCTAAGGCTAGGCTAAAAGAATCCGTACCACAAACCGACACAGGTGGACGTGTTGAATATACTCAGGCGCTCGGGTGATGGATTGTTCAGGAACTAGGCAAATTAACCCCGTAACTTCGGGAGAAGGGGTGCCCACAGCAATGTGGGCCGCAGTGAAACGCGTCAGGCGACTGTTTAACAAAAACACAGGTCTCTGCAAAGTCTAAAACGACGTATAGGGGCTGACGCCTGCCCGGTGCTGGAAGGTTAAAAGGAGCGGTTAGCGCAAGCGAAGCTGTGAATTGAAGCCCCAGTGAACGGCGGCCGTAACTATAACGGTCCTAAGGTAGCGAAATTCCTTGTCGGGTAAGTTCCGACCTGCACGAATGGCGTAACGATCTGACGACTGTCGTAACAATCCGCCCGGCGAACTTGTGGTTCCGGTGAAGACGCCGGATGCCCGCCACTAGACGGAAAGACCCCGTGCACCTTTACTATAACCTAACAATGATTTATGGCACATGCTGCGCAGGATAGGTGGGAGGCTTTGAACTCGGATTCTTGGATTCGAGGGAGCCAATGGTGAGATACCACCCTGCATCTGCTGTGAATCTAACCTACTACCCTCATCGGGTTGAGGGACATTGTTAGGCGGGTAGTTTGACTGGGGCGGTCGCCTCCTAAATTGTAACGGAGGCGTTCGAAGCTTAGTTCAGGTGGTTTGGAAATCCACCGACGAGTGCATTGGCATAAACTAGGTTGACTGCGAGACATACAAGTCAAGCAGGAGCGAAAGCTGGACAAAGTGATCCGGTGGTTCTGCATGGAAGGGCCATCGCTCAACGGATAAAAGGTACGCCGGGGATAACAGGCTGATCGGAGTCAAGAGTTCACATCGACGCTCCGGTTTGGCACCTCGATGTCGGTTCATCGCATCCCGGGGGTGTAGAAGCTCCCAAGGGTTAGGCTGTTCGCCTATTAAAGCGGTACGTGAACTGGGTTCAGAACGTCGCGAGACAGTTCGGTCCCTATCTGTGGTGGGCGTAGGAAATTTGAGGGGGCTTGTCCCTAGTACGAGAGGACCGGGATGAACTAACCTCTTGTGATACGGTTGTTCCGCCAGGAGCATAGCCGTGTAGCGAAGTTAGGTCAGGATAAGCGCTGAATGCATATAAGCGCGAAACCTTCCCCAAGATGAGATTTCCCTGAAGGGCCCAAGAAGACGACTTGGTTGATAGGACGGATGTGGAAGCGTAGTAATACGTTGAGCTAACCGTTACTAATAGCCCGTTCGGCTTGGCCATAAAATTTACAACAAATACAGCAACTCAGCAATGAGTGCTTGTTGCGAAACTTCAGTACGCTCGATATATAAATTGTGGCTGCTCTATCAAAATTCAGCAAAGAATCAAAAATCAAAAGCCATCAAAGCTTTTGGGTGACCATAGCGTGAGGGTCCCACCCGTTCCCATACCGAACACGGAAGTTAAGCCTCACTGCCCCGATGGTACTGCACGGGCGACTGTGTGGGAGAGTAGGACGTTGCCCGATTAAAAACGACACCCCAGCAGGGTTATCTCTGCTGGGGTTTTTCGTATTGGACCCTGCATGATGACTCGACTCTTGTTCTGCTTTGCCTTTGCCGTCTGTCTGCCTGCGATTGAACTCGAGATCCGCTTTCCGCTCCTCGAAAAGCAGCTCGCGCAGCAGCTCTTCACGCAGGATGGCAAGCGCTATGTCAAAGGAGACCCGAGTCAGAAGTGCAGCTTTGCTTACCTGGCGAACCCGAAGTTCGGCAGCCGCGACGGCAAGTTGCTGATCCGCGCGAAGTTCAGCGGCAGAAGCTCCATCGACGTCTTCGGCAAGTGCATCGGCTTTGGTGATTCCTTCGACCTGGAGATCCTGGCCGGCGTTACGACCAGGAACGGTACGCTACTGCTGACCAATCCGGCGGTGAAGATCCTCAGCCAGGACAGTTTCTACTCCCGCCAAGTGCTGAAAGCACTCCAGCGGAGCATTGCGGACGCTGTGCAGTATCCGATTCGCGAGGAGATGCGGAAGTTGCTGGCTGCCGCCTCGGCCTCGAGCGTGTATCAGATCACGATCCGGAAGCTGGAGATCCGGAATCTCGAGATCCTGGCCGATGCGCTCGTTCTCGACATCGATACGCGGTTTCTGGTTGAGTGATTGGTCTCCGCCTGAGCAACCCTTGGCGCGGAAGTACGAGACAGTGGCCAGTCCCGAGCAGAGTTTTGACGGGAACATGGGATCCCGCTGACGACTCTCGATTCCTATCTGCGCGCGATCCTGTTCATCGGCGGGAGTTTAACAAATGGCACAGGTATCAACGGCAGTATGGACCTTGCCTCCTTTTTGTCGTTTCGCCCCGTTGTAGCCGGCTTGGGCTCCGCTTCCTGGTGTGGTATGGCTGTCCAGAATTGGCCCGCTCGGTTGCGCCTGCCGTTCCTTCCCTCGCGCGTAATCTTCTCGAGTGCCAGGGCGTTCCGCACTTCACCAGATACCGCAAGTCGTTGAACACCTCCCGCAGCGCGAAATCGTGCTACGGGGCTCCCTCATCCATCAAGGTCAGCTATGACGCAGCGAATGCCCCCTTCGTCTTCTAAGTGGGGCTTTAGGTAGGGGGCGGTCATCCCTTCAGAGTTTCAACCGTTAATGACAGGCTCTAGCAATATCAAATATGGTGCCGGGACAATCTACTTTTCATCTCTCGCATCTGTGGGGTATCGCTTCCGTTCCCCGGGGAGTCTACCTTATCAGGTTCTCAACTGTGAGTTAAAGACTATAAAATGAAATGTCGCATAACATAGTCTCTACTATCAATAGCGGATCATTGCTCCAAGTTCAATTGATGAGCCGGTTGCGCCGCCTGGGCTCATTCAACCCTGACCGGCTCTAGCGGTGCAGCGGCTGAGGACCGCAGGCTTCGGATATCTCGCATCGGTGGTTGGCCGAAGAAACGGCTGTATTCACGATTGAACTGGCTGGCGCTTTCGTATCCAACCTCAAAGGCCGCAGTGGCAGCGTCCAAACCATCAATGAGCATACGTCCTCGCGCTGCTTGCAGGCGAAGGTGTTTCTGATATTGCAATGGACTCATCGCCGTTAAGGCCCGGAAGTGGTGGTGGAGTGTCGATAGGCCCATCCCCGCGATTTGTGCGAGAGCTTCCACCCGGAGGGGTTGTGCGTAGTTGGCCCGAAGCCAGGCGATCGCCTTCGCCGTCCGGTGGCTCTGATCTCCGTGTGTTGCAATCGCACGGAGGCGCGCGCCCTCCACACCTCGCAGCAAGCGATAGATGATTTCTCGCTGAATCAAGCCACTGAGAACGGGAATGTCGGCCGGTGAGTAGAGCAGATCCACTAACCGGCAACAGGCACTCAGTAACTCGACAGTCGTCTTGCCGATGGCCATGGCTGGACTGTCAGGTTGCACCGGGGGAGTTCGCACCTCCTCCATGCTGAGGAGTTCCCGCACCAACGTCATTTCGAGATCCAGCGCCAAGGCGATGAACGGGGTCTCTTGCGTGGCTTCGATCACTTGGCTGACAATCGGCAGATCGATCGAGGTGAGCAGGAAGCGCGACTCATCGTAGAGGAAGGTGGTTTGGCCCAGGTCCACACGTTTTTGTCCCTGGGCGATCACGGCCAGACTCGGCTTGTAAGTCACACAGGCCGGCGCTGTTGGTACGGTTCGCCTGACAAGTGTCAGTCCAGGAATGTCTGTTACCCGCTTCTCTTCAGACCCGATGAACCGGGCAATCTTGCGAGCTAACTCCTCCCGGAGCACACGGTGGCGCGGATCGAGCGCCGGACCAGTTTCCCCGCTGTGATTTCTTGTGTTCACTGTTGTGTTCCACTTCAGCCTCAGAATAACGGATGAGAACGAAAGATTGAATGGTTTTGGTGAGAAGCGGCAGGAATAGGCAAGGAATCAGGAGGATCAGGATACCGGTCCGGAGTTGCTCGAATCTAATCTGAAAGAGTCAGGAGTCGTGATGCAGAAGCGAAAACTTGGAAAGAGCGGCTTAGAGGTCTCGGCTTTGGGACTGGGTTGCATGGGGATGAGTTTCGGTTATGGTCCAGCCGGAGAGGAGCAGGAGATGATCTCTGTGATCCGGGCCGCCGTTGAACTTGGTTGCACCTTCTTTGATACCGCCGAAGTCTATGGTCCGTTTGCGAATGAGGAACTGCTGGGCAAGGCGCTCTCTCCGATTCGTGAGCAGGTTGTGATTGCAACGAAGTTCGGGTTTCATATCGACGACAACGGGAAGCAGGCTGGCTTGAATAGCCGGCCAGAGCACGTCAAGAAAGTTGCAGACGCATCGCTCCGGCGACTTCACACCGACGTCATTGATCTCTTCTATCAACACCGGGTGGATCCAGCAGTACCAATCGAGGATGTGGCGGGAGCGGTGAAAGACCTCATCCAAGCAGGTAAGGTGAGGCACTTTGGACTCTCGGAGGCAGGGGTGCAGGCGATTCGCCGTGCTCATGCGGTGCAGCCGGTCACCGCCCTTCAGAGCGAATACTCTCTCTGGTGGCGGGAGCCGGAAGAGGAGATTCTTCCGACTCTCGAAGAGCTCGGAATTGGTTTTGTTCCTTTTAGCCCGCTTGGCAAGGGCTATCTAACGGGCAAGATTGACGAGAGCACACGTTTTGACAGTAGCGACTTCCGCAATACCGTACCTCGCTTTGCCCCGGAGGCTCGGAAGGCGAACCGGGCGGTGGTGGATCTTCTGGAGACGATCGCGCAGCGCAAGAATGCGACCACTGCTCAGATCGCGCTTGCCTGGGTACTTGCTCAAAAGCCGTGGATGGTGCCGATTCCGGGTACGACCAAACTGCATCGATTGCAAGAGAACGTAGCGGCTGCCTCGATCGAACTGAGCGCAGAGGATCTCCAGGAGATGGAGCGTATGACCTCTGCGCTTACGGTGCAGGGCGCTCGCTACTCTGAGAGCGCACAACGGATGATTAACCGGTAAGCGATGATGCTTGTCACGGCGATGGCAACGAAACTCGGAATTGGGAGGACATGATGAGAAGACGATCATTCGCAGGAGCCGCCTTTGCGGGGATCCCTATCACCGGGGCCTTTGCAGCACCTCAAAAAGTGCAAGCTGGCGACATCCCGACTACGACCTTTGGCAAGACGGGGATTCGAGTAAGTGTCATCGCGCAGGGCGGCGCGAGAATGGATCTCCACCCGGACATTCCGGCCGCGGCAGCTCATGTCCGTAAAATGTATGAGCTCGGCATCACTTACTTCGACTGCGCCCGCCTCTATTGGGATGGACGTTCGGAAGAAGCTTACGGCATCGGTCTTCAGGGAAATCGGAAGAATGTCTTTCTCACCACAAAGAGCGTGAAACGCACCGCGAAGGAAGCGGAGCAGGACCTTGAAACATCGCTCCGCCTGCTGAAGACGGATTACGTCGATTTGTGGCAGATGCACTCCATTGAGACCCAGAGTGACATTGAAAAACTTCTTGCGCGTGGTGGGGCGATGGAGGCATTTGAGGCGGCGAAGAAGGCGGGCAGATGCCGTTTTATCGGATTCACAGGGCATTTCGATCCTGCCATCCATGCAGCGTTGCTCAAGGCTTATGACAAGTGGGACACGGTGATGATGCCGGTTCATGCCGCGGATCATGCCTATTTGAGTTTTGAGAAGACGGCGCTTCCGGAGGCGATCGAGCGTGGTGTCGGCACGCAGGCGATCAAGGTTTTTGGCAAGGCATTTCTGCTGCGATCCCTGAGCCCAACCGAATGTCTTCGCTATGCGCTGAGCCAGCCGGGAGTGCACGTGGCCATCTGTGGCGCTGGTACCCAAGGACAGATGGAAGATAATATCCGCACCGTCCGGAACTTTAAGAAAATGACGCAAGCAGAAATTGCCGAGCTTCGGAAGAGAGCCATCACCGGCGCCGGTGTTTATACCGGAACCACGTTGGAGTATTGGAAAAAAAAAGCCTGACCACGTATTTTGGAGGTGCCGCAATGGAGATCAAAAGAAATGGTTCGCAGCCTTCGGGCAAAGGGCCAGCAGAGTATTTCACGGGTACGGTGCGGATTGACCCTTTGTTCACGGCACCCGCTCCGGCGCGTGCCGTCGGGGCGAGTGTCACCTTCGAGCCTGGGGCTCGGACGGCCTGGCATACACACCCCCTTGGACAGACCTTGATCGTAACTGCCGGCTGTGGCCGGGCGCAGCGGTGGGGTGGGCCGATCGAAGAGATCCGGCCGGGGGATGTCGTCTGGTTTCCGCCGGGCGAGAAGCACTGGCATGGCGCGGCGCCCACTACGGCAATGACTCATCTTGCGATTCAGGAGGCCGTCGATGGCAAGACGGTCGATTGGATGGAACATGTGAGCGACGAACAATACAAGCTCTGACGAAGATCCAGGGAAGGAAGCGCGGTCTGGATAGACTGCTTCGGTCCAGCGTCTTCAAAAACTTGTTTCCACTGAAAGTCTTTGCGATGGGTAATTGTCACGGCTGATCAAGGGATGGGAACTCCACTTGGTTGGTCTCAGCAGCTTGGTCTGCTCCCTGTTCCAGCGAGGGTTGGGGATCGCGGCGTTCACGGAATTGAGAGAACACTGAAGAGCCCGATTCATCAGGAATCCGTTAACGGTTGTTGCGAGGAACGCTATGGAGACTGCTCATACGAATCCTTTCTGAACTCGGTGATCACCCCAAAACCGGCCGTCTACCGACTCAGAGCACCATGATTTGTAGCGTAGCTCCGGGCTCGGTATATTGACCTTAGCTGGTCGGAGAATTGGGTAACGCAGGGATGCGTCCGGATCGCTGTCCCCGAGTAAAATCCGACCGTCAACTTGGCAAGGATCTAACGGTGCAACCAGCGAAAAGGAGTGGCTGGCGATGGTGTGTATTCTGCATCTACCGCCAGCTCTGGAGCGCACGCTTCGACGAGTTGGACAACGTTGTCGAGGAATTGAAACGGAAGGAGAAAGTTGATGGACGAAAGAAGAGAAAGTGAGGCCACTCCCACGAGGAACCAAACGACGCTGGAACGGAAGTCCGAGCGCGAACTCGTTGTCACACGAACCGTAAACGGTCCTGCGCGCCTCGTGTTCGAGGCGTGGACCAAGGCAGAACTATTCAGGAGGTGGTGGGTACCAAAGTCGTACGGGCTGACCCTGCTTTCCTGCGAAATGGATGTTCGCATTGGGGGGCAGTATCGTTTGGTGTTTCGCCACGAAGATTCGACGATGGAGTTCTTCGGCACGTACCTCGAAGTGACACCGCACTCACGCCTCGTTTGGACCAATGAGGAAGGAGACAACGGCAAGACCATCACCACGGTGACCTTCGAGGAAAATGCCGGTAAGACGTTGTTGGTCGTGCACGATCTCTATCCCTCGAAAGAAGCGCTTGACTCCGGATCGACGGGCGCGATGCCCGAGACGCTCGACCAACTCGACGAACTGCTCGTCAGCCTGGGAGCCACAAGATGACGCGGTTCGCATCAGTTGACGATTGCGACGAGCGCCCATTGGCTTCATGGATCAAGCAGGCCGTCACCATGCTTGATGATAAGCCGTAGCAGCGGTATTCGGTTCCCGGCTACACTCTCGAAGCAACCCGCCATCAGAAATTCCTTGAATTTGAGGTCCCCGGCACGCAGGAGGAAATCTGGCGGCTATCGCCAGCGGGCCGGGTATTTCGTCCTGGTTGATGCCGGAGTTCGAGGAACGCGACGGTTGAAAAATAACAAGCGGCTCATTCCGCAGAAATGCGGGCTTATTGCTGCAAACAGTTTCTTGCACCGCCGTGCAGGCTATCGCTCTCACGTCTTCGACTATTCCGCCACGCGCTGTCCGTTGAATTTCCAGTCTTCGCCATCACACGACGCTTAGCTTTTAGGCCGTGTCCGCTCTGAATCCAGCTCCGCTCCAATTGATGGGAAAACATGCTGCGAGTTCTGATTGGGGTAGGGAGAGTATTGGCCTTGCACTCAGTCGAGCTTGGGAACGTGGCTAGCCGCGTTCCAGCGGACTTGCGATGCGCGCGGCGGCTTGGATTGGTGTCTGTTGGCGTTCGGCCCGTGGAGTCGCTTCCGCTTTGTTCTTGATCTGCTTCCACCTCTTTCCCAGATAACGATTCCAATACATGATGAGCCCGGTGATCACGAGGAAGGGCAGGGAAAGGCCCAACAGGAACCAGATGCATTTGACCGTGAGTCCCCATTGCGTTCCAAAGTGCACCGGACCCATGGACCAGATGATCCAGTCGCCGACAGTCCAGTGACTCGTGTCACTCCGGATTGTTTTACTCAGCAGGGCTCCATCCGCAGGATTGAAGTAGAGATAGTCGGCGTCCCCGAAACCAGTCTCGAAGTTCTTAGTCATGTAGATCATATATGGCGCTTTCGGATTGGCCGGGAAGCGGATGGCCTTGAGATAGGCTCCAGGCATCAGTTCCGCAGATTTCGCTGTGATCCACTTCAAGTTGACTTGCTTACCGCTCTTGTTCTCTGGGACCGTGATCCGGCCGCCTTTGCCGGCGGTAGAAACCGGCGAGACGGCGTTCACGGCAGCAGTGAACTCGCGGGGCCAGGCGAAGTAGATCCCCGAGATGGCCCAGAAGGAGACGATGGTCAGCGTCCAGAAGCCGATGACATTGTGCGAGTCCCAGTTGATCCTTTTCCAGCTCTTGCTGAAATCGATACTGAAGCCACGCTTCCACTGCTTGATCCCAGGCCACCAGATGAACAATCCGGACAGTGTGAGGAGCAACAAGAAGGCGCCCCCCACTCCGTTGAATTGCAGGCCTGGATTCCGGTCGAGCAACAGGAAGTAATGGAACTGCGCGATGTAGTACATCAGACTCTTCTCATTTGATTGCAATCGCCCTAGCGACTCGCCCGTCAACGGATGCAGATAGGCGCTGCCGGCCTTCTTGCCTTCGGAGAAATAGGCATGATAGACGGGCACTTCCGGACGAGGGGCGTAAAAGAAGGTCATGCGGGCTTGGGGAAAAGCCTCTTGCGCTTTTGCGACTGCAGTTGCGATGTCAATGCCGGGCTCCTTGGGATCGAAGGCCGGAATCCTGGGCGCCGCGCCACTCCAATGTTGGATCTCCTCCCGGAAGACCAGGATGGAACCACTGAGACCGATCAGGAAAATATAGAGCGCCACCGCGATGCCAAGCCAGAGATGCACCTGGAACATCGCTTTGCGAAGCCACACCTGCTGCGGCTTCTGGATCAAGTTACGAATGAAATTGTTCGCCATCAGACTTCCCTTTCCTTTGGTTTTCTCTTCGTAGAACTCCAGCCTTGCCATTTAGAAGCGCAGCTTGAGAGCGAGTTGCATCGAGCGAGGACCGCCCATCTGGTACAGGCTGTTCAAGCCGCTCAACTGACTATTGAGAGTCCCCGTAGCTAGACCAAAGATGGCGGCGTTCGAGGTGAGGGAGCTGTTGATTGCTCCAAAATTCGGGCGGTTCAAGAGGTTGAATGCCTCGGCCCGGAACTGGAGATTGAAGCGTTCCGTGAGCCGGAACTCGCGGCGTACCGCAAGATCGGCCTGTGCGGAACCGAAGCCGCGCACGACGTTACGTCCCAAATCGCCTTGCACGCCTAAAGGTGTGGTAGCGAAGGCCGCCCGGTTGATGCGTTTGCCCCCGGGATAGCTTGATCCGTAGAGATAGATCGGCTGACCGGGCACGAGGTTCGGCTGGTATTCCTGATTGATGCCGTTCGCCATGTCGAAGCCGGTGGTGTTGGAGATGTTGATCGGCGTTGCCGTTCGCGCGGAGATGCGGGAATCGAGAGCCCAACGCTGCAACAGTGCGGACAGAACCGGATTGGAGTAAGTGCCGGGGACATCATAGGTGAAGGCGATCTGCAGATTGTGGCGAATGTCGAAATCGGCATCGCCGCGCAGGAGCCGTGTGAGCTCAAAGTTCGAAGAAGCTTCGTCGATCGCGTGGGACCAAGTGTAGGCAGCCTGGGCCTGGAAGCCCTTCGACAAGCGCCGCTGGTATTGCATTTGCAGTGCGGCGTAGTCTGAGGTGGCGCCATTTCTGGTGATGTTCAGAGAGCCGGTGGATGCGAAGTTCGGATTGCCCAAGGCGGCCGGGCGGTAAGTCCGGTTGACCAGCATGCGCCGTCCTGCGGAACCGACATAGCTGACGGTGAGACTCTGCAGATCGCTTAGCTTCTGCTCGATGGCAAGATTCCACTGCAACGAGTAAGGTAGCTTGAGGTTCGGGTCATAGGCGGAGACACCGCCATAGACGCCGGCCGCATAGGGCGTGGCGATGGAGGGCTGGGGAACCGTATCCAGTTGGGCGCGGGTGAGCGGGAAGCTGGCGCCATTGAAGTAAGTGCTGGTGGACAGACCGACGCCACCGTAGCCTACGGAACCCTGATTGTTCCCCATGTCATAGAAGAGACCAAAGCCACCACGGAGGATGGTTTCCCAACCGGGAGTCTCGCGCAGACGGTAGGCGACGCCTGCGCGCGGAGCGAAGTTCGCATACTGGGTCTTCCACAATTGCGTGCCCTGGGGCGCGAGTTTGGTAGTGCTGAGGTTGGAGATTTGATCGACGGTGTAGGGATCTTTTCCGAGTGCGTCGCTTGGCGCCGGATTCACATCCCAACGCAGGCCGAGCGAAAGGTTCAGCCGGTTGTTGAGCTTCCACTCATCCTGCACGAAAGCGGAGAAGTTCTGGTAGACGGGACGGAAGGGGCCGGTATAGCGACTGACCTGGATATCGCTCCGGTTGGTGCGGATTTGCTGCTCGCTGGTCATGTACAGCGTGATCTGGAACTCCGGAAGGTCGAGCGGCGTGGTGAGGCGACGGTAGTCGATGCCGAGCTTTAGATTGTGACGGCCCAAGGTAGCGGTGAAGGTGTTGGTGAGGTTCTGTTGTTGCTGGCCGATGACCTGGGGCGTCATGGTGGTACGTTGGTCGCCGCCACCATAGATGTAGCCGGACCAAAGCCAACCGGTGGTGCCGACGCCGGGGATCTGTGTCAGGTCCCAGGGCGTAGAGCCGTCGTAGTTGTCGAGACGGTAGGCAAGGGCGCGTGAGTTGAGCGTGTAGTTGTAGCGCGCCTCATTGCTAAAGCGCGGGGAAAGGATGTTGGTGGAGCCGAGCGTCACCGTTTTGGTGTTGGCAATGGTGTTGGTGATTTGCGAGACACGTGCGGCAGAGCGGGCTCCACTCTCGGAGGGCGAATCGCTATAGCGCCCAAAGACTTTGAAGCGATCGTTGAAGCTATGATCGACGCGGAGGCTGTGGGTGTCGAGCGTGGCGGGGTTACTGTAGGTTCCGTTGTAGAGGGCGAGTCCGTTGCCCCAATCGGCGCCATTCGGAATGGGGAAGGAGTTGAGGAAGCCTTCGAGACCCGCCGGAGCATTCCGGCGCAATTCCATTGAGGGGACTGCGCGGTTGACCGCCGTCTGGGGAGTGCGGAGCCGCAATCCTTCGTAGGAATAGAAGAAGAAGGTGCGGTCTTTTCCGTTGTAGAGTTTTGGAATCGTGATGGGACCGCCCAGCGTCGCGCCGAAGTTATTCTGGCGAGTGGTCGGCTTCGCCAGGCGATTCGCATTGTTGAACCAGTTGTTCGCATCGAGCTTGTCGTTGCGGAAGTATTCAAATAAAGAGCCGTGGTATTCGTTTGTCCCTCCTCTAGTGGTGAAGGCGAACTGCCCGCCGGGCGTGCGGCCCTGCTCCGCGGAGTAGGTGGACGTATAGGCGCGGAATTCCTGTAGGGCGTCGATCGAAACAAGACTCTGCGTTGTGCCGAGCGCTGTGTTTCCAGGCCCGGAGCCGGAGAAGCCGACACCGGCGCCCACCGCGCGATAGGGCGTCGATCCGGTGTTGGCGCTGACGCCATCGACGGTGAAGTAGTTCGCCTCAGCCCGTTGGCCGTTCACGGTGATGTTGCCCGCGTCGTTTGCGTAGGAGCCGGTTGCGACCGTGGCCGTGCCTGGAACCATGTTCAGCAGCGATTGGAAGGTGCGGCCACTCAGTGGAATATTCTCAATGAACTGGCGGTCGACGACGGTGCTGACGCTGCCATCCGTTGTATTGACGTTGATGGAATTGCCGCTCACGGTAACGGTCTGTGAGAGGCTGCCGACGGTCAGCGCCAGATCGCGCGTTAGCTTCGCTCCGACTTCGAGTTTGATCTGATCGACGATGGTTCGCTCAAAGCCTTGCGCTTCCACCGAGAGACGATACAGACCCGGGGGCAGAGATGGCAGATGGTAGACACCGGCTGCATTGCTGGCTGTGTTGCGACTGAGATTGGTTGCCAGATTTTGAATGGTGACCTTGGCATCGCGGACTGGCGCCCGGCTGGCATCCTGCACGATACCGGTTAATTCTGCCTGCTGCGCGGATAACGCTCCAGCCCCCAACCATCCCATTACGAGCAAAGACCGTATGGTCCGCCAAGTGTCGAATCTCCAACCGATACTACTACTGCCCATGTCTTTTCTTCTCCTTACAGAAACTGAAACTGCCGCACTGGGACACGCCCGCACCCGCTCTGTGAGCGCGCAGACGGAGTGCTGTCCAAAGAATTTTAGATACAACTCAGTTGCATCTATCTTTATGGTGACAGTAGCACAAGACTGGGATTCTGCCAATTCCTATCTGCGGAGTTGCTCCAAGTATTTGTCGGAATGCAAAAAAAACTTGAAAATACGATGTTGTGTGGGGTGCGGTGTGGAATTTGCCTTGCGGCAACACATTTGATCCTACTGAAAGCTTTCAGCAGGAATGTGGTTTTATATGCAAGTCAAATGCGGATTGGGAGTCGTGCCGGTCTAGCGCTTGCCTGGCGCAAAATGCTCTAAGACCCGGGTCAGCTCGGCGATCTGGATGGGTTTGCTCAGAAACTCGTCCATGCCGGCGGCGAAGCACGCGTCACGGTCTTCCTGGAAGGCGCTTGCGGTGAGCGCAATCATCCGGGGACGCACCGCTTCTTGAAACTCAGCCCGGACTCGTCTTGCGACGGTGAGTCCATCCATTTCCGGCATGTGGACATCCAGGAGCATCACATCGAATTCTTTCTGTTCGAGAGCCTCGAGTGCTTTGAGTCCGGAGGCTACGATTGTGGAGCTGCAACCCAGGTGATCGAGATAGCCACGGATGACAAGCTGGTTGACCTGATTGTCTTCTGCCGCAAGTACCCGGAGGCCCCGAACACTTACTGGCGCCACGACTTGTTTGCCGTCTGTTATTTGCTTTGGGGCAATTGCAGGCCGCTCCGACAGATCGAAGCGGAATGTAGATCCTTCTCCTGGCCGGCTGTCCACCGTGATTCGTCCGCCCATGAGGTTGACCAGCTTCTGGGAGATCAGCAGACCGAGACCAGTTCCTCCATAGCGCCGTGTGGCTGAGTTGTCGATCTGACTGAATGCCTGGAAGAGACGATCCAGTGCTTCGGGCTCCATGCCGATGCCTGTATCCGTGACCGTGAATGCCAGCCTTGTTTCTTTACGTTCCACCCGGACCTGGACTGAGCCGCGATCTGTGAACTTTACGGCATTGCCCACCAAGTTGATGAGCACCTGGCGCAGACGTGCGCCATCGCCTTGGACCCAAGGTGGCAAGTCCCGGTCCAGGTAGCAGTCGAGAACGATGCCCTTTGCATTTGCTGCTATTTCGAGCAACTCGATTGCATATTCAACACAGCTTGGAAGGTTGAACGGTTCATCGACGAGTTCCATTTTTCCCGATTCAATTCGCGAGGTATCGAGAATGTCATTGATCAAGGTGAGCAAGGCGGCGCCTGCCGATCGAATGGTTCCCAGATACTCGCGCGATTCGGCATCGAGCGGCTTGGTTGCGAGTAACTGAGACATTCCGATGACGGCATTCATTGGAGTCCGAATCTCGTGGCTCATGCTGGCCAAGAATTCACTCTTCGCGCGCATGGCAATCTCTGCGGATTCTTTGGCTTTTTGCAGGTCGGCCGTTCGTTGGGCGATGAGTGCTTCCAGGTGCATCTTCTGTGCGCTGAGTTGCCTCATCCGCCAGCGGTGCAGTCCCCAGCCTGCAACCACTGCGAGAGCAATACAGCCACCGGCAAACCAAGAGGTCTGATAGAAGTGGGGCAAGAGTGTGATTTGGGTGGGCTGCGAGGGCTCGCTCCAGACCCCATCGTTGTTACTGGCACGTACGGAGAACTGATAAGTACCCGGAGGAACATTGGTATAGATAGCGGCCCTGCGCTCCTCGGCCTCCACCCAGTTCTGATCGAAGCCTGCGAGGCGGTATTGAAAGCGATTTGCTTCTGGTGCGGTGAAGCTCAAGCCGGTGTAGCGGATGTGAAGATTGCCGCGTCCCGGCTGTACCTGGAGTGTTTGCGTTAGGGGTAAGAGTTTGCCATCTGCTTCGACTTGCTCCACGACAACCGGCGGAGGCAGCGGGTTGCGAGTGATTTGAGCTGGTTCCAGTTTCGAGACGCCTCGGATGCGTGGGAACCAGAGCGCGCCCTGCCCGTCATCAAAGAGGGGCCCGGTGAAGGTTTCGCGATACTGGTTGCCATCGACGCCTGTGACGATCTCCACAGGCACCTGGCCTGGATCTCCCTTGGCCCGGGCCCACAAATGCTTCTCCTCCAGATGCACGACGCCGCTATAGGACTGGAGCCAGAAATTGCCATCCGGGTAGCGGATGAAGCCATGAATCGTGTTGTCGGGGAGCCCATCTTTCTCGTTCCACCGGTATCGCTTGCCGTTTCGCCAGGCGAGCAGTCCTCCATTTGGAGAACTGGCCCAGATATCACCGGAATCTCCTTCAGCGACCCAACTGAGTTGCTCTTCTCTTGATCCTTCGAGGACAGTTGTCTTGCCCTCGAAGTAACGAAGAAGACCATTTGCGGTAGCGAGCAGGAGCGCACCATCCCGCGCCTCTGTCATGTGCTGGATGGTGACCGCCTCGCCATTGAGCAGAGGTACGGCTTCATAAACGTCACCGCGAATGTGCGCCAGACCAGCCGATGCACAGCCGACCCACAATGTGCCGTGCCGGTCCTCCAGAAAAGTGTTGACTCCGCTTGCACGAGTTCCCGGGAGTGCAAACAGTTTGACCTGCCCCTGCCGGTAGCGATAGACATTGGCGTCTGTCGTTCCGACCCAAACAGATCCGTCGCGGGTTGCAGCAATCGAACGAGCCATCTGGACGGGGAGCCCCTGGGCCTTGCTCAGGGTTTTGATACCCTCCGCGGCCATACGCACAATGCCGGAGCTTTTTGTCGCCATCCAAATGGCCCCATCCGGACTTTTGGCAATTTGATTCACTCCATCGTTGGGGAGTCCTTCGGCAACACCAAAGCGTGTGAATTTGTTATTCGATAGACGGAGAATGCCGCCGCCACTGGCGATGGCCAGCCATACGTTGCCTTCGCGATCCGTTGAGACATCGTAGATTTCGTTACTGGGGAGACCGCCTCGTGTTGTGAGCACGTCCGCTTTGCCGTCTGGCCGGATGCGCACCAGGCCCCCATAATAGACAGCGACCCAAATGTTGCCATCATTGTCTTCACTGAAGGCATGGGGTGCGGTGGGGGCCAGAACTTCCACCCAGGAAGATAAGGGGAGGCGCTCCCATTGTCCGTTGCGCAGTCTGGCGATCGTGCCTCCCCAACTGCCGACCCAGATCGTACCCTGCCGGTCTTCGTAGACGGCTGAAACTGGCTTCCCGGAAAGTTCCTCTATTTCCTCAATCACCTGTACTTTGCCGTTCTCGACACGGAGCAATCCCTTTAAGCTTGCAATCCAGAGCACGCCATTCCGGTCTTCAACCAGTTGATGTACCGTGCGGCTGGGCATCTGATTGAGCCAGGGGACGGTTTCAAAATGTCCGTTCTTCCATTGGGTGACTCCATTGCGCCCCCCAACCCAGATTCCGTTGCGGCCTTCCGCCAGAGCTGTGGCGTGACTGCCAAGGACCCCGAGTTCAGCGGCGAAACTTTTCCATTGGCCGTTGCGGAACATCGATACTCCTGCGTCGGTTGCCGCCCAGACACTGCCATCACGGGCAGGGAGGAGCCAGCGTACAGGGACGCCTGAATAACCCGGGGTGACGCCGGGGAGGAAGTTTAGGAAGCGGACACCATCAAAGCGGCTTAGCCCGTCGCGAGTGGCAATCCACAAGTAGCCATCGGCAGCCTGCCGGACCCGCAAGGTTGCGCTCGAAATGAGCCCGTTATCGCTGGTCCACGTGCGGCGGAGGTACTGTCCGGCCTGTTTCTTCGGATCGAGCGCGTAGGAAGGAGGCGGAAGTAAGCAAGATAAGCAAAGGACCAACCCGGTGAGGGGAGAAGTCCGGGTGAGCCATAGCATTCCCATTTGTGTGCCGCCGGTACGTGGCGTCCTTCCTGCGTTTCTAATCGTTGCGATTTTTTCACCTATTATATGCAGGGATCTATTTGCGTCAGCCTAGTAATTGACTCATTGTGTGGCAACAGTGTTGCTTAACCCAGCTCGAAACCTGCAGTGGCGTAGGCCAGTTGCCAATCCTGGGGTTGCCGGGTTTGGGTGCGAGTCATCCGGAGTAAGTGACGGATGGGCTGGAATCCAAGCTCTGCCGCCAATTGGGGGGCATCCGGATGTTCTGGAAACAAGTCCCAATAGCACCCAGACTGGGTAGGGATGCGGCTCAACAGATTGCGAGCCGTTGCCTTGGAAGTGGCGATGAGCGGGCCGAGATGAGCGATTTCGCGGCCAGGACGGAGCATGGCGAAACTGCCGTCGCTGGCGGACCAGACGGCGCTGTCAGCAGCAAGTTCTTGCAGCAACTCTGCCCGGTTAGCTCCCATTGCTTTGGCGTCCAGGCTGGGGTCGTAAGGAGCTCTCGAATGGATCTGTGGTGCTTGTCCCAGGCGGCGCCAACGCTCGATGGGTTGTTCTGCGACGAAGCCCAACTTGCGATAGATCTCTGCACCTGCGGCGGTGGCATCGAGTTTGATGGTGTAGCCGGAAAGACGGTCGAGCAGCGCGGTGACTAGCGTGTGCGCTGCGCCCCGGCCCCGAAAACTGGGGCGGGTGAGGACCATCCCGATCCAGGCCAGCTTGTCTTCATAGGTGATGGCGGTGGCGCTGGCAACGAGTTCACCCTGGTGCTCGATGCCGAGACATAGAGCGGGGGCGAGTTTGAGGAGCCGTTGCCAGTCTGCCCCGGTTTGGTTCCAGCCTGCTTCGATACTGAGGGCTTGGAGGGCTGGAAGAGGGAACACTGTGAGCGGCTGTGGTGTCAGAATCGTCTTAGGGGATTCCATGATCAGAACTACCAGTTTGCTTTCTATCTTTCTTGTTGTGCAGCCGATGTTGGCGGCAGAGCTACCGGTGCGAAAAGTGATTCTGTATAAGCACGGGATTGGCTACTTTGAACGGGGCGGAGAGATTCCTGCAGGACAATCCGCTCGTCTCGATTTTAAAGCTGGGGAAATGAACGACGTTCTGAAAAGTTTGACGATTTTTGATCAGACCGGGAACTCCGTATCGGGGGTACGCTATGATTCCAGTCTCCCAATTGCATCCAAGCTGGCAGAGTTTCCTTTTCAACTGGGGGACCGGACGCCATTGACCGATTTTCTCGATCAGTTGAAGGGCGCAACGATTGAGTTGAAGATGGGTGCGACGACAGTGAGCGGGCAGGTGGTGGGCGCGCGCGTGGCACAGAATCGCGAGAAGGCTTCCACCTGGACCGAGATGGTGAATGTGTTGTTGCCGAATGGAGAGATCCAGTCTTTCGATCTGGGCGCGGCGACTTCAGTGAAGCTTGGTGATCCAGAATTGCAGCGGCAGTTGAGTGAGTATCTCCGCAGTTTGAATGCGTCGCGCAGTAAAGAGCAGAAGAGTGTCTATATTGATTCGGCGCGCGATGCGGCGCGGAAGTTGAGTGTCGCTTATACGATTCCGATGCCGGTTTGGAAGTCGAGCTACCGGTTGGTGCTGGATAGCGGGGCGGCGAAGAAACCAGTGCTTGAAGGTTGGGCGATTATCGACAACACGACGGGCGAAGACTGGTCGCGGGTGGACTTAAGTGTGATCTCGGGGCGGCCGATCAGTTTCATTTCGAATCTGTATGCGCCAAAGTTTTTGCAGCGCTCGGTGGCGGAGTTAGAAGAGGAAAAGGCACTGGCGCCGAAGATGTACAAGGCTTCTGCCGGGCTGGCTGGAGGGGTTCCAGGTGGAGTTGTCGGAGGAGTGATGCAGATGAACGCGGCGCCCGCGCCTTCTGCCAGGTTCGGTACAGGGAGATCTTCGAATGCGGCGACTGCCGAGATGCAGGTGATGGCCGATACCTCCAGTGTGCAGGTGGAGACGACAACGCGTGAGGCCGGCGAGCTTTTTGAGTACAAGTTCAGCCAGCCCGTATCGGTGAAGCGCAACGAGAGCACGATGATTCCGTTTGTGCAGCAAGAGATCAATGCACGGAAGCTTCTGATTTACTCCGAAAACTCGACAACGGAGAATCCGTTGAATTCTGCTGAACTGACGAACTCGACGGGCAAGACTCTCGATGGCGGTCCGCTCAGTGTTTACGATGGCGGAATCTATGCCGGTGAGGCGTTGGTGAATACCTTCAAAGCCGGAGAGAAGCGCTTGCTGAGTTATGCGGCCGATCTGGGGACGCGGGTGGTGGAGGATTCAAATTTTGCACCGCGAGTGCTGGTGGAAATCAAGGCTGCAAATGGGATCCTAAGCCGGCGTTATACGACTGAGGTGACAAAGACTTACAAAATTACCAATGTCGATAAGAAACCAAAGACTCTGATGATCGAGCACGGCATCAAGTACGACTATAAGCTGCTGGGTGTGAAGCCAAGCGAACAGACGGCAACGGCATATCGCTTTGAAGTGAAGCTGACCGGCGAGCCGGCGCAGAGCTTTGTTGTGAAAGAAGAGCAGACCGTCCGTGAGGATCAGGGGATTCTGAATCTGCCCGACCAGGAACTCACCTATCTGCTGAGCTCCAACCGATTGAGCGCAGAAGGAAAACGAGTGATTGCGGAACTGGCGGGGCTACGCCGTCAGATGGCGGATGCCGATGCGGCAATTCGTACATTGACGGCCCAGAGCGCCGAGGCGGCGGCAGATCAGGAGCGGGTGCGACGCAATCTTTCGAGCCTGCAAGGGGTGGCCGGGCAACAGGAGCGGGTCCAGAAGTATGCAAGTGATCTGGCTGCGCTCGATGCGAAGATCGTGGGGCAGCGCGACCAGATTGCCGCCGAGACCAAGAAACGGGATGGGCTGAGGCAACAGATCGCGCAGAAGATCGATGCAGCACAATTCTAGGCTTGTAGACTAGGACTTGATGCTCACTGGCTTTGCGACTCCCGAAGGCACCGCGCATTTTGCGGCTCGATTTCCGCAACTGGCGGCGCAGCGCTGGTTCCAGACTGTGAATGGACTCATGATCTCCAATCTCGGCCTGGGATCCTATCTTGGACAAGTGGATGAGGAAGCAGACCGGTTGTACCAGGCTGCTACGGAGGCGGCGCTGGTCTCTGGCATCAACTTCATCGATACGGCACGAAATTATCGCCATGGGCAGAGCGAGATTGCGCTCGGCAAAGCAATTGTCGCTCATGGCCATCGCGAGGAGATTGTCGTTGCGACCAAGGCTGGCTTCACTTCGCTTGGGCACTCGATGGAGCCTGCGTTTCTTGAGGAGCAACTGGACTTGAGCCGGAAGGCGATGGGGCTTGAGACGATCGACATTTTCTATCTGCATAATCCCGAGACCCAACTCCGGAACCTGAGTCCCGATGAGTTTGAGACGGCGTTAGCAAAGGCCTTTGAGAAATGCGAGGCGCTGGTGGCATCGGGCCGGATCCGCAGCTATGGGACTGCGACCTGGGATGGCTATCGAGTGCCCGGGATGCTGGACCTCGATCGCGTGAAAGCACTGGCGGGGCCGAATTTTGGCTGGATCCAGTTGCCGTTGAACGCGGTGCTGACGGAGGGGGCTCCGGTGGCAGAGAAGGCGGCGGCGATGGGGCTTGGGGTTGTGGCCAGTGCGACGATCTACCAGGGCAGATTGCGTGAGCATTTGCCGGTGGCGATTCAGTATTCGCGATACTCGCCGGGCGTGACTTCGGCGCTGGTGGGAATGGGGCGGCCGGAGCATGTGGCTGCGAACCTGGCGGCGGCTGTGGCTGAGATTGGATGATTGCTGAAGCGCATTTAGCCCTCGACTGGGAGGGCGTGATTCCGCCTGTTAGCAGCGACCCCGCAGTGTTTCTGATTCACATGCGGTCGGGCGCGCCCTATCTGGCGAAGACGACGATGTTGAAGCGGCGTTTGAGCCGCTTGTTGGCCCCCAAGAACGGAAGCCGCCTGCTGGACCTGAGGGCGATCGCGACTCGGATCGAGATCTGGAATACGCCGACCCGGCTTGAACAGGCGCTGACCTTCTATTCGCTGGCTAAGCTCCATTTCCCGGAGACTTATAAGAAGACGGTGCGACTGCCATCGCCGCCTTACGTGAAAGTGCTGTTGAGCAATGAGTTTCCCCGTAGCTTGGTCAGTTCCCGGCTGGCGGGTAAAGAGAATCTGTTCTTTGGACCCTTCCGGAGCCGGGCGGAAGCCGAGCGTTGGGAGAAGGAAATGCTCGAGTTCTTTCAGGTGCGCCGTTGCGAAGAAGATCTGTTGCCGAATCCGGATCATCCCGGCTGTATCTATGGCGAGATGAATCAGTGCATGCGCCCTTGCCAGGCGGTTGTCGGCGAGGCGGAGTATGCCGGGGAAGTCACACGGCTGGTGAATTTTCTTGAGACGCAAGGTGTCAGTCTGGGGGATGCGATCGGGCATGCGCGCGATCGTGCCAGCGAGAACATGGAGTTTGAAGAGGCAGCCCGGCAGCATCGGCGTTTTGAGAAGGTGGAAGCGCTGCTGCGCTCCGTGAGTGAGATCACGACGGACATTCGGCATGCGAATGGGGTGAGCGCGGTGAAGCGTGACCAAGGCGTTGCGTTGTACTTCCTGTTGCAGGGTGTCTGGCAAGCTCCGATTGCCTTTGAGATGCGGATGCAGGCAGGGGAATCGATGGACCGGCGCTTGCGGCAGATTGTCGAAATGTTGCCTGTGCCCCGGCCGACGCTGCGAGAGCGGGAAGAGCACATGGCGTTGCTATCGCGTTGGTTCTTTTCGACTTGGCGCGATTCCGAGTGGTTGCCGTTTGCGTCCCGCGAAGAGCTTCCGTACCGGAAACTCGTACGTCTGATTTCACGCGCTATGAATCCCGCGGCAGCTCATGCGAATATGAGCGTTAATGAATCTCAAGATCCTGGTTAGCTCTCTCGCTTGTTCTGTATTGCTTGCTCAGGAGGTATCGCAGTCCGGCTTACGGCTGGAGGCGGAGCGGGCGATGGTGGCCCAGCCCGAGCGGGCGCAGAAGGCCATGGTGGCAACCACCAATGAGTATGCGACACTTGCCGGCCTGGAGATTCTGAAGAAGGGTGGGAACTCTGTGGATGCCGCCGTGGCGGTTGCGTTTGCACTTGCTGTTGTGCATCCAGAGGCGGGGAATCTTGGTGGTGGTGGCTATCTTCTTGTGCGGATGGCCGACGGCCGCGCGCAGATGATCGACTACGGTGCGCGTGCACCGATGGCGTCGAAGGATGGTGTCTTTGCTAACGCAAAGGAAGCTGCAACCGGATATAAGAGCATTGCAGTGCCGGGTACGCCTGATGGCATGGCGCTCGCACACAAGATGTACGGGAAACTGCCGTGGAAGACGGTGCTCGAGCCTGCGCGGAAGCTGGCCAAAGAGGGTTTTCCGGCTTCGCAGCGCATTGAACTGATCTTGAAGCTGCAGGTGCCGGTGATGAAGCCGTATCCTGAGTCGGCGCGTGTGTTCTTGCATGGATCGGATCAGCCGTTGAAGCAGGGCGAGATCCTCAAACAGCCTGCACTTGCGGAGACAATCGCGCGGATGCAGAAGCTGGGAGGCCGGGAGTTCTATGAGGGCGAGACGGCAAAGCGGATGGCTGCTGACATCCAGGCTCATGGTGGTTTGATCACGGCTGCTGACCTGAAGGATTACAAGGCATTCGCACGCGAACCGTTGGAGACAAGCTATCGCGGCTATCCCATCCTGACGAGTTCGCCGAGTTCGAGCGGTGGCATGGCGATCATCGAGATGTTGAATATCATCGAGAATTTCCCGATGCCGTTGGGGATGGAGGGGAGCGCGATGCACCGGATGGTGCAGGTGGAGGCGATGAAACGTGCGTTTCGGGATCGTCTGCTGTTTGCGGGAGATCCGGCCTATAAAGAGATTCCGGTGGCTCGTCTGACGAGCAAGGCGTATGCGAAGACTCTGGCGGAGGGGATTTCACCAACCAAGGCGACTCCATCGAAGGCATTGGGCGATTTGCCGAAGGAGTTAGAAGGGCTGGTGGGCGAGAGTGCCGATACGACGCACTTCAGCATTGTCGATACCGAGGGCAACATGATCGCGAACACCTATACGCTCAGTGGATTTTACGGCAGCCAGGTGGTGGCGAAGGGAACAGGTGTGTTGCTGGGCAACATCTATGGCGCGTTTTCCGGGGGAGGGAAGCATGTGCTGCCGCCTGGAGAGCGTCCTCCGAGCACGATGACGCCAACGATTGTTTTGAACAAACAGAAGCAGGCTTGGTTTGCGTTGGGAAGTCCGGGAGGCGCAACGATTCCGAACACGCTCATCGAGGTGATTACGAATATCATCGACTTCAAAATGAGTCTGCGGGATGCGATCGAGTTTCCGCGGGTGCACCACCAGTACCTGCCCGATCGGGTGGAAGCAGAGCCGGGGGCGATTGCCTACGAGGTGGCGGAGAAGTTGAAGGCGCAGGGGGAGATTCTGAGCAATCGCTACCGGAGTCAAGGTGATGTGCATGCCGTCATGATTGAAGAGAAGTCGGGATGGCGCCAGGGTTGGAGCGATGGGCGCAGGGGCGGGAAGGTGATGGGTTACTAAGCCGGACTGTCGGCTTTCGAGTTGCCGTTCCCACGCCAGTTCGATGTCCGCCGACAGTATCTACCTCTGGTGCGAGCGCTGCGGCTCGCAGTGGCGGAGCGGAGGCGCAGGTAGGAGGTTAGGCGATGACCTTCTTGGCGACAACGCCTGCGACGTCAGTGAGGCGGAAGTCTCGACCGCTGTAGCGATAGGTGAGGCGTTCGTGTTCAAGACCGAGTAAGTGGAGTACAGTCGCGTGGAAGTCGTGGATGTGCATGCGATCGACGACGGCACGGTAGCCGTAATCGTCCGTTTCTCCATAGACGAAACCGGGCTTGGCCCCACCGCCCGCCATCCAATAGGTGAAGCCGTGGGGATTATGATCGCGTCCGTCACGCTCCATGAAGGGAGTGCGGCCGAACTCGCCTCCCCAGATGACGAGCGTGGATTCGAGAAGCCCGCGGGCTTCGAGATCCTTGAGGAGTCCCGCAATGGGGAGATCAACCATGCGAGCTTGTTCGGCGTGGCGCCGGGCCAGTTCGGTGTGTTGATCCCAGCCAGGATGAGTGCATTGGACAACACGGACTCCCCGTTCCGACAGCCGGCGGGCGAGGAGCAGTTGCCATCCGAAGTCACGTGTGACAGGAGAATCGAGCCCGTAGAGTTTTTTTGTCTCTTCCGATTCCTTTTCGACATCGAATGCAGCCGGAGCCTCTGCCTGCATTCGGAACGCAAGTTCAAAAGACTGGATGCGGGATTCGAGACGATCATCGTACTTGTTCGCGTCGGCGTGGCGCTGGCTGATCGCCCGGAGCATATCGAGCTCATAGCGCTGGTTCTCCGGTGAGAGATGGCTGACAAGATTCTCGATCGGCTCCTTCTTGAGATCGTCGATCTTAGCTCCCTGCGTTGTGCCGATGGGCGTTCCCTGGCAATTGCCTGGCAAAAAGGCGGAACTCCAGTTGCGGACGCCACTATGCCCGAGGTGGGGCTTGATGGTGACGAAGCCGGGGAGATCCTGATTCTCGGTGCCGAGTCCGTAGAGCATCCAGGAACCCATGGAGGGCCGGGTCAGATTCACCGTTCCGGTATGGATCTGGAGCATCGCGCCACCATGATCGAGCCCCTCGCCCACCATGGAACGCAAGAAACACATTTTGTCGACGTGCTGCGCGATGTGGGGGAAGAGTTCGCTGACAGGCATGCCCATTTGCCCATAGCGCTTGAAGCGATAAGGCGACTTCATGAGGTTGCCATTGCCACCAATGCTGCCGTTGAACGTGAGGCCGAGATCAAAGGGCGGAGGCTTCAGGTGGTCGCGATCGAGGAGCGGCTTTGGATCGAAGGAGTCCAGGTGCGAGGGGCCGCCTTCCATGAACAGGAAGATGACGCGCTTGGCGCGGGCAGGGAAGT
Organism: Bryobacter aggregatus MPL3; assembly: GCF_000702445.1. Lineage (NCBI taxonomy): Bacteria > Pseudomonadati > Acidobacteriota > Terriglobia > Bryobacterales > Bryobacteraceae > Bryobacter > Bryobacter aggregatus. The sequence continues at coordinate 284,854 of NZ_JNIF01000004.1, forward strand.
GCGTCGCTTTCGGCGCGAGTCCTGAGCGGGCCGATTCTGCGGCCAGGAGACTGCCAAGCCCGATCATCCCGAAACCAGACGCGGTGCGGCGTAAGAGGGCGCGGCGCGTGGGGAGATAGGGATCCATGTTCAAGTACTCCTAATCGATGTAGTGCAATTGGTTGGTGGAGAGAAGGACACGGCAGTAGGACGTCCATGCGTCCTGTTGTACAGGGTGTTGCTTCAGAAATGTGACGGCTGTTTCGATATCGACCGGGTCGGGGTCGCGAGTGAGGGCGAGGCGCCAGGCTCGGCGGACGTAGCCGGCGTCGCTCAGGCCTTCGGCGGAGAGCACCTGCTTGGCGAAGTCGGCGGCGCGTGCCGTTACGAACGCATTGTTCATGAGATAGAGAGCTTGCGGGGCAATGATGGTTTCTGATCTCGCGCCGGAACTGGTGGTGGAATCGACAAAGTCATTCAGCGACAGTGGAGTGGCGATGCCATTGCGATTGACAGGGAGATAGACGGTGCGGCGCTGGCTGGTGTCGAAGGGGGCTGGCGTATTGGCATCGCGCTTTCGTGGCGCGGGCGCCTCGACACGATCGAAGATGCCGCCCATGCGCAGAGAGAGGGTGCCGCCTAGTTGGAGGTAAGTATCGCGAAGCTCCTCGATGTCAATCCGGCGGCGCTTGAAGCGGCTCCAGAGCTTATTTCCCGGATCGATGCTCCACATTGCGGGAGTAATGCCGCTGTCACTTTGGTAGGCATTGGAGAGCATCAGGAGCCGGTGCATCGCTTTGATCGACCATCCGGATTCGACAAAGCGTGTGGCAAGGAAGTCGAGCAATTGGGGATGGGTGGGGGCATCGCCGGTGAGGCCGAAATTGTTCGGTGTGCGGACGAGGCCATCGCCGAAGTGCCAGCCCCAGATCCGGTTGACGATGACGCGCGCGGGAAGGGGATTGGCGGGATGAGTAAGCCAATCGGCGAGCTCCTTGCGACCGCTGCCAGGACCGTCCACCTTACTCTTGCCGCGGATGATCTCCGGAAAGCCGCGCTCGACTTCCGCTCCCGGATTGTCGTAACTGCCGCGAATGAAGATATGTTGCTTGAGAGCCGGACCTTCGCCGACAGAGTTTGCCATTGGGGGCGACGGAGGAAGAGCCGCAGTGAGAGCGGCGGACTGGTCCTTGAGCGCTTTCCATTCCGTGAGGATCGCCGCAGAGAGAAAGTCCTTGTGGCGCTCTTCTTTGAGCACAAAGGGACCATCGATGCTCGTAGGGTCATTGAGGGTGCGCGCGGGGATAATGATGTCGATGAAGAAGCGGGTGGACGGCTCGTTGAAGGCCTCTCGCGTTGCCGCGTCACCATACTCGATGTTGGGAGTCTTGGGCAGTTCTGTTTCGGCGAGAGCGGCCGCGTTGGTATCGGTTTTCCATTTGGTGAGGATGGGGCCCCAAAGTTTGGCGGTTTTCTCAAAACGGGCCGCGTAGACCTGGGCCAGTTTGTCGATGTCAGCCGCCTGCGCGTCCATCCACTCTTTCAAATGGGGCCGGAAGCCACCTGGCTCCAGATACCTGACCCAACCTTTCAGGATCTGGAGATCAAGGTTGTGCGTTTTCGCGAGCTCCTCAACATTCGCATTCTGGTGGTGAACCTTCCAGGCAGAAACCATGTATTCCGGAATGCGGGGGAAGAGGCGGGTTTGTGACGCGCTCCAGATTTCCGTATCGAGCAGCGCCGCGGCCTGCATATTCTTGGCCGCGATGCGGGCCTGGTGTTTCTTATAAACGCCATAGGCCTGCTGGTCGACGAGCGGCGTCAGATAGACGCTCGAGCCACGTTTGACTTGCTGCTCATAGCTCTGGGTATTCGAGAAGATGGCGGCGAGCGAGTAATAGTCTTTGGTAGAAATGGGGTCGAATTTGTGATCGTGGCAGCGGGCGCAGGCAACGGTGAGACCGAGGAATGCCTTCGATGTCGTGTCGATCTGTTCGTCGACAACGTCATAGAATTCCTTGCGCTTGTCGATTTCGACGATGGCCTTGGGACCGAGTCCCAGGAAGCCGGTGGCGACAATGCCTCTTGTGTTGACCGCGCTGCCGTCCTCGGCTGGCAGCAGGTCTCCGGCAATCTGTTCGCGGGTGAAGCGATCAAAGGGCAGGTCACGATTGAAGGCATCAATGACGTACTCGCGGTAGCGCCAGGCCTCGGTATAGGCCGCATTCTCATCGACCCCAGCGGTGTCTGCGAAGCGAGCAACGTCGAGCCAGTGGCGGGCCCACTTCTCACCGTACTGGGGCGAGGCGAGAAACTGATCGACGAGGCGGCTAAAGGCATCGGGTGCGGTATCGGCTAGAAAAGTCCGGATCTCCTGCTCCGTGGGAGGAAGGCCGAGTAGGTCGTACTTTGCGCGGCGCAGCAAGCTGCGCTTGTCGGCAGGCTTGGGCGCTGGCAGGCCCGCTTTCTCGAGTTTTGCCATAAGGAAGGCGTCGACTGGAGATTTCGCCCAGGCCGTATTGGCTACAAGGGGAATCCCGGGTTTTTGAATGGGCTGGATGGCCCAATGTTTGCGGCGCGCTTCTGGCCAATTCGGCGCTTGAGCGGTGAGGGCGGCCTGATAGGAAGGCAGTGCCGCGCCCATCTGCTTCCAGGCGTTGAGCATCGCGAGGTCGCTCGCGGCAAGTCTCCCGGTAGGAGGCATCTTGACGCGTTGCTCATAGCTGACGACGGCGAGGAGCCGGTTCACATCGAGAGCGGCGATTCCGCTGGTGGAGGAGAGGTCGATGCCGGCAGCTTTCATCTTGCTGTTGTGGCATCCGGTGCAGTTTGTCGCAAGGATGGGGCGGACTTTTGATTCAAAGAATTCTGCACCGGTGTCCTGCGCTTGCAGGGCACCAGTGCAGAGAACGAGGAGGACAAACTGGAACGGCTTCCGCATGTACAAGCTGCTTAGAAGCCGAGCCGGAATCCGAATCGGAAGTAACGTTCGTCGGTGAGCCGGCTGGGAGCGCTGACGCTGGTGATCTGCGTGAAGCCGCCGAGATTGCGAACGGAGCCATCGGGGTTTAATTGTAGATTCGAGACGTTCGCGCCGGGGTTGGAGAAGTGAGGCGTATTCGTGGCGTTGAGCGCTTCGGCCCGGATCTGCGCGGTGAAGCGTTCGGTGATCTTAAAGTCGCGGAAGATGCTGGCATCGAAGTTCACGACGCCTGGGCCACGGAGGGAGTTGTAACCTGCGGTGCCAAAGCGGACCGCGGTGACGGGAGCAAACGCGAGAGGATCGAAGTAGGACGCGATGCTCCCGTTGATGGCAACATTTGCTTTGACCTGGTCCGCACGCTGGGTGCTGCCCGGGGCATTGAGCGAAGCGCCTGAGGCGCTGACGGAGAATGGCGTGCCAGAGTACTGGCTGAAGACCCCATTGACGCGCCAGCCGCCGAGGATGGCAGAGGCGAAACTCGATTGCGCGAAGTGTTTGCCTTTGCCGAAGGGAAGCTCCGCGAGCATCGAGATCCGGAGGTTATTCGGGCGATCCGCCGGCATCAGCGAGCGGGTGAGGAAGCGGTACTCAGGGATCGGGATGGCCGGTTCGCCGTCACCCGATTCGCTGCAGCACATGCCCATCCACTTGGAACGTGTGTAGCTTGCCTGGAACGTGATGCCGTTGGAGAAGCGGCGATCGAGAGTGGTCTGGAAGGAGTGGTAGCTCATCGAGACAATAGGCAGAATGACGCGGGCGGCCGCAGTGATTCCGAGCTTGTAATAAGGCTGGCTCACCGCACCGCCTCCCACCTGGCCATAGTTCACGTTGTAGCGCGTGTGCTGGTGGATTGTCTTGGTGCCCACATAGCCGGCCGAGAGAACAAAGTTGCTCGGTAGCGTTTTCTGAATGGTTAAGTTTGCGGATTGGACATAGCCACGGACGTACTTCTCGTCATTGGTACTGAAGCTTGCTCCCGGCGGGAGCGGGATCACGCCCTTACTGATGTCTGGAGAAGCAATCTCGGGAATGCCCGCAGCGAGGGTGCCGACGGGCGTAAACGAATCGACCCCAGTGGCGCTATAGTCCACGCGAACCGGGTAGTTCGAGATTCCGTCGCGAGCCATATTGATCTGCTCTGGGCTGAGTGCGTAGCCGAGCCGGATGACAGTTGATTCCGTGGGGCGGTAGGCGATTCCGACTCGTGGGGCGAAGAGTAACTTTGAGACCTTGATGCCGCAATCGCGCGGAATGGGGCCGACGCCACAGATGAGATATTGATTCGTCTTCAGATCAAAACGTTCGATGCCGCGGTCTGCGCGGGTCGGGACGGGATAGTGTTCCCAGCGCAAGCCAAGCGAGAGGGTAAGCTTGCGTGTGGCCTGCCATTGATCACGGATGTAGAGGCTCTGCTGCCAACTGCGCAGCGTGATCATCGGCACGGTTTGACGGCTATTCGTATAGCTGACAGGGAGCCCGAGCAGGAAGTCTCCATAGCTGTTGAACTGATTGGGGCCGACGCCGCCAGGAAGACTTGTCACATTGCCGTTGAAGGTGAAGTTTGTGGGGGCGATCTCGAAATGATCCATGTGCTGGCGGTTGAGGTCAACGCCAAAGCGGATATTGTGCGAGCCTTTGATCCAACTGACGTTGCCAGTGTATTGGAAGGTCTTCTGTTTGTACTGCAGCGGTGTGTACGAGTAGCCATAGCCGCTATAGGTGCTGACACTGAACTGCGGCATGCCGCCATAGAGTGGGGTGGCGCCAAGATTCGTTCCCGGAATGCCGAGATAGTCTGAGCCGTATTTTTTATCGGTTCCGGGCGGGAAGAGAGTCTGGTCCACCAGTTGGAGGCCAAAGGTGCCATCGACGACAATATTGGGGCTGGCAACGTAGGTGACCGTGCCGGAGGGTGCGATGGTGCTGCCGTTCTGGATGTAGTTGGGGGAGCCGCCGAGGATCTCGCCGAAGATGGTGTTCTGGACGTTGTTATAGGGCTGCCGGGCAAAGCGCCCGACCACGCGCAGCTTAGACGTGGTGTTCCAGTCGAACTTTGTGTCGAGCTTGTGCAGGTCGTAGAGGATCGGGGTGTTGACGTAATAGTTGGAGACCAGCGCTCCGGCAATATTGGGTTGCGGAACGAGGGCGACCAGTTTGTTGACGATGGGGCTGATTCGGCTTGCCGGAATTGTCTTGTTCGGAAAAGGAGTACGCTTGCCGTTGAGGTCCAGGCTGGCTGGGTCGTAGATCTCATTGGGAGATGCGGTCATGATGCCTCTCCGGATATCGTTCGTGGGCACTGTGGTGAGCTGCGCTGAGCCCTGGCGGATGAGATCTGCCTCATAGCTGGCGAAGAAGAAGAGCTTGTTCTTGATGAAGGGGCCACCCAGTGTGGCGCCGACATCATTATTGACGAGCTTCGGGATGCCTTGCGATGCGGGCATGAAGAAGGGCCGCGCTTTGGTTGCACTATTGATGTGATAAGCGTACAGGGAACCATGGAGGTTATTGGTGCCGCTCTTGAGTTGTACGTTGACGCTGGCCCCTCCAGCCAGACCTTGCTCTGCGTCCGGGCTGGTGGTGACGACGTTGACAGTCTCGATGGCTTCGACAGAAGGCACATAGCTAGAGAAGAACTGGACCCAGGGATTGGTCGCGCTGACACCTTCGATGCGGAAATTGGTGCCGCTCCGGCTGGTGCCATTCGCGGTGATCTGCATGGACTTGGAAGGATTGTTGGTGCCGCCGCTGCTTGCCGAAGGGGGTGCGATGCCGGGCAGCAGCGCCAACATCCCTTGGTAGGTTCTGGTGGGCTGGGGAATGTTCTGCAGTGAGGTGGAGGAGATATCGGAGTGAACGTCGGCCTTGTCCGTTTGCAGAATGGCGGTTTGCGCGCTGATCTCGACACTATCGCTGACCGCACCCACTTCGAGAACGGCGTCAACGCGGACTACGGTGTTGAGTCGAACGATCACCGAAGATGCCACATGGCTGCGAAAACCGGCCTTCGCGATGGAGACGGTATAGGTGCCGGGAGGGATTGTGGAGATGGTATAGGTGCCGCTCGAGTTTGCTTCGAGTTCACGGGTTTGGCCTGTGGCTCCCTCGGTGATTTTGACGATTGCGCCGGCAACGGCAGCTCCAGAAGAGTCGGTGACATTCCCGACAAGAGAGCCGGATAGCACCTGGGCGTGGATCGGTTCATAGCTGCAGAGGAGCGAAGCGATCACGAGTAGAGACCGGGGAAATTTGTTCATGGGGTCCTGAAGTGGAGATTAAATATTAGAGATCATATACTCACGATCTATGAGCGGCAAGGGGATGAACCGTTTTCTTGAGATTCTTTCTCATTGGTTTGCAACGCTTGCAAAGAGACTGTTCGGGCTGGTGCTGATGGGCGGAGCGGTGCTGGCGCAGGAGACATCGGATGCGGTCTGCGCCAGCTGTCACTCTGCCATCGCGGAGAGCTATCGGGCAACAGGAATGGCGCAGTCCTTCTCGAAAGTGCGATCGACGGGAAGTCTCGCCACCGAAAAGGTATTCTTTCACGAGAAATCGAGGACTTACTTCTCGATCGTTCCGAGTGGCAAGCAGCTTCTCCATCGGAGATGGCAGGTGGATGCCGCGGGAAAGAAAATTCACGTCGAGGAGTTGCCGATCGATTACGTCCTGGGATCTGGCAATCACGCCAAGACCTTTCTCCATCGCAATGCGAAGGGCGCGCTGCTCGAATTGCCGCTCGGTTGGTATGCGGAGAATGGAGGGTTTTTCGCGATGAATCCGGGCTTTGATCATGCGGCGCCTGCTACCCGGCGCAAGGTGGACTATGACTGCATGTTCTGCCACAACGCCTATCCGCGGATTCCGGTGGAAAGTGTCGCAATTGGAAGCGAGCCGATTTATACCGGCGAAGTTCCGGAAGGAATCGGCTGTCAGCGTTGCCATGGGGATGGAACCCGTCATGTTGCTGCGGCGAAGCGTGCGTCTCCGCGCGCTGCGATCCGAGATGAGATTCTGAATCCTGCACGATTGCCCTCGAAGCAACAGGATCGAGTCTGCCTGCAATGTCATCTGGAGACGACCAGTGGTAGCTTGCCCAGCATGATCCGGCGATTTGAGCGCGCGCCTTTTTCGTACGGCCCTCGTGAAGAGCTGGAAGGGTATATTCTGCATTTTGATCATGCGCCAGGGACAGGGCATGACGATAAGTTTGAGATTGCGAGTGCTGCCTATCGTTTGCGGAAGTCCGCTTGCTACTTGAAGAGCGAAACCCTTACTTGTACGACCTGCCATAACCCACACGTGAAAGAGAAAACCCAGGCACTGGCCTCGTGTGGAAAATGTCATTCTGCGCAGAGCTTGCGCGCTTCCGGCAATCATCCGGAGGGTTCGGATTGCGCGAGCTGTCACATGCCCAAGCGGAGGACGGAGGATGTTGTCCATGTCGTGATGACAGACCACTGGATCCAGCGCCGTCCGCAGAGTGCAAATCTGCTGGCTGCGCGAGCGGAACCTCATCTCTCGAAAGAGGAGGAGTATCGCGGCGAAGTCGTTCCATACTTGTTTGCTCAGAAAGCGGACCCACTCTATGTCGCGGTGGCGCAGGTGATGCATGGGTCGAATTTGGAGGGAGGGATTCCTCGTCTGCAAGAGTTGCTGCGACGTTCGTCCGCCCCCGTTAGCGAGGCCTATGTGATGCTTGGCAACGCGTGGCAGCAGTTGCGGCGTCCAGCTGAGGCCGTGCCTGCATTTCGGGAAGCCGCCCGCTTGCAGCCGAAGTCGGCTCGGGCCCAGCGATTGTTAGGGATTGCGCTGCAGGAATCGGATGACGCGGCAGGCGCTCGAGAAGCCTTGCAGCGGGCGATCGCGCTAGATGCACGAGACGCTGTTGCGTGGCATCAGCTTGGACTGCTGGATTCCGCGGAGGGCCAGACCAAGACTGCTGTCGAGAAGGCGAGGAAGGCGATTGCAATCGATCCAGATCTGCTCGAAGCGAGGAATAGTTTAGGAGCGGGATTGGCGAAGCTGGGGGATCGCGCGGGCGCGGAAGCAGCGTTTCAAGAGGCGTTGCAGATTGATCCGTTCTTTGCGACGGCACATGGAAATCTCGGCCGGCTGTTTGCTGGCCGAGATGAGGCGCAGGCGCTTTTTCACTTTGAGACGGCCGTCCGGTTGCGGCCTGAATTTGCGCCAGATCAGTTTGAGTATGCGCTGGCGCTGATTCGGAAGAATGACTGGGAAGCGGCACGGACACATCTCGATACTGCGTTGCGGATCCAGCCCAATTTTGTAGAAGCTCGGGTGATCTCGGGAGGCATTTGGGCAAGAGAAGGGAAACTCGACCTGGCTCGGGCGGAGTATGAGCAGGCGTTAGCGATCCGGCCGGATTCTGGACGGGCACATCTCGATCTGGCGCGAGTGCTGATGGCGATGGGCGAGCGAGCGGGCGCGGTTCAGCACTTGAATGCGGCGGCGGTAAGTTCCGATGCGGATTCTGCAGCCCTGGCACGGCAGGCCTTACGGAATCTCGGGGCATCGCCAGAGTAAACCATGGTGTTCCGTCTGTTTCTGGGACTCAGGAACGGCTGGGCATTAGCACCCTCTTGAACCCTGTCGCACACTCCGCGCAAAACAACCCAAGGAGGAGAAGCAGCATGACGGGGAAGAAGGCGCTATAGGGTGCATCCGCCAGAACCAGGAGCGAGGGGATCGGTGTCAGAATGAGCGCAGTCACCACTCGAAGGGACGGCATGGAAGTTGTCTTGACCACGGAGACGAAGACGGGGAGCAGAATAATTTCATCCGCCACTCCCGAATGAAAGCTCACCAGCAGTCCACAGACCAGACTCGCCGCAAAAAGAAACTCATAGTTGCTGCTGCTCCACAGCATCCAGGAGATTGCGGCCAGTACGAGCGCCACAAGGAACATTTCCAGTGTGGGGCCGGCTTGCAACACGGTGACTAGCCCATGTAGATTCGGCATCATTGTGGCGCTAAAGTTGATCCAGGGGTCATGTAGTACGTTGGCATAGTTGAGGATGGAATCCACTCCGGCAACGCATATTCCCAGTCCCGTCAGCGCCAATGATCCTGTGGTTGCTCCGCCTAGTATCCACCAGCGTTTTTTCACCAACAGGAGTAGAGGCACAAAGAGAAACAGGTGGAACTTGATGGCGACCAGGGAGAGTACCAGTCCTGCGAGGAAGTCTCTGTCGCTTCTTGTGAGGAGGAGGGACGCCCCAAGGATTGCCAGCAAGAACGGGGTATCCTGTCCCCCGCAGATCGCTGTGAGCACTGGGATGCTCATTGCCATAAAGATAGGCAAAGAGGGGCACTCCCTGGAGAACCGGACGACGAACCAGATCACACTGGCAATGCTGGCGAGAGAAAACACAGCGTAAGCTGCGCGATAGGGAAGCAGCGCGAGCGGCTTCAGCAAGGCGGCATAGAAGGGTGGGCGGGTGTAGACGACAGATTCCATCTGCAGTCCAAGGACCTGCTGCACTACGGCCAGATTTTCCGCTCGAGAATAAAGGCCGGGTGTTCCGACCAGCGTGGCCCCGGTGTAGAGCTGTACGAAATCGTTTTCGCCTCTCCAGGCCCGGTCCCGTTGCAGGTAAGCCAGCGACAGTAGAAAGATGAGACCAGCGGCGATCGGGAACCAATTTAGAACAGCTTTCATCCTGGACTAGATCGACACAAAGAAGGAGAAGGGTTAGGGCTTCGCGCTCCTTGGCCAAACTGCGAGGCCCTTAGAACGGTAAATCGTCATCGTCGATAGGCTCTTCTTCTCGTCCGATGAGCCGCTTGAAGTAGATACTGGTGTCTTCGCCACGTGTTTTCCGGAATACTTCCAGCTTGAGATCGATCAGCTCGTGCAGACGGTTGGAAAGCTCGGAAAAGCGATCCAACTTCAGCCCACAGATTTCGAGTTCGTCCTTGATGTAATGGATGGTGTTCTCTGTAATCCCGCGATACTTCCACATCATGAAATTCGTGAACGATGGGCCGAGGATCCGGAGCGTGTACTTCAGCACGGGATTGCCAGAGCGGGCCGATACTGTGAGCTCCGCGTTCTCGATACGAACTTCATAGCTGCCGTCGGGGAGTAGATCGTTGCGGCGGAGCGGTGTGTGTGTGTCAGTTTGAACCAGATGATCGAAACGGCTCAGGTCAATTGCCGAATTGGCACGCTGGGAGGGTGTTTGCTGCAGAGAATTCATGTCGGTGTCAGTCTCCTGACACCCGTAGTGCAATCGTTGTGCCAATTCTCAGGCGATGGCGCTCAGACCGTTTCCAGTGAGAGTACCGGTTTTCATCAGACCATCCTTGATGTTGAAAATTCCGGGGAAGCGTGATTCCCACGCGCGGTTCGCGACGGGACAGTATTGGCGCGCATTGGCTTCGATGGCGGCGACACCAGGGACGTGTGCGGCCAAGCCTGCTGAGTGGATGAGGCTGGCGCCGGGGCAGGTGAGGTCCTGGACGCAAAGGAACATCTTGTATTTCTGTGCAACCGCGGCCATGAGCAGCGCTTGTGACTGGCCCTTACAGGCTTTCAGCGCCGCGCCGGAATAGCCAAGGTCGCGCGAATACATGAGGGTTTCCTGATCGGTGAGGGACTCGTCGATCACGACGGGCTTTAGCTTTGCCGCTTCGTGCATCACGTTGGCGCGGTCGGCTTTGAGGTCGCGCTTGGTCGGCTGCTCGATGTATTGGATGCGCTGGTAGGCGATTGCGTCCGAGGCTTGCACCTTCTTCAGCACTTCAATGAGATAGGCCACATTCGGACACTTTTCATTGAAGTCGAGCGAGTAGACCCAATCCTTGCGGCCGATCTTGGGCATGGTTTGGAGACAGGCGCGGTGGACGGCAAGGATGCGGTCCTGATCCCATTTGTTGTCTTCTCCATTCAACTTGATCTTGATGTTGCGCAGGCCGTTGAAGACGATCCATTCGTGGAAAGTTTCGGGGAGTCCGTCGCCCACCTTCTGTTTGATATCGGCCCTCTCAATCGGGTCGACTGCTCCCACCAGATGGTAGAGCGGCATCGTGGCCTTGGGCGACGCGGTCACATACTGGCTGAGATACTCGCCTTCAAATCCTTTTCCAAGATAATGGCTGAGATCTTTGCGCATGCAGTCTTTGCCATAAGTCTGGTAGCTGCTGCGATTGAGCAGCTTGCCATACGCATCATGGATGGCGGCGTCAAAAGGACTCATCACGACAAGCGAGCAGAGCTTGGGGATGGGCTCTTTCAGATTGCGCGAGATCTCGGCAGCGGCGGCGAGGAACTGATCTTCGAGCGCAACGCTGATGTCGATGGGATGGCCAGTCGCTTTCGATGCATTGGTGATGCGCTCGACTTCTGCCGCAAGAGACTTCATCGCGCCCAGCGTGTCGTTGTAGTTCATGACCTTGGATGGGAAACTCCAGACGTTGCCCATCGACATCGAACTGAAGCCTTTCTGCGATTTGCCAAGGCCGTCTTCGATGACCGTATGGACGTTCAGCATCGTGACCTTGTCGACGATGTTGCCACCGAACTTGATCGGGGTGCGATAGACGAAGTCTTCATAACTCGCCCGGATCTCTTTGACGCGGACTTCGGTTGTCTTGGCGCTGGCGTGGATGGCGAAGGGGAGTGCGAGGAGAGTTCGGCGGCTGAGTCGTTGAGTCACGTGAATAGTTTATGGGAACTTCGGTGGAAAGCGAGGTGTCTGATGGGGCAGGAGGCAAGACATATGTTTGAAACAGCGGTAATTCAGAACGAAAGTGGCCGTGGGCTCTTCAGCTTTTCAGGCTCGCTTCTGTTGCAGAGTGGCATTGCCGGGGGATTGCTGTGTCTCGGTTTGTGGATGCCGATCGCGCAGCCGGAACTGCCGGATTTGCGGATCGCGCCGCCTGCGCCCAGGTTCAAGGATGCGATCAAGGTCATTGCTTCGAGCGTGACCCAGCGTGCGGCGGCGCCGTTGTCACGACGAGTCTTGGAATACATCCCGCAAACGCGCCCGGCTGCTGCTGCGGCAACTGCCATCACGATGGATCAGCTCTTCGAAGCTGGGCCAGTCGTAGGTTCCTCCCCATTGATTCCGGGCGGAGTCGTGGGTTCGGTGCTTGGTCCAAGCATCGCTGTTCCCGCACCGCAGAAGCCGGTGGCGCCAGAGACGCCGAAAGCCGCACCTGCGGCGCCCTTGGCGATCGGCGGGAATGTGCTCGCCTCAAAACTGCTGCATCGCGTGACGCCGATTTATCCGGCGATCGCAAAGAACGCGCGCATTGAAGGTGTCGTGCAACTGCATGGTGTGATCACAAAGGACGGGCGCATTGCTGAGCTGCGAGTGCTCAGTGGGCACCCGTTGTTGGTGAATGCGGCGCTGGAGGCAGTGCGGCAGTGGGTGTACAGTCCGACGCTGTTGAACGGGCAGGCGGTGGAGGTGCAGGCTCCGATTGAGGTGCGTTTCCTGCTAAGCCGCTAGCTGGATTGTCCTTGCCAGGTGGTGCGGGCCAGCAAGAACAAGAACCGGCCCGGCGCTCCATCATACGCCGGGCCGGTTGGTCATCTGTGATTCGCTGATGGTCTATCGAGAGGCAGACGCGGAGGGCGATCCCGTGTCGATCACTTCGCTTTCCTTATTGCCCAGGCGGACCAGCATGAGAAGGACGAGGCCGAGCGCGGCGAGTCCCAGTCCAAAGTGGAGCGTGTGAGCCTTGATCCATTCCCCTGCATGGTCACCCATTTCCTGGCCGAGCCAGGCGAGGAAGAAGTAGCGGGGGATGCGGCCCGCAAGAATCGCGAGTGCAAAGTAAAGGGGACGGATGCCGAGTACGCCGGAACAGGCCACAAAAGCCTTGAGCGGCATTGGAATGACGGAGAGCGAAGGGACGAAAACAGTGATGAGTCCGTAGTGCGAGAACCAGCGGCGGAACTTACGGCCACGCTCGCCACTGGTTGCTTCTTCGAGATAGCGCTGGCCACCCTTGCGCGCGATCATAAACAAGATCATCGAACCGATGAGTGAGCCTACCGTAGCAAGGAAGGCGCAGAAATATCCAAGTGCCGGGGTGCGGTTTGCAATGACAACCAGCAGCGTGTCGACCACGCCGGGAATTGGAATTCCGGTGGAGTCCAAGGTGGCAATTAAGAAAAGACCAAAGGGCCCGAGCGTGACGAGCCATGCTAAAAACGCTTTCATTATCCTGTTTACTTCCCTAGAAGTCCGAGCAACTCGGCTTCCTCAATGATTTTGATTTCGAGGGCCTTCGCTTTATCCAGCTTAGAGCCCGCGTCCTCGCCCGTGACGAGGTAGGTTGTCTTCTTAGAGACACTTCCTGAAACTTTTCCACCTGCCTCTTCGATCAGTGCCTTGGCTTCCTCCCGCTTCAGCGTCGGCATGGTGCCGGTGAGTACAAAGGTTTGGCCGGTGAGTGGCCCGACTGTTTTGCCTTTCACCTCTTGTTCCATTGTGAGACCGGCTTCGCGCAGGCGTTGGACCAACTCCCGATTGCGATCGTCGCTGAAATAGAAACGGATCGCGGCCGCCACCTTGGGGCCAATCTCTTCGGCTCCCTGCAGCCGCTCTTCTGGAAACTCAGCAATGTCCTTCAGGTTGCCGAAGGTGTCGGCCAAGATCTGAGCCGTTCTTGAGCCAACGAACGGAATTCCGAGGCCGGCGATCACGCGCGCGAGAGGCCGCTTGCGCGAAGCATCAATATTCTGCACAATCTTTGCGGCAGACTTCTTGCCCATTCGCTCCAGCTCTTCGAGCTCTTCCAGCTTCAGCTCGTAGAGGTCGGCAACATTCTTGATCTTGCCTTTTTCCACCAGTTGATCCACCAGCACCTCGCCCATGCCGTCGATGTCCATGACGGTACGCGAGGCGAAGTGTTCGATCGATTGCTTCAGCCGGGCCGGGCAGTTGACGTTGCCGCAGCGGACGGCGACTTCTCCTTCCAGGCGCGTCACCGGGCCCCCGCAGATGGGGCACTCGGTGGGCATCGCAAAGCTTCTGCCCTCTGGCGCGGACGAAACCACTTTTACTACTTTCGGGATCACGTCGCCGGAGCGTTCCACCAGGACGGTGTCTCCGATCTTAAGGCCGAGACGTGCGATCTCTTCCTCATTGTGGAGCGTTGCCCGGGCGACCGTAACACCGCCGACCGCAACGGGCTGCAATGCTGCGACGGGAGTGAGCGCACCGGTGCGGCCCACTTGGATCAGAATGTCTTCGACGATTGTTTCCGCATCGCGTGCTGCGTACTTATAGGCAATCGCCCAGCGGGGGGCTTTAGAGGTGTAGCCCAACTTGCGCTGTTGTGGAATCGAATCGATCTTTGCGACCACACCATCGATCTCGTAAGGAAGCGATTCCCGCCGGACTTCAAACTCGTTGCAGAATGCGATCAGCTCCTCGACGTTGCTGCACAGGCGGCGTTCGGGGTTGACCTTGAAGCCGAGGCTCTTGAGATGTTCGAGCGAATCCCAGTGGCTGTCGAGGGCGGGTTGGCCATCGACAAAATAGAAATAGGTCATGTACTCGAGCTGGCGCGCGGCGGTGACGGTCGAGTCGAGGACACGGAGAGAACCTGCGGCGGAGTTGCGTGGATTCGCATAAAGCGGCAGTGCGTCTTGCTCGCGCTGTTCGTTCAGTCGTTCAAAGGCGCGGCGGGTCATGATGACTTCGCCGCGGGTTTCAAAAGCGCCGGACTGCTGGACCCGGAGCGGAAGGCTGCGAATGGTGCGGGCGTTTTCTGTGACGTCCTCGCCCACGCTGCCATCGCCACGGGTGATCGCCTTCTGCAGCCGCTCGTGATTGTAGTGGACGGCCATCGAGAGGCCGTCAAGCTTGAGTTCGGCGACATAGCGAAACGGCTCGTCACCAAGCAACTCGCGGACGCGGCGATCAAAAGCCAGGAGTTCGGCTTCGTTCAGTGCGTTGTCCAGGCTAAGCATCGGGGAACTGTGCGGCACTTTGACAAAGCCCTCGCGGGCCTTGCCGCCGACGCGGACAGTGGGAGAGCACTCGTTGGCCAGTTCCGGATGCGCTTGTTCTAAAGCCAGCAACTCACGCATCAACTTGTCGTAGTCGGCGTCCGAGATCTCGGGCGCGTCCAGAACATAGTATTGATGTTCGTGATGCTCGATGAGTTCGCGTAACGCGAGGATGCGCTGTGCGGGAGAAGATGCAGCTGATGCCATGAGGGCGCTAAGCTAACAGTTTAGCGAGACCCTTGACCTCCTATTTGATATTTAATCCGATTGCGGGCAAACTCAGGCGCAATCCGGGATTGATTCCCGCCGCTCTCGAAACACTGCGAGCTCAAAATGTTTCGGTGGAACTCCTCCCGACAACCGGTCCGGGGAGCGCCGCTGAATTGGCGCGCCGCTGCGTTCGCGAGGGTGCGGCTGCGGTTTACGTGGCGGGGGGCGATGGGACAATCAACGAAGTTGTGAATGGGATGGCTGGTTCGCAGATGCTGCTCGGGGTGTTGCCTGGCGGAACGGCGAATTGCCTGGCCGTCGAATTAGGCATCGGGACGGATTTATTGCGCGCCGCAAAGGCGGCAGGAAGCTGGAAGCCGCAGCGGATTGCGCTTGGGCTGTGCACGCCGGCGACAGGGGCGAGCCGTTATTTTGTAGCCATGGCTGGTGCTGGATTTGACGCGCAGATTGTCCGCGATGTCGACAAGAACGTGAAAAAGAAGCTGGGCAAGGTCGCGTATTGGATTGCTGGTTTTGGGGCTTCGCTGCGGCGCCTGCCGGAGTTGCATGTGAAGTCGAGCGAAGGGGAAAGCAAGGTCAGTTTTGCGCTCGCCAGCCGGGTGCGCAACTACGGCGGCGATCTGGAGATCGCAAAAACGATCCGGCTTTCCGACCCGAAACTGGAAATGGTTTTGTTTGAAGGGCGATTTGCGGTGCGGTATATGAAGTATCTGGCGGGAGTGTTGGTGAATCAGCATCGAGGGATGTCAGGCGTGCATGTGCATCTGGTCGACAAATTGGAATTGAGTGCGGCCAACGGGCAGCCGATCTATCTGCAACTCGATGGGGAAGAGTTTGGACAGTTGCCGGCACAGCTTGAGATCGTTCCCGACGCGTTGTCGATTCTGACCCCCGTGGCGCACTAATGGATCCCATCACTCATACTGCGGTTGGCTTCTCGATCGGCCAGGCGGGCGGCAAGAAGTTTACGCCCAACTGGCAGTGGATTGTCTTCTTTGCGGCCAGCGTGCCGGACGTCGATACCCTCGCATTCTTTCCCTGGAATGTGGACATCCTCAACTGGCATCGGCACTTCACGCATGCGATTTTCTTTGCGCCGTTGATGGCGCTGACGATCCCCATCGGCGTCCGTTATGTCTTTCGCCGCACGATCGACTTCATGGGCGCCTGGAAGCTGGCGACGATTTGTGTGCTGTCACACATCTTTGTCGACTGGCTTACCTTCCGGGGCGCGCGGATCTTTCTGCCCTTCGATGACCGGGCCTACTCGTTGAAGATCGAGTGGTTCCAGGATCCGGTGCTGTATCTGCTGCTGGGATTGGGTTTGTTTCTGCCTTTGCTGGTGAAGCTGGTGAATCAGGAGATCGGGGCAAAATCGAGTAGCGGCGCGGTGACGATGTGGGTGTTCATTCTGTTGAGCTTTGGTTGGTTTGGCGTTCGCTACTCTTTCCGGCAACAGGCTTTGACTGAGTTGGGCTCCCGGGTCTATGAGGGCATCGCGCCGTTACGCTACGATGTCTTCCCGGTCATCAATCCCCTCCAGTTTCGGGGATTGGTCGACATTGGAACGGCGATCAAGGTGATTGATGTCGATCTCTTCGACTACTTCGATCCGGAGAGCGGGCAAACCTACTTCCGTCCCAATCCAAGCGTGGCGTCCGGGTTGGCCTTACAGGCTGCAGGGCGGACTCATGCCGCGCAAATCTTCACCGCCTGGGCCCGCTGGCCGCGCTGGCAGGTGAACCGGTCTATGAATGATGATGCATGGGTGGTGATGATTGAGGAACTGGCCGCACAACCCGGCACGGCGCATCAACGAGTGGTGATCGAGCTGGATGAAAAGTACGGGGTGCTGTCGGAGCGCTACGAGCGCGGCCGGTCTCTCGACAAACGCTAAAATTTCGCGTTGTTGGCGAAATCGTCATACGATGGAGATCAATATGCGACAGATCACGCGTCTTCTCGGATTGACCCTGCTCGGGATTTCCCTGTTTGGCCAGAATAAGCTCACAAAAGAAGAAAAGAAGGAAGGTTTTCAACTTCTCTTCGACGGCAAGACCCTGAAAGGTTGGGAAGGCGAGCCCGACTTGTGGAGCGTTTCCAATGGCGAGATTGTTGGCAACACCGACAAGCGGAAGATTCCACATAACACCTTCCTGATTACCAAGAAGGAGTACTCGGACTTTGAACTGCGTCTTGACATGCTGATTCGCAATTACAATTCCGGTGTCCAGTTCCGCTCTGAGCGCCTGCCGGAATTCGTCGTCAAGGGTCTGCAGGCCGATGCCGCGGAGAAGAATTACTGGGGGGGCATCTACGACGAAAAGGGTACGCGTGGGATCATGGTGCATGGGTGGAAAGGGAAAGCCGAAACGGTAGTGAAAAATGGCGAGTACAATTCGATGATCATCCGCGCGAAGGGGCCGCATATCGAGATCACCATCAACGGGCTGAAGACGGCCGAACTGGACGACCCCACGAAGCTTTCCGGGATCATCGCCCTCCAACTCCATGCGGGACCTGGGATGGAAGCACGATTCAAGAACATCCGTCTCCTCGACCTCAGCAAGAAGTAATGCGTCTGGGGCTGTACGGGGGAACTTTCGACCCGATCCACAACGCACACCTTGCCGTCGCTGAGGCTGCATTGCAGACCTTTGAGCTCGATCGAATGTTGTTGATTCCCAATCGCTATCCGCCGCATAAGGAGTCTGTGACGGGCGCTTCTTATGTCGAGAGACTGAAGATGGTCCAACTGGCCTGCGAAGGGCACGAGGGCCTAGAGGCTTGCGATATCGAGAATCACGATGGCAAGAGTTATACCATTGCAACGCTCGAACAGTTGCGAATCCAGTATGGAGATCGTACGCGATTCTACTTCCTGATTGGCGCTGATGCCTTCGCCGAGGTTCTAACCTGGTACCGTGTGGCAGAGGTCTTCCGGATGACGGAGTTTATCGTCGCATCGAGACCCGGATTCCAATATGCAATTCCTCCCGCGGCGAAAGTACATCGGCTGGATTCTGTTCATTTCACTGGCAGTTCCACCGAAATTCGGCGGCAACTTGCTGCTGGAGCCGCGGTAGAGGGCTTGCCTTTCCGGGTGGCACAGTATATACAGGAGAACAGTTTGTATCAGAAGGGTCGAGTCAAAACCGCGTGATCTGGCACCTGTTTCTCCTGTTCGCTGAGGTATTGGGGGGCAACGATCAAGAGCTCATTGAGCGCTTGAAAAAACGTGATCCTCAAGCAATGTCTGATCTTTACGACCGGTATTCGCGAGTCGTATTCTCCATCATCCTGCGCATTGTGCGCGATGCTTCGGTTGCGGAGGAACTGGCTCAGGAGACTTTTTTGCGCGCCTGGACCCGAGCTACTGAGTTTGACGCAGGGCGAGGCAGGATCGGTCCCTGGTTGTTGACGATTGCGCGCAATCGGGCCATTGACTATCTGAGATCGAGCGCGGGGCAGCAGCAGGCAAACACTTTTGAGTTAGTTTCATCCGAAAGGCTCACACTTTTCGTCCATACAGAAGACAGGATGCTTGAGCAGGAACAGGCACGCAGGATTCGATCGGCGTTCTCGAAGTTGACCGAGAATCAACGCGCGGTCCTCGAACTGGCCTATTTTGAAGGGTTATCGCAGTCGGAGATGGCAAACAAGCTGGGACAACCCCTCGGAACTGTCAAAACCTGGGTGCGAACGGCACTGAGCACGTTGCGGGAGAGTTTCCATGTCGCTTGAAAATCTCGATCCGCTCGATCAGGACGTTCTCTACGAACTCTTTACGTTGGGTCTGCTGGAACCGGAGCAAATGGCCGAAATCCGTGCGCGTCTGGAATCGGGAGATGCCGTGACGGTGGCGGGTTTGCAGCGGGCCGCTTCGCTGACAAGTTCATTCGCCTATCTTGCGCCGGAAGCAAGGGCGCCGAAACAACTGCGCCGTCGTCTCATGCTGGCGGCAGGTGCGCAGGAACGCGGCATCGGATGGCGGTGGATTGTCGGCCTGGCTGCTGTCTGTGCCACGCTGCTGGTGATTTGCCTGAACATCCGTCAGGATGTGGAACGCCGGGAGACGCAAATCGCAGAGCTGCGCCGCCAATTGTCTGATCGCGACAGGCTGGTGGCGCAGGCGAAGGATTATTACGACTTCCTCCGGCAGCCCGCAACGATCAGCGTGAAGTTTGGCGACGGGCAGCCCGCGCCGCCTCGCGGCCATGTGTTTGTCAATCGCGATCGGGGCGTACTGTTGTTTGCCAGCAATCTGCCTGCGATGCCGGCGGGGCAGGTGTTTGAGATGTGGCTGGTGCCCAAACAGGGTGCGCCCATTCCCGCGGGCGTCTTCCGGGGAGAAAACGGAGATGGTGTGCACTTGCGTCCGGGAGCTTTAGACCCGGCAAGCATCGCCGCCATTGCCGTCACACTGGAGCCGGAGAGCGGCTCGGCGACCCCGACGATGCCGATCCTGTTGGCTGCTCCCCTTCAGGCGGAGTAAGCGATCGCCTTCCAGTAGATTGCCGTTCCACATGGCGTTCCATCCGGCATGAGTGCAAAGCCAGGGATCATGCCCGTCCGGGTGTAGCCTAAACGGTCGTAGAGCGATTCCGCACCACCACCGACGGCTGTGTCCAGCACGAGGAGTGTCTTGCCCGCTTGGGCGGCTGCTCTTTCAATGGCTTCCATCAATGCGGACGCGACGCCCTGGCCACGAGCCTTCCGATGGACGAGGAGCTTTGAGATTTCAGCGCGGTGCGGCTGATTTTCAGCCAAACCCACCACTGCCTGCACGGTTCCCACGAGGATGCCGTCTGTGCTCGCCACGAGCAGGAGCCGTACACCGGTTTCGATCTCGTGAAACACCTGGTCGAAGAAGCGAAGCGCCTTTTCCTGCGAGAGAGGCGCCAGGAAACTCACACTCGCGCCCCCGTCGACACAATCGATGAGGATCTCGGCGAGACGAGGAATCTGTCCCCGATCCTGGGCCGAGAGCTGGCGAATCTGAATCATTTTCAGATAGTTTACTGTGGTTCGGTAATGAGCTTGGATTCCGAGCGAAACTTGCGGAACTTGTCGTAGCTGACTTCCGCACCAACACGTTTCAGCTTGCCCAGCAGCCGCGCATCGGCACGGACATCGATCTTCTTGGGGAGCCAGACTTCATTGTTGATAAAGGCCTGTTGGAACAGAATGTGCGCGCCTTCACTGAGCCGGAAGAGAAACCAGCCGAACGAAATGGTATCGGTTGTCGTCATCTCCATTCGCACCAGTTCGTAGCTGGCTTCATCGATCCAGACATGGCCGCGGACCTTCTTCATCTGGTCGGCCCGGCGGCCCTTGCCTGTAAAGCCGGGGCGCTGATCGCCGCGAATCTTCCAGGTTGGGCGTCCGTCCATGGTTTCTTTGCCCTCTAGGCTGAAGTTGAAGGCTTCCAGGACTTCGCGCCTGCCTTCCAGCTCTTCCTTGCGATCTTTCTCGGTTTCGCCCCGGCGTTTGGCTCGCTCCTTCGGGCTTTCGTTCTGGATTTTCGCGACTTCCTTGTCGACGCGCTTCTGCTCGGCAGCCTGTTCCTTCTCAGTCAGGCGCTTGCCGTTCTTGATGAGGTGCCGTTCGAGAGGAGAGCCATCGACGTGAAAAATTTCGTCGAGATTTTCTTTGGTTTCCTCGACGCGGCCATTCTTATCCAGGAATCGAAGGATAGTCTTGCGCTCGTAGAGATAGGTATCTTGCAACGCAAAGTTGCGGGCGTCCTTTTCCATGGCGCGGCGAACAATGTCGCGCGCATCCTGTGCCGTGAGTGAAGCGGCAAATAAAAAGGGGAAGAGCTTAAGAACGCAACGCTGCATTCTCTCCACGCCCAGCCAAGGCTCGAACACTCGGCCCCCCACAGAGTCCGACTCCGACGTTCTGTAAAGCGTGCAGCAAGTTATAGAAAACCTGGTAGATCATCTGTTCATTCACCGCGACCCGGCCCGGCAGCTTGAACTTGGTGGAGATCTCTTTGGCGATGTGCATGCGCAGGCCATTGGGGGAGGGATTCCCACGGCGGTCCTTCAGATTTGCAATGGCGATCGGGGTTTGCAAAACGTTGCCGCTCGCCCCATCGACATAGAACTGGCAGCGGGAGAACCACCCGAGGTTTCCGGGATCTGAGGCATCAAAGAGGAGCAGCGGCGCCTGACGCTCTTGTGCGGTCAGATCGACGATCCACGCACGGTTCGTCTCCTCCAAATGGAGATCGAAGCCGGCCTGACTGGCGATACCGCCCAGCGCCTCAGCGTCTAGTTCCAGGAGAATGTACTTCTCGATGCCAGCCTGCAATACCTGCATTCGTTCCTTTTATTTTACTATCGGGACAGGTGTCTTCTTCTACTCCCCTCTTTCTTTTCGATATTGACGGCACCATCGTGTCCAAAGCAGGCCCCCACCACCGCATCGCGCTGGAGTATGCGGCCAGCCGGGCAGCCGGCCGGCCGATCTCCTGCGAAGGCGTGCCGGTGGCAGGAATGCTCGATCGCGACATTCTGCGTCTGATGTTGAGCAATGCCGGGGTGGCGGACAAGCACATTCTGCGCTGGATTCCGGCGATTGTCGCCGAGGCGCAACGGCACTATCCCCGGATCTGTCCCGATCTGCGGCATCGTGTCTGTTCTGGAATGCGGCCCTTTCTCGCCCGGCTGAAACGGCGCGGCATTCCGCGCGGTTTGGTGACCGGCAATCTGTCCCGCATCGGCTGGCACAAGATGCAACAGGCTGGCCTGCGTCATTTTTTCCAGTTCGGCGCCTTTGCGGAAATGGGCAAGACCCGGTCGGAACTGGTGGCGATTGCGATGGAGCAGGCCCGGCGCCAGGGATTGGCGAAGCCTGCGGCCAAGGTCTATCTGGTGGGCGATCATCTCAACGACATCCGTGCGGCGCGCGACAACGGGATCGCCATCATCAGCATGACGACCGGCATTCTGTCCCGTACGGAACTGGCTGCGTTTTCTCCCGATTTTCTGCTTGATGACATCCGGGCATTGCCATCAGCCATAATAGAAAGTTAAATGTTCGCCCTTCGAGCTATTGCCCTGTGTGCCGCATTGCTCTGTGCCTCATGCAGCTTCCAATCGTCCGAACCGCCATCGCCCCCTACCAAGATTATTCTTGGCGGCACCTTGATCGATGGCACCGGCCGGCCTCCCATTCCCAACTCTCTGGTGATTGTTGCGAAAGGGAAAATTGTTGCTGCTGGAGCGGCCTCTGATTTGAAAATTCCCGAAGGCGCGGTCAAAACAAATTCAACCGGACTCTTTGTGACTCCCAGCCAGATGGGCGGCCGTCTCGAGTTCGATGCTCCTGCCGATCTGTTTTTGGTCTCGGCGAACCCAATTGAAAATCCCCTTGTGCTCGGAAGTCCGATGCGCGTGATGAAGGCAGGCGAATGGTCGGATGACAACAGGAAGTAACCCGGCCATACCTGGGCCGCACGAGGACCCAGCCCAGTCGCTCTCGGTGAAGCGAGCGGAAGTTGAATTTCACAATTTTGCCAGTCTAGGGGAACCCGAACGCGCTGTTGGCGTGTACCTCGAAGAAAACGTGCGCCGCGGCGAAATTGTCGACGATTTGCGCGAATTTATCGGTCCCATGACGCCATTCCTCGAGATCGGGGCAAACGCGGGGCACTCCAGCTACATGCTGGCGAATCAGTATGGAGCCGAGGGCTTTGCGCTCGATATCTCGGAAGATTCGCTACGCTACGGCATTGCCTTACGGGAGCGCTGGCAGCTCGAAAAGTCTCCGATGCTGGTGGCTGGCGACGCGCTCCATCTCCCCTTCAAAGACAACTCGCTCCGGATGGTGGTGGCCTTTCAGATGCTGTCGCAGTTTATGGACATCGAGAGCGTGTTTCTCGAAGTGAAGCGCGTGCTCCAGCCAGGCGGCATCTTCTTCTTCGCCGAGGAGCCCATGCGCCGCCTGCTGACGGCGAGGCTCTACCGATGCCCCTACTACGACACGATGAAGCCCTGGGAGCGCAAGCTCTCCGATTGGGGGCTGCTTGGATTTCTGGTGAAGGACGTAATCGGAGCGCACCAGGAAGAATCCTTTGGCATCCGGCAGAATCACCGCATGGATCTTGGCGACTGGCATCGCCTGATCAAGAAGCATTTTGACGACCAGCGTTATAAGCTCTTTGTCCCTGAGCACGGCTGGGCCGAGACCTTGGTCAAGAAAATTGCGATCCAATTAGACCCGAATAAATCGGAATGGCGGGCTGCGCGTCTGATGGGCGGCACGCTGGGAGCCATCTGCCGTAAGGCTGGCGAGGCGCCGGTGCAAACAGGTCCCGTGCAGTATGACAAGTTGCTGCGTTGTCCGGACTGCGGTGGCGATATGGCGAGGAATGAAAGCCATGCGATTTGCTGCTCCTCCTGTAGTTACGAAGCGCCCTGGAAGGACGGCGTCTACAACCTGTTGCCGTCACATGACAAGCGCGAGTTGTATCCTGGCGAGCGCAACGACATCATCGATTTCTCCTTGCCTTCGCACGAAAAGCATCTTGGCCATGGCTGGTATGACATCGAAGGCGTTTATGGCAACAAGTTCCGCTGGATTGGTGCGCGTGCCTCCGCTTGGCTTGAGAATGTGAAGGGCGGAGAACAGCGGCTGCGCTTGCGCGGCTTCGCGCCCGAGCCCATCTTCCAGGCGAGTCCACGGCCTGTAGTTGAAGTCTTCGTGAACGGGTTGCCGCTGAAGGCTTGGCCGCTCGATCGGAATGGCTTGTTTGCGCTCGAGACGAATCTGCCTGCCGCGCCGCGTTACGAGTTGGAGATTCGGGTGAGCCCGGTCTGGCGTGCGCCGAACGACACGCGAGAGCTGAGCGTAAACTTCGGCATGTTGCGGCTGATTCCTTTCGAAGCCTGAGCCCTCAGCGCGGCGGTCCCTGTCTTTCCACCCGGGCGCGGAGTGCGGCCCAGCGCCGCTGCCACACGCCACCTTCTCGCATGCGCCGGGCCCAACGTGCCCGCCACCAGCGGACCGCAGGCATACGCCGCCAGATCTCATAAGCCGCATCGCGCAGGGCCATCACCTTGTCGTGAACCCAGCGGCACCAGCCAATCGAGAGCAGTGCTTTTTTCGTCAGTTGAAAAATACGTGCCACCAAGGCCGTGCCAATGATCTTTGCAGCGAAGAGAGTTGCCAGCGCCAGCATCTTCTTGTCCTCTGCCAGCCAATAGACGGCGAGGATCTTCATTGGCAACAGAATCAGGGTGGGGATTCCAAACAGGGCCAGGGCGCCGTAAGGGGGCAAGCCGCGCACCCAGGCCTCAATAGCCCGCAGAAACGGCAATTCGCCCAGAAGGGCGAAGATTGCCGACAGACGCCATTGGATTTCTTCGTAGGCGATTACGACAGACAACACCGCCAGCAGAATCCAACGGCTGCTCCGGCGTAGCCAGCGTTTCACAAACTTAGATTTCCTTGTCGAGCCGTTTCGTGGAGTCGATCCCCAGCCAGCAGAGAGCACCGAGGAAGTAGGCGGCGGCTGAAATGTAGAAGGTGACGGTGAAATCGTTGCCGGTTGCCTCGAGCACGTTGCCGATCACTACTGGAGCGATGCCGCCTGCGAAGTTGCCCATCATATTCATGCTACCGGACAGAGTACCGGCGAACTTGCCGCCAACGTCCATGCAGGTATTCCAGGCAGGAGGCATCACCAGGTCGTTGCAAAAGCTGGCCATGGCGATCACGCCGACGATGATCAGGGGCTCACGCAACTGCATCGCGATCAGAAGCAGAATACCGGCCATGGTCATGCCACCTACGGCAACGATCTTGCGGGCGCGGCGGATGTCGTTCAGGTAGGCGCCCAGTTTGGGCGTAACGAAGCCACTGACCAGGCAGCCGATGCCGCCGAGGAAGAGCGGCATGCCACTGAGGAGTGCGCCCCCGGCCTTCAGGTCGTATTTCAGCGATTCCTTCAGGTAGGTGGGGAACCAGGTGATGTAGAAATACCATCCGTACGAAAGCAGAAAGTATTGGGTCCAGAGTAGCCAGGTGCTACGCGAGGTGGCAAAGCGTCCCCAAGGCGTTTCGCCGTGCTCCTCGGCCATCTTCAGACTGTCGCCGATGACGGCGATCTCAGCGGCGTTGACGTCTTTATGTTCGCGGGGGCTGTTGCGATACCAGAAGTAGAAAACGGCGGTCCACAGGACGCCGAGAGCACCAAAGATCTGGAAGGCGGTTCGCCAGTCGATGGCCCGGAAGAGCGCGGCCATCAACAGCGGCGTGAAGGCGCCACCCCAGCGGGCACTCATCCAGACGATTCCTTGTGCCCGGCTCTTCTCCGGTCCAGGAAGCCAGGTCGAGAACATTTTTGTAATGTTTGGGAAGGCCCCTGCTTCGCCGGCGCCAAATAGGGCTCGGACCACCAGCAGGTAGGTGTAGTTCATCGCCCACCCGGTGGCGGCGGTGAAGAAACTCCACCATAAAACGATTCGGGACAGGACGCTCCGAGCACCCCATTTGTCGCCCATCCAACCGCCCGGAATCTCAAAAAGCGCATAGGCCCAGGCGAATACGGCGAGGACCCACCCGAACTGGGCGGGTGTGAGGTTCAAGTCCTCGCGCATGGCGGGACCGGCGAAAGAAATCGATACGCGGTCGATGTAAGTGATGATCGAGAGTACTACCGCGAATACAATGACCCAATGTCTGGTTCGGCTTGCCTGCATAGACTTTGCCGAGACTATCACATCAGTCTTTAAGGCTTGTCCGAATCCAGTCGAGATAACGCTCAAGTCCATGAACGATGGGCACTGCAATGCCTTCCGGGGTGTCATAAGGATGCAATCCGGAAAGTGCAGCGAGGGCCTGATTCTGCTTGTCGCGGTCGGTTTTCATGATGAGGAGAACCTCTGAGGATTCCTCTAATTTGCCATCCCAGTGGTAGAGGCTTTCAACATTCGGAACAAGACTCACACAAGCGACCAAATGTTTCTCCAAAAGGGTGCGGGCAATGCTTTTTGCAACCTCGAGATTGGGAGCCGTAGAAAATAGAAGACGATATTGGAAATCCTCGACAAACTTCATTGCCTTATCCTTCCACACGGTTTATAACCAAGAGTAGCCCTTGAATTCGATGTTTGAATCAGCCCTCATCCGACGCGCAGGAATCACCCTTGGTTTGTTAACTGCTGGGGTGTACGTAGTGGTGGCACTACTCGGTCCGAATGGTGTTGCGGCCTTGCGCCAACAGCGTCACGACCTTCAACTTCTCGAAACCCGCAATGCGAATCTGGCCCGGGAGCGTGACGAACTTCGTTATCGCGTCACGGCTCTGGAGAAAGACGCGCAAACCCAGGAACTCGAAGCTCGCCGGCAGCTTGGGAAAGCGAAAAAAGGCGAGTTCATTATCAAAGTCGATCCGCCAAAGCAGCAATAAGGGATGACCAGACGCGCGCTCGCCTCGCTTCTGGTTCCTCCCCTCGTCGCCGCGCCCACAGTCCCCAAGCTCAATCACTTCTACGCGACTCTCGATGCTGCGTCGTATCGCGCCATTGAGAATTCGCAGTTCCTGCAGGAACACTTTGCCCCCTTTGAGCGGCGCACCACGGTTCGCAACGACGGTAGCTACACCGGCCTCTATTTTTATGGGGCGGAGACCTACTTTGAGTTTTTTGAAGAATACAAGGGCAATCGAAAGCCAGGAGATGCCGGTCTGGCGCTTGGCATTGAAGCTGAAGGTGGCTCCCAGGCACTTCGGGCGCAGTGGCAGAGCTTAGGCCCCAGTCTGGTGTCGACGGTGACGCGGCAGATGGAGGGGCAGGCGATCGATTGGTTCGACATGGTGAGCTTTGAGGGCGATACCCGGGAGCGCTCCGTTGTTCCTGGTCTGCGCTTGTTCTCGATGGAGTACAAGGCCAGTTTTCTGAAGCGCTGGCATCCGGAGGCCGCCGGGAGCATCCGCCAGTCCGAGATTCTAGCTGCGTATTGCGCCAAGCTGGGACTAGCCGAAACAAGAAAGAACGGCATGCTGAAGGACGTTGCGATGGTCGAGGTCGCCAATCCTGTAGACGGCATCACTCTCCGGGCGCAACAACTGGTTGCTGCGGGTTGGGCTGCCAAAGGCGGAAGCTGCCATGGTCCCAATGCGGTGATTCGTTTTCATGCTGCGGCGCGGTCCCGTGGCATTACGCGGGTGGAATTCACGCTGCAGGGGAATCCGAGGGCAGCGACGCATCGCTTCGGGAAAACTGTGTTGGTGATCCAGCCGAAGCGGGCGATCTGGACATTCCGGCCTTGACGTAGCCTCGCGCCATGCGATATCAACAAGCGGTGTACCGTATCTTTGCTCTCCTCGCACTCAGTTTCAGCCTGGCCGCTGAAACTCCTGAAGAAACGATCAAAGCCGCTGATGTGGCCTGGTCCAAGGCCGTCATCCAGCGTGACTACGCCGCGCTCAATAAGATCTATAGCGCCGACCTGCTCTATGCGCATTCCACCGGGAATATTGAAACCCGGGAGGAATACATCGAACGTCTCAAAGGCGGCAAGCAGCGCTACGACAAAATGACTTTCGAGAAGACACGCGTGATGTTGCATGGCAACACCGCGCTCACCCACTCGATTGTCCGCTTTGAAGGCAAGAACGATTCCGGGGCCTTCAACGACCACCTGATGATGATGCATTTCTGGGTGAAGAACGGCAAGAACTGGGTGCTGCAGGCGCACCAGACGACGCGAATCCCCTAGACCGCAGCGGAACGCGGCGGTGGGGCAGTATGCTAGCTCTCAGAGAACAATTGCAGTGATGACCCACCCCGAAGTTCCCTTGATTGACGAGATTCATCAGGTTTTTATCCGTTCCGCCGTGGCCCGTCTGCGCCAGCAGGAATCACGCATTGAGGATTGCCTGGCGAAATTAACGGACGACCAGATCTGGTCGCGCGGGAATGAGAACTCAAATTCGATTGGCAACATGATTCTCCATCTGGTGGGAAATCTTGGCCAATGGGTTCTGCATGGGATCGGGGGGCAAGCCGATATCCGGCAACGTGAGGAAGAGTTCGCCGCTCGCTCCGGACCCGGAAAGGTGGAACTGGCGGCCCGTCTTCGCGCTCGCATGGAGGAAGTGGTCGCTGTTCTCGAAGCAATTCCTTCTCACCGCCTCCTCTCCATCGTGGAGCCGCAAGGCTATCGAGTTCCTGTCCTCGAAGTGGTCACGCACGTCACGGAACACTTCTACTACCATGGCGGGCAAATCCTTCTGCTGACCAAGCTCTACCTCGACACAGACCTTGGCTATTACCGGCACTTGTCCCAAGGCAATACAGCACACTCCGAGTCTGTTCCCTAATAGAAATTTCAATTACGGTCGATAAAAAAAGATGCAACACGCGGCGTGTTGGCATATCTTAAAGGCGAGGCCAAGTAAGCCATGCGTTCTCTGTCGACCGTCCTTGCGCTCGGATTGTGTTCCTATGCTGCTCTTTGGGCAGAAACCAATGTTTCCATCGCTCCTCAGCTCACAGTGCTTCTGAGTATTGAGGGGAAAAGCTCTCCCTCCACTCTTGCCGAGTTGAAATCAGAATTGGGCGACATTATGAAGGATACGGGGCGTACGCTCGATGTCCGGTTGCGCCAGGACGCGGCTCCTACCGAAAGCTTTCAGGATGTTGTTCTCGTCAGCCTGAAGGGAACCTGCAAGATGGAGAAATTGCAGGTTTTTAGCGATGAGCGTGGGCCGCTCGCCTGGACCCATTCCACGGATGGAGCGGTTTTGCCCTTTGCCGAAGTTTCCTGCGATCGGATTGCCCGTTCTGTCGCGTCTGAATTGTGGGGCGGCCAGCGCAATCAAGCCGATAAATATCTGGGCCGGGCGCTGGGCCGGGTGTTGGCTCACGAGCTGTACCATATCCTCGGGCAGACACATGAGCATAACCTGGACGGCTCGGTTGCGAAAGAAGCACTCTCTGCGAAGCAGTTGATTTCCGACAAACGGATTGGCTTCGATGTGCGCGACCTCAATCGTATGATCCCCTAGAGGGATGACTGCAGAAATTCCTGCCGGCCTCCGCGCTGGCGACGACAAGCTGCTGCGCTGTTTCTGGTGTGGCGACGATCCCCTGTACCAGCGCTATCACGACACGGAATGGGGCTTTCCGGTTCGTGACGACCGGCGTCTTTTTGAGAAGATCGTCCTCGAAGGTTTCCAGGCAGGCCTGAGCTGGATAACGATTCTGCGAAAACGGGAGACCTTTCGCGCCGCCTTCGCCAATTTCGAGATGCAGCAGGTGGCGCAGTTTGGCCCTGCCGACGTCGAGCGTCTGCTGCAGGATGCGGGAATCATCCGCCATCGGGGCAAGATCGAAGCGGCCATTCACAATGCGTCGCAGGCGATTCGTCTGGTGGAAGAGTTCGGAAGCCTATCCTCTTACTTCTGGGAGTTCCAGCCCCGGCAGGCGGATGCATTGTCCAAAGATCTGAAGAAACGCGGATGGAAGTTTGTTGGACCCACCACCGTTTACGCCTTCATGCAGGCGATGGGTTTGGTGAATGACCATATCGAAGGATGTTATGTGCGAGAAAAAGCACAATTCGGGCGATAAAGTTTTCGGAATGCGGGTCGATTTGTAGGGTAGGAGTTCGAATTTGAGACCCTATAGCCCGGTTCCACCGGTGCGCCCAATTCAGAAAGTTCCACCGGAGCGTCCGGTGAGGCCTCTCCCGAGGAAGCAATCCTAGGCGGGAAAACATCTTCGATTCCTCTTCGTTTCCCAGGGCATCCAAGCAATTGGCGATACTAAGAAGAGAGACAATCGATACACATGAACTGGAAGTTCTTTTGGCGCTTGAACGCTCATGTTCAATTGGCGCCTATCCTCGAGTCCGGCGAAGAAACCCTCATCGGCGGGCAAGCAGTGATGGAAGGCGTCATGATGCGCGCTCCTCATTCCTATTGCGTTTCTGTGCGCAAGGCGAATGGCGAGATCGTGTCGGAAACCGCTCCTCTGGCGAAAGTCAGCGACAAGTACCCCATTTTCAAGCTTCCGGTCTTGCGCGGCTTGGGCACGCTCGGCCAGGCGATGAGTCTGGGCATGAAGGCGTTGAAGTTTTCCGCTGACGTCCAGCTTGCCGACGAAGAAGCGAAGAAACAGCCGCTTGCCTCCAGCGGCGAGGCCAAAGAGAAGAAGCCGACTGAGATTCCGGCTTGGGCCATGGCTGGGCAACTCGCCTTCAGCCTGATCTTCTTTATCGTGCTCTATAAATTTGTTCCGCTCTGGCTGACCGAACAGTTGAAGACACAGTACCCGGTTCTCGAAGGCCGCATCCTGTTCAACCTGGTGGATGGTCTGATCCGCATTGCGATTTTCCTCGCCTTCCTCTATGGCATCTCGCGCGCGAAAGACATCCGGCGCGTGTTCCAGTACCACGGCGCCGAGCACAAGGTGGTTTTCAATTACGAATCCGGCCAGCCGGTGACTGTCGCAAATGCGCAGAGCTTTGTGACCTTCCATCCGCGCTGCGGCACTAGCTTCCTGATCGTGGTGATGCTGATCTCGATGGTGCTGTATATGTTCTTGCCCTTCGATACGATGCTGGGCAAGTTTCTGGCGCGCATCGCGCTCTTGCCGGTGGTCGCCGGACTTTCTTACGAACTGATTCGCTTTGCCGCGAAGAACAAGGGCAGTCTGCTCACGATCCTCGCCGCGCCGGGTCTCTGGCTGCAACGGATTACGACGCAGCCCCCCGATGACGGCCAGGCCGAAATCGCAATTCACGCACTCCAGGGCGCCATGGAACTCGAGAAGTCCCAGGGTGGCCCACTCGTCATCGCATAACTCAAAACCTCAATGGCCATTATTCCAATCGACAAGCTCAATGAAATTGAGCAACATTTTGAACAACTCAATGCCGACATGGCAAATCCGGAAGTCATTGCAGACTCCGAGCGGTATCGAAAAACCACCAAGACGGTGTCGGAACTCGGCGATGTGGTGGAAGTCTTCCGCCGCTACAAGGACCTGAAATCGCGCTTCGACGGCGCGCGCAGCATGTTGTCGGAAACCGACGCCGATCTCGTCGAAATGGCCCGGATGGAGATTGCGGAAGTGGAGCCGGAGATCGCCAAGGCGGAAGAGGAATTGCAACTGCTGCTGGTGCCCAAGGATCCGAATGACTTCAAGGACGTCGTTCTGGAAATCCGTGCCGGCGCTGGTGGCGATGAGGCCAGTCTCTTTGCGGCGGAAGTCTTCCGCATGTATACCCGCTACGCGGAACTCGTGGGCTGGAAGGTGGAAGTGCTGGATGTTTCGGAATCTGGTGCTGGTGGTTATAAGGATGTGTCGGCGATCATCTCGGGCAAGAAAGTCTACTCGGTGATGAAGTACGAGGGCGGCGTGCATCGCGTGCAACGCGTTCCGGCGACGGAAGCCCAGGGCCGCATCCACACTTCGACGATTACGGTGGCTGTGCTGCCCGAAGCCGATGAAGTGGAAGTGCACATTGAACAGAAGGATCTGCGTGTCGATACCTTCTGCTCGTCGGGTCCCGGCGGTCAGAGTGTGAACACGACCTATTCGGCGGTGCGTCTGACCCATATTCCGACCGGCGTTGTGGTTTCGATGCAGGACGAAAAGTCGCAGATCAAGAATCGCGAAAAGGCGATGCGTGTGTTGCGTTCGCGCCTGTACGAGTTGGAGATGGAAAAGCAGAGCGCCGCGCTGAGTTCGGAGCGCAAGTCGATGGTGGGTTCGGGCGATCGCTCGGAGAAGATCCGCACCTACAACTTCAAAGAGAATCGCGTGACCGACCACCGGATTGGCCTCACCATCCACCAACTCGATCAGGTGATGGAAGGCAAGCTCGATCCCTTCATCAGTGCGCTCACCGCTCATTACAACGCTGAGAAGCTGAAGAGTGTCGACTGAGCTGACGATCGGGAAAGCGCTGATGCAGGGCATCGCGCTGCTCACCGAGGAGAAGATCGAGCCACCCCGGCTTACGGCAGAACTCCTGTTGATGCACGCGCTCCGCAAGGAGCGCGTTTTCCTTTTCAGCCATTCGGGCGATCCTTTACCGGAGCTGGCCTGGATCCACTATGGCCGCTACCTGCATGAGCGCATCGCGGGTAAACCGGTACAGTACATCATCGGGAAACAGGAATTCTTCTATCGCGATTTCAAGGTGCGTCCGGGAGTGCTGATTCCGCGGCCGGAGACTGAGCATCTGATTGAACGCATTCTGGCGCTGCCGAAGCCGTTGGGGCGGATTGCCGATGCGGGTTCCGGGTCCGGTGCCATTTGTGTGACTCTTGCGGCGGAACTGCGGCAAGCGGTTGTGGGGATCGACCGTTCCCCGATCGCCTTGGCGGTGACCCAAGAGAATGCGGCGACGCATCGGGCAAATGTGCCGTTGGTACAAAGCGATTGGCTCAGCGCGATTGCACCGGCTTCGCTCGACATTCTTGTTTCCAATCCACCCTACATCGCAGAAACAGACAAGCCGACGCTGCAGCGCGAGGTGCGTGATCATGAGCCGGAACTCGCGCTGTTTGCTGGGGCCGATGGTCAGGACGCGTACCGGATTCTTGAGCGGCAATCGAGGAAAGTCTTGAAGCCGAAGGGCCGGATTGTCCTTGAGATCGGCTCGATCACGACCCGTGAGATCTTTGCCGATTGGTCCGCGATTGAAATCCAGAATGATCTGGCCGGGCGGCCGTGTTTGCTGACGGCGATCCGGCCTTAGCGCCTGAGTGCTGGAATCGACAGGGAGAGGGGATTGCGTTGACCGCCCTCAGGCGCTGACGGTGACCAGATTGTTCAGGAAGGCCTGATCTTGAACGAAGTAGACGCTCGGAGCGGTTTTACTGACCGGGCGCACCACCTTCATTGCGTGGTAGACCACTCCCGAGGGAGGCAGTTCTCCAGCGACGATGTGCTTGCGGTACCAGGCTTCAAAAGCCTTCTTGTCTGTGCTGGCCGCTGCAATGGTGTAGACCAACGAGTTCTTGGTTTCTCGTACGCCGAAGCCAACTTTTGCATCGATGGAGATGTGGTAGAAATCTTTGCGCTTCGCCTTTGTCCAGGCATCGAGATCTGGAACAAAGGCGGGAGAGAAGTGCCCATAACTGTCAAATAGAGTGGGCGCGCTCAGACTCTGGGCGCCAAAGAACTCGAGGAAAGCCTCCATCGTGTCCTTTGAGAT
Source organism: Bryobacter aggregatus MPL3 (assembly GCF_000702445.1). Classification (NCBI taxonomy): domain Bacteria; kingdom Pseudomonadati; phylum Acidobacteriota; class Terriglobia; order Bryobacterales; family Bryobacteraceae; genus Bryobacter; species Bryobacter aggregatus. The sequence goes on from NZ_JNIF01000004.1 coordinate 318,225, forward strand.
GCCCATATTGCAAGCACGGATGGCGAGATGTTTGAGCTGGATCTCCTGTACCTGAGTCCTCTTTGCCCGGAGTGCGGCAACCTGCGCTTCGGTCATCCGGGTGAGTGTTGCCAGATCGGCATTGGTCCGGATCGGAGTGCGGATCGTCGTTCCTCCTTCGATGGTGATGTTCCGATTGCGATCGGCAGCGAGCGCAACCATCAGATCCCGTTCTGCTCCGGAACTTGCTCCCTCGCGGAGAGGGAGCGCGAGTCCATTGCCATCGCCGTGGCTCACAATGAGGACTTCCCGATCCTTTGCCGCGATGATCTGGTCGAGGATCGAATCGAGCGTCATTTTCTCAAGGAGAACGACCTTCTTAACGTTCATTTGTTTCGATTTACTGATGGGCTCCACTGGATTGCTGGCGTACCAAGGAGGGGCAAAGGGATGACCTTTGTCGCCTCCCTGGACGATGGCGAGCCCAAACAGCGGGAGTCTCCCGCGGCCCTGAATCCGGTAAGGAAGCCCTCGCTCCCAATGGCTTGCTGCTTCCCAGGCTTCGGCTTCCAGTTCCGCAACGGTGTTGTGGCCCGGACGCCGGAGTTGTTCGAGATGTGCCGCTTCATGGAGCAGGAGCCGCAGCAGGGAACTCCGCGGGAGGCGGAGCGCCGCACTGTGAATCAGAATGGTTTCCGCGTCATCTGCTTGTGCCAGCGCCAGCTTCGGCTGGAGGGTGGCGTCGATTTCCGGGCCCGTTCGGAGGATAGTGTGCATGGTGATCTTTCGAAAGCTGCTGATCGGAGATTCCGCGACCCAGCGCCTCGTTACCGAGCCGTACAATGAAAGTTCTCAGGTTCCTTTGCAGTGAAAACCATCTTCCACGTCGACATGGACGCGTTCTTCGTCTCCGTTGAAGAGCTCTTCGACCCCTCTCTGGTCGGCAAGCCAGTGGTGGTGGGAGGGAAGGGGGACCAGCGAGGCGTTGTCTCCGCAGCCAGTTATGAGGCGCGCAAGTATGGACTCCATTCGGCGATGCCACTCCGCACCGCCTATCAACTTTGTCCGCATGCCATCTTCATCGACGGCCAGATGCATCGCTACCGTGAGTATTCCGACAAGGTGGAGGCGGTGCTACGCGATTTCTCTCCGCTGGTGGAAATGGCTTCGATCGACGAAGCCTATCTCGATATGACCGGGTGTGAGCGGCTTTGGGGACCGCCGCTCCAGGCGGCGCACCGGCTTCACGAACGGATCCACGCAGCGACCGGACTCAATTCCTCCATCGGTGTGGCGAATAGCAGACTTGTTGCCAAAATCAGCTCCGACCAGGCGAAACGCAACGGCGTTCTATGGATTCTTCCTGGGACCGAAGCGCAGTGGCTGGCCCCGCTTGAAGTGAAGCGGATTCCCGGGGTCGGGAAAGTGACGGAAAAGCAGCTTGCCGAGATCGGAATTCGACGCATTGGTGATCTGGCGGCGTTGAACGAGGGCTTTCTGGAAAAGCGCTTTGGCAAGTGGGGCCTTGCGCTGGCTGGAAAGGCGCAAGGTCAGGATGCCGGAGGCTGGTTCGATGCGGTGATCGGCGTCGAGGAGGCCCCCAAGTCCATCAGCCACGAACACACCTTCCATGAAGACACGGTCGATCTCGACCTTCTGCGCGCCACGCTGGTCCGGCTGGTCGAAAAGGTGATGAAACGGCTGCGAGAGCACCGGCTCCATGCGCGTACGGTGCAACTGAAGCTTCGCTTTGCGGGCTTTGAAACGATTACGCGGGCGAAATCTCTCGGAGACTCTACCGACATCGATCGCGATGTGGTGGAACCGATTCTGGGGCTATTTACGCACAACTGGCCTGCCGGACGTCCGGTGCGCCTGCTGGGCGTGCAGGTCTCTCAGTTGACCGACCAGTTGCCGCACCCCAACCTGCTCACCGGCGAGGAAGACCGCAAATGGCGCGGCGCACTGCAGGCAGCTGACAAGCTCAAAGATAAATATGGTGAGGGCACCCTGCATCTGGGGGGCGCGCTCAAGGGCATCTACCGCGACCGCGTTCACGAAGCGGCGCCGAAGTCACCGCCTAAGAAGTAGCGAGTAGCGCCTCGACGGCGGCCCAGTCGCTTCCGGCGCCGAAATTGGCCATTTTCAAGCTGGGATCGATATTCTTCACTAGTCCGCAAAGTACCTTTCCGGCGCCGATCTCAATGCCATGGGTTACCCCTTCGGCGGTGAGCACGCGTACCGAATCTGTCCAGCGGACCGGATTGGGAATCTGCTCCAACAGACCTCGCCGGGCTTCAGCGCCATCGGTGACGACGGCGGCCCGCCAGTTGTTGACCAGCGGTACGGTGAGATTGCGGAACTCCGTTGCGTCCAGGTCCGGCCGTAGGGCATCTTGGGCGGGCTTCATCAGCGGGCAATGGAAGGGGGCACTGACGGGCAGCGCGACGCAGCGCTTGGCGCCGGCGGCTTTGGCCAGTTCCATGGCGCGTTCCACTGCGCCTTTGTGACCGGCGATGACAATCTGGTCGGGAGAATTCAGATTCGCCGCCGTCACCACTTCGCCTTGGGCTGCTTCTGCCAGTACTGCATCCAAAGCTTCGATCGGTAGCTTCAAGATGGCAGCCATAGCCCCGACTCCGGCTGGGACGGCCTGCTGCATATCCTGTCCACGCTTGCGAACCAGGCGGAGCGCCGCGGCAAAATCGAGACTCCAGGCGGCGACCAGCGCAGAGTACTCGCCCAGGCTATGGCCCGCAACATAGGCGGGAGTGGGCGCGCCCAGGCTACGCAGAACACGCAATGCGGCCACGCTGGTGGCTACCAGGGCGGGTTGGGTGTTTTCGGTGCGCTTCAAATCCTCTTCCGGCCCCTCAAAACAAAGAGTGGACAACGGGAAGCCGAGGGCCTCGTCCGCTTCGGCAAAAGTTTCTCGTGCGATGGCAAATTCCTTGGCCAACTCCGCACCCATTCCGGCAAACTGTGACCCCTGTCCGGGGAACAAAAACGCAATCTTCATAAAATGTAACTTCTGCTCTCGATACAATCATCTTAATCTTCCAAGGAGTCCGCCCACTTGCGTTTAAGCGAAATCTGTATCCAGCGACCTGTTTTCGCGTTGATGCTCATCATGTTTCTTGTGGTGATGGGCGTGTTCAGCTTCATGGGGCTGGGAGTCGACCTCTTCCCGAAATCGGATGTGCCCACCGTCAATGTGCGCATTAACCTGCCGGGCGCCAGTCCGGAAGAAATGGTGAGCCAGGTGGTGCTCCCGATGGAAGAAGCGATTGCTTCTGTCGCTGGCATTGATGAGCTGGTGGCCCGCGTCACCGAAGGCAATGCGAATATCCAGATCAACTTTGTGCTCGACCGGAATATCGCTGAGGCCGTCAATGATGTCCGCGAGAAGGTCAGCTCGGCACAACGCAAATTACCTCCGAATACCTTGGCGCCGACGGTGACCAAGAGCGATCTCGATGCGGACTCCATCATGCGTGTCGCGTTGTCCGGACAACGCCCCATCCGCGACCTGACGGAGCTTGCCGACAAGACTGTGCGCCGTTCGCTCGAGACGGTGGATGGTGTCGGTATTGTCGACATCCAGGGTGGCCGCAACCGGCAGATCAATGTCTATATGGACATCGACAAGATGAACGCCTATGGCTTGAGCGGACAACAGGTGCAGAGTTCCGTTATGACGGAAAATGTCGAAGCTCCCGGTGGCCGCATTGTAAAAGGCCTGAACGAGATGGGCGTACGCACGCTGGGGCGTGTGGAATCGATCCACGATTTCGACAGCATCATCGTGAAGAATGTGAATGGCTCGCCGATTCGTATCCGGGATATCGGCAAGGTGGAAGACGGGATGAGCGAGCGGCGCAGCTTTGCATATTACAAAGGAACGCCCGCGGTGCTGATCGAGATCCGCCGCCAGACCGGCGTTAACACCGTAAAAGTGGTGGACTCCTTAACCACCCGGATCGAGGAGTTGCAGCGGCAGCTTCCTCCAGGCGTCAAGCTCGACATCATCTCGGAGCAGGCCACCTACATCCGCGCCTCGGTTGCGGCGCTCGAAGAGCATCTGGTGCTCGGCAGCCTGCTAGCTTCGCTGATCATCTGGATTTTTATTCGCGACTGGCGCACGGTTTTCATCAGCTCAATTGCGATTCCAACCTCGATCATCACCACCTTCACGGTGTTGAAAGTACTCGATTTCACGTTGAACTCAATGACCTTGCTGGGGCTAACCCTAGCGGTGGGGATTGTGATCGATGACGCGATTATTGTCATCGAAAATATCTACCGGGTGCTCAACGAGTCAGACATGGAGCCAGCGGAAGCGACTCTTTATGCGACGAAGGAAATCGCGCTGGCGGTGTTGGCCACTACCTTATCGCTGGTGATCGTGTTCATTCCGATTGCCTTTATCAGCGGCTATGCGAAACGCTACCTGAACGAGTTTGGGTGGACGATGGCGGTGTCGATTTTGGTCTCGATGCTGGTCGCCTTTACGCTGACGCCCGCGCTGGCGGCGCGCATGTTGAAGAAGGCGAAGAAAGGTGTTCAGGCGGCCGGTGCGCACCATCGCGGTTGGATGGAGGCGCTCTATGAACGCAGCCTGGTGTGGTCCTTGAACCACCGCACGGTGATCCTGGCGATTTCGCTGCTCACTCTCGGCTCCACCTATTTCCTGTATGACCGGATTGGCAAAGACTGGATGCCACAGGAAGACCAGAACGAACTCGGGGTCTTTATTGAAACGGCCGAAGGCACTTCGCTTGAAGGTACAGAGAAAGTGGCGCTGGCGCTTTCGAAGAAGTTTGAAGCGATTGACGGCGTGACGGCCGTAGTGCCTTCTACGGCGGGTTTTCTGCAGCGCGTCACGATGGCCTATATCTATGTCTTCCTGAAGCCGCAGGACCAACGAGGCTCGATTACCGAGATGGGGCAAAAGGTGCGTGACGTGGCCAAGGAATTTGCTTTTGCCCGTCCGCGTGTGACCTTCCCCAATATTCTGGGTGGCCGCGATTCCTTTGCGCCGATCCGGATGCAGCTTCTCGGGCCGGATATCAACAAGCTGGTTGTGTTTGCCAAGCAACTGAATGCGGAGATGGCGAAGGAACCATCGATTGTCGATATCAAGGTCAACCTCAATCTGAACAACCCGGAATTGCAGGTGAAGATCGATCGTGGTCTTGCTTCCGATCTTGGCGTCCGGGTGAGCGATGTGGCCGACTCCGTCCGCCTGTTGATGTCGGGCGAAGACCAGATCTCGACCTTCAAGGAAGATGCTGAACAATATCCGGTGATGATGCGGCTGCTGCCGCACCAGCGGGATGATCGCAATGTGTTGAGCCGTCTTCTGGTGCCGAGTGCGAAAGGACTGATTCGTCTCGATTCGGTTGCTTCTCTTTCGCAAGGGCTGGGCCCGAGCCGCATCGATCGCTACAACCGCCAGTTCAGCGTGGGTGTCTATGGCAACGTGGCGCTGAACTCTTCGCTCGGCGTTGCTGCTGCGGCGGCGGCGAGTGCGCTCGATCGGGTGGCGCTGCCGCCCGGCTATCGCGTCGCCTATGCGGGACAGGTGAAGGTGCTCGAAGAGACCACCAAGAACATGCTACTCGCCATTGGCCTCGCCTCAATCTTCATGTACATGGTGCTCGCGGCGCAGTTTGAGAGTCTGGTGCATCCGCTGATTATTCTGTCGACACTGCCTCTGTCGATTCCATTTGCACTGCTGTCGCTGATTGTCACTGGCCGTACGATGAATCTGTTTAGCGCGCTGGGTATTCTGCTTCTGCTGGGAATCGTCAAGAAGAACGGCATTTTGCAGATCGACTACATGAACCGGCTGCGGGATCAAGGGCAGCCGCTGTTGAAGGCGATCATTGAAGCAAATTCAGTTCGTCTGCGCCCCATTCTGATGACAACGCTGTCGATTGTTGCCGGTCTGATTCCCACTGCGATTGGCGTTGGAGCTGGTGCAGGTCAGCGCTCGGCGATTGCGATTACGATCATCGGCGGACAGATGCTCTGCCTGTTGCTCACGCTGCTGGTGGTGCCGGTTGGCTATGCTGCCGTAGAGGATTTGAAGGCCTGGTATGCACGCCGCTCCAGTGCGGGACTTCCGGCGACTGCCGGGGCCACCGGCGATTAAGCTAAGCTGAATACTTGGCAGACAAAGTTATCAAGAAGACTGCGAAGACGGCGATCCTCCTTGAGGAGCCGCCCGTGACAAAATGTGTCATTTGTGCCAGCGAAGTTGCTCCCAATTCTACCGAAGGCCTTTGCTGGGTTTGCCGCCGGCTGAAGATCTCGGCTTGGGCCGATTCTGACAATCAGGCGCCCGTACAGGATTAGGTTTTGAAACTCTACCCTATTCTCGACACGGCGGTTTTGGAGCAACATGGCATCTGTTTACCCGATGCCGTCTCGATGACTTCTGACATCGAATGGGTCCAGATCCGGCATAAAGGCCCTTTTGACCGCGTCTTTCTGAAGCAATTGGAAGCTTGCGCCCAGATCAAGTCCGATCTGATTCTCAATGATCGTGCGGACTGTGCCGCGCTGTTTGGTTTTGGTCTGCATGTGGGGCAGGAGGACCTGCCTCCTTCTGCCGTGCGTGGATTGGTGCGCCGCCCGGCGATTCTGGGACTCTCCACGCACAATGAAGAGCAACTGCTGGCCGGTCTTGCGGAACCTGTTGACTATCTGGCCCTCGGCCCTATTTTTCCCACCCACTCGAAAGCCAACCCAGACCCAGTCGTTGGCCTTGAAAAACTCGCTGAGCTCCGTCGTCTCACCGATACTCCGTTGGTCGCAATCGGCGGCATTACTCTCGACAACGCGTGGCGCGTCATCAGCGCCGGCGCTGAAAAAATTGCCGTCATTAGCGCGCTCTGGCAGCCTCCGTATACACTAAAGGCTTTCCGAGACAACATCGAACGATGGCAACAAACGCTGGCAATTCCAATTTAGTCAAAGGCCTCGGTCTTCTTGACGCAACCATGATCGTTACCGGGGGCATGATTGGCTCCGGTATTTTCATTGTTTCGGCGGACATTGCCCGGCAAGTCAATTCTCCTGCGCTGCTGCTGGCCACCTGGGTGATTACGGCGATTCTGACTTTGATCGCTGCGCTCAGTTATGGCGAACTCGCCGCGGCAATGCCGCAAGCGGGTGGACAGTATATCTATCTACGCGAAGCCTTTGGCAAACTCCCTGCCTTCCTTTTTGGCTGGACCTTCTTTGTGGTGATTCAGACGGGCACGATTGCCGCCGTCGCCGTTGCCTTTGCGAAATTTGCCGGTGTGTTCTTTCCCGCAATCCAAGGCCGCTGGCTGCAGATCGTGGGAATCGCCGTGATTGCCCTGCTGAGCTGGGTGAATACAAAGGGCGTCCGCACGGGCGCTATTGTCCAGAACATCTTCACGATTGCCAAGGTGGTGGCGTTGCTGGGTCTTGTTGTGTTGGGTCTTGCCTTAGGCCGGAACGAGACCGCCATCCAGGCGAATTTCGGCAACTTCTGGGCGAATGCCGACTGGACCTGGGCCGTCGTCTCCGTCACTGGGGTTGCGATGGTGGGGAGCCTGTTTAGCTCCGACTCCTGGAACAACATCACTTTTCTGGCTGGGGAGATGCGGAATCCGAAGCGGGATCTGCCGCTGTCTCTGGCCATTGGCGTTGGCCTGGTGAGTGTTCTCTACTTGCTCGCGAATATCGTGTATCTCAGTGTGTTGCCGCTGGCTGCGATTCAGAACGCTCCGCAAGACCGTGTGGGGACGGCGGTGGTGCAGAGCTTTCTTGGGCTCGGGGCAGAGAAGTGGATGGCCGCGGCCATTATGATCTCCACCTTCGGGTGCGTGAATGGTTTGATTCTTGCCGGCGCCCGGGTTTACTACGCAATGGCGAATGATGGACTCTTCTTCAAGGTCTGTGGCCGGTTGGACCCGAAGAGTAAGACGCCAGTGATCAGCATCGCCGTCCAGTGCCTGTGGGCCTGTGGCCTGACGCTGACCGGGAAGTATGGCGATCTTCTTGACTATGTTATATTTGCGGTTCTGCTCTTTTACGTCATGACCATTTGGGGCATCTTTGTGCTGCGCCGCAAGCGTCCTGAGATGGAGCGTCCGTATAAGGCTTTCGGTTATCCGGTACTTCCTTTCCTCTACATTGTGTTTGCGGGGATGATCGAAATTCTGTTGCTTCTCTATAAGCCCAATTACACGTGGCCGGGACTGATCATTGTCCTGTTGGGCATCCCGGTTTACTACATCTGGAAAAAGAACGAGGTTCTCGCATGAGTAGTCTTACCCGAACGAAATCTGTCGAAGGTCTGTTGCGGCAGGCTGCTGACAGTAAAGGCCTGAAGCGAACGCTCGATGCCAAGAATCTGGTCGCCCTGGGGATTGGCGCGATTATTGGCGCGGGTCTCTTTGTCCGTACCGCTGCTGCTTCCGCCGAAGCCGCGGGCGCTGGCGTCACACTCTCCTTTATTGTTGCCGCGATTGGCTGCGCCTTTGCCGGCCTTTGTTATGCGGAGTTTGCTTCGATGATCCCGATTGCGGGCAGCGCCTATACCTATGCCTATTGCACGATGGGCGAACTGACTGCCTGGACCATCGGATGGGCTCTGATTCTCGAATATGCACTTGGCGCGGCCACCGTCGCGATTGCCTGGAGCGAATATCTCAATAAGCTGATGGGGGGTTCCATCCCATATGCCTGGTCGCACTCTCCATTGCAAGTATCTCCGGACGGCGTGCACGGCATCTTCAACGCGCCTGCCTTATTCATCCTGCTGGTTCTCACCTTGTTGCTGATCAAAGGCACGGAGGAATCGGCCAAGGCGAACGCGGTGATTGTCTTTGTCAAAGTCGCCATTGTTGTTTTGTTCATTGGCCTCGGGTGGAAATTCATCAATCCGGCGAACCATGTCCCTTATCTGATTCCTGAAGGGACGATCGGTCACGAAGATTTCTTCAAGCACGGTTGGGGCGGCGTGCTGCGCGGCGCGGGAATTGTGTTCTTTGCCTTTATCGGCTTTGACGCCGTATCGACAGCAGCACAGGAAGCTAAGAGGCCGGAACGCGATATGCCGGTTGGCATCATGGGCTCTCTTGCCGTTTGCACCGTACTCTACGTCCTCTTCGGACACGTGCTCACCGGCATTGCCAACTGGCAGGAATTCAAGATTGCCGGTAAGGAAGCAAGCGTCGCTTATGCGATCCAGAAGTATATGCCTGGCTATGAGTGGCTTGCCACTCTGGTGACGGTTGCGATTCTGGCGGGCTTCTCAAGCGTCATTCTTGTCATGCTGCTGGGCCAGAGCCGGGTGTTCTTCTCGATGGCCAATGACGGCTTGCTTCCCAAGGTGTTCAGCGAACTGCACCCCAAGTACCGCACTCCTTACAAATCGAACCTGATCCTTTTCATCTTTGTTGGCTTGATTGCGATCTTACTGCCGGGCGATATCACGGGTGACCTGACCTCTATTGGCACACTCTTTGCGTTCGTGCTGGTGAGCGTGGGGGTCTGGATTATGCGGAGATCAAATCCCAATCTCCCACGCCCCTTCCGCACGCCGCTGGTGCCACTGGTGCCGATTCTTGCGGTGACGATCTGCTCGGCGATGATCATCGGCCTCGATCACATCACCCAGATCACAGCTTTCATCTGGATGCTCATCGGCTTAGTGGTGTACTTCGTCTATAGCCGTTCGCATTCCAAACTCAACTAGCCTAGTTGCGTGAGCAGTTGCACCCATTGGGACGCCTTCTTGCCTTCGAGCGCAATCCGGCCTGCGGCCAGGTGTGCACTCTTGGCGTGGGCGTCCAAATCTTCCTTGGATTCCCACTCTTCAATGAAGGTAAATTTCTTTGTATCGCTATTGTCCTGGAACAGATCGTAACGCAGGCAGCCTTTTTCGGCGCGAGTGGGTTCCAGATAGCTTTTGAGTACGCTCAGCACTTCCGCTTCAAATCCAGGAACAGCTTCAATATGGGCAACAACATGGAGTATTGGTCTCATTACTGTATGCTGATAGATTCGCATGGACCCACTCGTCGGGCGCACACTCGATAACAAATACCTCATCGAAAAGCTGCTCGGCAAGGGTGGGATGGGGAGTGTCTATATGGCGCTCCATACCGGCACCAAGCGGACGGTGGCGGTGAAGATCATTGCGCCGCAGTATATGCGCAACCGGGAACTGCTGATCCGCTTCCAGCGCGAGGCAGAAGCTTCCGGCCGGCTGCGTCATCCGAATGTCGTCAATGTAACCGATTTCGGTGTCACTGTGATTGACACCCGGCCACTCGCTTATCTGGTCATGGAGTATCTCGACGGCGAGACGCTGTTTGAGATGTTGCAGAAGCAACCCTTGCTGCCTTCTAGCCTTGCGGTGGAGATTCTTGAGCAGATCTCGCTCGGAGTGTCGGAGGCGCACCGTCACGGCATTCTCCATCGGGACCTGAAGCCCCAGAACATTTGGATGCAACCGGATGGCCGCGGCGCTTACATCGTCAAGGTACTGGATTTTGGCATCGCGAAACTTGCCGATCCTTCTGCTCTGGTGATGGATCTGCCCGAACTCGAAGCGGCGCCGAACGCCGAAACGAACCCGGAAGACGAGAACGCCACGCAGATCATTGCACCCACCGAGCTTGGCCTCACCAGTGCCTTTGCGGATGCCTCCGGCTTTACGACGACAGTGGGCTCCACTCTCGGCACACCAGCCTTTATGTCTCCCGAGCAATGTTCGGGAAAGGCGGTGAATGAGAAGTCGGATCTCTATTCCCTGGCCATGCTCGCTTACATGATGCTGGCCGGAGAACTCCCGTTCAAGGGCAACGCCCGCGAACTGATCGAGCAGCAAATCACTCTCACGCCCGACGCCCCACATACGAAGAATCCCAAGCTCAGCGAGATTGTTTCGCGCGTGATTCTGGAGAGCCTGGCAAAGGATCCCAACTACCGGGCACCCAATTGCCAAAGCTTTGTTGCCCGGATGCGTGTGGCGGTAGAAGGCGAAGTCCGGATTCTCAAGGATAGCCGGGCACTGGGGAGCGGCAACTCGGGTGTCTGGTTTGCGATTCTGCTGCTGGTGATGGTTCCGGCGGTAACGATTCTGAACGGATTCCGTTCCCTCGGACGGCTCGCTACGGAGCGCCAGTGGTTGGAGGATTGGCAGGCCTTTGCGATCGTATTAGTGATTCACTTCCTGGTTGCCTATTGCGCCTTGTTGTGGGCGGACATGGGGATGACCCGGTGGTTCCAGTACACGCGCGATCAGGACGGGACGGTCAAGAGTTGGTTCGCGCAGATGATGAGCACCTGGAAATGCTATCCTCGCGCGCTGATTGCCACTTGCTTCACCACCCGCCCTGTATCCGACGCTCTGGCGCATATTGTCATCCTGTTGGAGCACCGGAGTGTGAAACAGGCCCGCTTGAGGAGCCGGGAGCTCCTGCGTGGGAATGAACACATCGCTCTTGCCCTTCTGGTGCGCCGCTTCGCGGTGGCCTGGCTGGTGGCGCTCTACCTGCCGATCGCTTTTGTGATTGGACAAGCACCGTTGCGGGTGATCTTCCATGAGTATCTGGGGGAAGGCTTTAGTAATGCACTCAGTCTCGCTTCCTTTAGCTTTATGCCAATTTACGGGTCCTTTCTGTTGGCCTGGAGTATGTTGTACGAACGGGCGCGCCGCAGTCTGGGAGAAAACTCGGTAGAAGTGATGCAGCGCTCCGGCAATACGCTCAGCCGGGTGGGGCAGCGCATTCGCCTGGGTACCATGCTGTGGGCGGCGATCCCGGTTCTGCTGTTATTGGGTTTGATCTTGCCGCCTTCGCTGGGATGGAATGAGACCTTTGGAAACAATCTTGGATCCGCTGTTCTCGAAGGGCGGTTGAAAGACGCGGAAGCTTATTTGAAGAACGGTGCGGACGTCAACGGTGGCCGCGGACCGGGGCGCTATCCCTTTCGTCAAGCGGTGGAGAATGGAGACCGTCCGATGGCTGAGCTGCTCTTGCGTTACGGTGCATCCCCTGACGGCTATGGTGGATCGGCCAGTCCTCTCCACTATGCGGTCATGCGCCACCATCCGGAGATGATCCGCTTTCTTCTTGATCATGGGGCGAAGACCGAGGTGTACGACAACACGCACGACACGCCGCTCTCGCTCGCCGCTAAGAGCAATCAGATTGATGCGGCGTTGATTCTTCTGGCGGGTGGAGCGAATCGGAATACGAAAGATATCAGTGGGAAAACGCCGCTCGACCATGCGCTGGCGCAGAACCATCTGGCACTGGCGAAAATCCTGGAGTCAAAATGAAACTGATTGAATATCACGAAGCGAGTCCGGAAGTACGAGCCGTTTTCGATGACATCATGGCGAAGCGGAAAACGGACTCCGTCAATAACTTTTGGAAGGCGCTCGCTCACGACCCGGTGACGCTCCGCCGCACCTGGGCGAGCATTCAGGAAGTGATGAGTGCGGGCGAACTCGATCCGCTCGTCAAGGAGCTGATTTACATCGCCGTCAGTGCGACCAACGGCTGCGAGTACTGCATCGCCTCACATAGCGCAAGCGCTACGGCGAAGGGGATGACCGACAAAATGTTTACCGAACTGATGGCAGTGGTGGGCATGGCGAACGAGACGAATCGCCTGGTTGCCGGCTACCGTGTTCCGGTGGACGAGCGTTTTAAGCAAACAGATCAGTAACGATCTTGCCTTTGACCAGTTCGCGCGGCTGGTTCAGATGGTTGCGAATCTCCATGTCCGGATCAATGCCGAGGCCATAGTAGATCGTGGCGAGCAGGTCGTTCGGGTGGACCGGCTTTTCCTTCGGGCTGGAAGCGGTGGCGTCCGATTCGCCGTATTGCATCCCGCGTGCAATTCCTGCGCCGGCCACAATGCCGCTGTAGCAATAGGGCCAGTGGTCGCGGCCATCGGGGCTGTTTGAGTTGCCGCTGGTGGAGACTCCCATGCGTGGGCTGCGGCCAAATTCTCCGATTGCAACCACCATTGTTTCCTTCAATAGGCCGCGTTGGTCCATGTCTTCGAGCAATGCCGACAGGGCGCGGTCGAGCTTGGGGCAGTGCAGGTTCTTCAGTGGTGCGAAGTTCGCGGCGTGTGTGTCCCAAGCTGTTTTTTCAGGGTCGCCATTGGCCACCGAAGGCCAATTCACTTGTACGAACTTGGTGCCGGCTTCGATCAGCCGGCGCGCCATCAGGACACTTTGTCCAAAGGTATGATTCCCGTAGCGCTCGCGCATGGCGACGCTTTCCTTGGTGAGGTCCATGGCGTCGCGGGCCTTTCCACTCAGGACGAGGTCATAAGCTTTGCCATAGTATTCGTCGACGGCGGAGGCATTCAATGCCTTCTCCAAGTCCGGCATGGAGCCGTTGATTCCCTTCAGCAACTCAAAGCGATCTTTCAGCCGTTGCGGGGGGATCTCTTTGCGCAAGGCAAGATCTTCGAGCGTTACTTTTTCTGCCGGGTCCTGATACATCCGGTACGGGTCGTAGGCCTTGCCGAGGAAGCCTGCCGCGCCACCTTTGCCGATGATGCCGCTCTCCTGCAACGGGCGTGGCAATTCAACAAAGGGCAGCATTGCGTCCTTCATCGGCATCATCTTGCTGATGTGGCTTCCTGCGGTGGGGAAGTCGGCTGCGTTTGGCGGCTCGAGTTGACCAGAAGGCGACACCTTATCGGGGGGATAGCCGGTGAGCATCTGGTAGATCGCCGCGGTGTGATTGAAGAGGCCATTCGGCGTATAAGACATCGAGCGGATCAAGGTGACCTTGTCGAGCGCCTGCGCCATCATCGGCATGTGCTCGCCGATGTTTGTGCCGGGGATCTTCGTCTTGATCGGTTTAAACTCGCCGCGGATGTTGGAGGGAGCGTCTGGCTTGGGATCCCAGATATCGATGTGGCTGGGGCCTCCCTGGAGGAAGATCATGATCACGTTCTTGGCTTGTGCAAAACCGCGCGCACCCGCATACTTCTTCGCCACATCATTGGCGAGAGCGGCTTTCTGAGACAAAAAGAAGCCAGGCAAATGCAGCCCTGCCAGGCCAAGAGAGCCAATACGCATCAGTTCACGGCGCGTGGGACCTTCACAGGTCTGTGCCGGATGTCCGGGAATGTTTAGCATGATTCGCTTCTCCTAGTAACTGTATAGAAAGCCTTTGCTGTTGAGCAGAGCCCACAGCAAATCCTGCGCGCGCGTCGCTCGCGCGCCACCTGCCAAATACTTCACACCCGCGTCGCTCTCGGCCTTGGTCGGCACCCGAGAGAGGGTCGCCAGGTACAACTCTTCGATCATCGCGGTGTCGGATTTGCCCGCGAGCACCATCTTGGCCACACGGCCCTTCGGGTCCGCCACCGCATCCGAGATGGTGGTGCCGTTCACCAGATTCAATGCCTGCGGCAGGCTGAAGTCCGCGCGCCGTTCGCATTCGCAAGCGGATTCGCGGGTGGGGCGGCCAAATAAATCGAGAAAGCCATCGCGGCCCACATGTGGATCGGGCAACTGCGAGGCCATTGTGTCCTCTGGCAGTTCCGGGAACTTGGGTCTCACTCCCGCCGCCATTGTGACGGCGTCCATCAATTGTTCTGATCCCAGTCTCCGAGGGGCAGCGTGCGAGAAGTTGTCGGTATCCTTCGCGTTCCACTCGTTCGTCGTGATTGCAGTCTGGTAGACGCGCGAGTTGACGATGGTGCGCATGAGATGCTGCAAGTCGAAGTTATGGTCGATGAAGTCCTTGGTTAAGGCATCGAGCAGCGCGGGATTCGATGGAGGATTCGACGCGCGAATGTCGTCCACCGGATCGATAATTCCTTTGCCGAAGAAGTAGCTCCAGGTGCGATTCGCCATGGCCTTGGCGAAGAAAGGATTGTCCTTGGACACCAGCCACTCGGCGAGCGCATCGCGACGGCGCTGATTGCTGGGGATATTGATCTTGGCCGTGGAGGCGACCAGAAACTCCGGAGCCACCACGTGGCTGTCCTTGGGGTGCTTCATCTCGTAATCGTTGCGCGTGTCGTAGATGATCTCTTCGCCCACCTCGTATCCCGGCCGCAAACCCACGGCTGAGAAGAAGGCGGACATCTGGTAGTACTGATTCTGCGTCCACTTCTCGAAGGGATGATCGTGGCATTGGGCGCAGACCATCCGGACCCCGAGAAAGACCTGCGTCGTCTTCTCCATGGTCGGCTTCGGTTCCCGTGTCGTCCGGAAATAGTTCGCTGCCGGGTCGTCGTAGGAACTGCCCTTGCTGACCAACAACTCGCGCACCATCTTGTCGTAAGGCTTGTTGGTGGCAATGCCTTCGTGGATCCATTCACGGAAACCGAAGGTGCCTTTCTCGCCAAGAAACTTTCTCGAGGATTGCAGCAGGTCTCCCCATTTCACGGTCCAATGATCGGCATAGGCGGGGCTGGCAATCAGCTTGTCGATTCTCTTGCTGCGCTTCACACGAGTAGGAGTTGGGTCGGCGGTGAAGGCCTTCACGTCCTCTGGCGTTGGCAACTGCCCGGTGAGATCGAGCGTCACGCGGCGCAGGAAGGTGGCATCATCGACCAGCGGCGAGGCCTCCACTTTGATGCGGGCCAGCTTGTCATCGACATGGCGATCGATGTAGTTGTACTGGGGGAGTTTCTTTGCCACAAAGCCGGGTTGTGGATTCAAGATCGTCACCGGGATGGTGGCGTACTTGCCCTGGTAGCGCACCAGCAGCGTGGCCTCGCCGATGCGCTCTCCCGAGACACGCGCTGTCGCCGTATCGATCTTTGCGACATCAGGTGTGTTCGATTCGACGGTTGCTTCTTTTGTTACATCGCGGCTGAGTCCGTCGGCGAACTTTGCGATGACACTGATCTGCGCCTTTTCTCCTGGTTTCGGCATCGCGACGAGCGCGGGGGAGACTGCAATCGAGGTAACCGCATCCTTTGCCGGATCCCCATAGGGAACGCCTTGCGCAATCCAGTTGTAGATTGTTTTGTAGTAAGCGGAATCGGCATCAAAGCGCAGTCCACCGCCATGGGGAATCTGCTGCGCGGGTTTGGCGAGCATCAGGCTCTGCTCCGGCTGCGCCCGGTTAAACCGGCGGCCGGACAAATCGTAGAGAAGCGATTGGTAGTCGTACTGCGGGTCGTAGCCACGGAGGGAGAGCTTGAAGCCGTTCTTGCCTTTGGCCGCGCCATGGCAGGGGCCGGAAGTACAGCCCGCCTTGTTCAGGATCGGCGCGACATCACGGAGGAAGGTCACGGGTTCGGCGGCACTGAGGAGTACGGCGCTAGCGAACAGTAGTGTTAGACGCATTCGTCTGGGTCTCCTGAGCTTCCGGTTCCGGCACATCGAGCCGTAGAATCGGAGCGACTACATCGATTGGTGTTCCGGCGAGCATGACACGGCCGGTGGCAACTACGGCATAAGGGCCGGGTAGAGAACTCTTGGCGGTGGTGACGAGGAAGGTGCCTGTGCGAGGGTTTGCTCGATCCACTTCCATCTCGATGATGCGGACTGCTGCCAGATTCGGCACATCCACCCCGATGGTGGGCGGTACGGCCTGCATCGTGTTGTCACTCTTGAAATTCCAGCGCACCCGATACTCGTAGCCTGTTTCTTTCTTCTCGCTCTTGAGGAGCGATAACTCGAGCGTAGCGGGTGTCGGCGTCGTGAGCGCGGCAGGCATCTGGTAGCCCAGCCAAGGGCCGACCAGGGCACGTTGCCGATCGACAACTCCCTGCGCGGTAGCGCCGCTCACACCGATGGTATAGGCCAAGCCGGCCGCCTTGGTCTCGAGAGCTCCCCCTTTTACCAGGAAGCCGATCTCGGTCCCTTCGAGTTGTGTTTCGGGCGATGCTGTTAAGCTCAGCACGGCACGGCGGTTCATCGTTTTCACGAGTGGGTCGGGCATTTCGGCGGGAATTAAGCCACCAGAAAAATGAACACCGTTCGGCAAGCCGATTGGGGTCACCGTCAGCGGTCCCATGTAACCACGCCGTTCAATATCAACCGCGACCATCGCGGTGCCGCCTCGTGGGATGTTGACAAAAGGATTGAGAATGGTCGCTTTCAATTCCTGTGCGGCACGCCGGGCGTGTAGGCGATAGCCATAATGCGGACCGCCGCGCGAAGCCAGGTCCTCGACCGTGAGCGTGATCTTGGTGACGCCTTCTGGAACCTGAAGCATCAGGAAGGGGTCGCCGAGCGTTCTGCTGCTGACCTGGACGGCGGCAACATCCACTGGCAACGGGCCGTCTCCCGCAGAAGCCAGCTTCTTACCTGCTGGGTCATATACGGTGAGGAGTCCGGTGAGTTTTGAGGTTCCAAGTTCCCGGGCTTGGAGCTCGAAGATCAGATCTTCCCCCGGCTTCACACTCAGCTCATAACGATCCACTTCCCCCGCCTGTGCCAGCCTGCCATTCACGGTCACCGGCAAGGGGAGGTTGCCACTGACGGGCTCCATTAATTCAGGCAAATCGCCAATGGCGAAAGGCAGCGGCAGGGCAGGGGAATCGGGAAGATTCACGAAAGTCTGCCGGGTCTGGAGCTTCGATAGATCGGCGTTAACCTTCACGTTCGAGATGGTCAGCTCGACGTTCTCGCCGCGCCTGCCTCCGAGCGGATAGATCTCGCTTGCGTAGGAGTAAGCGCCTGTCTTCAGACGATAGAAGTCCTGCTGCTGCGAGGAGAAGCGCGCATCAAAGACTTCAACGTAATAAAAGCCATCTTTGGGAAAGGTGAGATCGAGCCGTGCGTCGAGACCGATCGCAGGATCATCTTCACTGCGCCCGATCCGCTTGCCGGCGGCGTCATAAACCTGAATCACTGGATCGATCGCAGAACCAACGCGGCGGGCTTCGATTTCAAAGACGCGGCGCTCATTCGCTTTTCCCTGGATGCGATAGAAGTCGCGCTCTGCGCCGATCAGGCGTCCGTTCAACGTCAGTGGTGTTGTGGGTAAGCTCTGCGCTTTCTCGATGGAATCATTCTGATGGGGCAGGGCACCCGGCCTGGACTCCTCCTCTGTGACTTCCGGAAACACGCCCACGCTGAAGAGCAGGATGTTTGAAATTCCGTTGGCCCCTCGAACGCGGATCGGATAGACGCCAACGGCCCAGTCCCCGGTGGGCTCGACGAGAAAGCTTGCTTGCGTCGCCGGATGTTCATTCCCCAGCGCGGTGAAGGTGGCGGGCAGACTGGACACGATACTGGCGCCTTCCCCCAGGCCTGTGCCGATAAGAGTTAATGTGAACGGGCGGCCCTTCTGCGCGCCGCGCGGTTGGAGCTCAACCAGATTGGGAGGCGCGGCGAGAGCAACCCATCCGGCCAACAAAAGAAGCATTCTCATTTGGCACCTGCTGTCAGCGTGGCGGTGATCGGTACGGGTACGAATTCCCGGACGAGCGAGCAATCCGCAGTCGAATAGATGCGGACCTTTCCATCGAAGCCGCCCGTGGCGAGGCGGGTTCCGTCTGAGCTGAAGGACAAGGCATAGATGCCAGCCGTATGCCCTGTACAGCTTAGCTTGTGGTCTCCGGTATCAGCGTCATAGAGATTCACCTTGGGAGACTGTCCGGCGACGGCGATCAGCTTTCCATCGCCAGACCAATCGAGTGCCGTGATGGGCCCATCCTGCCGCTCGATGCGGCGCACCAGGGTGGTGTCATCGGCGATCTTCATGTTGCGTGGACGGTCGAGCAGGTAGACATAGGGGTAACGGTCCTCGCCTCCGAAGACAACGATGTCCTTCTTGGGGTGACGGGCGATGGCATAGAGTTCGCTCTTGAGGAGATTGGCGTTCTCCAGAAAGGCTCCAGAATTCGCGTCGATGATCTTCGCTGCGCGGTCCCGGCTGACGGACACAAAGCGTTTGGAGTCGACGCCAAAGACGGTGGAGAGCACCCAGTCCTCGTGGTTGCCGATCTTGTAGAGCTCCTTGGCTGTTGCCGTCTCAAAAACATGTACGGTGTTGTCGGCTGCACCGACCGCGATCTTGGAGGCATCAGGAGCTAGGGAGGCGCCGAAGACCGTATCGTTGGTCAGGACGGCTGTTCGCAGGAGCTTGCCATTCGGTGCGTCCCAGATCTGCACTTCGCCGAACTGAGCGGGCGTTCCACCGCCAGCGATCAGGAGCTTGCCATCACTTGAAAACGCAAGAGAAAGAATCCGCTCCGCCTTTCCATGCAATCGAATTGGCGCACCTTCGCCCGACACGCGATGAAGCAGCACTTCCCGGTTGCCGGAGACTGCGATCTGCTTGCCGTCGGGGCTGAAGCGCAAGCTCGTGATGACGGGTGGCTGCAAGTAGACGCTTGGGCGATTGTCATCCACGCTCGCGGGCGTGTCGTCTTTGGCCCCTGCCTGGATCCAATCGCGGAACACCTGTACGTCAGCCGGGCTGAGCGGGGCAACCCCGAGGGGCATTCTCGGTTGGGCGGCGCCCGTCAAATATTGGATGGTGAGACTCTCATCCGCTTTGCCAGCGGCAAAGGCCGGACCTTTTTTCCCACCAGCGGCAAAGGCGGCGTAGCTGGTTAAATCCAGGCCGGACGCTTTGGCAGAGGGCTGATGACAGCCGGCACAGTTCTTCTGCAGGAGAGGACGGACGTCGCGATAGTAGCTGGGCGCGGCGGCCATCGTCGCCGTGCTGAGCAGGAAAAGCCAACCGGTCGATCGGGGCATGATGCGGATGGTCGAATTATTTCATAGCTAGCACGGACTTTGCTCGGTCATAAGCCTTGCGCAAGGGAAGACGATCGGCGTCATTCCAATCTGGAAACTTGCTGGTATCCATTCCGGCCAGTACATCGAAGCAATGAGAGAGGACGTCCCAGCCGCGAATCCAGAGTTCCCGGTTATTCTCGGCTTCTGCAAAGCGGGTCAGGACCACGCCTGCTTCCCCTTCGTATCGCAAGATCCGAATGTAAGTGAAATCATCTTTTTGATTCTTGATTTCAAGGTCACGAGCTTCTTCAATGACGCGGCTGGCGTAGTCGAGTGCTTGGCGGTCGCCCACATTCGCAAGTGCATCCGCATAACGTTGGTAGGATCGGATCCGCTGGGTCCCGGTTAATAAGTCCTCATTTGTTGGCGGAAGGGCTTCCCATTCCTGCGCCTGGCGGCGATAGGCTTTCAATGCGTCACTGGTGCGGCCGGAGTCTCGCAGAGTATCTGCGAAGTTATTCAGCGCTCCGAAGTATTGCGCGACGAATACCCGGTTCTTGCTCTCGCCCTTCTTCAAGGTTTCGAGAATGGCGAGCGACTTCTCGGTTCCGGCCAGAGCTTTGGGATAGTCTTTCATCCTGCGATGGAAGCTGGCGACACGAGTCAGGCTCATGGCGTAGTCGTATTGCGCGGTCACGTTATCCGGGTCTTCTTGTGCGAGTTCTGCCCCCAGCTGTGCCATTGCTTCATTGGCGGCATAAGAGCCAGGATCATTAATCCGGTTCATGCGGACGTAGACATCAGCGATGTGACTATTCGTCATCATGAGACTGCGTTTGACTTCCGAATCATTCGGTGCCGCACGCACAATCTCCTCGCGCATCTTCTTTACCTTGGTCAGTCGCTCGAGTGCTGCCGGGAGATTGAGCTGTTGCACCAGGATGTTTCCCTGGATCGACTGCACCATGGAAAGTCTTGATTTTGCATCGAGATCCTCGGGAGTCTGCTGGAGACGCTGCAGGAGGATTTTCTCAGCACGGCTGAAGCCGACGACATCCACCAGTCTCGGATCACGCCGGTACAGCGCCGCGTGCGGATTCACAAGCGCGGACACAAGTAATAGATTGCCTGCGGGGTCTGCCGGTGCGGTGCGCAAGACATACTCGGCTTCTTTCACCGCAAGCTTACTGGTTTCTACAGAAGCCTTTGGCTCTGCCGAAATATAGGCCTCCAAGGTGGCGATTCTCTCGTGGATCGCCGACAATGCCTTCCAGACCGCCAGGTCTTCCGGTGTCTTGGCCTTCAGTTTGTTGAGGAGTGAGAGTGCCTTCTGGTACTCTGCCATCGCGGCTCGCCGGTCGCCCATGCTGGCACGGGATGCCGCACCCAGCACTTCACCGAGGCGTTGGTAGTAGGCGGCCAAGTCGATCTGGAGACGCGCGTCATCCGGTTCTTCCTTGGCCAGCTTCTCCACCGCCCCTGCCGCAAGGGTCAACAATTGCAGCCGCGCTTGCGTGCTGCCGGGCAGACGTTCGACGGTATCGTAGAAGTTGCGTAACGAATCGCCTACCAGTTTTCGTTGCTCTTCAAAGCGCTGCTCGGCCATATCGCGCAAGTCATTGGCGATGCGGCGCTGCTCCAACGCTTCTGCGGCTTTCCACTCCGCTTCCTCGGATTTCAACTCCGCACGCTGCCGCTCGCGCTCGGCTAATTTACGCGCCTCTTGGGCATCGTGTGCGGACCAAAGCGCCATGCCAGACCCAACTACGATACTCAGCACCATGGCCGCGCTTGCCACCGTTACCGTTCGATGCCGTCTCACCCATTTCATGGCGCGTTGACGGATCGTATACTGCCGCGCCGTCACTGGTTTGCCTTCGAGATAGCGAAGTAGATCGGCACGAAGCTCGCCCACGCCCTCATAGCGCTCTGCGGGATCCTTGCGCAGCGTTTTCAGGATGACCGTATCGAGGTCGCCCGCCAGACTGGGAGCTTTCAGGCTCGGCTTGGGCGCATCCGAATAACAGACTTGCCGTTCACTTTCTGCGGGGGAAAGTCCTGCCAGTTGAAAGGGCGGTTCTCCTGCCAGCAATTCGTATAGGACGGCGCCAAGACTATAGACATCGGAAGCGACGCTGACGGCGTCGCCGCGCGCCTGCTCCGGACTGGCGTAGTCCGGAGTCAGAATCCGCAACACGGTTGCCTGTGCGCCGCCTTCTTCTTCGAGGAGTTTTGCGATTCCGAAATCCAGCAATTTCGGAATCCCCTCCTGAGTCACCAGAATGTTGGTCGGCTTCAGGTCGCGGTGAACCACCAGATTCTGATGGGCATAAAGCACGGCCTCACAGACCTTTACGAACAGTTCCACGCGCGCCCGGAGAGATACGTGTTGTTCCGCTGCCCATTGGCCCACGGGTTTGCCTTCGACGTATTCCATGACGAAGTAAGGCTGTCCATTGGCCGCGGTGCCGGCATCGAGGAGTCTGGCGATGTAAGGGTGTTCGAGGCGGGCCAGAATGCGCCGTTCCGCTTCAAAGCGCTGGCGGAGGAGCGGCGAATCCATTCCACTGCGAACGAACTTGATTGCGACCTGCTTCTCGTAAGTAGAGTCTGCCCGCCTGCCGAGATAGACTGCTCCCATGCCGCCATGCCCGATCTCATGGAGAATCTCATAGGCGCCGATCCGCTTCTCGGGTAGCGTGACCATGCGCGCCGCCTTCTTCACGGTCGTTGTGATCACCGCGTCGCCACCTTCGGTGGCCAGCAGCCGCAACACGGCAGCACGCACTTCCTCCAGCTCTCCGGCGAGCCGGGCGGCGCGTTCGGGTTCAGGGGCATCGGCCAACTCGTGAAACAGTTCTTCCACGCGCGGCCAGTGAGTCTTGTTCATCGCCCTCCCAACTGTTCGGACAACCAGGCGGTGGCAAAGCGAAGATCGCGCTGCACGGTCACCGGAGAGACCTCTAAGACTTGCGCCATCTCCTCCACCGTTAGCCCAATGAAATAGCGGAGTTCAATCGCTCGCGCCTTGCGCTCATCGAATTCCGCCAAGCGCTCCAGGGCTTCGTCCAAGGCGGTGAACTCCGCAGCGTTCTGCTTTGAATAGACCAGTGCTTCATCGAGCGAAAGCACAACCGCCCCGTCGCCGCGTTTGCCCGCCAGATGCTTGCGTGCGTGATCGACCAGCACTTGCCGCATCAGCCGGGCCGCGACTCCATAGAAGTGCTTCCGGCTCTCCCAGGCAGGGACGCTGCCTCCCGCGAGACGAAGATAGACCTCGTTCACCAGCGCCGTCGGTTGCAGCGTGTGGCTCGACTTCTCTCGCCGCAAATAGCTGTTGGCCAACTGGTGCAACTCGCGGTAGATGAAAGGGACTAATGCATCGACTGCATCGGGACGGCCCTCCCGCCAGTCTTGGAGCAACTGTGTGATCTCTCCATGGTCCGCTGCGATCATCGGGGGCTGAGGTAAGTCTGGCATAGCTTTGCGTGTCTTCCAATAGTGTCATTTCAGGAACTGAAAAATACTCTGCGGACACATGACTGGATTCTCAACTTTCTCACGCACGCAGGATAAGAGGGCTGAAAAGTCCCAATCTTTCACCTGAGGAACTGTCTTGTACTCCCATCGTCTGCTTGTCCTATCGCTTTTTCTTGCCGCCTCAACCGTCTCGGCCGCCACCATCACGATTGACGCTACGGCGTCGGGCTTCTATCAGTCAACCGGAAGCGCCATGGCAGGGAACTATGCAACCGGCTGGTATGCGGTAGGCAGTTCCGAGATGCGCGGCTTCTTTCTTTTCGATCTTGCCGGTGTTACAGGGTCCATTGTTTCGGCGCAGTTGCACGTCTCCAGCGGGAACGGAAGCACTACCGGCTACTTCAGTCCAGATCCTTCTGAAACCCTTGAACTCTATGATGTTTCCACGATGGCTGCGACGCTCCAGTTGGGCAAGGGTGGGGCGAGTGTCTTTGATGATCTGGGGACTGGGTTGATGCTGGGCTCCGCGACGCTGAGTCATCTCATTCCAACATTCATCAATATCGAGCTCAATGGGGCTGGCCTGAGTTATCTCAACTCGAATCTGGGACCGGTTGCGTTCGGAGCGGCCATCACAACTTTGACAAGAGGCTCAGAGAATGAAGCGATCTTCAACTCCACAAATGCGAGCTTGACCAGGCAACTGATTCTCGTGGTGGAGGATGGCCCGAATCCGCTGATTCCCGATCCGGCCGCCGTTCCGGAGCCTGCCACCTTGTGGCTGGGGCTCTTTCTTTTACCTCTGCTCAAAAAAAATCAGAAGCAATGATCCGTTTCACGGTGTTTTGGCGCATGTGAATTTAGAGAGGCATCTCGGGGGCGTTGGAATTCGGAGGGGTTCCAGCAAACTGAGATGCCTTTTTTGATCTCTGTGCTGCCCGCGGGCAGGGAAATCGCATAAAGTTCCTATAGAACTTATGAAGAAACCTTTTTGGTTGTGCCTGCTGCTGGCCTCGTCCTGGGCGCAGCAGCCGCCACCAGCTCATGTCGATCCGACTCCGGAACAATCGGCCCTCATCGCAGCGAAAGTACAACAGCTCGACGGTCTTGTCGCGAAATTGAAGGGCGATCCCGATCTGATCACCGATGTTGCGGTCTATCAAAAGACCGGGCACCAGATGCGCGAATTTCCGGAAGAGTATTTTGTTGCGGAAGATGTGCCGAAGGCGATTGCGGTTCTCGATCAGGGGATCGAGCGGGCCAATGCGTTACTGGCAGGCAATGCGCCGTGGATGAAGAGTCCGGGGCGGCGGATCCATGGCTATCGCTCCTCGCTTGACGGCTCCATCCAACCTTATGGCCTGCGGATTCCGGCCTCTTATGACGGAACGAAGCCAGTGAAGCTCTATGTGTGGCTGCACGGTCGCGATGCCAAGAACGCCGAGTGGAACTTTATTGATCGTGAGCTGCGGGTGGGCAACGCGCCGCCGAGTCCGCCTGACGAAGGACAGATCCAACTCGATCTCTATGGGCGATGGAATGGGATTGCCTGGCACTGGGCTGGTGAAGTGGATGTCTTTGAAGCGATGGCTGATGTGCAGCGCCGCTACAAGATCGACCCCAAGCGGATTGTCCTGCGCGGCTTTTCGATGGGAGGTTGCGGCGCCTGGCACATTGCGCTGCATCATCCGGGACGCTTTGCCGCCGCTGAAATCGGTGCTGGCACTTGGCCCTATCGCTCGCAGATGCCTGGCTTTCCGGATTACCAGCGTCTGCCGCTCAACATCTACGAGAATATTCTCGAATGGTCTCTGAACGCCTATAATTTTCCGCTTGCCGGCCATGATGGAGAGAATGAAACAGGCGTCAGTTCCATTCCCCCTTATGCGCCTCCCGGTACGAAAACCCGTGGTCAGTTGGAGAGTTCGATCCGGGTGCGGGAGCAATTGGGCCGCGAAGGCTATGAGAGTGTGGGAGACCCTTATGATCTGGCGGCAAAGGGCACCGAAGCGGTTTTCTACATCTCCAAGGACACGGGACACGGCACGAGCAAAGAAGTGCGTGGCAAGCTGGATGAGTTCCTCAAGAAGTACGGTGACCGTGGCGTGGTGTCCCCGGACCACCTGCGATTTGTGAGTTGGACCACCCGCTACAACCGCTCGCATTGGGTGACATTTGATTGGCTCGACAAGCACTACGAAAAGGCCGAGATCGACGCTGTTCGCTCCAACAACGGCACGCATTATGAGATGAAGACGAAGAATCTCGCACGCCTCACTTTGCGTGAGATGGACAAGGCGAAGGAGCTTCAGATCGATGGCCAGAATGTGAGGCTCAAGCCCGGCTCGGAAATCAGTCTGGAGAAACTCGAGGGCAAGTGGCGTGTGGCTGGCAAAGCGCAAGGACTGCATAAGCAGCATGCTCTCCAGGGGCCGATCGACGATGCCTTCCTGGATGCGTTCCTGCTGGTGCGTCCGACGGGCACGCCCTGGAATCAAGAAGTCCACGAGCAGTCGCTCCGGATTCTGACGCGCTTTGACCGTGTTTATGCCAAACACTTGCGGGCGCATCCGCGGATCAAGGAGGACCGTGACGTGACTGAGGCCGATTTTGCGAAGTACAACGTTGTTCTGTTCGGAGACCCTGGCAGCAATCGCTGGATCGCAAAGCTGCAGGGCAAGTTGCCGGTGGAATGGAGCAAGGAGACAGTGAAGATGTCCGGCCAGAGCTATTCTGCGAAGGATCATCTTCCAGCCTTGATCTACCCGAGCCCGCTGCATCCCAGCCACTACATCGTCCTGAACTCGGGGATGACCTCGGAGGAGAAGGAACTGCGTGGCGAGTATGCCATGCCGCGATTGGGCGACTGGGCTGTGCTGAAGGTGAAGGCTGGGGACGAGACGCCAGACATTGCGACGGCCGGCTTGTTCAACGAGCGCTGGAAATAGAAAAAAGGCGAGTCCCTTACGGGGCTCGCCTTTTTTGTTTCGCTGGTGCGAAGAACTACTTGACTTCGACCGAAGCGCCAGCGTCGACGAACTTCTTCTTCATCGCTTCTGCTTCGTCCTTGGTCACGCCTTCCTTGACAGTCTTCGGGGCGCCATCGACGAGGTCTTTGGCTTCCTTCAGGCCGAGCGCGGTGATTTCGCGAACAACCTTGATGACGTTGATCTTGTTGGCGCCTGCGCCGGTGAGAACCACGGTGAATTCCGTCTTCTCCTCAGCAGCAGGGGCAGCCGCGCCAGCGGCAGGTGCGGCCACAGCAACGGCGGCGGCAGCAGCCGATACGCCGAGCTTTTCTTCGAGCAGCTTTACGAGTTGGGAAGCCTCGAGAAGGGTGAGGCCCTGGATTTGTTCCGAGATTGCGTTGATGTCAGCCATTTTCATCTACTCCGTTAAATTGATCTATTACTGATTGAACTTGTTTTCTTTGACGCCCTGATCGACGACCACGGCCAGGTTGCGTCCAACGCCATTGATAGCGGTGACCAACTTCTGTGCCGGCGCGTTGATGACATACAGCAACTGCGCGTAGATCTGTTCCTTCGAGGGCATGTTGGCAAGATCGTTGATGGATTGCACTTCAACGACTCGCCCTTCAACGAAACCGGCCTTGAATGTGAAGGTCGGATTCGCCTTTGCATAACCAACGAGAGCTTTGGCAAGAGCGACCGGGTCGCCACTTGTGTAAGCAATCGAGTTCATACCTTTGAGCCCAGTCACCGCCCCGGCAACCGGAAGACCTTCGCTTGCCTTTTCAGCCAGCGTATTCTTCAAAACCCGATAACGTCCACCAGCGGCGCGAACCGTCTTGCGGAGCTCATAGTCCTGAGCGACCGTCAGCTTATCGAAGCCCGAGACGAAGACGTTCTGCGACTCTTCGAGAGCTTTTTTAATTGCTTCGAAATCTTTTTGCTTGTCGACTTTATTCTTCATGGTTGCTGCTCCTTAAACCGCTACCGAAAGTTTAGAAGTGACGTCGGAAATATCGAGCGTGATGCCAGGACCCATGGTCGAGCACAACGTCGCACTTCGAACGTACTTACCTTTCGCAGCGGAGGGTTTGGCGCGCAGCACAGCTGAAATGAGGCTTTCGGCATTCTCGATCAGCTTGCCAGTTTCAAACTGGATTTTGCCGACCGGAGCGTGGACAACACCGGTCTTGTCGACACGGAACTCCACTTTACCTGCCTTCACTTCATTCACAGCGGTTGCGACGTCAGTGGTGACCGTTCCCGTTTTCGGGTTCGGCATAAGACCACGCGGGCCGAGCACCTTGCCAAGACGCGCCATAGAGCGCATCATGTCGGGGGTCGCAACAACCGCATCGTAGTCGAGCCAGTTCTCTTTGATGATCTTTTCGATGATCTCTTCGCCACCGAAGAAGTCGGCGCCGGCTGCTTCAGCCTCACGCACCTTTTCTCCGCTAGCGATCACGAGAACCTTTTTAGATTTGCCGAGTCCATTGGGAAGTACGACCGTGCCACGGACCATTTGGTCCGCATGCTTGGGGTCGACGCCAAGGCGCATGTGTATTTCAACGGTTTCGTTGAACTTAGTGAATTTGATCTTTTGGGCTAGACCAACGGCTTCGGTCACGGAATAGGTCCGTGCTTCCACCTGCTTGGCAGCAGCCAAGTATTTTTTTCCCTGTTTATGAGCCATGATTCTTGTTTTCGAACGGTTTACTGCAAAGTACTGCGAAGAAAGATCCAGGTTTGACCCCGGGGTAGGATAACTCAGAATGGTTCAAACGGCTTCCGGCACAGACTACAGCCTTCAGCCTCCCAGACGGAGGGACCGAAGTTTTGAGTGTATAACAGCTTGCTGCCAGATTGCAAATCTGTCATCCTGACGCCCATGCACAAAATCCCAGTGGTTATTGTGAGTTGGCTCACATTCAGCGCCTTAGCTATGTCTCAGAGCTGGAGCCATAAAGCCGAAGACGACGTGAAATGGAATCGTGTCAGTAGTGCCGGCAACTACATCTATGGGACCGACGGCGGAATCTACGCCCTCGACGTCACAACCGGTAAACTGCTCTGGAAACGCGATGATCTCAAAAAAGTAGCGGACTCGAGTGTCGAGGAAGTGCCTGGCACTCCCGTCATTTTTGTCGCGCAAACGGAGGGCGCGATCATGACCAAGGCGAAGCTCTCCGCAATCAATCAACAAAGTGGTGAAACGGTCTGGAGTAGCGAACAACTCCGGGGGAGTGTTGTCGACCTGATTCCCGACTACCAGCACAACGCGATGATCATGGTGATCAACGGAATGCTGGAGAACAAGTTCGGCATCTACCTTGAGAGTTTTGAACTCCCCACGGGTAAGCTTCGCTGGGAGGTTCCGCTCGGCGACAAAGCTGATCTTTATACCGCCGAGAATAGCGGGCGCTTCATGCCCAAGATGGATCTGAGTGGCCATGCGACTCCGATCATTGATGGCCATCATCTCTACCTCCCCTACGCCGGTCTGCATAAGTTCGATCTCGAGACCGGGAAGCTGGTCTGGAAGCAGAAGTTCGATGTCACGGAGAAGGCTTACAAGAAGACCAATGCCTCGCCGATGGTTGTCGGCAACCTTGTCTACACCTCGGCCAAGGGTAAGATTCTAGCCTTCGACAAGAGCAGTGGGAAGCCCAAATGGAGCAGCCAGGACTACGGCGCGGCGATTCCCGAGATGATCCATGCCGAGGGCGTGATCTACGGGCGGATGGGCGGCACCTTTGCCTCGAGTGGTGCTAAGGGATTTGAATTGAAGAAGCCGCTTGGCGTGGTGGCGCTCGACGCCGGAAGCGGCCAGATGAAGTGGCGCTTTGACGACGCAAAAGAAGGCATCACCAATTTCCACTACGACAAGTCCAGCAATCTGATTTTGCTTGCCGATAGCAAGAAGCTCTTTGGTCTCTCGCTGAATGGCTCTGGCAACGATGTGAAAGCAGCCTTTCAGGTACCGCTCGAATTCAAGTTCAAGCAAAGCAAAGGGAAGGCAATTGCCAAGGGGATGGGGAAGTTTGCCATGGGCGGACTTGCTGCGGTTGCCAAGAAGGACAAGAGTCTCGATGATCCGCCAATCTCGATGATTGGCCGTCCAGATGGAACTGTTGTCGTTCGCGGCAGCAACCATCTGCTCAAATTCGACCCGCGTACGCGCAAAACGATCTATGCAAATGAATTCCGCGCGCCTGGGGCGAGCAACTGGCAGAAGTTCAATACCATTGCCGCCTTTGCGATGACCTATGCCACCAGCACCGCACGGGCTGCCTCCTCTTACGCTGGCACCTACGAGAACACATGGGCCAATCACGATCGCCAGAACAGCATCCAGTCCCTCTTCACCAATATGCAGAAGCGCTACAAGGCTTCCATGGCTGGTGACGACTTTGCCTATATCCTCAGCGACATCGAGAACGAAGACGGCAAAGGCCCTGGAATTTTAGGGGTCAATCTGGATAGCGGTGAGATTGAGAAGGACGCACTGATCAAGGATCGTGAGCCCCTCTTTGCTGTTGACGAGGTGACCGGGATGCTCATTCGTACCCATAAGGGGAAGAGCGAGATCACCGGCCACAAACTTTAGGCCAAGATTTCCGATACGACCCGGGCAGGGAATTGGTCTGTGAGCCGCTCCGAAAGGCCGTGGCGCTCATAGACCAGATCCCGGTGGTTCATGCCGAGCAGGTGCAGGATGGTGGCGTGGAAGTCGTGCACGCTCACACGGTTCTCAACGGCTTTGAACCCAATGTCGTCCGTGGCTCCATGGATGTAACCGCGCTTCAAGCCAGCGCCAGCCATCCAGACGCTGAATCCGCCGGGGCCGTGGTCGCGCCCCGCGGTTTTCCCGGTTCCCTGGGACATCGGAAGGCGGCCAAACTCTCCTCCCCAAACAACCAAAGTGGAATCCAACAAGCCGCGCTGCTTCAGATCCTTGAGCAGCGCGGCGACTGGTTTATCGGTCTTGCCACAGGCATAGTTCAGGCTGCCGGTGAGGTCGCCATGCGAGTCGAAGATCTGGCTTTCAATATAGAGCTGTACGCAGCGGACACCGCGCTCCACCAAGCGGCGTGCCATCAGGCAGCGCTTGCCATAGGATGCGGTTGCGCTCTCATTCAACCCATAGGCTTCCCGCGTTGCTTCGGATTCCTGATTGACGTCGAGCGCATCGGAGGCTGCCAGCTGCATGCGGGCGGCCAACTCGTAGCTGGAGATGCGCGCATCGAGTTCCGGTTGGTAGGGACGGCGTTCGCGATGGGCGCTATCAAGCTTACGTAACAGATTGCGTTCTGCTTCGACAAGCGGCGATGGAATCTCTTCCCGCGGTTCCAGGTTCAATACCGGAGGGCCTTCGGCTCGGAAGCGTGTGCCCTGATAGATCGGCGGCAGCCAAGCGGACTGCCAGTTCGAGATGCCATTGATCGGCAGGCCCTTGGGATCGTCGAGAACGACATAGGCGGGGAGGTTTTGATTCTCCGTGCCCAAGCCATAGGCAACCCAGGCTCCAATCGCCGGACGGCTGGCGATGGTGCGCCCGGTGTGCATCAAGAAGAGCGCTGGTTCGTGATTGGCGTGTTCGCCGTACATCGAGCGAATCAGCGTAATGTCGTCGGCGCATTCGGCCAGATGCGGCATCACGGTCGCCATCTCCATGCCACACTTTCCAGCGCGCTTGAATTCGTAAGCGCCGGGCATCAACAGGCCGGGCTTGTCGCCATTGGAGATGGCAAAGCTGAGCTCACGGCTGGGTGCGGTTCCTGCGAGGCGAGTCAAGGTGGGCTTCGGATCAAAGAGATCCACTTGGCTCGGGCCGCCATTCATAAAGAGTTGGATCACCGATTTCGCCTTGGCCGGAAACTGCGGGGCCTTCGGCTTCAGGTCATAGACTCCACTGGCTTTGGCTTCCGCGCCTAGGAGCGAAGCAAGCGCGGCACCGTGAATGCCATTCGCAATGTTCGAGAAGAAGTCGCGGCGGGTTCTGTTTTTCATGGGAGTTCTCTCTACTAGTCGATGAAGCTGAATTCAGCCGAGTTCAAAATCGCGTGGCAATAGTTGGCGAGCGCCAGCCACTTGGCTTGTGTTTCTCTGGGCGCATCGGACCCATCGCTGGCCAGTTTGGCAGGCCAGGCTTTCTGGAAGTCCTGTACGGCCTGGATTCCTGTTTGTACCTCTGCCGCCGACGGACGGCGTGCATAGGCGCGCAGGTAAACGAGTTCGATTTGCCGGGCACGGTCCCCATCGGCTTCGTCCATCACGCGGCCCGCCATGTACTTGGCAAGATCCCAGGACATCGAACCGTTCATCATGTGCAGGGCCTGGGTGGCGACATTCGAGCGCCGGCGTTCTGTACAGTTCGGTGTCATCGAGGGTTGGTCAAAGGCATCCATCAGCGAGACAGGGGTTTGCCGCCGATGGAGGACATAGATACTGCGCCGGTAGCCCGTCTTGCTGGCCTTGACGGTGACTTCCTTGTCGGCCCGCACTTCGATATCGGTGGGGGCGCCGAAGGAGGTGGGATCCAGGCGGCCGGAAACCTGGATGAGGGAGTCATACAGGGTTTCCGCGTCCATGCGGTTGAGCGGCATGCGGCTGAGCAGGATGTTTTCGGGGTCTGCCTTGAGGACTGCTTCTGCGACATTCGAATCCTGGCGATAGGCTTGCGAGGTGACCATCAGGCGGTGCATCGACTTCATGCTCCAACCCTTGGCGACAAACTCCGTGGCCAGCCAATCCAGCAGTTCCGGATGCGAAGGGGCAACGCCTGATTTGCCGAAGTTGGCGACGCTTGCGACAATGCCCCGGCCAAAGTGCCGCATCCACAATTGATTCACCAGCACGCGGGCCGTGAGGGGGTGTTCGGGCTGGGTCAGCCACTTTGCCAAGGCCAGACGGCGGCCGGTGCTGCCGGGGAAGGGCGACACGGGCGTGTAGTCCTTGAGGCTCGCATTCTTCAATACCTGCGGCGTATTCGGTTCAACGGGCTCGCCGAAGTTGGCCGGATCGCCACGACGCAGCAGATAGCTTTGCGAAGGCTGGACATTGTCGGTGAGGACACGGACATGCGGCTTGGTCATCAGCTTCGAGCGGACTTCGCCGATTTCCTTTCTGGACGCCTTGGCCGCTTCGAGTTTTTTGATCTCGGCCTCGAGAGGGGCATTGTGCTTGGCGACCACTTCCTTTTCGGAATCGAGGGCGAGGTCGAGTTCGCGCTTGTTGGGCGAGTGCCACTCGTAAGGATCATAGGCACCCTGGAGAATGGCGCTGAGGCGATAATAATCGCGCTGCGGGATGGGATCGTATTTATGGTTGTGGCAGCGTGCGCAGCCGACGGTCAGGCCCATTACGGAGGAACTCAGCACCTCCACCTCGTCCGCAACCACATTCATCCGTTCGGAGAGCAGCCCGCGTTCGTTTGAGTTTGTGGGGTCCGGTGTGGTGCGGAGAAAGCCGGTTGCCGCAAGGCGATCGATCAGTTCCTGCGGGACGCCGGTCTTGGTCTTTTTCCAGTCGTCCGACATCTCGTCGCCGGCGATCTGTTCCGTGAGAAAGCGGTCATAAGGCTTGTCGGCGTTGAGCGAACGCACGACATAGTCACGATAACGCCAGGCATATTTGCGAACACCGTCGTCCTGGCCAAATCCTTCCGAATCCGAGTAACCGGCGACGTCGAGCCAGTGCTGACCCCAGCGTTCGCCGTAGTGGGGCGAGGCGAGGAGCCGGTCGACCAGACGCTCATAAGCGCCGGGAGCGGTGTCCGCTTCATACGCAGCGATTTCGGCAACTGTCGGCGGTAGGCCGGTGAGATCGAGATAGACACGGCGCATCAGCGAGAGGCGATTCGCTTCTTTGTTGAAGCGCAGTCCTTTGGCCTGCAGCTTGACGAGCAGAAAGGCATCGATCGGATTGCTGGCCTTGATTGCCGGTAGGGCCGGACGCTTCGGCGACTGGAAGCTCCAGAAGGCCTTGTCGCTCTCCTTCACGATGTCGGGTGTGATGGTGCCGGTGTTTTGAGCTCCCGCCGCGATCCAGGCTCGTACTTTTTCGGTTTCGCCATCGGTGGGGAGTTCGACCGCAAGTTCCTTGGCCTGTTTAGCTGGCGGCATCTGCCCGTTTTGCATGCGCTTGTAGAGGGGGCTTTCCTCCGGCTTTCCAGGTACCAGTGCCGTGCCGCTCTTGCCACCCTTGATCCGGCTGGCGATGGTGCGGAGATCGAGACCGCCCTCCTGCACTTCAGAACCATGGCAGCGGACGCAGCGGGCCTGCAGAATTCCCCGCACCTCAAACTCGGTGACTTCAATGGCCGGTTCCACTGCTTTTTCAATCCCCCGGTCGATCCACACACGAATCTGGTCAATCTCGGCATCGCTCAACTTTGCCGGGCCGGGAGGCATCTGGCGAGTGACAATCTTATCGATCAACAAACTTTTGGCTGCGGACCCAGGAACAACTGCTGGTCCGCTCGCTCCGCCTTTGAGAGTGGCTTCCGCCGAATGGAGATCTAACTTTCCCATCGCCATCTTTTCGTTGTGGCAAGAAATGCACTTCGCAGTGAAGATTGGCTTCACGCCTGCGTCGAAACTGTCAGGTGCAGCTGACAATTGAAACGCAGCCAGAGAGGCGAGAATGGCGGTGCGTAGGCTCATGAATTGTTATTAGTCTATCCGACTGACGGACAATGGAGTTGTGGACGAAAACGTATTTGCGGTGATTGGCGAGGATGGATTCCGCCGGCTGGTCAGCGCCTTTTATCGACAGATTCCTGACGACGACATCTTGGGCCCGATGTACCCCAAGGACGATCTTGCCGGCGCCGAAGAGCGGATGCGGAATTTCCTGATCTTTCGCTTTGGTGGCCCGATGACTTATCTTGAGACTCGCGGCCATCCGCGGCTCCGGATGCGCCATGCTCCGTTCCGGGTGGATGAAGCTGCCCGCAACCGTTGGGTTGAAATCATGGACCGGGCGATGGCCGAGGCTCAACTGCCGGAGGAGTCTGCTGCGACCTTGCGGGAATTCTTCCATTCCACGGCGACTTTTATGCAGAACAGCTAGGCTGATCGAGTGGCGCCGGGCGGCTCACCTATTCCGCGCGCAGGGTGACAGCCGGATCAATCCGTGCCGCTCGCCGGGCCGGTACCAGACCCGAGAGCAATGCCGTGACCAGAAAGATGAGCGCAATCAGCGACAGCGTGAGCGGATCGTAGGGGCTCACATTGAAGAGCAGTACGCTGAGGGCGCGGGCAATCAGAATGGAGCCGATCATGCCTCCCGCGATCCCCGAGGCCACCAGCAATAGGGCATGCTTCTCGATCATCCAAAGCACCTCAATTGGCTTTGCTCCGATGGCCATGCGGATTCCAATTTCTCTCGTGCGTTGTGTGACGGTGTAAGACACCACGCCGCTTAAACCAATGATGGCCAGGAGGAATGCGACTCCCGCAAACACCGCCATCAGAAATAGAGTGAAGCGTTCGCGCGAGATGGAATTATTCACCGATTCCTCCATGGTCTGGATCTGCCACACCGGCTGCGAGGAGTCCGCTTCGAGAATCTTGGCTCGGACCGCTTGCGCTGCCAGTGCCGGATCACCGCTGGTGCGGGCAATCACGCTGATCGATGCGGCCTGTGTGTGAACAATGCTCGGGACTTGAAAAAAAGGCGCATAGACCTGTGCTCGAATGCCCTTGTCGATTCCGTTATTCTTGACGTTCTTGACCAGCCCAACGACTTCGCGCCACTCCGGCGGGTCTGACAAACCGATCTCCACACGCTTTCCAATCGGGTTCTCATTGGGAAAGTGGATCCGGGCAAACTCCTCGCTAATGATCAATACGCGCGGTGACGACCGTGTATCGTTGTCGTTGAAGCGGCGCCCCTGTTGGAGCGGAATCTTCATGACATCAAAATAGGTCGGGCTCACCGTGAAGTAGTCGGCTACAGGTGCAGTGGCTGCGGTTTGCAACGGACGGCCTTCGACGCGAATGTGGAAGCGTACGGTGGTCCCTTGTAAGGGGACGTCGGTGGAGATGCCGTATCCGAGAAGTCCGGGGATGGTTGCGAGATTGCGGGTGATGTCCCGGCCAAACTGCACCTGCCGGTCAATCTCGCCGTTGTACTTGGTGGGCAACGGCGTCACACGCATGGTGATCAGATGGTCCGGCTGAAAGCCCAGATCCACTTGAGACAGTTGATAGAGACTGCGGATCAAGAGGCCCGCCCCGGTCATCAGCATCAGGGCAGCGGCTACCTGTCCAACCACCAGCAGATTGCGGAAATGCGTGCGTGAAGAGCCTCCGCGTGTTTTGTCCTTCAGGGTTTCCTGGAGATCGGTGCGCGACATTCGAATCGCTGGAATCAGTCCGAAAAGTGCGCCACTCACAAAGACCGCGCCCAGGTTGTAGGCCAGCACACGGAAATCAATCACAATCTGTTCCAGGCGGGGGAGATTCTGCGGCGCATAGATCTTGAAGGTGAAGAAGGCAATGACGGCAAGCACCAACCCAAGAATGCCGCCGGCGGCTGACAGCAGCAGGCTCTCGGTCAACATTTGCGAGATCAGCTGGAAGCGCGTCGCTCCCAAGGCCGTTCGCACGGCGAATTCACCCTTCCGGGCTGCACCGCGTGCGAGCACCAGATTGGCGACATTCGCGCAGGCAATGGCCAATACAAATGTCACTGCCCCCACCAGCGCCACCAGGGCCGGGCGCACCCGACCTGTAGATTCTTCGACCAACGGCTCAATGAAGATCCGCTTATTCTCGTTATATTGCGGAAACTGACGCGCCAGATTCGCCAGCACGGTGCTGAACTCCGCCCGCGCCTGTTCAAGGGTAAAATTCGGACGCAAACGGCCTTGCGCCAGATAGGCATGGAAGTCACGTCGAGACCGGTCCACTCCCTCCAGCACCAGTGGAGCCCAGATCTTTGCTTTATTGGGATATTCATAGGCCGCGTCGACAACTCCCACAACCACTCGTGGCCGCCCATTCAGATTGATCTCGCGGCCAATGATGGAATTGTCTGCCGCAAAGCGATCGCGCCAGAGTCCACTCGAGATGATGACTGCCTGGTCCTTGCCGGGAACAAAATCCTCGGCTGTAAAGTCCCTGCCACGCACAAACTTTGCGCCGTACAATCGAAACCAGCCTTCTGTGACGGTGACTCCGTAGTAGCGTTCAGGGTCAGAGTTGGGGAGGATGAGCGAGAAAGGACTGAGACCATAGGCAACGATGGATACAGACTTGATTTGCGCGCGATAGTCATACAGGTTTCCGGCTGCAAACGGATAGCGAGAGGTGGTTCCGGGCGTCAGGATGTCTTCCCGCAAGGTCAACAACTCGTGTGGATTGGGGAAGGCGAGGGGCTTGAGAAGAATTCCGTCGACAACGGAGAACATGGCAGTATTGAGGCCAATCCCGATCGCGAGTGCGATAACAGCGGCGGCAGTGTAGCCAGGATTCGACCGAAGAGACCGCAAAGCAAAGCGCAAATTCTGCCAGAACATCATTGGAGAGGATAGCAAATGATCATAAATTACAAGGCTAAAGGATGCTAGCTCACGAACCACGTTGGCCCGTGTTGCTTGCGCTCATCAGTTGCGGAGGGCTGAACCTGCTTCTGCCCGATTCCATCTCCGCCGGACCGGGTTGGGTGGTGGTGGCACTGGCCGCAACCTTGGGTGTCGGTTCGATGATGACGGCAGACCATAACGGGAAACTGCATCTGTTTTTTGCGTATGGCACGCAGTCGGTGGTGACGATTGCACTAGGCGCCGCAGTGGCCTCGCTTTTGCACGACATCCTGACGCGGCAAGGCAAGGCGCAGGATCTGCTGCAGAGCGCGGTTGCGATCTGGTTCATGAACATTCTCGTCTTCGCAACCTGGTACTGGCGGCTCGATGCCGGAGGGCCGAGCCGCCGCCGCCGGCATCACAGCTACCGCGAGGGGGCTTTCCTCTTTCCGCAGGCGACGCTTTCAAAGGAGATCAAAGAGAACCTGAATATCGGAAATTGGCACCCTCAGTTTATGGATTATTTATTTGTCTCCTTTACCGCGAGTACAGCTTTCTCACCTACGGATTGTCCCGTACTTTCCCGCTGGGCCAAGGTGTTAATGATGTTACAGAGTCTGATTGCGCTGGCCTCGGTTGCTTTGGTTGCGGCGCGGGCGGTCAATATTCTGTAAGCTGGATCTCCTATGCAGTTGACACCGCTTGACTGGGTTTTTGTGGCCCTCTACTTTGTTTTGAACATTGCCATCGGTCTTTATTACCGCAGCCGGGCAGGCAAGAGTGTCGACGAGTTTTTCCTCAGCGGGCGCGATGTTCCCTGGTGGCTGGCTGGAACTAGCATGGTGGCCACTACCTTTGCCGCCGACACGCCTCTCGCTGTCACCGGCCTGGTCTTCAAGGGCGGCATCGCCGGCAATTGGCTGTGGTGGAATATGGTCGCCAGCGGGATGATGACTGTTTTTCTCTATGCGCGCCTGTGGCGCCGTAGCGGCGTGATGACCGACATTGAATTCTCGGAGATCCGCTACAGTGGCAAGCCCGCCGCCTTCCTGCGCGGCTTTCGCGCGCTGTACCTTGGCATTCCCATCAACTGCATCGTGCTCGGTTGGGTGAACCTGGCGATGGTCAAGATCCTCTCGATGGTGCTCGGCGTCGACAAAACTACCGCGCTTGGCCTGGTGCTGGGTCTGATCGCCATCACCGCTCTCATCTCAACGCTCAGCGGACTCTGGGGTGTTCTGGTCACCGACGCCGTCCAGTTTTTCATCAAGATGGGCATGGTGATTGTCCTCGCCTTTGCCTCGGTGAAGGCGGTGGGTGGCATGGATGGATTGCTCGCCAAGCTGCACGCGGTGGACGCCACGCGCGGTGTTTCTGTTGGAGGCAAGGGTAGCGTTCTGAACTTTGTGCCAGACCTCGACAGTGTCTGGATGCCGATGATCACCTTCTTCGTCTACGTCGGAATGAACTGGTGGGCCACCTGGTATCCCGGCGCGGAACCCGGCGGTGGCGGCTATGTCGCACAGCGCATGTTCAGCGCGAAAGACGAACGCCACAGTCTGCTGGCGACGCTGTGGTTCCAGGTGGCGCATTACGCGCTGCGGCCCTGGCCCTGGATCCTCACGGCGCTTTGTGCGATGGTGCTCTATCCCGATCTCCAGGACCCGGAAACCGGCTACATCAAGATCATGGTGGACCACTTGCCGCCCTATCTTCGGGGCTTGATGCTCGCCGCTTTTGCGGCCGCCTACATGTCGACCATTGCGACGCAATTGAACTGGGGCGCCAGTTATCTGGTCAACGACTTCTACCGTCGCTTCCTCCGTCCCGACGCGGGGGATCGGGAACTGATCCGAGTCTCGCAAGCGGCGACAGTCCTGCTGACGATTCTCTCTGCTGCCGTCACCTTCAAGATGGAATCGATCTCTGAGGCCTGGAAACTGCTGATCGTAACGGGCGCGGGGACCGGACTGGTGCTGTTGCTGCGCTGGTATTGGTGGCGGATCAATGCCTGGAGTGAAGTGAGCGCGATGGCCTCGGCGGCGGTGGTCAGCATCGCCATGCAGACGGTGTTTCATTTCGATAGCGATCAACCCAGGGACTTTGCCTACATCATGCTGGTCACGGTTGGCATCACAACCGTGGTCTGGCTTGCGGCAACTCTGCTGACGGCTCCGGAGCCGATGCCGGTCTTAGAGCGCTTCTATCGGACCACGCACCCCTCGCGCTTCGGCTGGGGGCCTGTCGCCGACCGCGTTCCAGACGTCCAGCCGGATCGCGACGGCTGGGCAAATCTGGGCTGCTGGCTGGCTGGTTGCACTCTCATTTACGGACTCTTGTTCGGCACGGGAAAACTGCTGCTCGGCGAAACGATCATTGGACTCGTTTATTTGGCGGTCGGCTTGGTCAGCGGCTGGTGGATCAGCCACGATCTGACGCGCCGTGGCTGGGCGAGTGTGGCGAAGTAACTGATGCTCGTAGAATGCGCCTATTCCGCATCGCCTCAAAGTGCTTGAGGAGTTCCTCGATGCGAGTCTGCAATTCCTGATCGCGGTTGGGGAGCGATTCGAGTTCCTTTCGACTCGTTCCCGGTCTGCGAAGGCAATCGTGAGCATGTCCAGGGCGGTGAGACTGCTGTGATCGATACCGCCGATGGGCTGAAGCAGTAGCGTCGTACCGCTCCGGATGGATCTTTGCGCGGAGGGGGAAACGTTCCTCAGGGCCGGATAGGCTGATGTCAGTTCCGGAGTTGTCGACCATGCAGGATTTGAAGGTTCTTGCGCTACACTGCGGCGTTAGTCAGGACCGGAGCCCTCTCTTGCCGCACTCCAATCGTCACAAGCATGCCAAATACCGAGGCAGATCGTGCCAATTGCCAGAATGCCCGTGAGGCCCAGGCCGCCGATCCAGAATCCCACCGACTCTGCGTGAGCCTTCGACAGGACTGATGCCAAAACAGCTATCGCAAGAAATCCGCAAGCCAGCCCCAATCGGCCGCTCCAGATGAGAACATCGTTGATTGTTCCGATCGCCTTCTGACGCTCTGCCAACTTAGCTCTCCAAAGGACGAGACTGGCGCTGGGCAATGGTCGGTCAAGAGCTGACGTTGAGAGCAAACGCAATTCGCGTGCCACCTCCTCTGCCGCACCACAGTCTGGACAGTTCTGAACATGCTCCCTCAGCGGCAGTGGCAGGGACTCCCCAGCAGCGATCATCATGGCGATCCTATGCTCATGGGGACAATTGGCATAGTCATTCATAGCGACCGCCTATTCGGCCAGTTGAGAATAGTCCGCGCAGCTTTTCACGGGCACGCGCCAGCATCGGACGGACGCTGGCGGGGGTAGTTCTGACGAACTCAGCGATTTCTTTATGGGAAAAGCATTCGACGTAGGCCAACCACAAAAGGTCCCGCTCTCGTGTTTTGAGCTCCCCGAACGCGGCCCGAACTTCTATGATCCTATCCGCAGCAGGCGCGGCCGAAGGTTCGTACTTCTCAATCGAGGCCTCGACGCGGCGCGAGCGGCGAAAGTCGTTCACAAGGTTGCTCGCGATCTTGTACAAGTAATTCTTCTGCTGTGCGAGTGTCATCTCAGTTGGGACCTGCACTTTGAGCATCCGTAAATAGGCCTCTTGGGCGATATCGTCGGCGAGCACAGAATCTCCCAAGACATGGCGCAAATAGCGGTGTAACCCTTGGGCAGTCGCATCGTATAGGAGCTGGAACGAACGCTCGTCCATGCCGGGACCTATTTGCCATCACCGGGATCCTTGACGATGCTCCACTTTGAAAGGATTCTGAAGCCGATGTAGGCGGAGGCGAGAAAGCCAACTCCGGCCATGGAGATCGGCAATCCCGTCAATAGTAGAACTTGAGCGAGCCATGGCTGACCGTCGGCCGAGGCGTTTCCTGCACCGGCCAGTCTGAGCAAGAGGAGAGAGATCCCAATCAGAAACAAAACCAATCCCGCGTGTACGGCATTCAGGATTCTAGTCATTGGCTCATTCACGTCAGCAGTCAATGACTCAAAAATCCGCCGCCCGGCTTCGCTCTCCAGGTACGCCACTAATTCGCCGCTGTTATTGGAGCGGTCAAGAAGCTTGCTATGGATTTGGGCCATCCGCTTTGCTGTCTGACCACGCCGCACATTGGTGGCAATCACCCCGATCACCCAGGCTAGAGAAAGCGAGATCGCTGCGACTATGAAACTTACGGAAAGATTGTCAGCCATGCGGTCTGTCATGAGAAACTCCTTATTCGTGTTCGTTACTCGAGGCTACGGCAGCTTGGCGAATGCATGGCCCAGAAATTGGAGGGAAGCTGGAGTGGTTGATCCTGCTGAGGTATTGAACGTTACGATCGAGCCGCTTCCTCCTAGATCGGCACGAAACTGATCTCGAGGACCATCATAGACCTCTACTTCGAGTTCCGCGACACCAATCCTAGCCCTGAGGCGGCCATCCACAACGGACCAGACCATAGTTCCTAAGGCGGGACTCTCATACGTTCCTGCATACGCTGGCAATGGATGCCGCGTTGTCTGAGGGCGTCCCCGGCGTGTTGTCAAGTCTTTATCCATCGCGCTGCGAGCACTGGCGATTGATGTTTCAAAGGCAGCCCAATTGGCCTCGGTACGGATACGGAGGTCCGGTTTCTGCAGGACAAGATCGTAAAGGAGTGTCGCTACCAGGTCAGACGAAAGTGAGCCAAGTCCGCCGCCATTCGAAAGAACAACAATTCCGATACGGCGTTCCGGCATAAAGGAAAGATGTGAATCAAATCCCGAAAAACTCCCGAAGCGCTGGAGAACTACGTCGCCGTCATAGGTGGCAAGATCCCACCCGAGCGACCATCCAAATCTCTGGAACGAGCCATACTTGCGGTTCTGATCCGCCTGCTTCTGGTGTGTCACTGCAATGACGGCCTTGGGGAAGACCTGCTTGCCGGCAATCCGTCCCCCATTCACCTGCGCAATCAAGTATCGAGCCAGATCGTTCGCTGTGCTGAGGTGACCACCGGCGGCTTGCATGTTCACGTCGAATTTACCGTACGGCACTCGCACCATTCGCCCGGAGCGAAACTCGTAGGGTTGGG
Source organism: Bryobacter aggregatus MPL3 (assembly GCF_000702445.1). Lineage (NCBI taxonomy): Bacteria > Pseudomonadati > Acidobacteriota > Terriglobia > Bryobacterales > Bryobacteraceae > Bryobacter > Bryobacter aggregatus. Next base: position 359,960 of record NZ_JNIF01000004.1, read on the forward strand.
CCAGATTCTTCCTCTTGGCCCTGGATATCCACGCGGTCGTGAGCCGCATGCCAGCGGGCTGGAAAACCTCGCGCTCGATGACATCCTTCCAGCCTTGGTCGAAACGGCCATCCAACACCATCCCAAATATGTTGTATCCGATATTGCTGTAGGAGAAAGCGCGCTCTGCCCGTGCGGCGCCGTGGTACTGCAATAGATCGAGCAGTTGAGGATTTGTGAAATCTCCGGTGAAGGCGGTTCTGAAGTCAACAGGACCAACCGCTGCGATTCCATGAGTGTGAGTCAGCAGTGACCGAAGAGTGATCTCGCTTGGCGCCAAGGCTGAGTTCCAGGTGGCACGAGGCAAGGCAGCCGCCACGGACTGATCGAAGTCGATCGCTCCCCGCGCGGCCAGGAGAGCTCCAGTCAGGGCCGTGAACGATTTGGAGGTGGACGCAATGTAAAACTGCGTGTCCGCTGTGGCGGGTATTGAGGCTTCCAGGTCAGCGAATCCAAATCCCTTCGAAAATACAAGTCTGTTGCCGGCGATGACGGCGACGCTGATGCCCGGAGGAGCCATGTCGGTCGACATGAGCCTTTCCATGATTTCCGCGATATTCCGACGCAGATCAGTGGGCGCCGCACGGCTAGGCTGAGCCAGTGCGGGAAGGACACAGAGGAGGGCAACCAGGGCGCTAAGGAGGTGTTGTTCCATAGAGGTTCTCACGCGCTACAACGTGCGTGGAGCCCGGGATGTTAACAAAAAAGAGACCACGCGGTTTGTAATGCTTTGATCGCGGGAAGCCGCGCAGTATAGAGCCATTGAAATCAATGCTCGAACGACGCGCGATCTGGAAGATAACGAGTAGAGTCGACAATTTCAGGCCGTCAGTCACTGAATCACCTCATCGAGAGACGTCATCCACAAGTCACCGCAGCCTGGTTCAGCGTTTGGCGCCGGTTGCGGCAGGAACCTTTGCGCCCAGTTCTCTCTCCGAGGGAATCTGGGTGACGTCCCAGCCGCCGCCCAGGGCTTTGATCAACTGAACACTCGCCACCATGCGCTGCATTCGAAAGCTCACCGCGGCCTGATTTGTGACCATCGGTTCTCGTTCCGGGTCAGCGCGGATCCAAGAAGACTCGAGTCCACGGGCGCTCTTGCGTGTTGGCGATCCAATCGCTTTCTTAACTCCGATGCAGCTAGCCCACTACTTGCCGTCGATCGAGATTGCCGCAAGTGGAGCGTAGAGGAAGCATCTGGTCGGTCCATACACCTCCCGAAGAACGACGACGAAAAGTAGCAACCCCAAGAGCCCCAAGCTGAGCTTCAGCGCTACCCACATCAGCTTTCCTCAGCTCCGCTCGTCTGCAACTTCTTCGTGACATCGATCCCCAGGCTTGTCAGTCCCAGCACGACAAAGCCGAAAGCGCACAGCCAGAAGATCTCTCGCCAATCGGCAAAGTGCAGCGAAGTACCGATCACAAAAGGAATCAGTTTTGCGACTGCCGAGGCACCAAAGTTCCCCCACATATTGCTCCAGGCAAGAGTCGCCGCGACATGCCTGCCGCCGATATCCTGAGCCAACGCCCACATCGCCGGATTCACGCTGTCAGTCGCAAAAGCAACAGCTCCGCAAGCGATGGCCACCGCCAACGGCGACGCCAACAACGGGCACAGCAGATAAGCCGATGCGGCCAATGCACTGCCAGTAAGGAAGGGGAGCCGCCGGCCCCACTTCTGTCCATAGCGCTTAGTCAGCGTGTCGCAGTACCAACCCCCAAAGAGCATCCCACCGAGACTGCAGGCAAGCGCAATCGAAACATAACTGCTTGCTGTCACCTTATCGAGCCCACGGACCTCGTGGAGATAAGTCGGCAGCCATGTGATGATGAAGGCCCAGCCGACATTCATTCCCAACGCTCCGACATTGAAGAACCAAAGTCCCTTGTGCTTGAGCAGTCCGAACCAGGGCGAATCCTTCGGCCGCCCCACTTGTGGCGGCTGGCCTTCGCTGATCAGATTCTTCTCTGCCTCATTCACCCACGGATGTTGCGACGGGTGATCGCGGAAGACAAATTGCGTCAGGAGCGCCAGGACAACACCAATGCTGCCGTAGATCCAGAGCACCGTCCGCCAGTTCCCCAGATATGCGATGGCCGTCGCCGTCAGTCCCAAGGCCAGCGCATTCCCCACGCGCCCGCCAAAGCCGATGATGCTGTTGGCTCGCGCGCGCTGGGTGAACGGGAACCAACGCGTCATCAGCAGCGCACTCGCCGGATAGGCGCCCGCCTCAGCAAGGCCACAAAGCCCACGGATGACAATCAAACTGAGAAGTCCGCCCGCGATGCCGGTGGCTGCGGTAAACACGGACCAACAGAGGATATAGATCACTAGCATGCGGCGCGGTCCGAATCGGTCTGCCATCCAGCCTGCAGGCAACTGTCCCAGCGCGTAGGCCAGAAAGAATCCTGCCAGCACATCGCCCGTGGCCTCTTTCGACAGCCCCAATTCCGTCTGGAAGCTGGTCGATTGCACCACCGCCCCCATGCAGATGCGGTCCAGATACAGAAGAAACGCATTGGCCGTCGCAATCGACAGGATGGCAAAACGAATTTTGGTCGGATTCACTTCAGGTTCTCGCGCAGGAAGCGGAGGAAGTTGCCGGAGAATATATTCTCGATGTCCGCAACGCTGTAGCCGCGCCCGGCCAACGGCGCTTGCAGCGTCTGCAGATCGGCGATGCTATCGAGATCCATCGGCGTCTGCTCTTTGCCGTAGCCGCCATCGAGGTCGGTCCCGATCCCGACATGATTCGCATTGCCGGCAATCTGACAGATGTGATCGATGTGTTCGCAGATCTTTTCCATCTTCAGTTGAAAGTCTTCCGGTTTCGACTTGAGGTGCTTCCATCCGTGGACCATCATGATGGCGTCAAAGGCCATACCGATGACAGCTCCCCGTTCCACCAGAGCCTTGATCTGGTCGTCGCCAAGTTGCCGGTTCCAATTGGCGAGCGCGCGGCAATTGTGGTGGCTGGCCCAGACCGGGCCATGGAAGCGGTCCAGCGCGTCCCAGAAGCTTTCATCGCAGAGATGCGTAGCGTCGAGAATGAAGCCCAGCCGCTCCATCTCCCGGACGAGTTCCTGCCCCTTCAGCGTGAGTGGACCTTCGTCATCGGTGCCATGACCGTAAATACCTGGGCCATAGTGAACCGGACCGATTGCGATCAGCCCATCCTCACGCACTCGCTCCAGATGGCGCATCGACAGGATCGAGTCGGCTCCTTCCAGGCTCAGCAGATACCCAATCGGAAGCTGCGCCGTCTGCTCCAGTGTTGCCTCGCGCCAGAGCTTGGCGTGCGCCTCCACTTGTGTCCCACTGCGAAGCTGCACCAGTTGCCCGGCTTCTTCCATGCTGCGGTACCAGGCAAGTTGGCCCTGGGTCTGTGACCAAGCCTGCTCTGGACTCTGCCAGCCCGGCAGCTTGCTGAATCGTCCAGAGTACCGGGCAATCTGTGTCGCCACGCAAAGGCCAATCCGGCCGCGCCGCATCTCTGGAAGACAAACCACGCCGTTGGTTCGATCGCGCAAGTCGGACATGCCGATCTCGCGCCGGCGGATCTCAACCAGCGGAAGCCGCAGATCGCGGTTCCACTCCATCGCATTCATCGAGAGGTCCAGATGTGCGTCGAAAATAAGAGGCTGTGTGTGCATTGGAATTTCGATCGATTCACGGATAGGATACAAAGGAACTTCCATGATCAAAGTCTTGTGTGTCTTGTTTACGTCGATCTTGCTCTCTGCTCAGACTTCGCCTGAGGTGCATCCCGATCGCAGTGTCACCTTCCGCGTTGCTGCGCCGAAGGCGAGTGATGTCCGGTTTTATGGCGATTGGATGAAGGTGGGAAGCTTTGAGAAGATGACGCGTGGCGCGGATGGCGTCTGGGCTTACACCACCGCGCCGCTCGAGCCGAGCATCTATATCTATTCTTTTACGATTGATGGCCTGACGATCGCCGATCCAATCAATCCCAGAATGAAGCTGCGCGCCCGGACTTCAGCCAGCATGGTGGAAGTGCCCGGAGCCACGCCTGCCATCTGGGATGCGCGCGATGTGCCGCACGGGGCCGTATCCATCGAATTTCAGAAAGCAAAGGCCCTTGGCGGAGAGACGCGGTCCTTCTGGGTCTACACCCCGCCTGGCTACGAAACTGCGAAGACAAAGTACCCGGTGCTCTATCTGTTCCATGGTTCCAACGATACGGCTGGTGGATGGGTGCTGGCCGGACAGGCGAACTATATCTTCGATAACTTGCTCGCGGAAGGCAAGATGAAGCCGATGGTGGTGGTGATGCCCTTTGGGCATGCGGTGCCGTTTGGATCACCTCGCGAGGTGCAGGCGACCAATACCGCAGTCTATGAGAAGTATGTGCTCGGAGACGTGCTCCCTTATGTTGAGGCGAAGTACCGGGTCTCGAAAGCTCCTGCCCAGCGCGCGATCGCCGGACTGTCGATGGGGGGCGGTCAGGCATTGTCGATTGGCTTGGGGCACCCCGCGCTGTTCAGCGCGGTAGGTGCTTTCAGTGCTGCAGTGCCGGCCAATGTCCAGAGCCTGATTGAGAAAGGACATCCCAAGCTGATCTGGTTTGCCTGCGGCAAGGAGGACTCCCTCTTTCCCCGATCTGTGGACCTGGATGCGTTGCTGACTCGAAACACGGTGCCTCACACCTGGAAGCCCAGCGAGGGCGCACACACTTACACGGTCTGGCGGAAGTATTTGGCAGAGTTTGCCCCGTTGTTGTTCCGGTAAGGAGAGCTGTTCTGAATACTGTTGGCAAGCCGCTCGAGTTGGGTTCCACGATTGCCGCCACTGGCATCGATCCGGATCTGGTAGGCGAGCCGCGAACTCAGCGCCAACAGGACGCGGAGATGACGCGGCTCGAAGGCCTCTTGCTCCTTGCTATAGAGTGTCAGCACGCAAGACGGGCCGTATTCAGACTCGAGTGGTACTGCAAGACCGGAGACCATCGTAAAATCTTCGTGAGCAGGACTGGAAACTCCAAATTCCGTGGCGGCATTTCCATTGAGCAGGGGCGTGCGATTCGCGGCAACCCATCCTGAGATTCCCGTACCAAGATGGATGACCAGATTCCTCAGCATCTGAGCGCATTCCCCCTGGGCAAAGGAACAGGAGATGGCTTCACTGCGCTTGCGGTAGACGGCCCAGGCTGCAAAAGGAATGAGATGGCGCAGATCTTCCTCCATCGCGCTGAGGTCATCCTGTAGCGATGCCGACCGGCCTAACTCCGCTTGCATCTTCTCGATCAGCGCGCACTCCCTGCTCAGTTCTCCTGCCGGTATTTCGAGGTGCTGGTCTCCTTGCAGGGAACCTGTGGCATAACCTGCATCGGGCGCCTTGCCACGGAATACATCCAGTCCTGTCGATAAGCGGAAGGCATTTTCGCGGAGTGTCGTTCTGGCAGATTTTTCCAGTTCGGGATAGCGATGCCGCAGAAGCTCTACGATCTTTGGATCAAAGCTCTTGCCAGACTCTGCCACCATCATCGCCATCGCCTTTTCCAGCGGAATTGCTTTCCGGTACTGGCGGTCGCTCGTGAGCGCATCAAGGCAATCGACCGCAGTCAGAATCCGGGCTCCCAGCGGGATCTCCTCTCCTTGCAGGCCATCGGGATATCCAGTCCCATCCCATTTCTCATGATGAGCGCGGACGAGAGGGGCAACGGCATAGGGGAAGTTGACGCTCTCGATAATCTCGGCGCCCACGACAGGATGGATCTTCATGCGTGCAAACTCTTCAGGGGTGAGCTTGCCTGGCTTTGAGATGATCGATTCCGGTACGGCGAGTTTGCCGATATCGTGCAGTATGGCGGCGGCCCGGACTGCTTCCAGCTCCGCAGGGGAGAGGCCCAGATCGGCGCCGAGCTCCAGCGCATAGGATTGGACACGATGGAGATGCTCGCCCGTGGTCTGGTCCTTCGCCTCAATCGCCAGTGCCAGCGCGCGGATGGTACGCAGATGCAGTCCGGCAGTATCCTCCATGTGTCTCTTCTCCTGTTCCGCTCGTGCAATGGTCTGCTCGAGAGCGCGAATGTGCAGGACGAAGGTGTGATAGATGAGGTAGACCACCGGCAGGATCAGAAGCGCGAACTCGGAGCCGGCATACTGCCTCAAGAACTCCAGTCCTCCCACCAGCGATGCGCTGAGGAGATAGTGGGGGAGAGTCCACTGGTAGCATTCGCGCCAGACCTGCAGCAAGGGCTGTCCCTCGGTCAGCGACAGAATCCCCGAAACGGTAAAGGTGTTCACAAGGTAATAAACAAAAGCTGCGATGACAATCCGCAGCAGCACCGGAGGAAGCAGGCTCTGGGACAACGGACTGTGGAAGCTCAGGGCCGCTGCTCCAATCGAGACGAAAATGACGCTCAGGTTGAAAAGCAGTTGCACTGCGTGTGGTTTTCGCTTTGCCTTCCAAAAGCTTTGGGTCAGAGTGGCGGCAACACCGAGGAGCAGCGTCTCGCCGAGGCTCATGCGGACGATGCCCCACATCAGGAAGATGTAGCTCATCGAAAGCGATCCCTGCACCTTCGGAATGACAACTTTACAGAGGCTGGACTGGATTGTCAGCAGGAGCAACAGCGCAAAGCTGGCTGTACCAGAAAAAGACCAGTGCTTCAATCCCTGAGAGAAACAGAGGATTGCCATCCCCGTCACCACGGCAACATAAAGGCGGGCTGTTCTGGAAAGTGCTGGCATAGGATGGATCCCGGGTTAAGGGTGGCTCGGAGGCGGTACCTCATGTTCTGCTGCTTCGACAGGCCGGAAAAAAGGTGGATGGCTTACCATGTGCGCCCGTAACAGCGGCTGGATCCACCAGAGAAAGCCAACAAAGAGGAGTGTCGATTTGCCTTGGACATGTGGACTGAGAAGGGACCAGGTGCCAGCAACCGTACACCCCAACAGGTAAAAGTGGATTGTGCTGGTTTGCCAGTACTTCCAGAGTTCATCGATGCTTCCTTCCTGTGCCAGGCTGAGGACCATCGAGGTGAGTCCAGTATTGATGGCGTAGAACACCGCCCCGGAGGCGATGAGGCGAAGCAGTTGCCAATCCTTCGGGAGCTCCACCAGCAATTGCGAAACAAGAACGGCGCCTGCGCTGCTCAGGATGAGATTGGCAACGTTGAAGGCGATCTGAATTGGCAGCGGCCGATGGAGTGCCCGCACCATGCTTTGGCTGAGAGCACACACTGTGGCCAGGAGCAGGTTCTCGGCGAAGGGAAGCTCACGGCTTGCTGCCAGCATCACAATGAAGTTCAACGAATAGGTGCCTGTGAGTCCGAGCACTCTGATCTTGGCGGTGGAGGCAAGAAACCCGGCAATCAGAAAGCCCAAGAGACGATTGCCATCGACGGGCGCGACGTTGATGGCGGCACAGGCGATCATGACAAATGCCATTCCACAGAGAACCACTACAAACGATTCCGGCGTTTTCATGCTGGTTGGCGCCTGCCTTTCTTGTCTGACGAATGTTTGGGTTGCTGTCCCGGCGAAATTCTTCGTTTACTGAATATCTCCGTCGGAGAGCGTATCGCGCGTGCTGGCAAACGAACCCCAGAGTGCGCTGCTGCCTCCCACCGTACTGCTGGCAAACATGGATTTGGAATCCCAAAGCAGAGGGAATGCAGGAGATTGCGCGGTGCCCCAAGCTGCTGTTGCGCCCCAGAGTGTCGATCCTTCGAGCAGCACAGAGTCTCCCCAGACTGCGGTATGGCTCCACGCCTGGTTGGCTCCCCAAAGGCCAATGTACTTTTGAGAGCTCGCGCAGATAACGGGTCCCCATACCGTTCCTGATGAGCCGCCGCAGAGCACGCCATAGTTCGCTGTAATCTGCACCTTGGCGCTTGCCCCGTTGTAATAAGCGACCGGGGAAAGCGCTGCGGCTCCGGTGGGGGCGATCACTCGATTCTGGATGGCAGCTCCGAGATCCAGATAGCCGGCGCCAATGGTGAAGAGATCATACTGGCTGTCATAGTGGCGCGAGGGGTTTGTTGCGCTATTGCTGACCAATAGACGCGTCTGGGCCAATGTGTTGGTCAGCGTCGCGACGGCCTGAAGCGCATCGGCGAGGGCCGCCTGGGCATCCTCCAGTGTTTGCGTGACCGTCTTGACGTTGGTCTGAAGGGTGTTGAGTGTCTCATTCGCAAGAGTCTTCACCTGAAGCTTCGTGACGAGCGTGCTCTCTGCGTTGGACAGCACGGACAACGCGCTCTGCAGGATGCCGTTCGCAGTGTTTAGCGTTGCTTGGAGAGTTTGTGCGGTGAGACTCAAAGTTGCATAGGTGGTTTTGAGCAGATCGGCCTGCAATTGAGCCGTTGTCGCCAGTGTTGCGAGCCGAAGCTTCTCCAGTAAGGAGGAAGCGCTGGCGGCGGCTGCACTCGCTTTGTTGGCTGCATCCTGGGCGGTTTGCCAGTTGGAATAGGCTGCGTCTGCTTTCTGACGGGCAGCAGTGGCGTTCGCCTGGGCAACTGCGGCCGCACTTCGCAAAGGCGCCAGGGCATTGGTGGCTGCGCTGACTGCGTTTTGCGCTGTGGTGACTGCAGCATTTGCGACGTTTGCCGCGGTTTGGGCAACCGCAAGTTGCTGCACCAGTCCGTTCAGCTGCAAGAGGGTCTGATCCACTGTAAGCTGCAGCGCAGGGATCGTTTGGAGCGTATGGGTAAGCGCCGTTTGGAGCTTGGTGACTTTCAGCGAGTAATCCTGATAAAAGCTTCCGTAGCGCGGAAACTTTTTCGAAGCAGTCAACATCAGTCGCGCCTTCACCTGATCGGGAGTCAGGTTCGGTTCGAGTTGGAGCAGCAAGGCGATGGCGCCACTGGTTACGGCGCTCGCCATGCTGGTGCCGCTCAGTGTGATGTAGTTCGGTGAAGAACCCGGGCTGAAAGTACTGGCATCCACAAGGTTCTGAGGATAGGCCTTGGCAAGAGAGCTGCGGGATGACAAGGAGGCATCGATCAGGTTTCCGGGGGCGACAAGATCGGGTTTGGCGACATGATCGATTGCGGTCGGCCCTTTAGAGCTGTAGGTCGCGATCTCATCATCGTCACGGTAGGGCGTACCCGAACCGCGCATCGCACCCACAGTGATCACCCACGGACTATTGCCCGGCGATTGGATGGTGCCATAGCCGGCAACACTGTTGGTCTGGAGACGGCCTTCGTTCCCCGCGGCGACTACCACAACCAACCCAGCCGCCCAGGCCCGTTCCACCGCCTTGCACAACGGATCGCGCACAAAGCTGTCGGTGATATTGCGTCCGAGAGCGAGATTGAGAATTCGGATCTTGTACTGATCCCGCAGGCTGATGGCTCGGTCGATTGCCTCAATCACCGCGCTGTCGGAGCCATCCCCATTCCCATCGAGAACCTTCAGGTTCAGAATCGAGACTTGCGGCGCGATTCCCTGGATTGTGCGGAGCGCCTTGCCCGGACCAGAGTACACGCCGCTTCCTGCAATCGCACCCGCGATATGCGTGCCATGTCCATAGTCATCCGGCGCCACAGAGCGCAGAGGGTTCGCCACACCATTCACGGTGAGCGGTTGGAGGAAGTTTTCTGAATAGACGATCTGCGTGCTGACTTCTGCATTGCGGGAATGGATGCCGCTGTCGATGATTGCGACCCCGATCCCTTTGCCACTGCCGCCGAAACTCCAGGCGATGTTGGCGTTGATCGCCTGCGCGGCACGATCCATGCTCGCGTGTACCGTCCGGTCGGGCGCGATGAAGTCTACTTTCGGGTCCGTCCTGAGGGTTCTTAGTTGTGCGTGGCTGAGTCTTTGCGCTCGCGTTCCCCCATGTTTATAGACGACGATGTAGGCTTGGCTCTCCGGAGTGGTTTGCGCAAAGGCCAGGCAACAGGATGCGCATAAGGAAAGCAGAACTTTTACGAGGCAACGAGGTTCTCGGAGTACAGTTTGTGCGTTAAATATTTCGACCGGATGAAACATTTACAGATGTCCTTTGGTTCTAGGGGAGAGCACGTAGTCTGCCAAACAATAGGCGGGTAGAATACGATTTCCGCGACGAAATTTTGCATTGCATCGTAGAGCAATCAGACAAAATGGCGGATTCCGTCGGCTGGCAGCGTGACAGACTGTCTGGAATATCGGAACTTAGTCGAGTTGGCAATGCAACAGACGAGTGGCTTGCAGCAGTTGGCGGGTGTAGGCGTGACGCGGATTCTGGAGGATCTGCTCTGTCCTGTTGCACTCTACAATTTCCCCGCCCGACAAGACGGCGATCCGGTCGCAGAATGCGGTGGCCAGTGGAAGATCATGTGTGATCAGGAGGACTGAGGCGCCATACTCGTCTCTTACTGCGCGCAACAATTGTGCGGCCTCTGCGCTGTGAATCGGATCGAGCGCGCTTGTCGGCTCATCGGCGATCAAGAGCGGCGGTTGGTGCAGGAGGGTCATCGCAATCAGGACCCGTTGCGCCATTCCAACACTGAGTTGGCGCGACGGCAGGCGGACGAGCGCATCGTCGAGCGTCAGACCGACGCTGGCAAAGAGGGGTTCCGCTACCTGGCGCCACTCCCGCCTGCGCTGTGGCTCATGCACCCACCAGGCTTCTTCCAGATGTTGTCCAACGGTCATGGCCGGGCAGAGAGCCGATTGGGGATTCTGCAGGATGAGTCCGACTCTCCGGCCCCGGATCGCCTGCAGTTGCTTCTCCGGCAGACCGATCAGATTCTGGCCTTCCAGTTCGATGCGTCCACTAAGTCTGGCTTCAGCTCCGAGCAGTCCTAGGATTGCGAGCGCGCAACTGCTTTTCCCGGAGCCACTCTCTCCAATCAATCCGAGGATCTCGCCCCGCTCCAATTGCAGCCGGCATCCTCGAAGAATCGGCCGGCCGGTACCATAGGCGAGCGCAAAATCGGTATCGAGAAGGCGAGCGCTCATTGCGGATCGAGTGACAGCCACTCTGCATTCCAGAGGAGTTGCGGGCGTAGCACCACCGGCCGTATCCCTTGCACCCGGGACGCGACTGCGGCCATCGCATTGGGATGGACAAGGTAGAGAAAGGGTTGTTGGGTTGCGAGGATCTCCTGGATGCGCCACCATGCTTTCTTTCTTTTGGCCACATCCGGTTCTCCTGCCTGTGCTTGCAGGAGGCTATCGATCTCTGCCTCCCAAGGCGTGGCGGGAGTTTTCTGATTCGGGTTCCACTGGTGAGTGGCTGCGGAACTCATCAGGACATTCAGAAACTCATTCGGGTCTGGATTCCCAATGACCATGCCCAGCAGGCAGGCATCATAGTCGTAAGTCTTTGTGATCCTCTCGATCAGGGCAGGGAAGTCAAGGGTCACCGGCTTCAGCTTGACCCCGATGGCAAGCAGGTCTTGCTGGATCAGGGAAAGCATCCTCTCCCGATTCTTGTTCCCTGCATTAGTGAGAACCGTGAACTCGACGGGATGCTGCTCTGAATCATAAAGCGTGTCGCCTGTTTTCTGGAAGCCTGCCGCTCCCAGCAGGCTGAGGGCTTTGTGGGGATCGCCTGGCTGCGGCAGCAACGCTGGGTGAGCCCAAGCCCGATTCATGGGCGAGATTGGCCCAGTGGCTGGGGTGGCTTGTCCTTTGTAGACCACCTTGGCTAAATCCTCTCGATGGATTGCTGCTGAGATTCCTTGCCTGAATGCCGGGTTGGCATACCAGCTCTTCTTATAGGCCGGGAGCGGACTTTGAGGCACCTGATTGAACCACATTTGTTCTGAATCGAGGGAGGCTCCCAGCCCGCGGAGCGCCTGCGGTTGCTGTTCTTGGAGCCGCGTGTAGCGTTCCGCATCGAGACCCTGGATGAGATCGAGTTCTCCCCGGGAAAAACGAAGCAACTCCACTTCCCGGTTGCGTTGGATCTGCAGGCGAATCGCATCGAGATACGGGAGATTCCGTCCGGCTGCATCCTTCTTCCAATACCGTTCGTTCCGGCGCAGAAGGATCTGAGTGCCACTCTGCCATTCCGCAACCGTAAAAGGGCCGAGCCCGACCCGGTCTTGCACCGGAGCTGCTTCTTTCAGGATCGCAATGCTATCCCACCAGCGCTCCGGACTCGGCAAGGCCCGCTCAAAGCTGATGCTGACGCTCGCACCGGTTGCCGTACAACGGATCTTACCGCTGGCGGCCCGCAACGAATCTCCGAAGGGAGAATCGAGCGCCGGGTCAAGAATCCGCTGGATGCTGAAGCAGACGTCCGATGCCGCAAGTGCCGAGCCATCGCTGAACTTCAACCCGGGCCGCAAGAGAAAGCGGATCTCCTTCCCATCGGGACGGACCTTCCAGGAGGCCGCCAACTCGGCTTGTGGGCGCTGCGTCTGGCGATCGATCCGAATCAACACCCCATGTGTCAGATAGGCGACAAGTTCTGAGTCGGCCTCTGAAGCCAGATGCGGGTCCAGTGACTTGGGTTCTGAATGGATTGCCATTCTCAATTCGCCTCCACGGGCCGGATGGGGCAGTCCAGTCGCGAATGCCGTCAGCGCAGAGAGCACGATCAGGGAATAGAGCAGTCTCATTCATTCGTCTCCGAGGGAATCAGGAAGTAGATACAGCCGCAGACTGTTGTCAGTGCCAGCACCGGAATGAAGGCTGCCCACTCCAGTGGCCCATTGGCCAGGACAGCTCTTTCGACTTCGGCCAGCAGGTTTCCCCAGGTGGGTATGCTTTCCGCAACGCCCAAGCCCAGGATGCCGAGATTCGCTTCGGCCAATAAGTAGAACGGAACGAGCAGGGCGATTTGCGCCATTGCCAACGGCAGAAGCAGGGGAAGAATATGGTGCCGCCAGCGCCGCAACGCTGGAACTCCACGAGCTCTTGCTGCCTCGACATGAGGCGCGCGGAGAAGCGATTGCAGGCTGGCCTGGAGAACACGGGCTGGTCCAGCCCAGCCGAGGATGGCGAGAATCGTGGCGGTGGCAAAGAGCGTCAGGGTCTCGGATGCATCGAGCGGAATGGCCCCTCTCAGGATCAACAGTAAGAACATCCAGGGCAGGGTCAGCGTCAGATCTCCTGCGACGGCGATTCCGGAGCGAATGGCTTCGCCGCAATTCACAGCCAGGCTGGCGAGGGCCAGGGCGATCCCGACCGAGGCGATCGCGCAAAGGGGAGCAAGAAGTAGCGATACACGGCCCCCATATAAAAGCCGGGCGAAGCGATCTCGTCCGAGGGCATCCGTGCCGAGCCAGAAATGGGCGGAAGGCCTCTCCTCAATGTGGTCGCGGAACTGCTGCGCCGGTGGGTGCATCACGATCCAGCCCGCCGCCAGGCAGAGGAGATAGATGCTGACCAGCAGTGTGGCGGCGAGAATCTTCATGGTCTTCCCAGGGACTGGCTCGATCGCAAGCCGGCCGCGAGCACTGTGCCGGCGCATAAGAAGAGAAGTAAAGCGGTGAGCAAGGGGAGGTCTCGCGCGAGCGCAGCCTGCCAGGCGAGTTGGCCGAGTCCTGCCTGATCCGCAATGGCCTCCAAGGGGACCAGTGCGCTGAACGCCCAACTGAGACTCACTCCGGCCAATGCGCAGATCTCCTGGGCGGCTTGCCGGAGAATGCGCCTGCGCCAAAGGGACGCTCTGCCGAAGCCCTGCGCCCGCGCGAGCAGGACCGGTGGCGTTCCTTCCCTGCGGTCGGTCAGCTTCCGGGTCTGGAACAGGATGGGCGGAAAAAGAACTGCCGCCAGGGCCAATCCCACGGCCCACCAGGCACTCCAGCCCCAGGCAAGGCCCAATAAGGCGAGCACGGCGGCAGGAACACTTTGTAACAAGACGGCGAGGCTTTGTGCCAGCTTGGCAGGAAAGAGGCGAGGTGGAAAGTATGTGGCTGTAAGAGCGGAAAGCCAGGCAAGACTAAGCCCGAGTGTGACTGAGGCGAGTGTAACACCGCTACGCTCCTGCAGTAATGAGAGGACCGGTTTGCCAAAGTGCTGGGATTGGCCGAAGTGGAGTTGCGCCGTTTGTTGCAGCATTTGGAGGGCGTGTTTCACCGCGTTTCCCGTACTTTCCCGTTGTGCGCGAAGCCGTGCCCGCCCCTCTTCTGTCCGGTGTGGATCGAGGATCTCTTCCGGCGTTGAATAGCCTGGAGCCCAGCGCACGAGTAATGTTGTCAATAGGATACAGCCCGCAAGAGCTGCGGTGAGTCTGCCGGGCAGTCCTAGCCATGCACTGCGCATCCAGCCGCTTATCGGCTGCTTTGAGGAGGGGCATTAGAAACTACTCCCTCAATTTGAAAACCTTAGGTCGACTCAGGTGAAATATGTCCTTATTCTAGTATTCGGTACTGAATTGGTTCCCTGCGGAATGAGACTACTGTGTAAGTGTAGTGATTTAACTTAAAAATGCCAGAAGATAGATTCAGCTTTCTTGATCTTGATGTTGTTTTTGCAAACCAAGCGAGCAAGGACTTACTGAATAAAGCGAATCGTCTCGCTGAAATCGACTGTTCCGTATTGATTGATGGGGAGAGTGGTTCTGGCAAAGAGATTCTCGCCCGGGCGATCCACTGTGCCTCGAAGCGATCTGGAGGCCCTTGGGTCGATGTCAGTTGTGCGGCGTTGCCCGAGCAACTGGTGGAGAGCGAGCTGTTCGGCTATGAACGAGGCGCCTTTAGCGGAGCCGTTTCCCGCAAGGAAGGTTTGTTTGAGCTCGCCCAACGTGGCACTCTCTTTCTCGATGAAATTGGAGAATTGCCCCTTTTATTACAAGCAAAGCTACTTCGGGTTCTCGAATCGAATAGTTATTTTCGACTGGGTGGAACAAAGAAAATCAGTGCCGATGTTCGAGTGGTAGCGGCAACGAACCGCTCGTTACGCACGGAAGTAGAAAAGGGGAATTTCCGCGAAGACCTCTACCATCGGCTCGCCCAACTCCGCCTGCAGACCATCCCACTGCGAGAGCGCACGGACGATATTATGGCGATCGGACGATTCTTACTCAAGAAACAGAAGTGTTCTGTTGAGATTGCACCCGATGCTGAAGCGCTGTTGCGTGCCTACCCTTGGCCTGGAAACGTTCGCGAGCTTCGCAATTGCCTCCTGCAATCCTATGCCGCCTCTGAGGGAGGGATGGTGCAGGCACAGCATCTTCCCGAGGAAGTGCGAAAGTACCGTAGTTCCTCATATTCTCCGTCGGCCACGGGTGATCTGCTGCATTTGCTGCGCTCGACGGATGATCTGCCTTTGAGTGAGTCCATTGGGCTCTCGCTGTTGACCCCAATACAGCCCTTTGACTCTGCTCTGGCGGAAGAACTGCCGCCCGTCGGACGGATGGAGTGGATGGAGCGTAAGCTCATCCTGGAGACGCTGCGGGAGAATGGCGGCCACCAGGAGAAGACGGCCAATGTCCTTGGCATCTCAACCCGCACCTTAAGCCGGAAGCTGAAGGTCTATGAGTCCCAACAAATGAGGGGACAGAGGCGCAATGATCAGATTGGAGCGTGACCGCAGGTCGGAGTCTCGCCTGCACGCGAGTGGACAGGTGACCCTCGCCTCGGAATCGCCCTATCCGTTCTCGGTTGTTTGTGAGCTTGTGGATATCTCGCATGGCGGCTTCCGCGTCTTGCGGGATTATGCCCCGATCGAATGCGGGGCAAGCGTGCGTTTTTATGGGGATAGCGGCGCCGGAGTTGCTGTCTGCGGCTGGAACCGTTGCGTCGGAGACCGCTACCAGTCTGGTTTCTATGTCACCTCCCGAGGCTGAATCGTAATTTTTGCAATCGACGGAAACATTCCTCCACCTGTCTCGTATGAGGGGAATGCAGAGACGAGAATTGCTTGCGGGTGCGCTTGCGGCGCCGCTGATGGCCGCAACGTGGAGGAAGGGCCTTCCTCCAGCATTTGAGGCAGAGCTTTCCCGCATGATCCAAGTGGCCCCAGTTCCTGGAGTCGTCATCGGAGTGATCGAGGACGGCAAACCCTCCTGGATCAAGCCTTTTGGCATGCGGAATGTGGAAACCGCGGCGCCGGTCACGGCCGATACCATCTTTCACGCCGCCAGTCTCACCAAGCAGGTGCTCGCTTACGCAGCTTTTTCCTTACGAGATCAGGGGAAGCTTGATTTCGATCGCACGCTGGTGTCTTATGTCGATGACTTGAGCGATCCGAAAGCCCGTCAGGTGAAGATTCGTCATGTCCTAAGCCACAGCTCCGGTTTCCCAAACTGGCGTTTTGAGGCCGGCAAGCTGCTGGTCCCGGAATTCGAGCCTGGATCGAAGTGGCGCTACTCCGGGGAAGGTTTTGTCTATCTGCAGCGCATTCTCGAGAAAGTGACGGGTGAGGGGATTGCTGCCATCCTCGATCGACTCGTATTCCAACCCCTTCGCATGCCTTCGAGTGCCTTAGTCTGGAGCTCCCAATTCGCGGACCGCACCGCACTTCCCTACAATGGCCGCGGCGAGTTGTTGCAACATTGGGACAGGCGCCCTCGGGCCTTAGAGGAACTCGCCAGGAAGCGAGGCACCAGATTGCGGGACTGGAAATACGAGGAGTACCGTGCCGCCGCCAAGGAACTGGGCGATGCCGGACTGCCGTTTAGTCTGGCTCCGAACGGCGCCGCCAGTTTGGTGACAACTGCGGCAGACTACGGCCGCTTTCTGGCCAGCGCGATCCAGAATCGGGAGATTGGCAAGGAGCAGGTGGCGATGCGTGGGGGATTAGCCTGGGGGCTCGGATGGGGCATCGAACGCACCAAGGCCGCGAGTACCTCTGGCAGTGGGGGGACAATGGAGGCTTCAAGAATTTTGTGCTGGCAGAACCGGCAAAAGGCTGGGGAATCTATGTTTTCACCAATGGCGACTCGGGGGCGCGCGTCTACGACCGGATCGTGACCCATGCCACTGGCCATGACCATCCGGCGCTTTTCTGGATCTGAAGTCGCTCGGCTGGACATGATTTGGGGGATTCCCAGAGAATGAAGCCTTCTCCCATGATGTTTCGACCCTGCCCGGACCTTGAAATGGTATATGTGGATGCGTGCCTGTTTCTTTAAGTGGTGAACGTGTTTTGATTGTTGGCGCGTCGAGCGGCATTGGACGCTCTACCGCTTTGCTTTTTGCGCGCGACGGCGCAAAAGTGTATGCGAGCGCCCGGCGGGAAGACCGCTTGGCTGCCATGGCGGCGGAACTCGCTGGTGAGGGCCATCCGATTCATTTTGGAACCTCTGACGCCGGTAGCCATGAATCGATGGAGAAGCTTGCGGCCGACGCCACCCAGGCGCTGGGCGGCATCGACATCGTCATCTACGCGACTGGAACCAATACGCCAGATCGTGCGATGACCCGTCTGAATCGCACCATCTGGAATGAACTGATTGAAGTGAATCTCAATGGGGCCTTCTCCCTGACTGCTGCCCTCTTGCCGGCAATGCGCATGGCAGGCAAGGGCCACTTCATCTATGTTTCGTCGATCTCAGGGAAGCTGGCCGATGTTTCGGGCGCGGCCTACCAGGCCTCAAAGCGCGGCATGCTGGGTTTGGCTGCGGCGATCCGGCAGGAAGAGCGCGAGCACGGCATCAGAACCTGCGTGGTCTGTCCTGGACTGGTCGACACGGAGCTGATGGAGAAAAGACCCGTGAAACCAACGGCGGAAACGCTCGGAAAAGCGCTGCAGCCGGAAGATGTGGCGGAGTTGATTTATGGAATTGCCCGCTTGCACCCACGAGTTGCGGTTCCCGAAGTAGAAATCTTGCCGACAGTGCTCTAATGCTGAGGTAGAATTATAGAAGGGTGGGCGGGAGTAACTCAGTGGTAGAGTCTCAGCCTTCCAAGCTGCTGGTCGCCGGTTCGATCCCGGTCTCCCGCTCCAGATCCACCCTATTCCCCACCATCCAATACCTGACTCGCGTTCCTCGCCAGTTGTGTACGCACAAGTTGACAAGTGCATTGCGGGAGTCGGCGGGTAAGGAGAAGCGCGGTCCCATCTCGAAGCAACGAAACACTCATCCCCAGCCTGTACTCATCGAGGCCGCCAAGCTTGCACCTCGCTTCAACGAGACACTGAAGGCTGTTCACGAAAAGGAGCAAGCCAAAGGTCATGCCAATCGAGCCACCCTGGCGGTGGCACGCAAGCTCGTCGCCTATCTGCTGGCCGTGGATCGGGCTTACTTTGCAGAACTGAAGGCATCGAAACTGACCGTGACGGTGGGAAGTACCTAAGCCTCTTCGTCACTGCGGCGAACATCATGCCTGAGCTGATGTGCAGGTTCCCGCCAGACTCCACCTAAAGGGACTCGGCACCGAGTGAGAACCCGGATGCCGCTTCAGGCTGTTTCGGAGCTGGCGGGTCAAACTTCAACTCAATCTTCGGGACGACGCTCTTCGTCGATCCTGCAAATGGATGTCTGGTCACAGACCTGTTCTGTAGACACTTCGCATTCCTGACTTCCGCTCTGGCCTTAACTCCTCATCGCCTCATCCTACGAGGTGCAGCGAAACCTCCGTTTCCACTTGACTTTGACCTATCATGGATGGCCCCTTTTCCCGGTCGGCACAGCTCTCAGATAGAAGCCGTACACACAGCAAGGCCGCCCAGAAGGGACGGCCTTGCTGGCTGGTTCATTTGTATCCGTCCGAGCAACCCACCCTCAATCTGGACGGTTGCGTTTGACCCAGGCGGCAGGCGTTCTCTCAGCGACCTCTTTGACTTTGAGATCATTCAACCCTGGCAGAATTTCGGCCAGATAAGCACGGGCGGGCACGCCCATCCTGCGGCAAGACTCGATGACCGATAAGATCGCGGCCACCTTCGGTCCAGCCTTTTCACTGCCGACATGGATCCAGTTCTTACGCCCCAGCGCAATGCCCCGCATCGAGTTCTCCGCGATGTTGTTGGACAACTCTAACTCCGGGTGATCGAGGAAGCAGACTAACTTCGCCCAAAGCGTCAACGTATAAGACACCGCTTTGCCCAACGCACTGGCAGGCAACAGTTCGCGCTGCAGCCTCTTCAACTCCTCGCGCAGACTCCCCAACAACGGCGCTGACCTCTGCTGCCGCAAGCGATGCCGCTCCTCACAACTCAGCTCCCGCGCTTG
This sequence comes from Bryobacter aggregatus MPL3, assembly GCF_000702445.1. Classification (NCBI taxonomy): domain Bacteria; kingdom Pseudomonadati; phylum Acidobacteriota; class Terriglobia; order Bryobacterales; family Bryobacteraceae; genus Bryobacter; species Bryobacter aggregatus. The sequence goes on from NZ_JNIF01000004.1 coordinate 379,029, forward strand.
TGCATCAATCGCGAACAGCTCATTCATCGCCGCCACCAGGCGTGCCGCAACAGCATCCTTCGGACTCAACTTCAAAGCTTCCACAAACTTCCGTCGCGCATGCGCCCAGCAAGCCGCACGCACCATCTTGACCCCGCCCACGCGCTCATAAGCCGCATAACCATCGGTCTGCAAAATCCCCTCAAACTGACTTAGAAACTTCTTCGGACCCTCGCGCCCTCGCCCCATCCGGAAGTCGAATACGGTCTCTTCTCCCGGCTTGCCATATTGCCATAAATAAGCCTGATGATTTGATCCCGTTCCATTGCTGACTTGTACATCGACTGGCGTTTCATCCGCCTGAATATAAGTTCCACTGAGTAAGTCGATCCGCATCCTTTCGACAACGGGCAGCAGCATCTCTCCGACCCGCATCACCCAGCCATCCATCGTCGCCCGGCTGATCTCAATCCCGGCTTCGCGCAACAGGATCGCGCTTTGCCGATACAGCGGCAAATGATCACTGTACTTCGAGACGACTGTATCGAGGATCACCCGATCACTCACCAGGCTCTTGTCCAGAATGCGAGCGGGAAGAGAGGACGTCTGTACACTCCCCGCGCAGCGTCCGCAGGCTCGCTTCTCGCGCTTGGTGACCAGCACAAAGTATCGTGCAGGCTCAAGATCCAGCTGTTCGCTTTCGTCGTAGCCAATCACTTTCGTCTCGGCCCCACAGTCCTTGCAGGCACATTCCTCAGGCTTGGCGCTCAGGATCCGTTCGACTCGCGGCAGACTGGCGGGCAGGCTCTGGCGACCGGGATGCTTGCCCGCAGACCGTGGCTTCTCGACAGGCATCTCGGAGGGCATGGCCTCTCGTGTGGACTCGGCGAGGACCTCGTCCTGGCTCACCCCGGGCTCGCCTTCGAGCAGCAGCAACTGCGCATCGTTCAGCTTCTCGCTGGAGGGGCCGTACTTGAGGATCCGCGCCAGTCGCAGCTTCTCTCGCAGCAGCTCGTTCTCGATCGTCAAGCGCTTTAACTCTCGCCTTAAATGGCCGAGATCGATGGCGTCGAGCCCTGCTGTGACTAACTGAGACATGTGTGCGTCTGTAAGTAACAGAATACTGCGGAGCGCTCCTTCTTGTCTTCCTTTTATCGTGTCTTTTTAAGCGACAAATGGCTTGGACAACCAGCCTCGGCGAGTCTTGGATCGGGTGAGGTCGATACCGTTCAGCAACATCGTCAGTTGTTCCTGGCGCATCGTGACACTGGCTCCTGCGGAGGTCTCTGGCCAGTGGAAGCGTCCCTTCTCCAGGCGCTTGGCGCACACCCAGAGTCCGCTCCCATCCCAGAACAGAATCTTGAGCCGGGTTCGCATCTTGTTGGCGAATAGAAACACATGTCCGCTCAACGGATCACGATCCAACTCGTCCCGCACCAGACCATGGAGCCCCTCGAAGCCTTTGCGCATGTCGGTGGCGCCGGTCGCCACATAGATCTTCGTCCCAGGCCCCAAGCCGAACACGGATCAACACCGTTCCAGGAGCGTCAGCAGACGTTCGAGACCAGCTTCGTCGAAGTTCGCGGCGATCTCCAATCGGCGGCCCGTCGCCAACACCAGGACGAAGTCGCTTGCGGCTGCCTTGTCCTCGGAGACCACTTCCACCGCGACCAGTTCTTGCTTTGGCTTGGCGCGATCGCGCCGCAGATAATAATCGAGAGTCGTCAGCGGGATCTCCTGTTCCCGGCAAAACTCCGCTCGGGACTGGCCACTGTCTCGGTACTTCCGCGCCACACCCAAGCCCGCATATCCTACCTGCCCACTCTTCATTGCTCCAGACAATCACGACGCGAAGCAGGAAGAAAGATGGGCTCGTCTGACGGATACGTTCATTTGCTTTTGGAGTACCAGATGCCAGTGTCGTAGTCGATCATGAGCCGAACCTCGCCATCCTTCACAACAGCCGGATAGCCAGCATGATCGAGCATAACCTGCGCCGGGTCGCCTCCTGTGAAGGTCCAGAAGCCCGTCTTCTCAGACTTGCCTTTGGTTGGCCCACCCTGCACGAGGTCGTACTTTCCGTCCTCCTGCAACATGAGCCGATCCCACTCGTGCTCGGACGCTTTACCCCCCGGGTCTTGGGACTTGTAGACATAGCTGCCAACCAAGACCTGCCGTGAAGCAGGAGGCTGGCTCGTACACCCACCTAAGAAGCAGGCTGTCAGCGTCAGTATTAACAACTGGACTCGCGGTCTCACGATCAGCGGCATGTCACACCTATTTGGATCGTCTGACGTATGTTGCCTCCCGGCACGGGGAAGGACCTGCGCTGATATTGTGGCCCGTGATCGTAGGTCAAAGACCTCAAGCTAGTTGTGTTTGTAACCGAGAGAACGCCCCCAGATATGCTCCACCTGAAAGAGCCGATGAATTGTGCCACAGGATTCCCACCCGCGACATAAGCTCCGCTTGCCCCAAACGTGTAGAGGCCGCTCGTCTGTCCAGTGAACATATATGCTCCCAGGGCTTCTGTTACGCCAGCCGATTGACCCATCACCGCTGAAATCGAAGTACCTGGGCCAAAGGTTTGATTGGTCGGCCCTAATCCAGAGGCAAATTGTGCGGTCAGCGCGGCTACTTGTGCAGTCGCCGCAGCATACTGTCCTGCGCTGGCTGGACCGGCTGAACAGTTCCTGCCATTATCTGGGGCCGCATCATTGCCAGGATCAGGATCCTCTGCGAGTAGAACCGGTGCTGTATGACTAGGATCATAGAAGGCGGGATTAAATGACGAAGGCTCATAACCCGGTTGTGGGCTGGGGGTTGGATCGACTGGAGCAGTTCCGGTCCCCGTAACGGTAAATACGGGATCATAACTAAACCAGAAATAAGCCCCTCCATTGTGAGACGCGCAACCATAGGCAACATCCGTCAAAAGATCGTAGCCGCCTTCGCAGGGATCCTCGGATAGTAACCCCTTAGGATCGTAAAGCAGGGCCGGGTTATTTGAGGCATAAGAATAGCCATGCCAGCTCTCCGGTCGACCGGAGTGAGAGCTGATGGAGGTACCAGGATCAACTGTCGTAAACCGCCCCAACCCACTCGCATACCAGCGCTGATCCGCATAGTCCAGTCCCGTCCCAGCATCCCTGGTATAAGTAGCAAACTGCTCCTTATCGTCCCCGGCTGCTCCGGTCTTCGACTCGCCATAAGGATAGAAGGCCGACCCATTGCCCTTCGATTGCAGTCGGTCGCTAGTGAACGCACTCACCGTCGTCACCCCATACTGGTAGATTCGTTTCCCCACCAGCCGCGCTCCAAAGTACACGTTCTCCTCATGGGCAGTAACCACCAATATATTTGGAATCGATGCATAGGACACACAATACACGCCCATCTTCTGCCCGCCAGGAGAATAGAAGATCAACTGATCACTCTGTCCTTCACCGCCTCCAGACTGAATATTTCCGTCATTATCTGCAGATTGACAGTTCGTCCGCCCGTTACTGCGCCAGATTCTACGATTGTCCGGCGCATACTTATAGTCTTCGCTTCCGCTCGGATAAGTTGCCGTTGCCAGCCGGTTCGAATAATCGTAATTCATGGTCATCGACCCGCCACCGTTGGGCATCTGAGTCATGTTTCCATTCGCATCGTAGGAGTAGCCGCTGGACGAAATTCGATTTGTGTTGCCGTTCACAAGCACCGTATTCACCGGCCCCGTTCCCTGCGTCACGCTCTGCGCCAGTCGGTTGCCGAAGCCGTCATAAGAAAACGAGAGACCCCACGAAGTATTATTGGTGGTGGCCGCGCTGATGAGCCTTTCGAGCTCGTCATATTGATAGGTCACATCCTCGCCCGTCAGCCAGTTCTTCTGCGACACAATCTTTCCATCGTTCGCTGTTGCACTGAACCGATACTCCACGTCAATAGAGCTGCCCTTCGTCATGCGCGTCATCTGTCCAAGCACATTATACTGCCGCGTTTCACTCACCCCAAGCTGTGTCAGCGCAGTGATCGCTCCAAACGCGTTGTAGCTCACCCCAGACACCACCGACTGCCAGGCAGGATTGTTATCCCAAATATTTCCCAGCTTGGTATCGACCGCATTCAGCCTGCCAAGCGTATCGAATCCATGCTGCACTTGACGCCGTCCGTAGAATTGACTTTCATAATGCTCCGGATAAGCAATCGATGTAATCTTACCCTCATTGTTATAGGTCCAGTTAGCGGTGAGATTAGCCGTATAGGTAGCACCGCTCCATGGTTTTCTCGTATAAGAAACTGTCTTTGCCATCACTCTGCCGGCAGTATTATAGGTGTAGGATTCCTCAAAACCCACAAGCGTTGTGTCCGTTGCTGAGACGGGACAAGCGACTTCATTGTTGCTTCCATCGACCGTCCAACTCCAACGGGTCTTTGTCAAGCGCCCATTGTTCGCCCCGCCACCCTCGTCATACTTATAATCAACGCGCTGGCAGCGATCTTCAGTCCATGTTCCGCCACTCTGTGTTGACTTTTTCGTTTGTGTCACCCGCTTATAACTGTCATAGACAAATTCACTTTTGATTCCCTTCGCGTCTGTCTTGGACTGTGCGGTTCCGTCGGCATTATAGACATAGCTGACCGTTCCATTCTCCGGATTCGTCGCGGAGAGGAGGCGGCTCTGCGTCGTGGTGTCGTAAGTAAAGCTGCGTGTCTGCGTGACCCCATCGCGCGGCATACTCACTCCAGTCAGCTTTCCGGTAATGTTATAGCTATAATTAGTCGTGTAGGTCCCGCTTCCCGGACGCGGCTCCGTCACCAGTGTCATCCGGCCCACCGCATCCATCTCATACTTCTTCCACTTCCCGCTCGGCGACGTCACCTTCACCGTATTTCCTTCATAGAGATAAGTCGTCGTACCAGAGTTGTTCGGCTGCGCGACACTCAAGGTTCGCCCCAATCCATCGTAAGTATAAGTAGTCCAGTAGACGGTGCCGCCCGGCGCATAGGGCAAGGAACTGCGCTTCAGCTTGCCCATTGGGGAACAGGCACAAGAGTCATACTCGGTTTCCACGATCGATTTTGTTCCGCTGGCATCGTACAGTTCAGTTTTGATCGGCCGGCCCACACCGTCATAGTATGTTTTAGTCGTGCGGCCGTTCGTTGTCGCGGTACTGAAAGCCGGACTGTTCGAGTAGTAGAATGTGGTACTAGCGCCGTCCGGACTCGTCGTCCCGGAGGGCCGAGCGTAAGAATCATACCCATAGCTAGCAGTGGTTCCGCTTCCGCTCTGTGTTTGCGTCAGCCCGAGAAATCCATTCCAGGAGAGAGATGTTCCCAAGGCGCTGTTGCCGTTCGGAGTCATCTGTGTCGGTACAACACTTCCAGAGCTGCCACCATACGTAATTGCCTGGGAGAATCCCTGACTATCTGACCCGCCAGTCGTCTGCCCCGCTTTGTTATACGATGCATAACGAAGCGTGTACCCGTCGTTGAATTGAGTTACCAATCCGCGATAAGGGTGGCCAGGGTCATCCCAAAGCCGGGAGCCGGAGGGAAGATCCGCCATCGTAAATCCGTTCCCCCAATAGCCATCGGCGTCAAATGACTGGGGATAGATTGTTACGCCATTCTCCGTCACGGTACAGCCGCCCGGCAAGTTCCGCAAGTAGCGCGTTGTATAGTTGAGATCACCGCCTCGAACACAGGTAGTGGTGCGCATCGCAGTCGACAAGCTGTTATACCCGTAAAGAGTCGAATTGGTTAGATTCCCATACTCATCAATGGTCTGTGTTGTTTTTGATTGCTTCTGGTAAGTCTGGCCCTGATCCGTAGTAGAAAGGCTCTCGCTCACATAGGTGTTCGAGCTTGCCGATTGCGCCCAAGTTGACTCGCTCTTCGATTTCGTCAGCCAGCTTCCGCCGGAATTATCCTGCTCCTCATAAACGGTCTGCAAGCCAATCTTAAAGTCGTTGCTGGTGGCAAAGCTCCAAATGCGCTTGCCCACGCCGCCCGGGTCACTCAGCGTTGTCTGAGAATGCATCTTCAGGCTGGAATCTCCGCCCGGATGCGTGAAGGGATAGTTCACCGGCGTCGCACCCGACACCTTCAGAAAGTCCCGGCTCGTCACCACACGAATCCGCATCGAGCTCGCAAAATTCTGTGTTCCATAGTTCCAGCGTAGTTCGCCACCATAGGGATAAATCACCTTCGTCAATTCGCCGGAGCTATTCGATTCAAAGCTATGAGCCAGATTCACACCATTCTGCGTCAATGAAGCAAGCTTGACAAAAGAACCCTTGGCGGTACTCCCGAACGGTTCATATAAGGTAGCGGAGGCGGAGTAAGTAAAGGTATAAGCCTCGCCCGTAGAGATCGTATTGGCGATCCCAGTGAGATGCGGAATCGAATCGCTATTATAAGTAAATCGATAGGTCTGATAGCTATTGGGAGCGGTGGACCGAATATCATCGATGAAATCAATACGGGCGCTGGTGTTTGCCGTACCGCCACCGATCTGCGGTTTGTACTGGATCTTGACGTAGTTGCCATGACGGTCATAGATTTTCGTGGGATAGCGAGTGCCGGCATCTTGTTCCGACGCACCGCTGACGCTGTCCAGTTGCCAATAGTCGCCGCTCTTGAAATAGAGCCTCTGCGCGTTCGAGTCATACCAAAGATAAACGCTTTCCTTGGAACTCCAGACCCCGCTATTGTTGACATCGAGTTTGTATTCTGCACCAGTAGCATCAGTAAATAAATAATAAGAAAAGGAAGTAGGAGTCGCCCACACGGGAGAGATGCTTCCCACCATCAACCGCCATCCGAACCCATAGCCAACATCGCCTCCCGGCTGCCACACCGCGCCGTCATAACGCCAGTTCTGTGAATTATAAGAAATCCCTACAGGAACCGAAGCGTTGCGGGCTCGCGCCGACAGCAGAGGCAAGGAAAAGTTCAGGTTCATGCTGCGCGTGTCAATCTGCTCGCCCATGCCGCCCCAGTAACTACCCAACCCATGGACACCCACACGCCGGGAATCATCCCAGATCCCGCTGTTACTTGGCGCAATTGAGACCGACTTCGTCGTTACGCTCGCAAAGTTTCGATGGCCATCGTAGGCCTTAATGCCAACATTGAAAACTTCACCAGGTCCTGCCGCCATGGTCCAGGTGGTGCCGCCGGTTTCGCCAAGATAGGTGGACCCCTTGTAGACCTCATACCGCACTCTCCCAATGCCATTCACATTGTCGCTGGCTGCACCCCACTGCACACTGAGAGTACCGGCGCTGTAACTGGTAACAATCGTCGCCGCATTCACCGCAGAGGGGGCGGTGGAATCTGTGGGTCCTAGTCCAACCCAGCTAAGGACACTTGGATCCGGGGCGTCGAATCCTCCAAGTCCAGGAGTATTATCATTAATATCTACGTAGTAGGTGCTCCCGCCCCATACAATATTGATTCCCCTCGTTCCAGCAGGGACATTATAGTCTGCAGCGCGAAAGCTAGCAGCAAAAGTCATTCCCGTCGTTGGGTTCGTCACGATCCACGAACCAAGAAAAGTCGTTGCGCTGTTTACGGACTTTTCTAAGTTGAGATAAGTGGTGATAGCAGTACGGGGCGGATTCGCTGTACTCATTGCTGTGAGCCGATAATAGGAGGGGGCCAACTCAGAGGAGTTTCCCGTTGGATACACCATTTTATAACCGAGAGTAATCGATGCATAGAATAGACCTGGATCATTCAGTGTGGGAACGGTTCCGATGATTGCTTTCACCTCTGTATTGCCGCTCGGGCAAGAGCTAGTGGGCGAATAGCCAAGCCCTCCAGACCGATAGGTCCACAGCGTGCTGTTGATCGGTGCTGTGTCGGTAACACAGTACGAGTACTGACCCAAAAGAGAGAGGGATGCGCCAAGAAGCGCGAGGGCAAGTTTGATCTTCATGGTCGTGCTCTAGTTCCCCGCCACCCGCAACTGAGACCAGTCAAAGTCTTTCTTCACCTTGACCAGATCCGACTTTGCCTGCTCCAAAGAGAGCCGCCCCTCAACGATGGCCTGCTTTTCGATCACTCGAACCGTAGGGTCTTTCCGCATCTCCGCAAATGCGAGCCGGTCATTGGCAACAAACTCCACAATGGCAGTCTTCCCGTCATCGCCGGCCACCCAGCCGAACGCAGTGATCGTCTTCTTTGCTTCGACTTCCCGTTCTTCTTCGGACAAAGTCCGAAGCTTCATCTCCGCCGCCTGCAGTTGCTTCGACGAGGGAGGCACAGGCGCGTACTTAGGCCTGATGGGATCCTCTGCTTTTCCTGTCCCAACTAACTCGACAATGACGATAATTCGCTCCCCAAGCGATTCAACAGGCACCTTTCTCATCTGGGAAAGCCCTGGCAATGTTGTGAACAAAAAAAGGAAAAGCCAGCAAAGGCTCGTGCGTCGCATTTTTATGATTATCGATGTACGCTAGATGCTAGTCAATGAAAATGGAGGCTACAGTGATGAAGCTATGTATATGTTTGATAGCGTCCGCTGCATAATTAACAACTGAATACAGGAAAATAAAGTAGTAAATGCGCAGCGAGCCAATTTGGGAGTTCTCAATCCTCGATCAGGACGGACCGTCTTACTGATTGTGGGACGTTCCTCAGCGGACAGAATATTCTAAGTACATTGGTGAATCACAGCGATCAATCTGCCATGGAAGCGTGAGGAATGGGGGGAGACGAACTGTTCGGAGTTGCCGTGTGATGGGGTGACGTAGGGGGACTGCTAGAACCGGCAACGCACGACGTCAGCCGGAGGACGCCGATCCATACTTGGATCGCGACAGATGGGGCTGTCTCGAATGCTTGCACGGTCAATTGCAAAGACCCCATGAGGCTGATCCTGAATGCCAAGCGTATCGCCAACCCGTTGTGATCGATTACAGCGGTTCGTTTTGTTGTCCTAATTACATCAAGAAGGCCATCAAAGAGAGGAACGGCGGTTGAGGATGATGATATACCAGCCTGGAATCCCAGTCCTTCTACACTCCAGTCACAGATTTTCAAAAATATTTTTCGCTGATTCTAAGGTACTTAACCCTGCGCGACCCTCAGAAGCCGTACACCACTCCTGCATACTCAATCCAGGCCGTGATCAGCAACTCCGGCGCAGCTCTTCGACAATTGAATCGTCAAACAGACAGACTACTGCCACCGAACGGCAGTCCATCCAAAGGGGAAAATCACCCGAAAACATCAAAAACGAAGGAACGAACCTACGGAGGACTGATCTCCATTATTTTCAATCGGATGGACTGCCGTTTTCGGCCGTAAAAATGCCGTGAATCCGTACATGATCCTTAAATCCAGTAGGCTGACGCCGAAGCGTGAGTAGCACCCCGCGCCGGAAGATGGAACGCTTACTGTTCGAAGCTCAGCGTCGCGGTGCCGGCGGCGCCGGTATAGATCAGTTCGATGTTGCGGATGGAGCTATCCTTGCCTCGGTAGGGAAAGAAGATCAGGCCAGCCTGGGGCAGCGCGCGGTCCCCTTCCGGAAGTGCCACCTTCTGGGCGCGTTGTTCCATGGCCCGGCGTAGCGGGAAGGGCATTTTCGGCGGATCGGGTTTGGGCGCGCCCTGGTTACCACCCGTGTTAATGCCGCCCTTTGACCCCTTTTCTTCCGTCGATGGAGGAACCCACTCAGGATCCTTCAACGACTTCAAGGCCAGTCCATAGGGCTGACTCGGCGTCGGCATCTTCTTCCCGTTGATCCGGATCGAGAAGTCTTCTGCCGCAATCTTGAGCCGCGCTTCTGGCGGACCGTAGAAGGCAACCTCCACTACCACAAAATCCTCTGTGGTCAATGGTCCCTGCGGCGTCGGAACCGCATGCGCCACAAAGTCAGCGGCAATCGTGACATTGCCTGCCACTGCCTTGGCCTGATAATCGGCCGGAGCCGATCGCGGCGGGATGCCTTGGCCTTCGCTGGGTGGCGTCTGGGCGCATAGGCTTAGGCTGGACAGAATGCCAACGGTAATCGCGCGGCGTCGTGACAAAAAGGAGATTCGCATTCCTCGTATGACCTTATCATGCGGCCCAGTCCTCTAGTGGACTGGAACCGGCTGCTGGCTCGGCAGATTGTCTTTTTCGTTCTGATTGTGCACAGGCTTCTTGGCCACCTTCGCCAGATAGGTGTAAACCACTGGGGTCAGGTAGAGCGTGACCAACTGCGAGAAGAGCAGACCGCCGACAACGACAAGGCCGAGCGGCTGCCGCGCTTCGCCACCAGCTCCATAGCCAATGGCGATGGGCACCGCACCGAGCAGCGCGCACATGGTCGTCATCATGATCGGGCGGAAGCGGACCAGGCAACCCTGATAGATCGCCTCATCGGAACTCATGCCCTCGCGCTCCGCCTCGAGTGCGAAGTCGATCTGCATAATCGCGTTCTTTTTCACGATGCCGATGAGCATGATCAAGCCGACAAAGGCGTAAATGCTCAGATCCATCTTGAACAGGTAGAGCGTGAGTAGCGCACCAAACCCGGCACTGGGCAGCCCCGAGAGAATCGTGATCGGGTGGATGAAGCTCTCATATAGAATGCCGAGAACAATGTAGACCACCGCAATGGCAACCGCGAGCAGAATCCAGAGATTCCCGAGTGAGCCCTGGAAGGCGCCGGCGGCGCCCTGGAAGCTGGCCGATACACTGCCCGGCACTACTTCAGCCGCCACCTTAGCCACCTGATCGAGCGCGACGCCCAGCGCCGCATCGGGCCTGATCCCGAAGGACACGGTAACCGCAGGCAACTGTCCATAGTGGCTGATGGCCAGCGGACCATTGTCCAGTTCCACCTTGGCCAGCGCCTCCAGCGGAATCAGATTATTGTTGGACGCCTTGAAGTACAACATCGACAGCAGCTTCGGGTCCGACTGGTACTGCGGCATCAATTCGAGCAACACCTTGTACTCGTTCACCGGGGAGTAGATCGTCGACGCCCAACGTGGGCCATAGGCGTCATAAAGAGCGTTCTCAATCTGATTCACGTTCACCTGAATCGCCGCTGCCTTATCGCGATCCACTTCGATCTTCACTTGCGGGGAACGAATCATCAGATCGCTCGTCACATCTTCGAGCGTGTGGAGCTTGGACAGTTCATTCGTCAGGTCCTCGGCCGCCGCATAGAGCGCCTCTTTATCCGGAGAATAAAGTGTGTACTGGTAAAGACTCTTCGAAACAAGTCCACCGATGCGGACGACAGGGGGATTTTGCGGATAGGCCTTGAGCCCGGGGTACTGGGCGAGCTTGGGCCGAATGCGAGCAATGATGTCGTTCACAAGCAGATGCCGCTCGGCCCGTGGCTTCAAGTGGACCACGATCTGACCGTAGTTATTGCCCCCGAGTGAAGTGGAAGCCGTGCCGCCGATATTGGAGACCAGCGATTCGACATCGGGGTCTTCCCGGAGCATCTCGGCAATTTGGTTCTGGTACAGCATCATCTGCTGGAAGGAGGTTCCCTCTTGGGCTTCCGTGATGACGGTCATCTGGTCAGTGTCCTGATCGGGAATAAAACCTTTCGGGACTTCGACAAAGAGCCAGCCGGTGGCCACCAGGATCAGCAGCGAGAACACCATGGTGGCGGGCCGGTGCCGCAGAACAAACTTCAGACTGCGGTCATAGCCGGCAAGCCAGGCATCGAAGGCTCTTTCAGTAATCAGGTAGAACTTGCTCTTGTGATGCGAGACGCGGAGAAAGCGGCTCGAAAGCATCGGAGTGAGCGTCACCGAGACCACGCCGGAAATGAGAATCGCGACGCAGATCGTGACCGAGAACTCCTGGAACAGGCGGCCAAGCACGCCGCCCATGAACAGAATCGGAATAAACACGGCGGCGAGCGAAATCGTCATCGAAACAATTGTGAAGCCAATCTCGGCGGCTCCTTCGAGCGCGGCCTGCATCGGCGGCTTGCCCATTTCCATGTGCCGCACAATGTTCTCGAGCATGACGATCGCGTCATCAACCACAAAGCCGATGGCCAGAATCAGCGCCATCATCGACAGGTTGTCGAGCGAATAGTGGCAAAGGTACATCACGGCAAAGGTGCCGACGATCGAGAAGGGAAGCGCCAGGCTCGGAATCAAGGTTGCCGAGAAATTCCGCAGGAAGATATAGATCACCGCGATGATCAGCAGCAGTGTGAGCAGCATGGTGAACTGCACGTCGGCATAAGATTCGCGGATCGTATCCGAGCGGTCATAGAAGATCTTCATCTCGACCGACGGTGGGATATCTGCCTTGAATTGCGGGAGCAGTTTCTTGATCGCATCGGTCACCGCGATCGTGTTCGTGCCGGGCTGCCGTTGGATGCCAAGAACAATCGCCCGGCGGCAGCCGCTCTCATCGCAGAACGACGATGCGGTGCGCTCATCTTCGACGCCATCGACAATATTGCCAAGCTCCTGGAGCCGAATCGGCGAACCGTTGCGATAGGCAACGATGATCGTCTTGTAGGCTTCGGCGTTCATCAACTGGCCACTCGCCTGTAAGGTGAAGGCGCGTTGCGGGCCATTGATGGTACCGGTGGGCAGATTGACGTTCCAGGTCTTAAGGGCTGTCTCCACCTCATTGATGCCGACGAGTCGCGAGGCCATCGCATAAGGGTCCATCTGCACGTGGACCGCATAGCGCTGCGCACCCAGAATCGCAACTTGGGCGACGCCGGTCACCTGCGAGATCCGCTGGGCCACACGGGTCTCGGCAAACTCATTCAGCGTATAGAGTGGCATCGAATCCGAAGACAGCGCCAGGTAAAGAATGGGCTGGTCGGCGGGATTCACCTTGGCGAAGGTCGGCGGCGTCGGCATGCCCGGTGGCAGCAAGCGGGAGGACTGTGTAATCGCCGCCTGAACGTCTACAGCAGCCGAGTCGAGACTCTTGTTCAACTCAAACTCGAGGGTGATCTGCGTCGAGCCGAGCGTGTTTGTGCTGGTCATCGAAGCAAGACCGGCGATGGTCGAGAACTGGCCTTCCATGGGCGTGGCGACCGCGGATGCCATCGTCTCCGGACTCGCGCCCGGCAATTGCGCGGTCACGAGCAGGGTGGGGAGGTCGACGTTGGGAAGATCGCTGACCGGCAGCGCACGGTAGGCAATGATACCGAAGAGGCCAATGGCCACCATCAGCAGCGTGGTCGCGATGGGCCGTTCGATAAAGATTTTAGAGACGTTCATGAATGAGCTTCACCAAGGGTAGGCGTCGCGATGCCAGGCTTGGCTTTCTTGCGCGCACTGAGAAAATTTTGAAAGTGATCGAGGTAAACGTAGACGACGGGAGTGAGATACAGCGTGATCGCCTGAGAAAAAATCAGGCCGCCTATGATCACCATGCCGAGGGGCTTGCGGGCTTCTCCACCAGCGCCGTAGCCGGTGGCAATGGGCACCGCCCCCAAGAGCGAGGCGGCAGTGGTCATCATGATCGGACGGAAGCGGGTCATGCAACCCTTAAAGATGGCCTGCGCCGCAGGCATGTTCTCATTGCGTTGGGCAGCCAGGGCGAAATCGATCTGCATGATCGCATTCTTCTTCACCAGGCCAATCAACAGGATGAGGCCGACAAAGGCGTAGAGATTCAACTCCACCCCTGTGATCAGCAGTGTGAGTAGTGCTCCGAAGGCAGCCGAAGGCAGTCCGGAAAGAATCGTTAACGGATGGATGAAGCTCTCATAGAGCACACCGAGGACGATATAGACCACCAGGATGGCGACGACCAGCAAGGTCGTCATATTGGAGAGCGAATCCTGGAAGGCCTTCGCCGTACCAGCGAAACTGATGTTGATATTCGAAGGGAGCTTCTCGCGGGCCAGCGTCGTAATTTCTTCTACCGCCTGACCGAGGGCGACGCCTGGCTTGAGGTTGAACGAAACTGTGACGCTGGGGAGCTGGCCGGAATGATTGATCATCTGCGGACCTGCATCCTCGACACGATGGGTTACCGCTTCAATCGGAATCAGCCGTCCGTCTCCCGACTTCAAGTAGAGCTTTGAGAGCATATCGGCAAAGGCCTGGTAGCGCGGCGTCACTTCGAGCATCACGCGGTACTGGTTATTCGGCGCATAGATGGTGGATGCAAAGCTGGTGCCATAACCGTTGTAGATGGCTTGTTCGATTGTTTGTACATCCAGATTGTAGGTGGCGGCTTTGTCGCGGTCGATCTCGATCCGCACCCGCGGACTCCGCATCTGGATATCGCTATTGATATCGAGCACGGCTGGAAGCTTCGCGACTTCGCGTTCAAAGAGTTGGCCTTCACGATACAGTTGCGCCGTATCGGTTGCCTGCAGGGTCACCTGATAGCTGGAATTCGATCCCCGGCCTCCAATGCGGATGGCGGGTGGAAGGGTCGGTACGGCGCGAACGCCCACAATCGAGGCGAGCTTCGGTCGCAGCCGGTTCGCGATCTGCGCGGCAGAATCCTTGCGCTGCTTGAGCGGCTTCAACTGGACAAAGAGACGGCCGGAATTGCCGCCGCCCCCACCTCCCGGGCCGCCCCCGCCCACGCTGGACAAGAACGTTTCGACGTCCGGGTCCTGGGCTACCACCTGATTCACTTTTTCCTGAATCACCCGCATCGCCTGGTAGCTGGTGCCTTGCGCCATCTCGGTATTGATCGAGATCTGGTCCGCGTCCACATCGGGAATGAAGCCTTTCGGCACCACTTCGAGCAACTTGAAGGTGGCGGCAAACATCGCGATAAAGACCACCACCATCACCAGATGATGCCGCACCACCCAGGTCAGGCTCAGTTCGTACATCCGGGTTGCCAGCAGCAGGGGAGCCTCCACCATCCGGGAAAGCAGATTCGGCCGCTCCGGGGAATGAGGCCGCAGGATCCGGCTCGCCAGCATCGGCGTGAGAGTAACGGAGACAAAACCGGAGATCAGCACCGCTACGGTAATCGTCACGGCAAACTCACGGAAGAGCCGGCCCATCACTCCACCCATGAATAGAATCGGAATGAATACGGCGGCAAGCGAGACCGTCATCGAGATGATCGTGAACCAGATCTCGCGCGAACCCTTGAGGGCCGCTTCCATTGGGCTTTCTCCCGCCTCCACGTGCCGCACGATGTTTTCGAGCATGACGATCGCATCGTCGACGACAAAGCCGACGGACAGGATAATCGCCATCATCGATAAGTTGTCCAGTGAGTAATCGAGGATGTACATCACTGCAAAGGTGCCCACCAGGGAAATCGGGAGAGCCAGGCTGGGGATGATTGTCGCCGAGGCTTTCCGCAGAAACAGGAAGATCACCAGGATCACCAGGAAGAGGGTCAGTACCAGCGTTACCTCAATATCGGCAAAGGCCTCCCGGATGTTCTTCGAGCGGTCCGCGCGGATGCTCAGATCGACCGTGGGCGGCAGTTGCTTGCGAATCTCGGGGAGCACCTTCCGGACTGCATCGTTCACCTGAATGATGTTGCTGCCGGGCTGGCGCATCACCATCAGATTGATGCCCTGGACAAAGGTCTTATCTGCGTTGAAGTTCCACGCCATGGTGCGCTCGTCTTCGCTGCCGTCACGGACAATGCCGAGGTCGGCCAAGCGCACCGGTGCGTTGTTGCGCCAGGCGACGATCAGGTCCTTGTAGGCTTCGGCGTTATGGAGTTGTCCATTCGTATGGATCGCGTAAGCGCGATTCGGGCCCCACAGGGTACCGGTTGGAGTATTGACATTCCAGTTCCGGATGGCGTCGGCGACTTCATTGATGCCGATGCCGCGAGTGGCCAGCTTCTCCGGGTCCACCTGCACCCGGACGGCAAACTTCTGCGAGCCCATGACATTCACTTGCGCCACGCCATCGATCGAGGAGATGCGTTGGCCGATCACGGTCTGTGCAATTTCGTCGAGCTGCCATTTCGGCATCGCGTTCGAGGTGAGCGCGAAGAACATTACCGGACCATCGCTCGGATTCACTTTGCGGAAGGAGGGCGGGGAAGGCATGCCCGGCGGCAGCAATGGCATCGCCGCGCTGATTGCCGTCTGTACGTCGACTGCGGCGCCGTCGATCTCGCGCGAGAGATCGAACTGCATGGTGATGTTAGAGGACCCCAGCGAATTCGAGGAGGTCATGGAATCGACACCGGCGATGGTGGTGAATTGCCGTTCGAGTGGAGTGGCCACCGAAGACGCCATTGTCGTCGGATCGGCGCCGGGAAGGTTGGCCGAGACGCTGATCGTCGGGAAGTCGACGTTGGGGAGGTCGCTCACCGGAAGGGCGAAATACGCAATGACGCCAAAGAGCCCGATGCCCACCATCAGCAGGATGGTGGCCACAGGGCGCTTAATGAATATCGCTGAGAAATTCATGAGAGCTATTCAGCTTTCTTGGGACGGCCGCCGCCTTTGTTTTCGCCGCCACCGGAGTTTTCGGCACCCTTGGCTTCGCCCTTGCGTCCACCGCCGCCACCGGCTGCGGGGCGAGGGGTGACCTTCAGGCCGGGAGCAATGCGCAACTGTCCTTCGGTCACAATCGTTTCTCCCGCATTGATGCCCTTGGTGATGACAATCTCATTGCCATTGCGCTGGCCCGTGGTCACCGGACGGTTCTCGACGGTACGATCTTCCTTGACGACATAGATATAGCTGCCGTCCTGCCCCGTTTGAATCGCCTGGTTCGGGACGACGACTGCATTCTCGAGCGTGCCCAGGCGCATCCGCACGCGGACAAACTGGCCCGGCCACATCTTGCGATCCTGATTCGGGAAGCTGGCGCGGAGCCGTAAGGTGCCGGTGGTGGAGTCTACCGTGTTTTCGATGAAGATCAGGACACCCTGGTGGGCGTCTGGGGAACTGGTGGCTGTATCCTGCGGGGTCGCTGTCACCGGAATCTTCTCTTTTCCGAAGCGGTTTGCAATCTTCTGAAACTGTGATTCCGGCACGGCGAAGGTCACATTCAGCGGTTGGATCTGGACGATGCTCACCAATTCGGTGGTGTTCGCCGAGACAATATTGCCTGGCTTGACCAGCAGCGTACCGGTGCGGCCGGTGATCGGCGCCTTGATCGTGGTGAAGCTCAACTGGACCTTGAGATTGTCAATCGTGGCCTTATTCGCGGCAATGTCGGCCCGCGAGCTCTCGATTGCCGCGCGATCCGCATCCGTTGCTTCCTTCTGGGCCTGTGCCTGGGACTGCGCCTGCGCCCCGACTTCCTTCGACACGATGCCTTCGCGCATCAGCTCTTCATTGCGCTTGGAGACCGAATTCAGGTATTCGGCCTGTGCGACGTCCTTGGCCAGAGTTGCCGTTGCCTGGCGCAACTGCGCCTCGCTGCGGGCGAGGTTGGCAATCGCCTGATCGAGCTGTGCCGTGATCGTGCGGCGGTCGATCTCAAACAGCGGGCTGCCGGCGGTGACAAATTCGCCCTCCTTAAACAGCGCCGCCTTCAATTCGCCGCTGACTTGGGGCTTGATCGTAACGGTAGAGCTCGCCTCGACATTGCCGATGACGTCGAGATCGAGGGGGACATCCTTCGTGACCGCTTTGGTGATGACAACTGGAACGTCGCCGCCTTTCTTACCGGCTCCTTTCCCTGGTGTCGTTGCGGCTTGTTGGTTGCACGCAGTCAGAAAAAGGGCCAGAGCGGCAGTCGAGGCGAGGGTGAGAGTCGAGAACGGGAGGCGCATGAGAATGGAAATGGAAATGCCTAAATTAGCAAGACTTAGCATGTGTTGGCAAAGTTACCTATAGCCCGTGATCGGCGCTAGGAATCACCGCGAGAAGGGAGAGAGAAAGTCCGCCTACAACAGTTGGCGGATGGTGCGGAGTAATGTTTCGCTTTCGACCGGTTTTGGAAGATAACCTTGCATCCCGTGGGAAATACATAGGGTGCGGTACTCGTCACCGGCATTGGCGGTGAGGGCGAGCACTGGTGTCTTTTCGTACCCTACGACGTCGCGGAGATGCGTTGTGGTTTCAATTCCGTCCATTCCAGGCATTTGCAGGTCCATGATGACCAATTGGAAGCGTTCTTTTGCGGCAATTTCTAGGGCTTCAGGGCCAGAAGCCGCCAGGGTGACCTGATATCCGCCCCGTTTTAGATAGGCTTCGGCCACTTTACGTGCTGCCTCATTGTCATCGACAACGAGGACATTTTTCTCGGCTGTTATCTGGAAAGTCGGCTCGAGTTCGGAGTGTCCAAATGGAATTGTGAAGGAAAAGACACTTCCTCTGCCGGGGGTGCTTTCTACGCTCAGGTCGCCACCGAGCACTTTCGCCAGTCCTTGCGCCAGGCTCACTCCGAGCCCCAGGCCCGGATAGCGGCGCGACAGACCGTTCTCCAGTTGCTCAAAGGATTCGAAGATGCGGGTGATCTCTTCGTTGCTCATCCCAATGCCGGTATCTTGGATCTTGGCGGTGAGCAGGAAACGTTTCAAATCGGTCGGATGCGGGGCGATATCCACGTGTAGCTCGACGCTTCCCTTTTCTGTGAACTTAACGGCGTTCGACAGCAGGTGCTGGAGAAGCTTGCGGAAGCGGAGTTCGTCTCCCTTGGCCGCCTCGGGAACCTCATCGGAGAGCCGCAGGTAAAAATTCAACCCCTTTTGGCGGGCCTTGATTAGCCACTGGGCCGATAGTGCCTCAATGGCCTCATGGAGAAGAAAATCGCTCGAAATGACGGACGCTTCTCCGGCGGCCAGAGCGGTGAACTCCAGGGTAGAGGACAAAACGGCGTAGAGTTCCTCCGCACAGGCCTTGGTGAGATTCACATACTCACGCTGTTCGCCCGATAACGGCGATTGCTCGAGCAGGCTGGTCATGCCGAGGATGCCGCTCAGCGGAGTCCTCACCTCATGATTCAAGGCCGCAAGGAACTGACGCTTCAGCCGGTCGATTTCCATCATTTCAGCCATTCCAACCACTAATCGGCGGAAGACCTTAGAGCCTTTAGCTCTTTCAGCGATTGTGCAGGAATCCTTCGATGCCTGCAATCAGAGTGCAGAGCAAGACGTGCGCCATCCAACCATAATGAATCCAATATCTTGTGAAGTGGAGGATCATCCGGAGGTCTTGTCTCACCATGGCTGCCTTTTATTTTCTCTAAGGTTTTTGCCTGAGAGGGTGAGCTAGGGTACTGTGCGAAGACTGAGCTGGTACTAGTGCCTAGTCTTTGCCTGGAGGATGCGCTTGCGCTGCTCTTCCGGAAGTTTCTCGATGGCGTAGCGCAATGTCGTGCGTGGGATGCGGGTGTAGTGGGTCTCGAGAAAATGGAGCAGGGCAGGCTGAGAGGTTTTTCCTGCCTCGCGCAGCATCCAGCCGACGGCCTTATGGATCAGGTCGTCGGGATCGCCGAGCAGCAACTCCGCAATCGCATAGCTGTCGGCCGTGTCGCCAGTCCGTAGAAACGCAAAAGTGGCGAGAATCGCGATGCGGCGCTCCCATAAGGATCGCGACCGGACCAGCCGGTACAGCGGCTGGCGGCTCCGGACCAGCAGATGTTGCCCGACGATCTCCCGGGCGGAACTATCGACGAGATCCCAGTTGTTGATCGCCCGTGTCTGCGACAGGTAAAAGTCGTAGATCTCCTGGCGCCGTGCTGCATCGGCTTTCTGGTATTGCGCAACGAGAATCTGCAAGGCAGTGAAGCGTTCTTCGTGGATGGGGGAGGCAAGCAGTTCCTGAATCTGGTCCTGGGAGAGGTGTTTGGCCTCGCGTGCGATCTTGCGTTGCGCCGGCACAGAAACGCCGAGGAAGATGTCTCCCTCGCCATACTGGCCGGGACTGGTTTTGAAATAAGAGGCGGCATGCACCGCGCGTTCCGCCGTGCCGAGTGCGGCCAGAGCCTGCCGGACTTGGGCTGCGCCTCGTACGGTGGAGAACTTTCTTCGCTATGTCGATGCGGGCCTCTATACAGACGGGGCCTTCCATCGGAGTGTGCGCCTGGACAATCAGCCGCAGAGTCCGGTGAAGATCGAAGTGATTCAAGCGGGGATTGCCGCGGAGAAGCGGGGATTTGCGCCGATTGCTTTGGAGCGCACGCGCACGACCGGGCTGAAGCATGTGAACGGGACGATCTCGATGGCGCGCTCGGGACCGGATAGCGCTACTTCCGATTTTTTCTTTTGCATTGGCGATCAAACGGAACTGGATTTTGGCGGCAAACGGAATCCGGATGGCCAGGGCTTTGCGGCGTTTGGGCTGACGCTGCGTGGTCTTGACGTGATTCGCAAGATCCAGCAGCAGGCGGTGCAGGGGCAAACACTCCGGCCGCCGATTCGGATTCGCTCGATCCGGCGTGTCGAGGCGCCTTAGGTCTTGATGGCGTCGGCGATGGCGCGCACTTCGTCTGCTTCCCAATCGCGGCCGTTCTCGCGGAAATAGGCCTCCATCATGCGATGGACTTCGATATCCTTCGGGTCCATGCGTAGCGCTTCGTGGCACCAGTTTTGGAAGGCGCGCACCTCATCGATGCGCAGGCTGAGGCGGGCTAGTAATTTCGCGATTTCTACCGACTCATGGCCCTTCTCAACTGCTTCTTCCAGTAGAAGAATCGCATCTCCCAGGTCGCCAGCGGCAATGCACTCCTGGGCCTGTTCTAAATAATTCTGATCGACAGTCATCAATCCTTCCGCAGTTCAAACGTTCCGTGCATGCGCAGATAAGGGTCGATGGAACGCAATGCCTGGGTACCGACGAGCTTGCCTTCACTCAGTATGGCGCGGTACTCTTCCACCGCCATCCGCGGATCGCTGGTCATAAAAATCAGGGTGGAAGCATCAATGGTGCAGTTGCTGAGCGGGTAGCTGAGACGGATCTGGTTGCGCACCTGACTCAGGGTGATGCTTCCTTTGCAGGTTTTTCCGGCAACAGAGACGTTTAATTCCATCTCCTGTACCGCATTATGAACCATCGCTGTGCCGTGCCAGATTCCCTGGAAGTCTTCCGGTTTGCCGCTACCGACGGGTAAGGGTTTGAGAGAACTGTAGTCTGGCCGGGGCAGATTCGCGAGAAAACCGGCGCGGACCTGTTCCACGGCATAGTGTGCGGCGTCGCTCAAGAGATGTTGGTCGGCTTCAGTTAACTTGAGACCGGCGAAGTTGCGGGTGGCGCCTTCACAGCTTCGGTTGACGAGTGTTTCGAGGAAGACGCAAGCCGTCAGATAGGTTCCGGTGGGGGAGGGATGTGAGCCGTCCGGATCGAAGAGTTCGAACTGGGGCTGGGTTTCACGGATGCGCTTCCAGGCCAGGCCGGCGGGTGCGATGGTCGCGTTCAACTCCCGGGCTGCCTCTGAGTAGGCGTAATTCAGCGCGGTTTGAAACTCGGGATAAGCCTTGCGCGCCCAGGTGAGATAGAGAACCGGGCTGGCCCCTTTACGTTGGATTTCCGTATTCCAAAAGCGGCTCCAGCGCAGGAGTCCTCCAGGCTGATTGACGATCCATTTTCCGTTTGCGTAGTTGATGCCGAGTGTGGACTGGTCTTGCAGAACGACCTCGTCCCAGGTGCCGGAGCGCAGGACCTCGAGTCCGTTGGTCAGGCTCCAGAGCTCGGCTAAGGTGGAGCCGCCGCGGGTGACGCTCTTCGCCTCGATTTTCCGTCCGGGTGTCGAGTTTGCCAGCGCCATCACCATGTCTGGCAGCGAGTTTACGTAGGTGTAGGAATTGCCGAGGAATAAAACACGCAGCGGAGTTTCTGTTGCCGCTTCCTGCTCTGCCATTAAGGCGAAGGACGCGACAAGAAACACGGTTGCGAGACGCATGAGTGCTATTTTTACATGGCAGGTATGGAAGTCAAAATCTACCGTGAGCAATCGGTTGTCGGTTATTTCGAAGCCGACGTGAAGCTACGGCTTGCTCCGTCTGCGTATTGGCGCCTTTTGCAGAATGCGGCTGCTGCGCATGCTGCGATGCTTTCTGCTGCAACCGAGGAACTGCGCAAGGACGGCCAGACCTGGATGCTCTCGAAGATGCGCCTCGATGTGAAGCGGCATCCCCGGATTGGGGATGCGATTGTGGTGGAGACTTGGCCGAGTACGAAGTTGCGCGGGGCGCGGGCTTATCGCGATTTTGTGATTCTCGATGAGCGTGGTGCGACTCTTGCGACGGCTTCGAGCTTGTGGGTGATTGTCGATCTTGGCTCGCGGCGGCCGGTGCGGATTCCGGATGCAATTGTGGCGCTTTGTGTCGATCCTGGATACGCGATTCCTGCCGTCCAGGAAGAGGCGCTGAGTCCGCCGGAGGCGACTGCGCATGAGATGACGATCCGCGCGACCTGGAGCGATGCCGATCAGAATGAGCACATCAATAATGTTGCGATCCTGCGCTGGGCCGTCGATGCATTGCCGTTGGATTTTCTGATGCACCATGAACTGGAGCGCGCCGAGGTGCATTACCGCTCGGAATTGCAGATTGGGGACGTCGTGCGGATCTTAACGAGCCAGGATGGGCTGGTGGTGAAGCAGGCGGTGCTGAATGGGGAGAGCCGCATTGCGGCGCTGGTGCATCTGCAGTGGCGGCCCAGCTAGACGCCCCGCAGATCGCCCCAGAGCTGGACGTGCAGGCGGGGTGAGTAGCGGTAGCCGTGCGTTTTGCAGGCTTCGACAATCCAGTAGGAGCGCTGCTGCAAGGTGGCGGCGTCGCGGCCTTCCGGCATGAGCAGGACTTTTTCGGGGATAGCAGACAAGGCTTGGACGAGGGGCTGGATTTCTTCGAGATCGCTTGGCTGGGCGACGACGAATTTCAGTTGGTAGTCGCTGTGCTCCATCAGCTTGCGGAGCACCTCTGGTTGCAGGCGCAGCTTGTCGTGGCGGGAGGCCCAGAATTCGTCGGCGACCGGCGTCGAGTTGGCCAGCTTCGGGGAGATGCTCATCAGGTCGCAGGGGACAGGGCGGAAGACGGTTCCGGCCGTCTCGATGGTGATGTGGAGGCCGAGATCGCGGAAGCGCTGGCAGAGGGCAATCGATTCCTCAAAGAGCATCGGCTCGCCGCCGGTGAGGACCACGTGGCGGGCGGGGAAGCTGCGGACCTGGTCGACGATCTGATCGATGCTTTGCTCTGTGCCTTCGGGCTTCCAACTGGTGTAGGGCGTGTCGCACCAGACGCAGCGCAGATTGCAGCCGGAACTGCGCACGAAGACGCTGGCGACGCCGGCAAGCCCGCCTTCCCCTTGGATCGAATAGAAGATTTCGCTGATTTTCATCGCGACTGGTAGGGCACGGTGTCGGTGAGACCGGCTTCGGCGAAGCCTTTCAAGCGCAGTTGGCAGGCGTCGCAGGCGCCACAGGAACGGCCCGCGGCGTCGGGATCGTAACAGGTGAAGGTGAGTGAGAAGTCGACCCCTAACTCGGCGGCAAGCTTCGTGATTCCACCTTTGGATAGAGCAATGAGCGGCGTATGAATCTGCAGTGAGGTGGCGCCTTCAACGCCAGCGCGGGTGGCGAGATTGGCCATCTTCACAAAGGCGGCGATGTATTCGGGACGGCAATCGGGATAGCCGGAGTAGTCAATCGCGTTGACGCCGATGAAGATGTCGGCGGCGCCGAGGACTTCGGCCCAGGCGAGGGCGAAGGACAGGAAGATCGTGTTGCGCGCCGGAACGTAGGTGACGGGGATGCCGGTGTCCATGTCCTTTGCTGCGCGGTCCTTGGGCACATCGATGTCGGCGGTGAGCGCAGAACCACCAAAGCTGCGGAGATCGAGCTTCAGAATCTTGTGCTCACTGGCGCCAAGACTGGCGGCGATGCGGCGGGCCGCTTCGAGCTCAAAGAGGTGCCGCTGGCCGTAATCGAAGCTCAGCGCATAGCAATCGAAGCCCGCGCGGTGGGCAACGGCGAGGCAGGTGGAGGAATCAAGTCCGCCGGAAAGAAGACAAACTGCACGTTTCAAGGGGATAATCTCATTATAGATGGCCATATTGATTGGGATTCATCCCGTGAAGGAGGCACTGGCAGCGGGACGATCTCTCGACCGCGTGCTTGTCGCCAAAGGCGCCGGAGGCCCTCGAATCCAGGAGATCGTCGACCTCTGCCGCCAGAATAAAGTCGCTCTCCGTTTTGAACCTCGCGAATCGCTGGATCGCAGTGCCGGTGCGAATGCCCGCCACCAGGGGGTGGTTGCGTTTGGAGCCGAGAAGGAATACCAGCAGATTGATGAGGTGGTAGGGGGCGATCTGATCGTCGTCCTGGACGGGGTGGAAGACCCGCATAACCTCGGCGCGATTCTGAGAACCGCGTCGGCGGTGGGGGCTGGCGCGGTGGTAATTCCCGAACGCCGCGCGGTGGGTGTGACCGAAACGGTGGCCAAAGCGGCTGCCGGTGCGCTCGAACACATTCCCATTGTGCGGGTGAATAATCTGGCCCAAGCGCTCGAGAAGTTTAAGAAGGCCGGATATTGGATTTATGGCCTCGATGAGCGTGGCAAGCTCAGTTACGACAACGCCGACTTCGCCGAGAAGAGCGTCGTTGTTCTCGGAGCAGAGGGCCACGGACTCCACGAGAAGATCCGGAGCGCTTGCGATTTTCTAGTCCGCATCCCGATGAGCGGACCCATCCCCAGCCTGAACGTCTCTGTCGCCGCGGGCATCGTACTCTTCGATTGGAAAAGGCAGAGAGGCAATAAATAGATGAGATTCGCCCTGGTGATCTTTCTCGCGCTTGGTTTGAGCGCTCATGAGCCGGTCCGGGCTCGCAAGGCGATGGTGGTCACCCAGGATCCGATTGCGACCGATGTCGGCGTCGGGATTCTGAAACGGGGCGGGAATGCTTATGATGCGGCGGTGGCCGTTGCTTTTGCGCTTGCGGTGACTTATCCGACGGCGGGGAACATCGGGGGCGGCGGATTTGCCTTGGTCCGCAGTGCGAACGGCGAGGCCAACTTCATCGACTTTCGCGAGAAGGCTCCGGGCCAGGCGACGCGCGATATGTATCTCGATGCGCAAGGCAAGCCAACCCGGGATAGCGTGGTGGGCTGGCGCGCGAGCGGTGTGCCGGGCACCGTGCGTGGTCTGGAACTGCTGCACAAGAAGTACGGCAAGTTGCCGTGGGCCGAACTGGTGAAGCCAAGCGTCAAGCTGGCGAAGAATGGCTTTGTTCTTTCTTATGCGACGGCGCGCAGCATTCGCGGATCGGAGCGGACGACCGGACCGTTCCCTGAATCGAAACGTATCTATCTGAAGGGTGGCAGCTACTACGAGGCGGGAGAGACCTTGCGGCTCCCGGAGTTGGCACGCACTTTAGACCGGATTGCGAAGCGTGGGCCATCGGAGTTTTATCAGGGCGAGACGGCAAAGCGCCTGGCTGCCGAGATGGCGAAGCATGGCGGCCTGGTGACGGAAGCAGATCTGCGGAATTATCAGGCTGTTGAGCGGAAGCCGCTGCTGGGCCATTATCACGGTCATGAGATCATCGCGGCGCCTCCGCCGAGTTCGGGCGGGATTGGGATGCTGCAGATGATGGGGATGCTGGAGCACCTAAATCCGTTTCCTGCAGGGATGGGCAGTGCGAAGTTGGCCCATACGCTGGCCGAAGTGATGCGCCGCTATTATGCGGATCGAAGCCAATTTCTAGGCGATCCGGACTTTGTGAAGGTTCCGGTGGCGGGTTTGCTGAATCCGAAGTACATTGCGCAACGGGCCGATTCGATTACGGACCGGGCGACGCCTTCGGCATCGCTGCAGCATGGAGCGGTGCCGCCGGAGGAGAGTCCGGAGACGACGCATCTGTCGATTGTTGATGCGCAGGGCAATGCGGTTTCGCTGACTTATACGCTGAATGGCAGCTATGGGAGTGGCGTGACGGTTCCGGGGCTCGGCTTCCTCTTGAACAACGAGATGGACGATTTCTCGGCGAAGCCGGGCGTTGCGAACATGTTTGGGGCGCTGGGGGGTGAGGCGAATGCGATTGCTCCGGGGAAGCGGATGCTGTCCAGCATGACGCCGACCATTGTCACCAAGGACGGCAAGCTATTGCTGGTGATTGGCGCCCCGGGTGGGACACGGATCATCACTGGCGTGATGCAGGCGATTCTCAATGTCATCGACTACAAGCTGAATGTGCAGGACGCCATTGACGCGCCGCGTCTGCACCACCAGTGGATGCCCGACCGGCTCTATCTCGAACGCGGCTGGTCTCCCGATACGGTGGAGCTGCTTAAGAAAATGGGCCACAACGTCGAAACAGGTACGATGGGGGTCTCAAACGTACATGGAATTCTGGTGGAGGAAAAGTGGCTGCAAGGTGCGCCGGACGGGCGCAGCAATGGGAAGGCTGCTGGTTACTAAGTAAATAAAATGGATCACGTTCTTTCAACACATGTTTGCATCCAACACCGCCTGACAACGGTCTGGCTCGATCGAATCTGGGATGCGGGCATTCCGGCGGTCGAGATCTTTTGCGCCCGGCATCACTTGGACTATCGCGACCGTGCGCAGATCAATGAGCTGGGGCACTGGTTTCGGGATTCGCAACTGAAGCTGCATTCGCTGCATATGCCGATGTACAGCGATGACCAGTGGGGCCGTAGCGGACCCAACGCGACGATCAGCATCACGGAGCTGAGCAAGCCGCGCCGCCAGGAGATGGTGGACGAGATCAAGCGGGCGCTCGAGGCGGCCGAAGTGATTCCGTATCGCTATGCGGTGCAGCATCTGGGCGTGGGTGGGGAAGAGTTTGACCTGCGCAAGTGGGATGCGGCGTTTACGGCGCTCGAGGAGTTGAATCTGTTTGCCGGCCAGCGTGGCGTCGAGATTCTGCTGGAGAATATTCCGAACGCGCTGTCGAGCGGCGAGCGGCTGATGGGTTTTCTCGAGATGACGCATTTGCGCAATGGCTTCTGTTTCGATAGCGGCCATGCGCACATCATGAGCGGCATTGAGCACGAGTGGGAGATCATGCGGGACCGCGTGAAGTCGACCCACATCCACGATAACGACGGCAAGAATGACAATCATCGCTATCCGTTTCTGGGCGAGGATGGCAACGTGAATTGGCGCAAGACGATGGGCCTGCTGCGGGAGCGTCCGGGGCAGTATCCGCTGCTGTTGGAATTACGCGAAGTGCCGGGGATTCCGAAGTCGATCGAAGCGGCGGCCGAAGTGTTTCGCCGTCTGGAAGAACTGCCTTCGGCGGAAGAAGAAAGGGAATCAAGACGATGAGTGAGTTTCCGCGTGTCTCGATTGCATCGATTGGCAAGTACGAAGGCCAGACGGTGCGTTTGTCTGGCTGGCTGTACAATCTCCGCCGCAGCGGGAAGATCGCGTTTCCGATTCTTCGTGATGGCACAGGCTTCCTGCAGTGTGTGGCCGTTAAGGCGGAACTGCCGGAAGAGTTGTTTGAGTCCATCCGGAATCTGACGCAGGAATCGTCGCTAACCGTCGTGGGAACGGTGCGTGCGGAGAGCCGTGCGGCTGGTGGCTATGAACTGGACATCCAGGATGCGACCATCCACCAGCGCGTGCCCGAGGAAGATCCTTATCCGATTACGCCGAAGGATCATGGCATCGACTTCCTGATGGACCGGCGGCATCTGTGGCTGCGTTCGAAGCGGCAGTTTGCGATTGCCCGCATTCGCCATGAAGTGATCAGCGCGGTGCGCGATTACTTTGACAGCCGTGATTTTGTTCTGGTGGATACGCCGATCTTTACGCCCGCGGCTTGCGAAGGCACCAGCACGTTGTTTGAGGTGGATTACTTCGAGGACGAGAAGGTCTATCTGACGCAGAGCGGCCAGCTCTATAACGAAGCGAATGCGATGGCTCTGGGGAAGGTGTATTGTTTCGGGCCGACTTTCCGCGCAGAGAAATCAAAGACACGGCGGCATCTCACCGAGTTCTGGATGGTGGAGCCGGAGATGGCCTACGCGACGCTTGAGGACGTGAAGGTGTTGGCCGAAGGATTGGTGGTTTCGATTGTCGAGCGGGTGTTGGACCGCCGCCGCGAAGAACTGAAGATTCTTGAGCGCGATACGGCCAAGCTGGAGACGGTGAAGAGTCCGTTTCCGCGGATGAGCTATGACGAGGCGGTGAAGATTCTGCAGGGCAAGGGCAGCGAAATCACCTGGGGCGCCGACTTTGGCAATACCGACGAAACGCTGCTGACGGAAGAGATGGACCGTCCGGTGCTGGTGGATAAGTACCCGACCGAGATCAAGGCTTTCTACTTTCAGCCGGATGAACAGCGTCCGGAAGTGGCGCTCGGCGTCGATGTCATCGCTCCCGATGGCTATGGCGAGATTATCGGGGGCGGCCAGCGCATTCATGATCTGAATCTGTTGTTGCAGCGCCTCGAGGAGCACAAGCTGCCGCGGGACGCCTTTGAGTGGTATCTGGACTTGCGCAAGTTTGGCAGCGTTCCCCACGGTGGTTTTGGAATGGGGATTGAACGCACCGTCAGTTGGATGTGCGGGCTGGATCATCTGCGGGAAGCGATCGCTTACCCCCGAATGTTGTATCGCACGAGGCCCTAAATGGACGCTACTGAAGTTGCGATTATCGGCGCGCCGATGGACCTTGGGGCCGGACGTCGCGGTGTCGATATGGGGCCCTCGGCAGTGCGTGCGGCCGGTCTTCATGCCCGGCTGGCTTCGCTCGGTTACAGTGTCCGGGACCTGGGCAATATTGAGGTGGTGCAGCCGGAATCGACGACACCGAAATCGACTTCGGCTCGCTTTCTCGATGAGATTGCCGCTAGTTGCACCCGTCTTGCGAAGATTGTCGAAAGAGCGGCGAGTGCTGGGCAGTTTCCGCTGATTCTGGGTGGAGATCACTCGATTGCGGCAGGCTCGCTGGCGGGCTTAGCAAAGTACTATCGCAAGTCGAAAGCGAAGTTTGGGCTGATCTGGATTGATGCACATGCCGACATGAATATTCCGGCGACGAGTCCGTCCGGGAATGTGCATGGAATGCCTCTCGCTGCTGCGCTGGGCATGGGCCCGCGTGAATTGACGCATATCGGCGGTTTTGCTCCGAAAGTGTCTCCGCAGAACACGGTGCTGATCGGCCTGCGCGATGTCGATCCCGCCGAAGGGGTGAATGTCCGGGAGAGCGGTGTTCTGGCCTTTACGATGCGTGATGTGGATGAACTCGGCCTGCGGCAGGTGATGCGGCGGGCCATTGCGGCCGCAAGCGATGGCACCGAAGGCATTCATCTTTCCTTCGACATGGATAGCATCGATCCGGATTATGCTCCAGGGGTGGGCACTCCGGTGAGTGGCGGCCTGACCTATCGCGAGGCGCATCTGGCGATGGAGACGGTCAGCGATTCAAAGCTGCTGCGGTCTTTGGAGATCGTCGAGGTGAACCCAATTCTCGATACAGCGAATCGCACGGCATTGCTTGCGGTAGAACTGATTGCCTCGGCGATGGGGAAGCGCATTCTGCCTTGAGGTGTACGATCTCAACGGAATGTTTTGCAGTTTCCACCCAAACGGCCTGAGTGAAAGGCCACAATAGAAGGCGGAAGAATGTCTAAACTCAAAGTTGCCGTCGTCTATGGTGGCCGGTCTGGGGAACACGAAGTCAGCCTTCGTTCGGCCGAATCCATCATTTCCAATCTTGATCCGGAGCGTTACGAAGTTTCCCGATTTTTGGTGACCAAGGACGGAGCCTGGAATCCTGGCCCGATCCTGCCGGCACCGGGTGCGAATCCGAACATCGACCTAGTCTTTCCAATTGTCCACGGGACCTTTGGCGAAGACGGGACGATGCAGGGCTTGTTTGAACTTGCCGATCTTCCCTATGTCGGACCCGGCGTGCTGGGCAGCGCGACGGCGATGGACAAGGAATTTACAAAGCGGATTCTGCATGATGCCGGCGTGCCGATTGTCGATTATGTGATCCAGCGGCGCGGCGAACTGGATGCTGCCGCAATTATCGCGAAGCTGGGGCTGCCGGTGTTTGTGAAGCCGGCCAATCTGGGTTCCTCGGTTGGGATCAATAAGGCGAAGAATCTTGCAGGTTTGGAGGCTGCTCTTGAGGAGGCCGCCAGTTTCGATACGAAGGTGATTATCGAGCGGGCCGTTGCGGGCAGGGAATTCGAATGCAGCGTGCTGGGCAATGAAGAGATGCAGGCTTCGTTCCCGTGCGAGATTCTGCCGGCGGGCGAGTTCTACGATTACGATGCAAAGTATGTTCTCGATACGACGCGCATCGAATTGCCGGCGAAGCTGGATGCTGCGCAAACAGCGGCGATTCGCAAGCATGCTGTCGATGCGGTGCGAGCGCTGGGTTGCGAGGGGATGTCGCGGGTTGACTTCCTCTATGAAACCGCCACGGGGCAGTTTTACGTCAATGAAGTAAATACTTTGCCTGGCTTTACTTCCATCAGCATGTACCCCAAGATGTGGGAGCATTCCGGGATTCCTTATGCGCGGCTCCTGGACCGGCTGATCGAGCTTGCCCTCGAACGGCATGCTCGTAAGGCGGCCACCCGGTTTTATCGATAACAATGCGACGCCTTCTGACGGCCATTCTCCCGATGGCGCTTTGCGCTCAGGAAGACCCTTCGGGGCTTGCCGAGCACATCCGCCGCTTCACGCAAGTCTACGGCCTGGTAGAGGCGAACGCGGCGGAGCCGATCAGCGCGGGGCGGGCCTTTGAAGAGGGGGCGATTCCGGCGATGCTGCGGAAGTTGGACCCGCATTCGATCTTCTTCAATAAGGATCAGTTCCAGCAACTCCGCGAGATGGAGACTTCGACGCGGAAGGGCTTTGGCACGATTGTCAGCGTGTTGCCGGGCCGGGTGATTGTGTTGCAGACCATGCCCGGGAGCCCGAGCCAGCGCGCCGGTTTGAGCGCGGGTGATGAGATCATCGCCGTCAACAACGTGGCGCTCAGCCGCTTTGATACAGAGCAGATGGTGGAGTTTCTGGCCTATTCACGGCAGAAGGACGCTCTGCTAGCGGTGCGCCGCCAGAATTTTCCGAGGCCGCTTGAGTTTGTCTTGTCACCAGCGACGCTCGATGCGCCAACCGTCGACCGGGCCTATGAACTGAAGCCGGGCATCGGCTACATTCGCGTCGCCAGCTTTGAGGATAAGACCGGCCGCGACCTGCAGCGGGCGATTGAGAAACTGGGCGGTAAGCAACTGAAGGGGCTGGTGCTGGACTTGCGTAACAATCCGGGCGGCGTGTTTTCGTCAGCTCTTGAGGCGGCCAGCTTGTTTCTGCCTGCCGGGACAAGGCTGACCAGCATTCGCGGCCGCTCGAAGAAGGAAGAGAACATCGATGTTCCGGCAGAGAACGACCCTTACACGTTTCCTCTGGCGGTGCTGATGAATGAGAAGAGCGCGAGCGGGTCTGAGGTGGTGGCTGGGGCGTTGCAGGATCACAAGCGGGCGACGATTGTCGGTACAACCAGTTATGGCAAGGGTCTGGTGCAGAGCGTGTTCCCGATCAGCAATGGCGATGGATTGGCGCTGACCACTGCTTATTACTACACGCCGAAGGGCCGTTCGATCCAGCGCCGCTACGAAGGCGCCCAGATTGATCCAAACCTGAACACGGCGAAGGCGGGTATTGAGCCGGATGTCGTCCAAGGGCCGGAGCCTGGGACGCGCTTGCGTCATTTCATCGATGCGAATGGCCTCTTTGTCGCCTTTGCCACGGAGTGGCTGCAGCGGAACCCGAAGCCGCAGCCGGGCTATCGGATGCCGGCTAATACACTCGATCAGTTTCAGCAATGGCTGTCGGCTCATCAGGTGCAGCCGACGCTGGCGGAGTGGTCTGTGGACCGGGCCTGGATTGCGAATCGCCTCGAACAGGAACTGGTGAATCTGAGCCTTGGTGTGGAGAAGGGCGACGAGATTGAGGCGATTCGCGACCCGCAAATTCAGGCTGCACTGTCCCAGATAGCTCGATAGACTAGGGGCATGTACAGGGCCGCCTTCTTTGCCTCTCTTGCTTTGCCGCTTTTTGCCGCGACGGAGACGCCGACCTTCACGCGGGATATTGCCCCCATCCTTTTCAACAACTGCACCAGTTGCCACCGTCCCGGTGAGATTGGCCCGATGCCCTTGACCTCTTACAAAGAAATCCGGCCTTGGGCGAAGGCGATTCAGGCTTCTGTGCAGACACGGAAGATGCCGCCCTGGCATGCCGATCCGCATTATGGGAAGTTTGCGAATGATTCGCGCTTGAAGGATTCGGATGTGGCTTTGATTACGGCTTGGGCAAAGGCCGGCGCGCCGGAAGGGGACCCGAAGTTGCTGCCTGCTTTGCCGCAGTTTGCGGAGGGTTGGCAGATTGGGAAGCCCGATGCGATCTATTCAATTCCGGAATTTACGCTGTCGAACTCCGGCTATGACGAGCAGATGAACTTTGTGGTCGAGACGAATCTGAAAGAAGACGTCTGGGTGGAGGCGATCGAGATTCGCCCAGGGAACCGGAAGGTCGTACACCATGCTCATGTGTGGCTGGAGAGTGCGACTCCTGCTGCTCCCAAGCCCAAGGCCGCTTCGACGACGCCAAGGGTCAGCTACACCATGCGTGAGGGCACCCGTGCTTTTGCGCGCCCCGATGCGCCAGTGATTGACGATGGTTGCAGTCATCCGAATGGCGGTATGTGGCCCGGTGCGAGCCCGAGTGAATTGGGTTCGATTTTAGCGAGCTTTGTGCCGGGGAAGGCTCCGGAGCAATGGCCCACTGGAATCGCGAAGAAGATTCCGGCTGGCTCAAAGCTGAAGTTTACGATCCACTACTCGAAGACGACGGGCAAGGAAGAGAAAGACATCACGAGCGTGGGGCTCCGTTTTGCGAAGCAGCCGCCGACGCAGGAGTTGCGTCGTATCGATCTACACAATACGGCGTTTTTGATTCCGGCCAATGATGAGAACCATGTGGTGACGGCCTGCTATACCTTCCAGGAAGATGCGGATGTGCTCAGCTATCTGGCCCATATGCACTATCGCGGGAAGAGCATGAAGTTTGAGGCGATCTATCCGGATGGCCGGATGGAGACGCTCATCGATATTCCGAAGTACGATTTTGAATGGCAGACCAAATACCTGAATGCGACCCCGGTGCGGATTCCGAAGGGCACGCGCATCAAGCTGACGGCGACCTTCGACAATTCGCCAAACAACCGCTACAACCCTGACCCCTCGAAGGTAATCCGGTGGGGTGACAATACCGTCGATGAGATGATGGACGGCTGGTTTGAGTTTGTCACCCCCAAAACACAATAAGCGCTAAATGTTTTCGAGCTTTGTGGTGGCGTCTCCGAAGGCGTCTGCCTGGATTCCCATGCGGTCCATGATGGAGAGGAAGAGGCTGCAAAGCTTGCGGTTGTCGTTGCCCGCCTTGATGTAGTCGAGGGTGCGACCCGTCTTGAGGGTGCCTCCGAGACCGCCTGCGAGCACCAGCGGGAGCCGGGAGTTGTCGTGCTTGCGGCCAATCCACATATTCGAGAGGAACATCAGGCAGGAGTTGTCGAGCACGCTGCCTTCGCCTTCCTTCATGCTGTCGAGCTTGGTGGCGAGGTAGGCGAGTTGGCTCAGGTGGAAGCGGGAGATGCGCTCGTAGCCTTCCGATGTGTTGTCGTGCGAGGCGGAATGATGGCCGTCCTTGACGCCCAGGAAGGGATAGTACATCGCGGACAGATCGCGGGCGAGTAGCAGGCTGGCGACGCGGGTCTTATCAGTTTGGAAGGCAATGGCAATGATGTCGCACATCAGCCGGGCGTGGTCGCGCAGATCCTCAGGCAGCCCGTTGGCGGGGCGGTCCATCGAGAAGACCGGACGGTTCTTTTGCTTGGCCAGATCTTCGGCGCTGTCCTTGCTCTTGCGCATGCTGTCGACGCGCTTTTCCACCTCGCGAACGCTGGTGAGGTATTCGTCGAGCTTTGCCTTGTCGTTGGCGCTGATGCTGCGACCCAGGCTATTGGCGTCGTCCATGACGCGGTCGAGGATGCTCATGTTGCGCAGGCTGCCGCGGTTCTCAAAGAGGTTGTCCCAGGCGAGCGACGGGTAGACCTCATTCGGCACCGGCGAGTCGGGCGTTTGCCAGGAGATGTGTGAGCTGTAGGCCATCGAGAAGTTGGTCTCGTGGTAGCCGGTCATCGGTTGTTCGCAGGCAAGGACGATGCTTTGTTGCGCTGTCTCCTGGCCGACTTTGTTGGCGATCAACTGGTCGACGGTGATGCCGGCCTTGATGATGGCGCCCTTCTGGATGACGGCGCCTGAGAGCAGCGCGCCAGTTTGCGCAGGGTGGATGCCTTGGCCCGTGGCCCGCTTCTGGAAGAGCCCGTGGACGACGTTGATCTTGTGCTTGAGCGGTTCGAGCGGCTCGAGCGTCTTGCTGAGCTTCATGTCCGCGCCGTTGCCTTCGGCGCCCCAATGGTCCTCATTGACGCCATTGCCCATGAAGAGAACGCCGAAGCGTTTGGGGAACTTCGTTGTGTCCGCAAAGCAGGGGAGCGATTCCATCCAGGGAAGCGCCATACTGACTCCGGCGCCACGTAGCAGCGTCCGGCGGGACCACGATCTATTTCTGGGCATTAGAAGCACCTTTCTGTTCGCTTTGTCGATTTAAAAACTGGGTACTCGTCACAATCGTATCTACCAGGGCGGAGAAACGATAGCCCCCCGCAATCAGCTTGGCGCTCATCCGTTCGACGAGCGGCTCGTCGGAAAGCAGCAGCGACCGTCCAAGAGAGTAGGCGAGCAACTTGCGGCTGAGGTTATCTACAAAATCCTTCTCCCGATTTTCTTTGATGTAGCTTTGCACGCCATCAACGCCGGATTTCTTCGCGCCGTTCGGGTAGATGGCCTCCGTGTTGACGGGCCTTCCGCCAAGATCGTTGGTGCGCCGTTCTCCGACAGGGCCGTAGTTTTCAAAGGCCAGGCCGAAGGAATCAAAGCGCGCGTGGCAAGCAGCGCAACTCGCGTTTTCGCGATGCTTGGCGAGCATCTCGCGCAAGGGTAAATCGGACTTGGCCTCGTCGCCCGGAAGCTCGGGGACATTGGCGGGCGGTGGCGGAATCACTTCGCCAAGCACGCGCCGCACGACCCAGTAGCCACGCTTCACCGGACTGGTGCGGAGGCCTGGGGAACTCTGCGTGAGAAACACAGACATGGGCAGCAGACCGCCACGCCCGTAGGGGCTCGCGTCATCGATGCGGGTCCAATCTTTCACTTCGGGCATGCCGTAGTGCTTGGCGAGCACGGGGTTGACGAAGGTATGTTTGCCGTAGATGAGATCAAGAACCGACTTGTCGTTGCGAACGACGTCGTCAAGAAAGCGGACCGGCTCCTCGAACATTGCTTCGCGCAGTTCATTGTTGAAGCTGGGGAAGCGTTGGCGGTCGACGGCGTTGTGTTCTTCAAAGCGCCGGAAGTCGAGCCAGTTGCCCGCAAACTCGGTGGAGAGGCCGCGCGCTTTTTCGTCCTTCAGCATGCGGTGCGCCTGGGCCATCAGCACCTCGGGTCGATGCAGATCCCCTTTGGCGGCATGGGACAAGAGCGTTTCGTCAGGCA
The DNA here is from genome assembly GCF_000702445.1 of Bryobacter aggregatus MPL3. Taxonomy (NCBI): domain Bacteria; kingdom Pseudomonadati; phylum Acidobacteriota; class Terriglobia; order Bryobacterales; family Bryobacteraceae; genus Bryobacter; species Bryobacter aggregatus. The sequence continues at coordinate 414,434 of NZ_JNIF01000004.1, forward strand.
TGCTGGACCACAGGAAGTAGCTGAGGCGGCTGGCGAGCGCGTAGTCCGAAAGCGGCACGCCGGTGACTGCATTCGTGGGGCGGGCGCCTGCGCTGCTGAGGTCGATGCGGTAGGAAAACTTCGGCGACATCAGGACGCTGACGATCGAGTCGCGAATTGCTTCCTCGTGTGTCAGGCCATCCTTTTTGCGCAGGGACGCATAGTAGCCAGAAACGCTCTCTCGCTCTTTGACGGTGAGGGGCCTGCGATAGGCGCGCGCGGCAAAGGCAAGCAGGGCTTCGACGTGCTTCGGTTCGGCCTCGACACGCATCCGCTCGATGCGGCGGATGGAGTCGTCAACGCGTTTGAAGTGGTCGCGAATCGCTTCCATAGCAATGGGATTGTTGCTGGCCTCAGCCTTGGCGAGATAGGCATCGCGCAGGCCGAAGATAACCGGTGATGCGACGACTGCGGCGTCGCTGGGGCGCGCCGTACCGCTCTCGCGTCCGTTGCCCAACACCTCGCCGCTCTGGTTGAAGAAGTACTGCACCCAGGTGCGGGTCGTGTAGTCGCCGATGTACTCGAACTCGTCCCAGAGACGGTCGAGCTCCTTCTTGCCGCGTTCGTCGAGGATCAGCTCCATGAGCGGGGTGTCGTCGCGGAAATAGCCCATCACGTTGTGATAGCCGGCGCTGAGGAGACGGCCTTTGTCTTGTGAGTCGTCGGGGAAGAAACGGCCCCGCTCGCGCACGTAGAAGACGTCGGGGAAGACGGAACTCAGCTTCTCAAAGGCAGCCTCATAATTGGCGCGCTGGCCTGTGGGGATGATCAGGCTGGACTCGCCGACCCGTGCTTTGGCCATCAGGGCGGCGGCGCGGATGGCCGATTCCTGGCCGAGCCCGGGGTAGCGCGGAATGACCGGCGCTTCCAGTGGCGGATCGGTATCCATGCGCAAGGCGGCGCGATCGAAATCGCGGCGGTGAGAAGCGAAGGCGCGCAGCTTCCAGTTCATGATCGGCTGTGAGGTAGGGCTCAGGCCCTTGACCGGCGGGGCGGCGAACTCCATGGCGGTGAGCTTGCGGAGCTTCACCACGTAGTCGCGCATTTCAACACAGCGGGCGCGAACGGCATCGGGTGGCATCGTTCTCCACATCGTGCGCAGCTTGGCGATCGGGCCTGCTTCCGTGGTGCGGCCTTCGAGCAAGTCCCAGATCATCGGCAGATATTTCTGGCTTAGCTTCGCATCCGTTGCGATTTTCGCCAGGCTTAAAGTGGGCTGCTGCTTGTGGCGCCAGGCTGCTTCAAAGTAGTCGGCATAGTCGGTGGGTTGGCGGGCGTAGAAATCGACAATGCGCTTGATCGCGTACTTCTCCCGATCGGTTTCGACCAGCATCGGATGCGGAGCGAAGTCGAAGCCGTCGGGGGTGAGCACCATGTGGTTGGCGACTTCGCGAGCGGCCTGCAAGTACTTGTTCAGCAGAGAGGGCGACATCGTCAAGGACTCGCCCGAGTTGTCGAAGCCGGCGGGATTCGCAGGGTCGACGGGGAACTCGCGCGTGGGCCGGATGTCGGCTCCGGTCAAATCGCGAATCGTGTCGTTGTATTCCGCGTTGCTGAGGCGGCGGGCAAGGACGATGCCGGGGTCGCCCGCGCGCTTCTGCGCCTCACTCTTGCGCATGGAGTCAATCCACTGGACCAGTTCGCGGCGCTCGGTATCGGTGGGCTGGGGCGTGCCCTTGGGAGGCATCTCCTTGGCCGCGACACGCTCCATGACGGTGTTCCAATGCGCGTAGTCCTTGACGACGGAGGCTGTGTTGGTATAGGGCCGAAGATCGAATTGCGCGGCTGGTGCTGTGCCGCCGTGGCACCCGGCGCAATAACGGTTGACGATGGGGCGAACGGTGCCCGTAAAACGGCGATCCAAATCAGAAGCTGCATTCTGAGCTGAACCAACGGAAATCAAGGAAAAAAAGACAAAGACGCTACGTCGCATGAACCTGCGATGAGCCTATCATAGCCGCGGCATTTACCGGAATAAATTGGTCTTGGCCAGATCGATTACTTCGTCACCGCGTCCATTCATGACGGCCTTCAGCAGGTAAAGGCTGAAGCCCAGTGCGTTTTCGAGCGTGATGGTCGGGGGCATCGAAAGCTCTTGGCGGTTGACGGCGACATCGAGCAGCGCGGGCCCGTTGTGCTGCAGAATCTGTTGCAATGCGGGGCCTAATTCTTCTGGTTTGGTCACCCGGATTCCCAATATTCCCGCGGATCCGGCGAGGGTGGCGAAATCAGGATTGTCCAGGCTGACACCGAAATCGATCAATCCTCCCGCCTTCATTTCAAGCTCCACAAAGCCCAAGGAGCTGTTGTTGAACACAATCACTTTGACGGGCAGCTTCAACTGGTGCAAGGTGAGCAGATCACCGAGCAGCATCGCCAGGCCGCCATCTCCAGACAGACTGATGACCTGCCTGCCGGGGAAGGCCGATTGCGCGCCGATGCATTGCGGCATTGCGTTTGCCATTGACCCATGGGTGAAGGAGCCGAGCAGACGGCGCTTGCCGTTCATGTGCAGGTAACGCGCGGCCCATACGGAAGGAGTGCCGACGTCACAACTGAAGATTGCATCGTCAGCCGCCATCTCGTTGACGATGCGGGCAAGGTATTGCGGGTGGATGGGCGTGCGGCCGGGCTCGCCAACCGCCAGGTCATCGAGGCCCTTGCGAGCGTTCTTGTAATGGTTGAGACAGGCGTCGAGATAGCTGCGGCTGGTTTTGGGGTTGAGCTTGGGCAGCAGCGCTTCGATGGTCTCCTTGACGCCGCCAATGAGGCCGAGCTGCACGGGGGCCCGGCGGCCGATCTGCTCCCCTCGGATGTCTACCTGAATGATGGGTACATCCTTGGGGTAGAACTGGCGATAGGGGAAGTCTGTGCCGAGCATCAGCAACAAGTCGCAACTCATCATCGCTGCATAGCCAGAGGAGAAGCCGAGCAGGCCCGTCATGCCGACATCGAAGGGATTGTCGTATTCAATGAACTCTTTGCCACGTAGCGCGTGCACGACTGGCGCCTGGAGTTGTCCGGCAATGGCGAGAAGTTGGGCATGCGCGCCTTCGCAACCGGCGCCGCCGAGGATGGTGACCTTCTGTGCGGCGTTGAGGAGCTTCGCTGCTTTCTCGAGGTCGGTGGGAGAGGGGATGGTGGTGGATTGGGACTGGAGGATTGCCAGTGGCAGCGCAGGATTCTTGCAGGCGCCGAAGGCGACGTCGCCGGGGATCACGACCACCGCGACGCCGCGCTTGGTGAGGGCAGTGCGCATAGCAATGCCGAGGATTCTCGGCAAGCTGGAGGACTCTGTGACCAGCTCGCAGTAGTGGCTGCAATCCTTGAAGAGCTGCTCGGGATGGGTTTCCTGGAAGTAGCCACTGCCAAGTTCTGCGCTGGGAATCTGTGCTGCGATCGCCAGGACCGGCACGCGGCTGCGGTGGCAATCGTAGAGTCCATTGATGAGGTGCAGGTTGCCGGGCCCACAACTACCGGCACAGACCGCGAGTTGCCGGGTGAGGTGCGCGTCTGCTCCGGCGGCGAAGGCTGCCACTTCTTCATGCCGCACATGGAGCCAATCAATCTTGCCTGACTTGCGAATGGAATCGGTGATTCCATTCAGCGAGTCTCCGACCAGGCCGTAGACCCGCTGGACTCCGGCCTCAATCAACATTTCGACTAAGACATCCGCCGCGTTCGCCATATCCACATAGAGTGGGGCGGGAAATCAGTTGTTACCTTGCCGGGCTATTGGGGAATCGGGCGGCCCATCGATTTGTAGATGCCTTCGATCGTGGAGACGTTGTCCTTGGCCTTCTGGTTCGTCTTGTCGAATTCGAGAACGCGGCGATAGGCTTTGAGTGCGGCTGGATACTTGCGGAAGGGGGGCAGCTTGTCGTTGTACATATAGCTGTCGGCGTTGCCGAGCAGCGCTTCGACCATGGCGTTCTTGACGGCGACATCCTTGGGAGCTGCTTTGGCGGCCGGTTCCAGCACCGCGACGGCCTCTTCATACTTCTTTTCCTTCATCAGGCTCTTCGCCTGGTCTACGGCTTTATTGGCGCCAAAGAGCAGGGTGGCGCCCAGGGCGAGAGTCGCAATCGTACGGTACATGATTCGATTGTAAACGCCTTCGGCTAAAATGACAGTTTGCCCAAACGCTTGATCATTGCTATTGACGGCCCCGCCGGAGCGGGGAAGAGCACCATTGCGCGCCGCATTGCGGCTCGCGTGGGAGCAACCTATATCGACACGGGCGCGATGTATCGCGCCGTTGCCCTTTGGGCGATGCGGAGCAGCATTCCGCTGGAGGATCCGGTTCGTCTGGAGGCCTTGTCGCGCAATGCTCATATTCAGTTTGCCCACGGGCATCAGCGGGTGCAATTGAACGGCGAAGATGTGACCGATGCGATCCGCACGCCGGAAGTGGCTGAGGCGGCGAGCGTCGTGGCAGCCGTCCCCGGCGTTCGCCGCGCGATGGTGGACCTGCAGCGTGCCATGGCTGCCAAGACCAGCGTTGTGATGGAAGGCCGCGACATTGGCAGCATCGTGTTTCCGAATGCCGATATCAAGATCTTTCTCGATGCGAATACCGAGATTCGCGCCCAACGCCGTGCCGAGGATCTGACAGCACAGCAGATTCCCTTCGACCTTGAGACTCTTCGGAAGCAAATTGAAGAGCGCGACTTCCGTGACCGCAATCGTGCCGCTTCACCACTGATGCAGCCGCTTGATGCCACTTATCTCGACTCGTCCCATCTCTCTCCCCACGAAGTGGAAGAAGAGATCTTAAAAATTGTCCGCGCCAAGACCAGCAATGGAAAGGAATTAGTTCATTGATCCCGGATCTCCTCGTTATGAAGTTCGGTGGCACGAGCATGGGCTCTGCCGACCGGATGCGCGTCGCCGCCCAGATTTGCGTTGACGCCGCCCGTACCCGCCCTGTCGCGATTGTTGTTTCCGCCATGAGCAAGGTGACCGACCTGCTGCTCTCGACGCTTCGAGCGGCGGAAGAAGGCGACAAGGAAGGGGTGAAAGAAAACATACGCATCATCGAGAAGCGTCATGCAGACACTTGCCAGGAACTGCTTCCCGCCGATCGCCAAGATGCCGTCCTGTCGATCATCCGTGGCCTGATTGAAGAGTTTGAACGTCTCTCGAGCGGCATCCTGATGCTGGCGGAACGCCCGCCGCGTAGCGTCGACGAAGCGCTTTCGATCGGGGAACGGCTGAGCGCCGCCTTGATCGCTGCTTATCTCGATGCGAGCGGTACTCCGGCTGTTGCCGTCAATGCGCGCGAAGTGATTGTCACCGATTCGGTATTTGGCAATGCCAGCCCGATCATGGACTTCACGATCGAGCGGGCCGCCAAGATTCTGGTGCCGAAACTTCTGGCCGGGACGCTGCCCGTAATAACAGGCTTTAACGGCGCAACGGTGGATGGACGGCCGACGACGCTCGGACGCGGCGGATCTGACTTCAGCGCGAGCATTCTCGCGAGTGCGCTCGACGCGAAAGAACTCTGGATCTGGACCGATGTTGATGGCATCATGAGCGCGGATCCCCGTCTGGTGCCCGATGCCGCGGTGCTCGACGTGGTGACCTATCGCGAGGCGGCCGAGTTGGCCTATAACGGCGCGAAGGTGCTACACCCGCGTACGATTGCGCCGCTGGTGGACAAGGGAATTCCAGTATGGTCGAAGAACAGCTTCAACCTGACCGCTCCGGGCACGATGATTGCCGCACAGGCAGAAGGTAATGGCCCGCGCGCGGTGACCTCAATGGCCAGTGTCGCGCTGATCTCGATTGAGCCGGCAAGCCCGGTGATCAACGGCACGATGCTGATGGGGCGTGTGCTTGAAGCGCTGGGACGGGCCAATGCGGAAGTGCTTGCCTTCACCAGTTCGAGCTACCAGCAGAGCTTCTGCTTCTTGATCCGCAAGGATGAAGTGGATATTGCGCTGTCGCGGTTGAAGGCGGAACTGAGTCTTGAACTCGCGCATGAGTATGTGCATCCGATCGAAGTCGATGACAATGTCGGCCTGCTGGCCGTAGTGGGGGAGGGGATGGCTGGGCATCCTGGCCTGGCGGGGCGGATCTTTACCGCCATCTCCGCAGACAATGTGAATATCATTGCGATTGCGCAAGGGTCGAGTGAATTGACGATCTCGATTGTTGTGCGCCGCGATGGTCTAGAGCGCGCCGTGAAAGCAGTACACGCGGAGTGCCGTATGGGAGTGCCAGTGACCTAAAATCCCTTGAACAAGGGATGCTGCCCATTGCAAATTACGGTTAAACAAGAAATCTTGCAGTTTGACAGTGTCATTTGTTATATTTATGGGTTCCGTCACCACAATACATGGAACAGATGCTCCACAGCGCAGGAGCCCTCCTCGTCCAGGCCCTGCCAACATTCTTCGTTGTCGTACTACTTCACTGGTACTTGAAGTCGACTCTTTTCCAGCCGCTGGAAAAAGTCCTTGCCGATCGTTACGCCGAAACCAAAGGCGCCCGAGAGAAAGCCGCTGCTGCTTTGCAGACGGCGGAACTCAAGGTTGCCGAATACGACGCCAAGCTCCGCGCCGCCCGCGCTGAGATCTATCAGGAACAGGAAGTTTGGCGCAAAGGTCTGCTGGACGAACAGACGCTCGCCCTGACTCAAGCTCGTGAAGGGAATCGAGTGCTGATCAATGAAGCCAAGCGCAAGCTTACGGTGGAGTTGGACAGCGCCCGTGCCACACTCTCCCAGGAGGCCGAATCTCTTGGCAATCAGATCGTGGCAGGAATCATGCGCGGGAGCCACAACTAAAATGTCCCGTTATTTTCTCCTCCTGGCTCCGGCCTTGCTGCGCGCGGCCGAAGAAGCCGGCGCGGCCCATGCCGAGAACATCACCTACAAATGGATCAACTTCGGCATCCTGGCCGCGGGCATCGCCTTTCTAGTGGTGAAGTTCATTCTGCCGATTTTGAAGGCGCGCAGTGAAGCAATCGGAAAAGACCTTGCCGATTCAAAGGCAACGGTGCAGGCCGCCGATGCGAAGGTGCGCGAACTGACTGCGAAGCTCACCCACTTTGATCAAGAGATTGGTGAGATCCGTGATCGTGCTCTTGCCGAGCGCGAGGTTGAAGCAAAGCGGATTCAAGCGCAGACGCAGTCCTTGCTTGCCAAGCTTTCGGAAAACGGCGCCACCGAGATTGGCAATGCGACACAGGTTGCCATTGCGGAACTTCGCGCCTTTACCGCAAGGAAGGCGATCGAGATTGCCGAAGCGCGCTTCAAGAATGAAAGCAATCCGGAGACGCAGGGCGCTCTGGTGCAAGCCTTTGTGAGCGACCTCAAAGCTAAGGAGGCTCGCTAGATATGTCTGAAGCTCTTGCAGGCCGTTACGCTACTGCCTTTGTCGATATCCTCTTTTCGCCCGATGCGCCGCTGTCTCCTGATCAGGCCATCGAAGAGCTGCGCTCCTTCGATGCGATGGTGTCTTCTTCCGCCGATCTGCATCACATCCTGAACTCGCCGGCCGTCTCGCGTCCGCGCAAGCGGGCCGTGGTTGCGAAGATCGCCGAAGAGGCCGGACTCAGCAACATCCTGCGCAACTTCATCTTTGTGGTGATCGATCGTGGGCGTCCGTCCATGATTCATGCCCTGCGATTGAAGGTGGAAGAATTCATCGATGCCAAGCGCGGTGTCGCGCGCGCTTATGTCACAACCGCTGCTCCGTTGCAGGACGGGGAGAAGGCTGCGATCGCTGGGGAACTTTCTCAGATCAGCGGCAAACAAGTTCACTGCGACTTTCAATTAGACTCGTCCTTGCTGGGTGGCGTGCTCGCCCGCATCGGCTCGACAGTATACGATGGCTCAGTCCGTGGCAAGCTTGCTGCGTTGAAGAGCCGCCTCACGGCTTAACGAACAGGAAACGAACAAGAATATGGCTCAAATCCGGGCAGACGAAATTTCGCGCGTACTGCGGCAGGAAATCGAAAATTATGACAAGGCCGTCAATGTAGAAGAGATCGGCTCTGTGATCAGCGTTGGCGACGGGATTGCCCGCATCTATGGCCTGGAGAAGGTCATGGCGGGCGAACTGGTGGAGTTCCCCGGCGTTGGCGTTTCTGGCCTTGCGCTGAACCTCGAAGAAGACCAGGTGGGTGTGGTGTTGTTGGGCGACGCCACTGGGATTAAAGAAGGCGATGAAGTGCGCCGCACAGGCCGCATCATGTCGGTTCCTGTCGGCAAGGCGATGATTGGCCGCGTGGTCAACGCGCTCGGCCAGCCGATCGACGGCAAGGGCCCGATCGCGACGGACTCCTTCAATGCCATTGAGCGCCTGGCGCCTGGCGTGGTCGACCGTCAGCCGGTGAAGCAGCCGATGCAGACCGGCATCAAGAGCATCGACGCGATGATTCCGATTGGCCGTGGCCAGCGCGAATTGATCATTGGCGATCGCCAGACCGGCAAGACCGCCATCGCCATCGACGCGATCATCAACCAAAAGGGCGGCGACATGATCTGCGTCTATGTCGCGATCGGCCAGAAGCGCTCGACGGTGGCGCAGGTTGTGAAGACTCTCGAAGAGCAAGGCGCGATGGAGTATTCGATCGTCGTTGCCGCGACGGCCTCCGATCCGGCCCCGATGCAGTATCTGGCGCCCTTTGCTGGTTGCGCCATCGGTGAGTTCTTCCGCGACAACGGCGGCCATGCCCTTTGTATCTATGACGATTTGTCGAAGCACGCTGCGGCCTATCGCGAGATCTCGCTGCTGCTGCGTCGTCCTCCTGGCCGCGAAGCCTATCCCGGTGACGTGTTCTACTTGCACTCCCGCTTGCTGGAACGTGCCGCAAAGCTGAGCGCCAAGCTCGGTGGCGGTTCGCTGACCGCGCTGCCGTTTATCGAAACGCAGGCCGGCGACGTTTCTGCTTACATTCCGACGAACGTGATTTCGATTACGGACGGACAGATCTTCCTTGAGTCGGACTTGTTTAACTCGAACATCCGCCCTGCGGTGAACGTCGGCATCTCGGTGTCGCGCGTCGGTGGCAGCGCCCAGATCAAGGCCATGCGTCAGGTGTCGGGTTCGCTCCGTCTGGACCTGGCCCAGTACCGCGCACTCGCTGCGTTCGCTCAGTTTGGCTCCGATCTCGATAAGGCTTCGCAACAGCAGTTGACCCGCGGCAGCCGTCTGGTGGAGTTGTTGAAGCAGCCGCAGTATGCGCCGCTGCCGGTAGAGAAGCAGGTGCTGATTGTTTACGCCGGTACGAGTGGCGTGATCGACGATCTGCCGCTCGATAAGGTTCGCTCCTTTGAAGTGGAGCTGTTCCGCTTTGTCGAGAACGCACATCCTTCGATTCTTTCGGACATCCGTGAGAAGAAGGAGATGACGGACGATATCAAGAAGGCCGTCAACGCAGCTCTCAAGGAATTCAAAGATCGCTTTGTCGCCGAGCACGTAAAGAAATAAATGCCCAGCCTGATTGACTTACGCCGCCGCATCCGGTCGGTCAAGAACACGCAGCAGATCACCAAGGCCATGAAGATGGTGGCCGCGGCGAAGCTGCGCCGTGCGCAGGAACGCGTGCTGGCTGCCCGTCCTTACTCGGAAATTTACGCGCAGATGCTGGCCGATGTGGCTGCCGCCGCTGCCCATGCGGGCGGAGACATCAGCCATCCGCTGCTTGCTTCCCGCGAGGAGAAGCGCATTCTGCTGATCCTGGTGACCAGCGATCGCGGCCTGGCCGGCGCCTTCAATACGAACCTGATCAAGGCCGCACAGGTCTTTATCGCGGAACATAAGAACGCCAGCTTTCAGATTGAAGCTGTGGGCCGCAAGGGCCGCGACTTCTTTGCGCGCCGCGATTACACCTTTACCGGCGAGCATGTCGGGGTGGTGGAGAAGGCGCGCTTTTCGGACGCCGCCGCCATTGCCCAGAATGCCGCTCTTGCTTATTCCGATGACCGCGTTGATGCGGTCTATCTGATCTATAACGAATTCAAAAGCGTCATTGCGCAAAAGTTGACGGTGTCCAAGCTGCTCCCGATTGCTGTCGAGAGCAGTGAAGAGCCGAAGGATTATATCTTCGAGCAACCGCCCGCCCAGTTGCTCGGCACCCTGCTGCCGAAGTATGTCGAGACCGGAATCTATCGCGCCATGTTGGAGAGTTCAGCGGCAGAGCACGCTGCCCGCATGACGGCGATGGACGCTGCCACTACCAATGCAGCCGATGTACTCGAAGGACTGACGCTGTATCTCAATCGCGTCCGTCAGGCCAGCATTACCAAGGAAATCATCGAAATCGTCAGCGGCGCTGCCGCTTTGGATTAAACGGAGTCATTACAGAAATGTCCACCACCGCTGAAGCCGTCGTAGGCAAAATTATCCAGGTCGCCGGCCCCGCCGTCGACGTGCAGTTCCCTGAAGCGCACATCCCGTTGATCTATACCGCCATCCGCATCACCTCGGAAGGCTACAACACCCCCGCGCCGATCGACATCATCGCTGAGGTCGCCCAGCACATCGGCGAAGGCCGCGTGCGTTGCATCGCACTGCAGCCCACCGAAGGTCTGGTGCGTGGCATGAAGGCGGAGTCGCTCGGCAAGCCTGTCACGGTGCCTGTGGGCCGTGAAGTGCTTGGCCGCGTGTTGAACGTGATCGGCGAGCCGGTTGATGAGATGGGTCCGGTGAAGGCAACGCACTTCTCCTCCATCCATCGCGAAGCTCCTGCCTTTGATGAGCAGTCGACCGAGCTGCAGATGTTTGAGACGGGCATCAAGGTCATCGATTTGATCGAGCCTTATCTCCGTGGCGGCAAGATCGGCCTGTTTGGCGGCGCCGGCGTCGGCAAGACCGTCATCATCATGGAGCTGATCAACAACCTCGCGATGAAGCATGGCGGCTTCTCGGTGTTTGCCGGCGTCGGCGAGCGCACCCGTGAGGGCAACGATCTCTGGTTGGAATTCCAGGAGTCTGGCGTGATCGACCCGAACGACTATACGAAGTCGAAGGCGGCTTTGATCTACGGGCAGATGACCGAGCCTCCAGGCGCGCGTCTCCGTGTGGCGCTCACCGGCCTGACCGTTGCGGAATACTTCCGTGACGAAGAGAACGCCGACGTGCTGCTGTTTATCGACAACGTGTTCCGCTTTACGCAGGCGGGTTCGGAAGTATCGGCACTGTTGGGCCGTATGCCCAGCGCCGTGGGTTATCAGCCAAATCTGGCGAGCGAAATGGGTTCCTTGCAGGAGCGCATCACCTCGACGGCCAAGGGTTCGATCACCTCGGTGCAGGCGATCTATGTGCCTGCCGACGATTACACCGATCCGGCGCCGGCCACCGCGTTTACACACCTGGATGCAACGACGAACCTGTCGCGCGACATTGCGGCTCTCGGAATTTATCCGGCCGTTGATCCGCTGGCTTCCACCTCGCGCATTCTTGATCCGCGCATCGTTGGCGAACTGCATTACCAGACGGCGCAGCGCGTCAAGCAGGTGTTGCAGCGCTATAAGGACTTGCAAGACATCATCGCGATTCTCGGTATCGACGAACTTGGCGAAGAAGATCGCTTGAGCGTGTCGCGTGCCCGTAAGATCCAGCGCTTCCTGTCGCAGCCCTTCTTCGTCGCCCAGCAGTTTACGGGCATGGAAGGCAAGTACGTGAAACTTGAGGATTCGATCAAGGGCTTCAAGGAAATCTGCGATGGCAAATACGACGATCTGCCTGAACAGGCCTTCTACATGGTGGGAACCATCGAAGAAGTGCTCGAAAAGGCCGAGAAGCTGAAGAAGGCCTAACGCCGTGGCTGACACCTTCACCATCGAAATCGCAACGCCCGAAAAGCTGGTCATTCGCAATGAAGTGACGGAAGCGCAGATTCCGGGCGCCGAGGGGATGCTGGGTATCCTGCCCGGCCATGCCGCTCTGATCAGCGAAATCGACCCTGGCGAGCTCAGCTATAAGATGGACGGCCAGAATCATGTTCTGGCTGTATCCAAGGGCTGGGTCGAAGTCTCAAACAACAAGGTGCGCGTGCTGGTTGATGCCTGCGAGAATGCAACGCAAATCGATCGGGCTCGTGCCGAGGAAGCACTCCGGCGCGCCAATGAGCGCCTGAGTTCGCCGAAGCAGGAATTGGATATGGCGCGGGCGCTGAATGCCGCCAAGCGCGCCCATGCCCGGTTGGCTGTTGCGAAGAATCAGTAAGAATCCAGACGAGCTGGAAGCAAAGACCCTGCAGCAATGCAGGGTCTTTTGATTTGGGTTCGTTGTGCTCAAGACCGGGATGGCCGGTGACTTGATGCGAAGGCCTGAAATCTGTCCAGTTGGCGCCCGTCCCGGGGCCGGCCTTTGCAGCTAGTCATCTTGGCAGGAACTGAACCCGGGTGCTTGTGGCATAGGATCTTGGGCGGGTGGTACGGCGGCCTTCATCCGCGGATCTGCATTCGGGTTGGCGCGTTGGATTCGGATGTGGCCACAGCCGTTCGTGGGCTTGACGGGCGCTTGGAGGGAGATTGTCGCTGGCGCTTTTGCTAAGACTGTTGGCGTTTCAAAGCTGCCGAATGGAGCCGATGCTATTACGGGGCGAAGTGAGTGCACCCGCAACTGGAAATCGAGCGGCTGGCTTTGTCCAAACACAGTGCAACTGAGTAAAAGACCACAACCGAGCAACTTGGATTTCATGGTGCTAATCTAGCAGATCACTTTACCGGGATCAATCCGTGCCCACCTACGGGTGTGGTGATGGTGCGGCTTCCAAAACCGGCAATGAGTGGCCTGCCGGCAGTGATCGCTTTCCGCACCGCAGGGAGTTGGAGCGAGGCTTCATGGCTGGCCTGATTCTCCCAGACTTCTGTGATCCAGATGGCATCTCCGTCAGCGGGATCTTTCGCAATGATATAGCTGAGACAGCCGGGCATCGCTGTCGTTCCTTCGCTGAGAATTGCGATGAGTTCCTCCCGCTTTCCTGCGACTGCGTTCATTTTCACAATGATTCCGTACATTGCTGGTGTTCCTGCCATTCCTGAGTTGAGGGCTGCGCCCAATATCAATTCCCGCCGTCCGATCTGTGGCACATCCTCAGAGTATCAACGCAACCACGGTGAAATCACTTCATCCCAGAGCATCCAAAGGCAGAACACTCCGAGGATCGTCCCGATGATCCAGTTCGTGCGATTCGTCTTTTTCCTACGCGCCGCTGCTGCAGCCGCGGCTGCCTTGCTCTTGAGATCCCAGACTTGCGATTCATTTGCTGCGCGAAACTGGCTTGCATAGTTGCTCGAGCGGAACAGATAAGCACGCCAGGCCGGTTCAAACTCGAGGGAAAGGATGGGCGTGAAATCGACGGCCTGATCAACCTCGGTGGGCGCGGGTACGGCCATGTAGGCGCTCTTGCGCCAGACCGGAATGAGGAGAGAAAGCCCGATCGCCAAGGGGATGCAGCCGAGGAGAAGCGGCACCAGGCTGAAGTGCTTCAGCGTCTGTATGAAGAAGAGCAGCGAGATAGCCATCACCACAACTCCGGCGGGGCCGTGAGACTCAGAGAAGATACGGCGCAGCGGGAGCCAGGGGCTCTGCGCCACGATCGAGCTGCGTTGCTGTTGCAGACAGCGATCGCAAAAGGGGATCTCGAACGCATCGATTGTGGACTCCGAGGAACTGGGCGTCTCGTCGTCAGCCGGAATGTGGAAGAGAAAGGGCCGCTCCACATGAAGTGTGTGGGTCGCGCGGGCTTCACAGTTGGGACAGATGGGCAGGAAGCGCGGTGTTCCTGTTAACAGAACCAGATTCGCTTCTGGCGGCGCAGAACGAATCGCCCGGCGGAGATCGCCGCGCGTGTTGCCAGTAGTGGCGAGCGAGCGAATCGAGAATGGGAGCGGGGTGGGGGTCATGCTTCCCCGAATATCTTTCCAACTGCAGCAGTCAAGCCCATTGCGATCGCCCCCCAGAATAGGACTCGAGTTGCGCCCACCAGCACGCGTGCGCCGCCCGCTCTGGCTGCGACGCCGCCTAACGAGGCGAGGAACAGGAGCGAGGTGGCGGCAACCAGTGGAATGAGATAGGGACCTGGCGTGATAGCCACCACCAGCAAGGGGAGTGCCGCACCGACCGCAAAGCTTGCGGCCGATGCCATCGCTGCCTGGATCGGGCGCGCGGTCATTGTTTCTGAGATGCCCAATTCGTCCCGGGCATGGGCTCCTAAGGCATCATGCGCCATCAACTGCCGGGCTACTTCATCGGCGAGCTTCGCGTCGAGCCCTCTCTCGACGTAGATTTCCATGAGTTCCCGATGTTCGCTCTCAAAGTCATTTGCCAATTCCACCTTTTCTCGTGCGAGATCAGCTTGCTCGCTGTCCGCCTGCGAATGCACAGAGACATACTCTCCTGCCGCCATAGCTCCTGCCCCTGCCATGAGCCCGGCAATGCCTGCGACGAGGATTGCTTTGTGGCCGGAGTTGGCCGAGGCGACACCCAGCACCAAGCTCGCCGTCGAAACGATTCCATCGTTTGCGCCAAGGACAGCGGCGCGTAGCCAACCCACCCGGGAGGTGACGTGGCGTTCTTTGTGACGTAAGTGCAAATGAAAATCTCCTCGCGCAGCATTTTTCATCCGATTTTAAGACGCGAGTGGGAGGATTGTTGCTTCTGGGTTACGATCAATCCCATGCGTCCTGCTGCATTTCTCATTGTGACTGCGCTGCTTGTTGCCGTGTTCTCCGCGACAGGTGGTCCGGTGCCGGAGTTCCGAAGTCTTTTCAATGGTAAGAATCTGGCGGGGTGGGTGAATGTCAATACCGACCCCGGGACTTGGAGTGTGAAGAAAGGCCTGCTGGTATGCTCCGGCCATCCGATTGGAGTGATGCGAAGCGAGAAGCAATATGAGAACTTTATTCTCCACATCGAATGGATGCACATGGAGGCTGGTGGCAACTCCGGCGTGTTTGTCTGGAGCAGTGCGAACCCGAATCCGGCGAGCCGGCTGCCAGATGGTGTTGAGGTGCAAATGCTCGAACTGGAGTGGCCGGAGTTGAATAAGAAGGATGGTGTTACGCCTCCCATCGCTTATGTGCATGGTGAGCTTTTTGGTGTAAACGGTGTCAGGACCATTCCCGATAATCCGCGTGGGACGCGCAGTATGTCTGTTGAGAATCGTTGTCTCGGTAAGGGGCAGTGGAACACTTACGATGTCGTTGCCGTGGACGGTACGATCAAGCTGTCGGTCAATGGCAAGGTAGTAAACGGCATCAGCAAGTCGACGCAGCGCAAAGGCTATCTCTGCCTCGAATCAGAAGGCGCCGAGATCCACTTTCGCAACATCAAGATCATGGAATTGCCGCCAAGCCACTAGGTGTGGCTCGTCTGGCGACGTATGTGGTGCAGGCCCGTTGCGCTGCGAGAGGTGCCGGTCTCCGCTTCCCGGTTCTCGACCGGCTGGACCACCGATTGAGACATTCCAGCTAGTGATGGATGGCCCATTCATAATGGGTGGACGCCAGATCGAGGGTGTCGGGAATGTCTTCCACCAGCATCAGGCCGCTCTTCACCAGCTTGCGAGCCGCCTCGGCAATTAAGCCCAGATAGTGCTCGCGCGTGGGGTAGCGTTCGCCGATCGACAAGCGGGTATCGGTGTGGATGTTTCTTGTGGCGCGCGATAAGGCGAAGGGCAGGATTGCGCCGGTTTCGCCTTGCAATTGTGAGGGTGCGCCCGCATTCGGATGGCGGTAGTTCCATCCCGTATAAGTGGCGAGCGGGGCGGCAACAAGTGGCAAGCGAATGCCTGCCTTGTCGATGCCGTCTTCGTCGACAGCCGGTACGAGAGTTGCATACTGCGGGCCGATCTGAGGCGGCTCGGTACTGAAATCAAGCTGGTAGACCTTGAGGTTCGGCGGCGGCAGCGTGAGGTTCGGAATGCGAGGCCAAGTGGCCGTGCTCGCTTGTACCAGGCTTCGGTCGATCAGTTTCGGATACTGGCTGGGCGGCGGTTCTGCTTCGCCGCTCACCCATTTGTCCAGCGCGGCAAAGAGCGCTCGTGAGAGTGGAACGCGATTCAGGGGGTTGAGGGCTGCTTGTGTTTCTGTGTCCTCGACCTGTGGCGGGAAGGGGCCTGGGAAATGGGCTCCCGAACTGATCATGTAGAGGCGTGAGGTGCCAGGGATGGCGAGGTCACTTTTGCCCAGCGGATCGGTGTGGGTCAAGGAGGCTCCGCGATTGTAATATTCCGCGCTGGACAGAATGTGGAAGAGCTTGGGTACTACTTTTTTGTCTGTCGCTTTGGCCAGAAGAGAATCGTTTCGCTTGCTGAATGGGTCGGTTGTGGGGCCGTCGGCGAAAGGAAAGATGTCCACCGGGTAGAAGAAATTGAAGTGCTGCTCAGCATCGCGGCTCGCTTGTCCGAAGCGTACATTGAAGGAACCGCGACCGGCGCCTCCGACTTCATCGATCACGCCATCGAAGGCTGCTCCTCCGCCTTCCATTTCGTTGAAGCCCTCATAGAGGAATTGGCGCAGATAGCGTCCGCTTTGGGAGGAGCCCCAGGCGTAGGCGACCTTGATCTGCCGTTGCGTCTTGAAATGCTCGATCAGATCGCGCGTGGCGGCGAGACTGCAGCCAATCACGCGTGGCCCGCTGGCCCGATAGATCACTTCATAGATCTGCCCTGGCGCGAAGCCCCCGGCGAGGGTGACCATGCCATTGGGCAGTATTTGCCAATCGGCCCGTGGGAGTTTGTGGGGCGTGCCGGTCGCGGTGTCGCGGACGGTGAGCGTGTCTTCGGGGTTGTTGCGGTGGATGGGCTCATAGGCGATGTGGCCGCTGTCGGCAAGCGATGCGGTTTGGGTTCGTTTTGAGAAGATGAAATTGCTGCGCACCAGCCCGGTGATCGCCGCGCCGTTTTCGGTTGCGATGGGCAGTTCCATGCGCATGCGGCCTTGCGGGACATCCCACTGCCAGCCCATCCAGAGGATCGAATACCCTTGGCGCATCAGATACGCGTCGCCGAAGTGTTCGGGCGTACTGGGATCGGGAGAGCCCGCGGCCTTCTGCATGACGCGCAGGGCTGCCTTGGTGCCTCGATTGCCCACCTCGTAGAAGAGCTTGCCGTTTGCTTTCGCCGGGTCGGCCGGAGTGAGCAGGTAAAAGTCGCCTTGGAATTCGACCTTGCCCTGTGTATTTCTGGGCGCGAGTTTGAGGTCGGCAATGGCTTGATTCTGGGGCAGGGAAGGATCGAGCGCAAAATGAGCTTGCCCGACGATCTTGCGGTAAGCGCCAGCTTGCCCAAATGCTTTGCCTTTCAGCACTACTTCTTCGCGTTGCACCTCAAGGCGGGTGAGCTCCGCGGAGCCAGTGGCCGCCAGGAAGGCGATGAGCAGGAAAATCCTCATTGCTCGATTTTAGACGGAGGGGCTCATGCGGCATGGGCGACAATGAGGGCATGTTGACGCGACGCGCCTTGTTGGGTGCGACCCCAGCTCTTCTGCTTTCTAAAAGCAAGCCGAAGCGGCCCAATATCATCTGGTATCTGCCGGACCAGTGGCGTGGACAGGCGCTTGGGTTTATGGGCGATCCCAATGCGAAGACGCCCCATCTGGATCAGCTTGCCAAAGACGGCTTGCACTTTCCGACAACCTTGGCGAACTCGCCTGTGTGCTGCCCGGCGCGCTCCATTCTGCTGACGGGGCAGTACTGCCACCTGAACGGAATGACCGCGAACGACCTGCGCCTGAACGAGAATTCGAACACGATGGCGAAGATCCTCGGCGCGGCCGGGTACAAGACCGCGTTCATCGGCAAATGGCATCTGGACGGCGGCCCCCGGATGCCGGGTTTCATTCCTCCAGGCCCGCGGCGGCAGGGCTTCGAATACTGGGCGGCGAACGAATGCAGCCACGATCATTTTCATGCGCAGTACTTTCGCGATGATCCAAAGCCGATTGCAATGAACAAGTTTGAGGCGGAAGGTTGGACCGATCTGGCGATCGAGTTTCTCGATAGCCAGAAGAATTCCGAGCAGCCGTTTTTCCTGGTGGTTGCACCAGGGCCGCCGCATGATCCGTATGGCGCGCCAGAAGAATATCTGAAGCACGTGAATCCCGATCAGCTCAAGCTGCGCGGGAATTATGAGGAGTTCGAGGGGGGGCCGACGCGCAAGGATCTGGCTGGCTACTATGCTGCCTGTACGGCGGTGGATGCGCAGGTCGGACGTCTGCGCCGTCATCTGGCCACGACGCGTCATGCAGAGGATACCGCGTTGATTTTTAGCTCCGACCATGGCGACATGCTGGGTTCGCACGGGCTTCGGCTCAAGCGGAAGCCTTATGAGGAGTCGATTCGCGTGCCGGGAATCATCCACTATCCGCGTGTCGTCAAGCCGGGCCGGGTGAATTTGAACATGCTGGCGCATATCGATATTCCGGCCACCACTTTGGGCCTCTGCGGTGTGGATGTGCCTTCCAACTTCCAGGGGCTGGATCTCTCCACGACGGTTGCCGGAAGGACCGACCGGACCCGCAAAGAGACCTTCTTCCAAATTTTTGGACCCTACAACGGGGACGGTACGGTCGCGGGCTGGCGCGCGATTCGCACGGATCGCTATCTGTATGCCCGGTATGTTGATAAGCCCTGGGTTCTCTTCGACATGGACAACGATCCGTTCCAACGCCGCAATCTGGTTGGTGATCCACAAGCGCGCACCTTCGTGCTGCCGGATCTGGAGGCGCGCTTAAAGGGACAGATGCAGCGGACCGGGGATTCCTGGAGTTTCAATTGGTCTGCACCGGTCGAAGATGCAGGCCGATTGTATAAGAATCGGACCTATTCTTCGGTAGCTGAGTATTTGAACTCGCCACAATAGCGATCTGGGATAGGATTGCAACGATGCGATCTTTGAAGATTCTTTTGTTGCTTTCGGCTCTGACGCTCCAGGCCGCGCAGACGGTTCTGGTTTTGACTACGGATGGGAAGTGGGTAGAGGGGACGACCCCGGCCACAAAGGCTGGTTCCATCCCCCTTGCAAAGCTGCTTTCCATTCACAATGGTGCTCCCGCCAGCCCAGCGGAAGCGGCGAAGATTACTGCTGGTTTTCAGGCGATCCTGGGGGACAACCGCGCGGCACGCGATCTTGCCGTCGAAGATCTCACCAACATCGGGCTGCCTGTGTTGACGCCGCTGCTGGCGGCGCTGAAGGATACCGATCAGCATGAGCCGAAGCCCCTCTACAACTTGTTCAACCGCGTGGTTCCTTCGTCGGCGGATCAATATGACCGCAGTGCGGCGCTGGTACGCCTGGACGGCGCCAGGCCCTCTCGTGGGAGCTGGCCGACGGGAGAGATCAAGATTGGCGACCAGAGCCTTCCGTGGGCCTCAATCCGGATGCTCGCCGTGCGCCGCAAGAATGTCACGAGAGCGGTAGAAGTGCACTCGCTGCGCCACTGCACTCAGATTGAGTATCTCGACACTGGCGTCTTTGCCTCAAAGGATTCGAAGCTGACGACGAGTGCGACCGGTTTCACTCGCCTCTCCTGGCATCAGGATGAGTGGGCAACCGATCCGAATGGCTTGACCAAGCCTGGGCCAAACTACAAGACGAATCTCGTCGACGGCCATCCTTTTGGGGCGCTGGTGGGCCGCCTGACGGAGAAGGGACCTGTGCTTTTCCTGGGCCGTTCGAGCACAAAGGCACAGCCGGGCGAAGGGCGATTGCACTTAGCGATCAACGATAACAAGCACTGGCAGAATAATCTGGGGAGCTATCAGGTGACGGTTCAAATGACCGACGCCTACGATCTGGGCGCCGCGCTCTAGAAGGTGAAGGAGAAGCCCATGGTCAGGCGCTGCTGCGCGAAGATGCTATGGGCTTTTTCTGATGCCAGGGTGTTGAGCTGCGGGTTGAGTGCAGGGTCTTCGTTGCCGAGGGCGGTGGCCAACGACTTCTTGAGGAAGTCCGGGCGTTGGCTGAAGGTGCTGCGGTAATCGAATCTCCAGATCCAGCACTTGGCCACCCGGATTTTGATCCCTGCGCCGGTCTGGAAGGCAGGTTGGAAAATGCCCCCGCCCTCGAGTGGCGGGGCGCTTCCAAAGTTGTAGGCTGCCTGCACCATGCCGACATTGCTGAGGCCGAAGCGGAAGATCCCACGCGCTTTCTCGAAGGGCGCGTTGGTCAGATGCACCAGTTGCAGTGCTGGGCCCACTGCAAGGTAGGGCCGGAAGCGCGATTCGATCGGGCGGACATGCACAAGGGTGTTGTAGCTGAACTGCCGTGTCAGCAGTCCAGCCTTCTGCTCGACGACTCCGGGAACTTCTTCAGAACCGCTGGGGACAAGCTTGCGCAGGCCCAACTCATAGTTGCCCCGGAGATAGTGAAATCCGAGTTCGTGCGACATCCAACGATTGGCGTGGACGGTGACTGATCCGCCCAGGGCGAAACCTGGCGAAATCCGGTTGCCGGCGGTCACAGACAACTGCAGCCGCCCACCGGTTACCGTCGATTCCCGGGAAAGGATCAGCGCTTCTTCGCCGACTGTAGATTTTGAAAACATCGACGTGCCCAGACTGAAGCTCAGCTCTACGCTGGGGGTCTCCCAGTCCGTGCCCGCTCCAAGCGTGGGTGCCCCTCGGGGCCGCGTATTTTGTATTGCCGGAGCAACCAGGCGATTGCCAATTCCACCCGAGGATTCACTCCAATCGCTGGGTGTCCATTGTGGGCTGCTCAGATGACTGATCCCGAGCAGGCTTTGTCTGGGGATCCGCTCGGCGTCCGAAGGCTTCTTCCCCATCAGCCGGGCTACCTGGTAAGCCCAGGCTGCACCTTGCCAAATGAGATTGCCCCGCACTACATCGTTACGGAGAGTGAGGATGGTCTGCCGGGTGGCTCGCAGGACCGGGCTGCCGCGATAGGCGCCAGCCTCGACCCCGTTCGATTCGTCGAAGCGGCGTGGATTGTGGCAGTCGTTGATTTTGAGGACCGCGATGGCGCGGTCGGTGACAAGGTGTTGCCCGGTTCCATTGGTCGCGTTCTCGATGACCCAGGGCCGGTCGACGAGTTCGGCTGAGTCGACACAACCTGTGAACCAGAGGTCATTGAATACCTTTGACCGTTCCTCGTCAATGTTGTCGTCGATGCGATGGATGATTCTGCGCTGGCTGGTGGAGATGACGATTGCGGTGTCCTGAGTTGCCGATGCGGCCCAGACCGGCTTGTCTGCCCAGGTTTCGTTATGGGGATAGAGCCTGAGGTGGTGGCGTTTGGAGAAGGTTCCCAGAGATTTCGATAGCGTGAGAGTCGCCTGCTCGCCCTCCAGCACGAGCCTGGACATCGGGGCTTCCTGAAAGGACTGGGATTCGGCAAAGGCGCGGAGTGTCTTGTACTGGATTGCGGCTGTAGGCGCCAGAGACTGCACCCAGCCTGCCGCGCGAAAGGCGCGCTCCACCGCGTCTTGTGGACCAAGGAAGACCAGATTGGTGAGATCGGAAAGCTTGCCACTCACCATCTGGCGGGTCTGATAAGGCATCCTGCGCAGCATCGCGGTGAGTTCCAGCCGGGCATCTTCCGTATCGGCAACCGGATAGAGATAGGCGTCTTCTTCCATCCCGGATTCAAAGGCCTTGAGGACGCTGAGGGTGAGTTCCGCGCCCGTGGGCCAGCTAATTTCCGGTTCGCTAAAGCGGAGAACGGAAGCGAAGGCCGCGGTGGAGAAGATCAATGCGATGGGATCCACTGCGGCGAAGCCGGTGAGGACTCCAGCCGCCCGGTAGCCGGGCGTATTGGTGGAGCGAATGCCACGGATGGCCCCCTTCGATGTCACATTTTCCCGTGCATTCTCGATCTGTGTCACCCGGGTTTCAATCGGGACAATGGAGCCATTCGGAAGTTCGAGATGACTGAAGTTGAAGCTCAGGCTGGCCCGCTCATGCACCAGCCCCAGGCCCACACGCTGCACGGCTGTGAGCGTGCCGTGGATCAGGGATCCGGCAGGCACGAGGATGCTGTCGTTGTGGAGAACAGGAGCGATGAGGACGGCTTCCACCGGGCTCCCCGCCTTTGCGGAAAAGGAATGGATCGCGTGCCGCAGCCGAATTTCCAGGCGCGCTCCAGCGGGAACCTCAACGGCTGTAAGTGGCGATGCAAACAGGATGCAGATGGCCAGGAGGACTCTAGTCATTGCGGCTCCACTTGGCGCAGGCACGCCAAGCGAGTGTGGCGATGACGAAGCTTGCCATTCCGTCGGCCGCGTAGTGATAGCGGCCATAGATCGTCGCAAGAAAAACGATGCAAGCAAATGCCAGCAGACCGCCCCACAGAATTTTCTTTTCCGGAAGAACGGAATAGAGGCCCCAGAAACAGGAGAAGGCAACGGCAACATGACCGCTCGGAAAGACGCTGGTGGCGATATCGAAGTGGTCGAGCAAATAGACGTTCACCCGCCGGAACACGTTCATATAGGCGGGCAGATCTTCTCCCGGCAAGAAGAGACGTGGCGATTGGATCGCGATCAGCGGGAGGAGTCCGTAGGCGGCAAAAGCCCCAAGGAAGAACACACGGTAGAAGCGGTCGACTTCACTGCGGCGGTTATGCCAGTAGATCAGGAAGAGACAGAAGGTGGGGACCCCATAAAGCAGGAGATAGCAGAATTCCAGGAGAAAGGGACCAATGGGACCGGCTGCCTCAATCCCGGCGCGGAGCCCATAGCCGTCCAGAATCATGCGATCCCAATTCACCCAATTCGATTGGGTTTGGGTGAGATAGCGACCGGTTGCAAACCAGTCGATCTCCCAATACGCCACAAGGATCAAGGCGCTGGCCAACCAATCGCGGCAGTAGCTGGTCCAGCGGCGGGAATTCAGCGTTTCCCCGTTGGCGACTGCGACAATCAGGACAGGAACAAAGGCGGCAGCAAGGATACGGGGGAAACCGATGCCCTGAATCCAGCCTAGTACGGCTAGGTAGAAAAAAAAGCTTGCCGCTACTCTCTCTCCACCACGACAGCGAGAGCGCCAATTTTCAGATTCGGTACTCGCCGTCTCTACGGCGCGGTATACGGGCACGCTTCTGTTTTACCTAGCCCGGGGTTGGAATCTTCAGATGTTCCTAGCGTCCCGCGGATTTTCTAAATTTATCATTTGCAACTGGGCTGGGACGGTAGGAAAGACACTTTTAATGAAGAACTGCCGTTAGATTAGAGGGGAGAGGGATTTTTTCCATTCATGAGTACTGCAGATCACAAAGAGTTGGCCCGGCAACTGGGGCCGATTGGAATTTGCCTGGTGACTGTGAGCGACACGCGCACGGAACAGACCGATTTGAATGGAAAATTCCTGAAGGAAGAGATTGAAGCGCTCGGCCATCGAGTCGACGGATACCGCATTATCAAAGACGAACCCGATCAGGTGGCTGCGATTCTCGACGAGTTTGCCGGAACAGCATGCCAGTTGATCCTGTTTAACGGTGGCACGGGGATCTCCCCCCGGGATACGACCTTCGACGTGTTGAGCCGCAAGTTGGAAAAAACTCTTCCTGGTTTTGGCGAACTTTTTCGCATGTTGAGTTATGACGAAGTCGGAGCCGCAGCGATGCTGTCGCGGGCCACGGCAGGAATCTATAGCGGAAAAGTCGTCTTTTCCACCCCTGGGTCGACAAATGCCGTCTCGGTTGCCTGGAAAAAACTGATTCGGCCCGAGTTAGAACATCTTGCATGGGAAGTCGGACGCAAGTAATATGGTTGGCATGATCAAAGTGGGCTCGAAGCTCTCCCTTTTTCTCGCCGGGATTTTGGTAATCGTTCCGGCGTTCTCGCAAAGCGAAGAAGACCTTGAAAAGTCGATGAAGACCGTGGGTAAGACCATGGGCGAATTGCGCAAGGCAAACGAAGCCAAGGACGAAGCAGCGCTGAAGGCTGGTGGCGCAACGCTCGTCGAGCAGTTTACGATCGCGGGCAAGTTTTTTGCGGCTCACAAGATGACTGATGCCGTTGAGTTGAACAACAAGTCACTCGCCGCGGCAAAGGCGTTGGCTGATGGTTCGGGCAACATGGCTGGTGTGGGTGCGACCTGCAAGGGCTGCCATGATGTGTATCGCGAGAAAAAGGCAGACGGCGGCTACAAACTCAAGATGGCTCACTAGAGCTTCTGTTTGAGCCGGAAAATTTTGGTTTAGCTTGTGGGCTCGATGATTGCACTCATCGAGCCCTTTGAATTTTCCATGCGGTAGTCGGGGCCATAGGAGAGAATCTGGTCGCGGGCGAACTCGGCCATTGGCAACTCGACGGTCATGATGACGGTACGCCCTTTTTCGTCCACTTCGGAGGCGTGGTCGAGCGCCTGCTGGAAGCCAAAGAAGAAAAGCTTCTGCAACATCTCAATGACGTAATCGTAGGTGTGAGCGTCGTCGTCGAGGAGTACGACGTTAAACAACGGCTCACGCGTGTCGACCGTTTGTTGTTCCAGTTCTGGTGTGACTACAGCGCCTGCCATCCACGTATCAGAATCGCACGGTTAGCGCCAAGTGGCGCATTCCGGCCATTATTTGTTCGGTTGCAGCCAAGGCGGGTCGTCGGGCAGGAGGGAGGTCTCGGGCTGGAAAATGTCCGGGCGTGCCACAGGGATTGGTCTGGGATCGATGCGATTGAAATTGAGCTCCGGGGGAATGTAGCGAGGGGCGCCGGCAATGTATCCGCAGAGAAATGCGACCGGCGCGAGGAAGCAGCAGAGGTAAAGCAGACGGATATGCTTCATCGAAGTATTGGGATGGTGCTTTGCCGGCGCGTTTTCTCTCAGAATTTTTGCAGCCTCAAAACCAAAACCGGGCTCGAAGGAAAGTTCGAGCCCGGTGTGCATGGTTGAGGAAAATAAAAATTGTTTAGGCCGGTTGGGCTGCGTGCTGACTGATGATTCCTTGCATATGGTCTTTGATGGCGAGCTTGATGCGCTTCAAGCGGGCCTCTTCGGCGAGTTCCACTTCATTGAGGTATTCTTTCGACTCCAGCTCATGGAGCAGTTGCTTGTATTCGGAATGTTGGACCGCGAGCCGCCGGAACTCGGGGTCGGTCGACATGAGCTGCGTCTTTATTTCGTCGTCATTCAATAGTGTCATCGGATGATTCTCCTTGGTTCTGAAATATTGAAACTGACCGTTACCGCCACCAATGCCCCTACATTTAGCACCGTTGGCAGAGGGAGACAAGGGGCAAAAGTTCTGCTGTCTCTTTTCTTGACAGAATAAATTTTCGGTGGCAGGCTGAGGAAGATGTCTGGTACGGGTTTGCAGATTCTTCGTGATCCTGAAGCAGCGGCGGTGCTGCTGGATCCAAAGCGGCAGATGCTTCTTGCGGTGCTCCAACGGAATCAAAACACGGCAACCGGCTTGGGGAAAATTCTCGATATGCCGCGGCAGCGTGTGAACTACCACTTGCATGAGTTGGAGCGGGCCGGTCTGGTTGTGCAAGTGGAAACGCGGAAGAAGGGAAATGTTGTGGAGCGTTTGGTGCGCAGCCTGGCCACGCATTACCTGGTGAGTTCGGAGGCGTTCGGTGTGATGGGGGCAGACCGCGCGCTGCCGCGCGGTCGCTTCTCTTTCAGTTCTCTGATTACTGCCGCGTCCCGGATGATTCGTGACATTGGGCTGCTGGCTCTGCGCGCAGCCAAAGCGGAGAAGCAGACCAACACTTTCACGATGGAGACGGAGATCCGATTTCGCAATGAAGAGGAGCGTAGTGCCTTTGCCGCGGAGATGGCTGCCTTTGTTGCCACGCAGGCAGCGAAATATCACGATGAGAAGGCCGAGGTCTTCCGCCTGACGGTTGCACTTTATCCGAAGATCGCTAAAGATGACGAGGACGACCGGAAGGCCGTGATCCACATTACGGAGTGAATTGACATGTCCAGAACGCTGATGCAAGAAATCGATATCGATGCGAGTCCGAAGCAGGTATGGAGCGCAATCACAGAAGGCGAGAAGATTGAGGGCTGGTTTACCCCGCATGCAAAGGTTGTGCCCGGCAAGGGAGGCAGTGTCGTGCTGGGTTACGGACCAGGGATGGAGGCCCAGAGCGTCATCCATCTTTGGAAACCGGAGGAGAAGTTCGGAGTCACGGAGTCTGGCGCGGCTCCGAAGGTGATTGAGTTTGAGATCGAGGGACAGGGCGGAAGGAGCCGCTTGCGCGTGGTGCAGAGCGGCTTTGGCGACGGTGCGGCATTCGATCAGGAGTACGAGGCGACGAGCGGTGGCTGGCAGACTTATCTCCGCGTGCTGAAGTTTGGGCTGGAGAATCATCCCTCAGAAGTGGCACTGCAGGCCTCGACGTTCCGCATAATCGAGACGACGCGGGAAGTGTTGGAGCGGCGGATCAGCGAGTTGTTTCTGATTCAGCCGAGCCTCGAGGAGCTTCCGGTGGGTGCTTCTTATACGGCGCAGCTCGGCGCGATGGGCAAGATCTCTGGTGTGCGGCTGGAGCCGGATAAGAAAGGCTATTGCCTGCTTACGGTCCATGAGTGGGACGGGAGCCTGCTTGCTTTCTTCTCCGAGCAGATGGCCAGCCAATGCTATCTGACCTTTCAGGCTTATCTGTTTGGAGCGGCGCGCGAGCGGGCGGAAGAACTCAAGTCGATTTTTGCGGCGTTTGCCATTTGAGCAGGAGCGCTGTCTCGCCGTCGCTATAATAACGTTCCCGCCGCCCGACCTGTTGGAATCCTTGGGTGGCGTAGAAGGCGATGGCGCCCTGATTCGACTGGCGGACTTCCAGGTGCCAGACGGGCGCAAGCCGCTGCAACGCTTGTACGAGCACCGTCGCGACGCCTTGCCTGCGATGGGCAGGGTGCACCGCGAGATTGAAGAGTTCCCCTTCGCCAAGAACCACCCGGTAAATCACAAAGCCAGCAATGGCGCCTTGCTGTTCTGCGATGAGCGAATCAAAGTCGCTCACCCAGGTGGAGGCTTCGGGACTGTGGGCCGTAATCCCGGCGAGATGGGGCTCATCCTCGCCCGTGCCCTTGCGAAGGCTTATCGCAGCAGAGCTTGCCACATGGCCTCCTGTAGCTTGCCGATGGGCTTCCAGTCGAACTTCTCTTCGGCCAGCTTGCGGGCCTGCCCGGCGAGTTGCGCGCGGCGCTGCGGATCTCGCAGCAGAAGCTCGGCGCTCGAGGCGAAGTCTTCGGCGCCGCTTGCAACCCAGGCCGAAACGCCGTGTTCGAGATCGAGACCATTGATGCCGCTTGGCGTACTGAGGATCGCGCGCTGCATCGCCATTGCTTCGAGCGCCTTGATGTTGGTCCCGGCAGAGACGGGCGTGGGGACCAGCACCAGATTCGTTTGGTCGTAGAGCGGCTTGACGTCGCGGACGAAGGAGTGCAGCTCAAGACCCGCAGCCTGTGGGATCGCGCCGAAGGGATAGTAGAGCTCCGGTTGCGGCCCGGCGACCACGGTCAGTGTGGCTTGCGGCATACGCTTCCGCAGGATCGGCCAGAATTCTTCGATCAGGAAGCGGAAGGCGAGCGCATTGGGGAAATGCCGGAAGCTTCCGATGAAGAGCAGATTCGCGCCCTCGGGTTCTGGCGTGGGATGGAAGCGATCGAGGTCGACGCCATTCGGGATGACGTGGGCATTGGGATGCTGCACCTGCAGGCGATCCTTTTCGCTCATGACAGCGATGGCGCGAAAGGCTTTTAATCGAGCCCGCTCGAAGCGCTGCCAGCGGAACTGCTTCCACCAGGAGGCGAGGGTGCCGCGCATGGCGTGCTCCTGCGTCGCAAGGTCCATCGTGACATCGTGCTCGACGAGGATGTCGCCGCCGTAGTTGGCGAGCTGGGTGAACTCGGTTTGTAAGAGGTCGTAACGGGTGTCGCTTAACGCCTGGCGCATGGCCGGCGTTTCGTATTCGAGCACTTCCGGAGGAAGCAGGCTGGCCCAGGCGAGGCGGCGGAATTCCGGCTTGCGCACGAGCGTGATGCTGGTGCAAAGATCTTGCAGCGGACCGGCATCGATGCGGTCGCTCGATTCGGTGAAGGCGAGCAGGCGCAGATTCGAGTGCTTTGCCGCCTCGCGAAGCATGTGGAAGATGCGGACCGCGCCGCCATGGCTGAGGGGCCAGGGCAGATAGGGCGAGAGTACGGCGACGGTTGGCAGCGCTGGGTTCAATGGTCGCCCGCCGATTTCGATGCGATCGGCAAAGTGCTGCGTGTCGTCGCGCCAGGGACGCAAGTGGATGCGATGCACCGGCTGGCCTTCGAGAAACAGAAGGCTCGCGAGGAGTTGCCTGGGGTGCAGATGGAAGCGCTCGCCGCTGCTGTCGTAGGCGAGCATGCGCGTGGGGGCCAGTGCGAGTGCCGGTAGAAACTCGCGAGACCCGACGCGGGCGGCAGTGTGGGCGATGCTCCAGGGGGGATATTGGCTCACCAGACGCAGCCACATCTCGCCCGGAGTTTCGCCAGGCAAGAGCGCTTCGTCGCGGTGTTCGAAGGCCGGGAGGATTTGGTGCAACTCCTCGCGCGGCCCGCCGAAATTAAGTACGTAGCGTCTGCGTGCCACGGCCCTTCGTCCATTCGAGAATGAGATAGCCCAGCAGGGGAGGGAAGGCCACGGCAACACAGACGGGCGCAAAGCTGTTGTACTGGTCGGCCACCTTTCCGATGAGCGGTGAGATGACAAGCTGGAGGAAGCCGTAGCCCGCGGTCAACAGCGAGACGGCGAAGGCGGCGCTGCTGCCACCGTAGGCATCGAGCGGCATCGTATAGAGATTGACGCTAGCGGCGGAACTGGCCCCGTAGCTGAGCGAAATCAGGATCATCGCCCAGGTGGGGTCTGGCGCGAGCGGCACTGTGGCCGAGATCATCATGCCCAGGACACCGAAGAGATAGATGCGGCGGCGCGCGTTCAATGGCGCCCAGCCGGACTTCATCAGGCGCATGCTGGCCCAGCCGCCCAGGAAGGAGCCAGCGAGGCCGACGTATTGCAAGATGGGCGAGATCTGATTCGCTTCGATCGTTGTGAAGTGGAAGGTGCGGACAAAGTAGTGGTTGGTCCAGGTGGTCCACAGCGAGAAGATGCCGAGCGAGAGGATGTTTGCAAGAATGAAGCCCCAGGTCTGCGGCATGCGCAAAATCTGTTTGGCATCGTAGCCGGT
Source organism: Bryobacter aggregatus MPL3 (assembly GCF_000702445.1). NCBI lineage: Bacteria > Pseudomonadati > Acidobacteriota > Terriglobia > Bryobacterales > Bryobacteraceae > Bryobacter > Bryobacter aggregatus. The sequence continues at coordinate 443,556 of NZ_JNIF01000004.1, forward strand.
GGATTCCTTTGAAGCCACTTGTTTCGGTGCTTTTTTCGAAGCCCAGAACCAAAGCGGAATCCAGAGGAAACCGAGCCAGCCGGCGACAAAGAAGGCGCTTCTCCATCCCCAATGCTCGATACAGAAATTTGCGAGAAAGGCGGAGGCGGTCATTCCGATGACGAGGCCGATTTGCGACATGGAGCTGCCGACGGCGCGCTCTTCCTGGCGCAGATAGGTCTGGGCCGCTTTTGCCGTGGAGGGGATGCCGGCAGATTCGCCGACGGCTACGAAACCGTGCGCGGTGACCAGGCTGGCCAGGCCGCCAGTGAGGCCGCGCGCGATGCCGGCCAAGCTCCACCAGGTGAGCGCGACGGTCGTGCCGACATTGAGCCCGGCCCGGTCAAGGAACCAGCCCATCAGCGGCGAACTGATCATGTAGACGAGATAGAAGGCGGTCTGGATCCAGCCGAATTGCTCATAGCTGAGGTGGAATTCTTTCATGAATTCCGGGGAGAGTGCGTTGAGGATCGATCGGTCGAGGTAGTTGACGCTGGAGGAAAGGTAGAAGATCGCAACCACCCACCAGCGGTTCTTTTCGTTCATTTAAGGAAGGAGTTCCATTGTGATTAGTTTTTTGTCTTTGTGGCCTGCTTTGATCTTGCGGGCAGGTCTTTGGATGCCGCAGGAGAAATGGAAAGTCTTGGCACCCGCGCCGCTGAGGATCAGCTTGGCCGGGTCGTCCACTTCGAAGAAGCTGAGTCTGCCGTTTGCGTCCCGGACAACAAAGCGGGCCTTGCCGCCGCTGAGACAATCGACACGCGTCAGGCTGCCGCTGAGCGTGCCGGTGGGTTGATCGGCGTCCCACCAGGGCTCGACTTTGGTTCCGGGATCGAGAGGCGCGAGGTTCCCGCGAGCTTTCGCCTCGGCCTCGCGGACGCGGCGCAAACTCTCTTGCTTGACGCGCTCAATGTCGCGAAGACGCGCTTCTTCTGCTTCTTTGCGAGCCAGTGCTTCGGCTTCGTAGCGGCGATCCTGAGCACCGAGTCTTGCCTGGCGCAAAGCCTCTTTCTGGGGGCCATCGAAGGCCGCCCGTTCGGCGGCTGCCCAGGCTTTGGCTTCGTCTGCATATTGCTCGGCCGCTTGTGCCGCCTTTGCCAATTGCATCTGGTAGCGGGCGTCGCGCGGCGCGGCCGGCGCGGCTGTCTTCAAGGCATGGAAGGCCTTCATTGGATCGTTTTCTTTGCTGGCGAAAGCGAGAGCGGCATCGGGGTAAAGCGGTTTGAGCTGGAGGGAAGTGAAGAGGTTCTGCTGGTGCTTCAATCGGTCGGGCTGTCCCACAGCGGCGAGATAGAGCGACCTGGCCGTGGGGGGCGTCACTTGAGAAGCCTCAATGGCTGCTTGTTCCGCATTGCCCGATAAGGCGGCGGCAGCAGCGAGGCATTCGGGATTCTTTGTCGCAAGGCAGGCGCGGGCGCGCAGATTCGGATCGCTCAACTGGGCGATAGCGAGTTGTAGATTGGCTTCCTCAGGGTCGACGTCGCGAGCGCGGTAGTCGCGATCGGGCAGGATGGTTCTGGCCGGATAGGTGACCGGAGCAAGCTTTGCCTCCGCGGCTTCTTTGCGCAGCGTGGCTTCGTCTTTTTCGAAGGCATTGCGCAGTGCGGTTGGCTTGTCGGTGCCTTTCATGACATTCGACAGAAACACGCGGATGCGGCCTCGATAGGCGTCGTTGGTGATCAGGTACTCGACCAGCGTCCAGTCGGGCGTCTGCTGGGCCTTGGGGGGAAGGGCACCAAGCGTCACCCGGACGCGTTCGGATTCGATGCTGCTCAGCACGGTGAGCAGCGCGTCTTCGAGGCCCGGCTCGAGAGGACCGGCATTGGTGGCGAGAAGCAGCGACAGGATCTGCCGCTTCTGTTGCGTCGTCATCACTGCGTCGCTGAGCAGCATGCTGTATGCGCTGGCGGTTTCGGTGAGGTTGGTGGCACGCTGCGTCTTTGCGATGACGAGGCGAACGGGCCAGATGGTTTTCAGTTCGGTGATGCCGGTGAGATCGGAGAGTTGCCCGCGCATCTGCTCAAGGGTGCCCAGGAGATTCTTTGCGGCTTTGATGTCGCCGCTTGTATAAATCTCATAAGGACCGGCATTGATCTTTTGCCAGTTCTCCGCTCGCAAGCTGACCAGGGCCAGCAATAGCGCGAATAGTTTCACTCTCCATGAGTTTACGAAATGCACTACATTGAGGGGATGCTGAGACGAATTCTTTTACTTGCAGTTCCAGCCGCGATGCTGCTTGCGGCAGACAAACCCGACTACTCAGGTCACTGGGTGATCGATACAGCCAAGAGTGATTTTGGTCCGATGCCGGCTCCGGAAAAGATGGAGCGTGACATCGATCATAAAGATCCACAGATGAAGGTCAAGTCGCTGCAAAAGAGCGAGCGAGGAGAGTTCACTACAGATAGCCAATACACAACCGATGGTAAGGAAAGCACCGTCCAGATGCGCGGCCGTGAGGCAAAGGTGAGCGCCAAGTGGAATGGCAACAAGCTCGAGGTGCATACCAAGAGCGAGTTCAATGGCATGGCGCTGACCCAGAAAGAATCCTGGTCTTTGTCCGGCGACGGCAAGACGCTCACGATCAATAACGAGATCCAATCGCCGCAAGGCGAGTTCACGATGAAATCAGTATTTACGAAAGGCAGCTAACAGGTCGCTGTCTGGCTGGTCAAAGGGGCGCCGGTAGACGCCCGGGATCGTCTGTTCCAGTCGATTCTCGTTCCAGTCGGTGGCATCCACCCAGAAGAAGCGCTTGTCGGTGAAGTCCTTGAAGTCGCCGGCAAGCGCGAGGCCGGGCACAATCGCCTCGTGGAGGTTCTTGTGGATGGGAACGGTCATTGCAGAGGCGATGGAAAGCGGCGTACGCTCGAGCCAGATCTTAGCAATGCGCGGTTCGGCATGAGCGGCGTAGAGCGCGGCGATACCGCCGGTGCCCCAGCCGTGGAGATAGACCTTCTGATAACGGTCGAGTTGCGGACGGATGGTCAGCAGCAGATCATTTGCACGGAGGCTGGGGAGATTGAGACCCACCAGCCAGGCGCGGGTGTGCTGGATCCAGGGGCCGCTATAGGGTCCTTCGGAGGGGCCACCGGTAGGGTAGCCGGGGAGGCGAACAAGCAGCACTCGATTGCCCAGACTGGCTAGCACTTCCGCACGGCGCTTGGCCGCGTTGTTGTCCTGAATGACAACAAACAATTCTTCTGCGTTCTCCGGACCCAGCCATTCGGTTTTTGTGAGCCCAGTGGCCGGGCCGCCGAGGACGATCAGCTTCTTCGGGTCGCCCGTCTGTTGCCGCTGCTTCCAGGATTCGGCAATCACTTCGCTCAGGCCGTGGCCGGGTGCGATGCACTTGTCGTAGGCGCAGAGTTCTTCCGGTTGCAGCAGGGGCAGCACTTCGTCCTGGAAGTCGCCTTTGCCGTCCTTCAGCCAATGGATCATCCACTCATAAATCGCTTCGCGCACCACTTGTGGCGTGCCGTGTCCCCCGGGGCCAACCACCCATTTGACCAGCGCATCGCGATCAAAGACACGATAGAAGCTCTTTGCTTGATCCACCACCAACTTGGCTCCGGCGGGCGTGAAGAAGTCCTTCTCGGTTGAGCTGATCAGCCAGGGCTTGGGCGCAAACTGATAGACCCAGTCCGCCTGGTCCAGACCCTCTGCGATGAAGCCCGGCAGGCTCTGCTCGCTGTCGCCGGTGGGGCCTGTCAGCAGCATCTCAAAGGAGTTCATATAGCAGGCTGGAGCAGCAACCTTAATGCGTTCGTCAATCGCTGAGACATAAGTGGTTTGGGTGCCGCCACCGGAGCAGCCACTGGCGCCGATGCGATTGGCGTCCACCTCAGGACGGCTCACCAGATAGTCGAGACCACGGCGCGAATCCTGGATGAAGTAGCGGGCCACGGACTCGCCTGCGAGAATCGCTTGCGCTCCACCCATGAAGTGTTGCTCAACGCTACCGCCGATGAGACTGCGGCCGTAGCTCGCGTTGTAGGCCTGCTGGCGCTCTCCCTGGCCGGCGGGATCGTAAACGAGAACGGCAAAGCCTTTGTTGGCCAGATTCGCCGCGATGTGCTGGGCGAAGGGCTTGCTGATATCCCAATGTCCCATCGAGAAGAGGATTGCCGGATGCTTGCCTGGCGTCTTTGGGCGATAGAAGTTTGCGGTGACGATGTAGTTGGGGAGCGATTCGAAGTGGACGTTTTCGACGATATAGCTGCCACGGTCGTGTGTCTTGGTGGTGACGGCGCGCAGCGGCCCGCGATAGTCGATCAAGCCGCCGATCTGCCGGATCAGCTTCGCGCGGGATTCGGCCATGCGCTGGCGCGCCTGGGCTTCTGTGGTGATCGCACCGATGGCCGCTTTGCGCGCGGCTAGCTGCTTGGTGGCGAATTGATTGAGGTAGTCGGCGAGGGGATCTTGGGCAAACAGGCAGGTGGCAAGAAGGGCGAGGACCAATCTCATCGCTCTAGGCTATCAAGGGAAAGAAGTCTTTCGAGAATTTTCGGGATTTCGTCAATCGCACGGTTGTCCATCTTGCTCGCATTGTTCCGGAATCGCTCTAAGCTTCCTGGCGCAAGCATCTGCTGGACACCTGCGACGATCTGGCCGTAGTTCTGGAGCACCAGGCCCAGCCCATGTTCGGTCACCCAGTCTGCGTTGTAGCGCTCCTGTGGCAGGGTGAGCGCATTGCGGGTGACGATGACGGGCAGTCCCATCTGGATGGCTTCCGAGATCGAACCGGGACCCGGCTTTCCGATCAGGAAATCGGCCAGTTTCATGTAGTGAGGAATGCGGGTGGTGAAGCCCTCAATGTGATGCGGCATGCGTAGATTCAGTGCTTCGATCTCCGCGCGGAGCTTCGCATTCTTACCGCAGATGAAGAGGAGCTGCAGCTGGATGCCGCTGTCATCGAGACGTTTGGCGATCTTGCGCATGACGGCAGAACCGTAACCGCCAAAGAGCAGAATACCGGTGGGCAGCTTGGGGTCAAGACCGAGCGTGCGGCGTTCTGCGTCGCGATCGATCTCGATGGGTTCATAGAAACGCGGATGCAGAACCATTCCGCTGACACGGAAAATTCTGTCGGAAGCGTGACCTAGCTCCTTGGCTTGCTGCGCTGCCTTTGCCGTGCCACAGATGAAGTATTGCTGCTGGTTACGCTCAATCCAGAAGTGCGGCGGGTAATCGGCGAGGTCGGTGAGCGAAGTGACCATACGGGTCCGCGGACTGACGGCTTGAATCGATTGGTATAAGGCGCGATTGAAGTTTGGGATGAGCGACACCAGGAGGTCGGGCGCACCCTGGCTCCAGAACTCCTTCAGCTTCCGCACCTGCAGTGGATGGTAGAGCCGGATGAGCGCGTGCATGGCGACGAGCAGTTGCGGCGAACCGAGGGTCCAGCCCTTGCGGAGCACCAGGTTATAGACATCCTCCATCCGGATTCCGGTGAGCTTGCGGAAGATGTCGAGAGAGTCGAGTTCCTCCTGCAGATTGACGAGACGGACTTGCCAGTCGGGATAGTGCTGCGCACACGCTTGTTTCAATGCAGTCGCGGCGGCACGGTGTCCGCCTCCCGCGTCGAAAAAAACAAAGTCCAATTTCGGCATCTCGAAACCTCATCGTACGCACCGATTCCGCTTCACCACAACTATGCAGGCTCAAAAACAAAGAGCTTCACGAATGTTTTTCATATTCGTCACGGCGCTGTCATGTTCAGGGGCGATAACTGTCGCATGAAGCAACTGCTATTCTTGATTCACTGGATGAATTCTGGGATTAGCAGCCAGGCGGAGGTTTCGCGATGAGCGTTTTCCCACAAGTTCGTGACTATATTGAGTCGCGCGATCACCGGATCATGCGGCGCGTCCATCATTGGGCTCCCCCGCAATGGGTGCGCCTTTGGATGATTGGCGCCACACGCGGCGGTGATGGCTGGCTCTGGTACGCAGTTGGACTTTTCATTCTTGCCTTTGGCGGCGAAGAGCGGTTTGTAGCGGTGGGTTCTTCGACATTGGCGGCATTGGCGGGTGTGGTCTTCTTCCTTTGGGCCAAGCGATTTACCGGCAGGCGGCGGCCTTGCGCTCTTGAGCCACATTGCTGGTCGACTCTTCTCCCTCCCGATCAATTCAGTTTCCCCTCGGGCCATACGATCACGGCCTTTGCGATCATCACTCCCCTCCTCGCCTTCTATCCCGAACTGTCGCTGGAACTTGGCTTCTGTGCCGTTTCCATCGCCGCGAGCCGGATTCTTCTCGGCATGCATTTCCTGAGTGATGTAGTGGCAGGGGCTGCGATCGGTACGCTGCTCGGTACGATTTCTGTTTCCTTGCTGAACTAGCTTCCTGAGACAATGAGAGCGGCTCAGCAGCCGCTCATGCTCCGTTCTTTCTTCCTTTCGCTTAGTCAAAATCGCGATTTACGCCGCTGGATGGAGCACTCTCGCCTGGCGAAGCGACTCACTCGCCGCTTCATTGCGGGCAATACTCTGCGGGAAGCGATTGCTGTCTGTGACCGGCTGAATACTGAAGGCATCCTGACGACTCTGGATCACTTGGGCGAGAGTGTGACGGACCCATCGGAAGCAAATCAAGCCCGTGAACATTGTATGGAAGCGTTGCGTGCCATTGCTTCCCGGTCGCTGCAATCGACCATCTCGATCAAGCTCACCCAGATGGGGCTGGATATTGACGAGAAGCTTTGTTTTGAGAACGCACGGCAATTGGTTGCCTACGCGAGTGAGATTGGAAGCCGCGTCGAGTTCGACATGGAGTCGAGCGCCTATACCGACCGCACCTTGGCGATTGTCGAGAAGCTGCATAACGAGTATGGCTGTGTGCGTGCCGTTATCCAGGCCTATCTGTTTCGAAGCGAAGCGGACATCGAGAAGCTGAACCGCGAGTTGTTACCGGTGCGCATCTGCAAGGGTGCTTATGTGGAGCCGCCAGATGTTGCTTTTGAGAAGAAGTCCGATGTGGATACGAATTATCTGAAACTGGCCCATGCGCTTCTCGAGGATGGTGCGTCGCCGGGAATCGCCACTCATGATGAGCGCATGGTGGAAGTGGCAAAACCCTTTCCGAAGGATAGCTTCGAATACCAGATGCTCTACGGGATCCGTCGCGATCTGCAGCGAAAACTGGTGCGCGAAGGTTATCGCGTTCGTGTGTACGTACCCTACGGGGATGCTTGGTACCCCTATTTCATGCGCAGGCTGGCCGAACGTCCGGCAAATGTTCTCTTCCTGGTACGGAACTTCTTCAAGAATTAATGCGTCCAACCGGGCATGAAATGGTGGTCGTTACTCGGCGCCAAGCTAGCCTTTCTGGCTGCGATTCATCTCCTGCTGATCGCCTGGATCAACTGGAGGATTCCAGATGGTGTCATTGGAATTCACCTCGGTTATAGTTTTGCGGTATTGGCGGCCGATATGTCCGTGTTTGTACTCGGCTATTTTCTGTGGCTCGACCAGAAGTATCGTTGCCGGAACTGCGCGTCGCGCCTGCGGATGCCGGTTGCGATTGGCAACTGGTCGGGTGCGACGATCTTCTCCCCTCCCAAGATGGAGTGGATTTGTCCCTTTGGCCATGGGACGATGCGGCATCATGAGGCGCCTCTGTCTCGCAACGAACCGGATCAGTGGCAACGCAATGAAGGAGACTTCTGGAAGGAATTCGAGGACGCCTGGAGGAAGAGCTAGGGCTTGGCTTTTTCAGCGTTGACCATCTCCTGAATCTCAGGGGGCAGGGCAAACATGTTCTCGGGCAGCTTTTCGTTGAATTTGACGATCGGGAAGCTCATCGCCATCTCCAGTGGACCCATGAGCTGTGTCAAGCGAACCGGCATGAGGATTCCCTCAATTTTTTTATACTCGTCGACGACCATCGTGATGGGGACCTCGCCCATGGCCGAGGGCATGATCATCTTCGTGCGTAAAAGCAGCCCCGTTGCCTTCTCGTAATACTGTTCCTCGGGCTTGCCTTCCTTCGGCGTGAGGACGATCTTGTAGGCTACTTTGCCATCGACCGTTTCTTCGCCGGCAAACTCGGCTTTTGAAAAACAAGAGTCCGGATCGAGAGAGCCGCGGCCATATTCACTCATGGCGGAACTGCCGCAGATGGCCAGAAACCGCTCGGCGCCGGTCTTGATGCGCGGGCCGAGAACGGTTTTATCCCATACCGTGGTGCCATCGCTTCCGTCTTCCTGCTTACCGATGCCGGGAAGATCGACGACGGTGTAGTATTTGCTCCCGTCCATGCGGTACATCTTCATCTCACCGCGGACATTCTGCCCCTTAATTTCCATGGTGCCGAGCATGGAGACTTGCTTGATTTTTGCGTAGGCAGCCTTGCCACCCGAAACCTGCACATAGCGGTCGAGAACTTGCGCCGCTGTCGGCCGACTGGCCGACTGGCCATAGAGAAAACTAGTGCTGGCCAGGCCGATCAGCAGGGGAAGGATTCGCATAAATCCAATCTAGCGCAGCATCGAGCGCCCGGTCTTTCTGCGCCCGGAGCGCCGCCGCCGTGTGGGGCGCCAGGACGTCTGGTGTCACTCCGTGGCCTTCGAGCTCCCGTCCCGACTGCGAGACATAATTTGCCACGGCGTATTGAAAGAGATCGCCATTCGGCAGCACTTCGATCACGCTGGGCAGCGCGGCTCCGGCGGTCTGGCTGCCGAAAATCCGCGCGCGTTTCAGGTCCTGCATGCCACCGGCAAAGATCTCGCTGGTGGAGGCTGATGCACCGTCTACCAGAATGGCCAGCGGTCCTGTGAAGCCGTTCAGCCGGGGCAGTACGACAAAATTCAATTCAACGCCGCGCTGGTACATGATGCCCAGCTTTACGCCGCTTTTGGAGACAAACCAGCCCGCCATCGCGTTGGCCATCACCGCGATCCCGCCAGGATTGCCGCGCAGATCGATGACGAAGCCTTTGCATGGGGAGCAACTCTTTACCGCCTGTTCAAATTGGGGTAGCACGCGGACAGCGTCCATAAACAATTCCAGGCGAAAGTAGCCCACCTCACCGATCTTTCGGAACTCGCGTGGCACATCCATTCCCTGAAGAAAGCCGAAGCCTGCCGATCCGTCGGATTGAGCCATGCGCAGCTTGAGGGACCGGAGTTTGCCCTCCAGGTCGCGAAACACATAGTCCAACTCCTCACCCGGATTGCCGCCAATCTGCTGCTGGACAATCTGATGGGTGCGGAGTTCGGCATGGAGGGTTTCGGGGGCTCGTTTTTGGAGTTCGGCCACCACGCCGCTCATCGGCATGCCGTCGACGGAGACGAGTTCCCAACCCATCTCGACGCCACTTTCGGGTTTGGCGCCGGTGATAAGAATCTTACTTTCCACCAGCTCGGCTCGAAACCCGGGATTGCTGCCCCCCCCATGCCGCAGCGCACTCGACGCCTTGATTCCTTGGCCGGCAATGGCATAGTGGCTTTTGCCGATCTTGCCCACCATTTCGCGAAGAATCTCGCGCACCGCCTCCTGGCTTGGCGCCCCGGCGACGCGCTGGCGATAGGCGTCGTGAATCCCCACCCAACTGCTGCCGTCCGGTAGCTTTTCGAGTTGCTTCGGGTTCCAATGCTTCTTCTCGATGGTGTTCCAGACCTGATCGAAGCTCTCCAACTGAACGTCGTTCTTCTGCCCGTAGGCGAGTGCGGCTGCGCACACCACTCCGATCCAACACTGCTTCATTACTTCCATTATCCTGAGATTGAATGAGTGCTTCTGAATTGGCTTACGAAATTGAACCGCGCGACTTCGCCGATCGCCTGTCGCAAAACGCCGCGATCGCGATTCTCGATTGCCGCGAAACTTGGGAGCACCAGGCTGCCAACATCGCCGGCGCGGAACTGATTCCGATGAATACGATTCCAGCCAATCTGCAGCAGATTGAGGCACTTGCGGAGGATAAGCTGCTGGTGGTCTATTGCCATCACGGCGTGCGCAGTCTGCATACGGTGGCCTGGCTGCGGCAGCAGGGAATCGGGAATGCGATGAGCCTGTCTGGCGGCATTGATCGCTGGTCGATGGAAATTGATCCGAAGGTACCGAGGTATTGAAGCAATATGGCGCGCGGTTGGGAATCGAAAGACATCGAGAGCCAGCAGGAACTGCGCGAAGAACGAGCGGCCGCCGCGAAAAAAGTGCAGAAGACCGCCGAAGAAGTGGCGCGGGAGCATGCGCTTGAAGATCTCGAACTAAACCGCCGGCGAGTCTTACGAGACTTGCGCCAGACCAACAACCAGCGCTACCGCCTGCAGCTCGAGGAGAGCTTGCGCTTTCTCGAGGCAGAGATTGCTAAAGTTTCGGGTTCAGGATCACCACCAGCAGCAGCCCAGCCGCCAGAGTAAACACCACTGCGAAGACCATCAGGACATAGCGGCCAACCTGATTCGCCTCATCGTCGATCCCGTCAATTTGGCGAATCAGCTTCTGTACGGCGTCCTGTTCCGTCTTCGGAGCTTTTTGTAACAGCGGCACTACACCTTGATTGTACGCGGGCGGGGTTCCTGCTGCGTCATGCAATGCAAGGTGCCCAGGCCCAGTACCAGATCGCGGCAATAGATCGGAATGATGCGGCGGGTGGGAAAGAGTTTGGCTAAGGTATTGAGTGCCTCGCGGTCGCGCGCGTCGTTGAAGACAGGGGCGAGCACGATGTCATTGGCGATGTAGAAGTTGGCGTAGCTTGCGGGCAGACGCTGGCCTCCGAAGAAGACCGGCTCGGGCATCGGCAGGGTTGCCACCTTCAGGCCCTTCACCTGCTTCAGGATCGCCAGGTTCTCGCGCAGGGCTTCGTAGTTGTCGTCATTCTTGTCGCTCTCCTGGACGACGACCACCGTACTCTCGTCCGTGAATCGCGCCAGGTCGTCGATGTGGCCATGCGTGTCGTCGCCGACGATGCCATTCTTCAACCAGATTGTTTTCTCGATGCCCAGGTACTTTGCAAATGCGGCTTCGATTTCCTCTCGGGTCAGACCGGGATTACGCGCCTGGACATCGCTGAGCAGGCACTCTTCAGTGGTGAGCATCCAGCCTGCGCCATTCACCTCAATCGAGCCGCCTTCGAGCACGACGCGGCGCTTCTTGGACATCGGCTCATGCCGTTTGACGTTCAACATCCATGCCGCGACGCCAGGCAGCGCGTCGTCGTGCGCGTAATTGTCGTACTTGGCCCAGGCGTTGAAGGACCAATCGGTGGCTTCCACCTTCCCCTTCGCGTTGTGGACAAAGATTGCCATCGTGTCGCGGACCCAACTGCGGTCTGTCGGGGCGACCACAAAATCGACCGCGGCCAGCTCGACATGGCACTTCTTCAGAATCTTCCGGACGGACTCTTGCGTCTCCCGGCTTTCCACCACAATGCGGACGCGCTCCACTTGGGCAAGGTGGCGCACGATGTCGCCGTAGAGCCAGGGGATGGGGGCAAATTTGCCCGGCCAGTCTGTCTTCTCATGCGGCCAGGCGAGCCAGGTGCCTTCGTGGGGGGCCCATTCGGCGGGCATACGGAGGGCCATTACTTGGCCCACCGCTGCGTGATCGCGCCGTAGTTGTCGATACGCCGGTCGCGGAAGAAGGGCCAGTTGCGGCGCACTTCCTCCATGCGGGCGGGATCACAGGAGACGACCAGATTCTCTTCCTTGTCATGCGAGGCTTCGGCGATCACGACGCCAAAGGGGTCGGCGACAAAGGAGTTGCCCCAGAATTCGAGGCCCGAGTCGGGCGTGCCTTCAAAGCCGACCCGATTGACGGCGCAGACATAGATTCCGTTCGCGATGGCATGCGAGCGCTGGATCGTCTTCCAGGCGTCGAGCTGCGACGGGCCGTACTCGGCCTTCTCGTGCGGATGCCAGCCAATCGCGGTCGGGTAGAAGAGGATGTTTGCGCCCTGCATCGCAGTGAGGCGCGCGGCCTCGGGATACCACTGGTCCCAGCAGATCAAGACGCCAATGCGTCCAAAGGGCGAATCGAAATTCAGGAAGCCCAGATCGCCGGGCGTGAAGTAAAACTTCTCATAGAAGAGCGGATCGTCAGGGATGTGCATCTTGCGGAAGATGCCTTGCAGCTCTCCGTCCGTGCCGATGATGGCGGCGGTGTTGTGATATAGCCCGGTGGCGCGCTTCTCAAAGAGGCTGGCGACGACCACAACGCCCAGTTCCTTGGCAATCTTGCCAATTGCGGCCGTCGAGGGGCCGGGAATCTGCTCGGCCAGATCGAAGAGCTCCGCCTTCTCTTCGCGGCAAAAGTATTGGCTGCGAAAGAGTTCCTGCAGACAGATCACCTGCGCGCCGGCCTGCGCTGTCTCGCGAATCTTCACAATCGCTTTGTCCAGATTTTCCTGGGGGTTCAGAGAGCAGGACATCTGCACGAGTCCTACCCGGAAGGGCTGCAAATTTGCCATCGTTGTTATCATTATCGCGTCTATGTCCGGCTTTCAGATGACTCGCAGAAACTCTCTGGCCGCAGTGGCGTTTGCGGCAGCTGCCGCTCCGGCGGCGATCGAACGCTATATCCGCTATCAACACGCGGGCCGCATCTCCTGGGGGCGCCTGGAGGGGGAGCAGATTACACCGCTCAGCAATGCTCCCTATCTGAACGGGCGGCCATTAGGCAGCAAGAAGGCCTTGCGCGAAGTGAAGCTTCTGGCGCCGGCTGATCCTTCGAAAGTCTTCGCCGTCGGGTTGAATTATAAGAGCCACATTGGCAATCGCACCGCGCCGCGCGAACCCGAGATTTTCTACAAGCCCACCACTTGCCTGGTTGCTTCCGGCGAGCCGATCGTGATTCCGGCGGGTGCGAAGAACGTGCACTATGAAGGCGAATTGGTGTTGGTGCTGGCGAAGGGCGGTCGCAATTTGAACCTCGCTCAAGCCAGTGCCGCGATTTTTGGCGCCACCTGCGGCAACGATGTCTCGGAGCGCGACTGGCAGAATGGCAAAGACAAGGACCTGCAATGGTGGCGCGCCAAAGGCAGCGACAGCTTCGGCCCCTTGGGCCCCATGCTCGTGCGCGGTTCGGATTACCAGAAGGCACTGCTCCAAACGCGTCTCAACGGCGAAGTGGTACAGAAGCAACTCACCAGCGACCTGCTCTTCGATTGCCCCACGATCGTCAGCTTCATCTCGAAATATGTCACCCTGGAGGCGGGCGATGTGATCTTCACCGGTACCCCCGGCGCCACACGGAAGATGTCGCCTGGCGATACGGTTGAGGTTGAGATCGACGGCATTGGCCGTTTACGAAATCCTGTTCAGGGGGCGTAGATGAACGTCGCAGATCGAATTCTGGCCTATCATGAGGGACGCGACCCGGACCGGCTCGCGCTGAAGTACCGGCTGATTGCGAATTCGCCTGCCGCCTTCTTCCGCGGCACCGCAAACCTCTTCTATGAGGACCTGTCGAAAGATCTTGCGACGTTGCCGTCATCTCCTAAGGGCTGGATCTGCGGGGACGCGCATCTGGAAAATTTCGGCGTCTACAAAGGCGACAACCGCCTGGTCTACTTTGACTTCAACGACTTTGACGAGGCAGGGCTTGCCCCTGTACTGCATGAAGTGCTTCGGATGTTGACCAGCATCCACATCTCAGCCGAAGAACTATTGCTGAAGCCAGAGGATGGCCGTTTTCTGGCGGAAAGCTTTCTCGCCGATTATGCAATCGCTCTCGGAGAAGGGAAGCCGCGCTGGGTGGAGCGGGCGACAGCCCGCAATGGCGTCCGGGACCTGGTGTATTCCTTGAAGGGCCGCAGCCGGAAGCAACTGCTGCGCAAGCGGACAGTACTCGATCGCGGTTTACGGCGATTGCGGGACGATGGCGAGTTTGCCTTGCCGCTGTTGCCCGGCGATTGGGAACGGCTGCGCGTGTTGCTCGCCCGCTTTGGCGAAGAAGTGGGCCGTCGTGGTTTCTATGAACTGTTGAGCGCGGCGCGCCGGATTGCGGGCAATGGAAGTCTGGGCGTAGGCCGCTTCATCTTGTTGGTGGAGGGTAAGGGTTCGCCACACCACAACTACCTTCTCGATTTGAAGCAGGCCCGTCCAAGCGTCATGGGCGGGCAATCCGGTTGGACCTCGGAGGCACAGCGCGTGGTCACTATCCAGCGGCGTGTGCAGGCTGTTTCTCCGGCTTTTCTCCATGCCGTGACGCTGGACGATGGCTCTTACATCCTGCGGGAACTGATGCCCGGCGAAGACCGCGTGCGCTTGCCGCTCTACGCAGGGCATCCTGCCGGTTTACGGCAATTGCTGAGCGCGCAGGCTCATGTCATGGCCTGGGCTCAATTGCGAGCGAGCGGACGGCAGGGCTCGGCGATTGCCGACGAACTGATCGAATTTGGCAATGACTTCACCTGGCATAACGCCGCGCTCGAATGGGCTCAGTGCTACGCATTGCAAGTGAAGCGCGATCAGCAAGATTTTGCCGCTTCGATGGCTAGCGAGTCGCCAAGCGTCGTAGTTCAGTAACAAAGGCAGCGGGCTCGTGGAGGAGCCAGAAATGATCGCCCGCAACCGGAACATAGCGGAACTCGGTTGCCGTTTCCATGCCCCACTCCTGCACGGGAAGCTGCTGTTCTGCCTCGCCCTTCATCGCGGTGAGTGGCAAGTCAAGCGGTCGTTCTTCCACATAATAGTGCCTGCTGAACATCTCTTGGTCCGAGCGTTGTAAGGCGGGGATCTCCTGTTCGCTCCGTGAACTGACGCGCCGCAGGCGCGGCGCCGAACAACTGGAGACCAGCAGTCCTGTTGCTTGCAGGCCACCGCGACGGCGCAGTTCCCGCGCCACCTCGAAGGCTAAGCCGCCGCCCATCGAATGCCCGGCGAGGATAAACTTTTCCCCAGCTTCGACGATAGTGGCCAACTCGTCACAGAGCACCGGGACGAGCGTCGCAAAATCAGTCGGTGGCTCCTGTCCGGCACGCTCTTCGCGTCCGGGAAGCAGCGCCGGAATCAGGCACAGGCCGTCGTGATTTTCCTCGCGCAAAAATTTCCAGGCTTGTGTCCCGGCTGCCGCCCAAGGAAACAGAAACACCTTCGTGCCCGTGCCCCAACGGATAGGGAATGCACGATTGCCCCATAGCCTGCGCATCTGTTCCAGCCGCAGCGCGAGTAGCTTCCGCTTGGTCTCCGAGAAGTGTCCAATCGTGACATCGAGCGCCGTGCTGCGCTTCGGGCTGGCCAGGACCTTGCGGAAGATCTTCTCGAGTGGTGCGACGGAGAGTCCGCGCAGATAGTCGAGCGCAGCCGCGCGGCCGCGTGCATGCAGTTGCTTCCAATGTTGCGGATTGCCAACCAGGCTCTGCAGGGCGGCCACCCAGGGGCCGAGATCCTGTTCGGGCACTTCGGCTTCTGGAACCATCTGGTCGCTGACCGTCGTCTTGTAGTGGCGGATTTGTTGGATCGGCAGGACATAATCCATGCCGCACATCGCCTCGCGCAAGCCGCCCACATCGGAGGCCAGCACCGGCACGCCGCGCGACAGGCTTTCGAGCACCATGCGGCTGCGCGCCTCGGCCCACAGGCTAGGCACCAGCGTGACCCGCGTCTGGCGCAACACGTCAGTAATGTCCTCCACCCGCGGCAGCAGCGTGATGTTGGGCCGTGCCTCCATCGCTGTGCGGTCCTCACTGGTGGTGCCCCAGCTTGGCACTGCCGCAAACTGCGTCTCGGGCATCGCATCGGCCAGGCCCAGCAGAATCGGCAGCCCCTTTACTGCACTCGGATTGACGAGGGTGACATAGGGGTTCTCGAAGCGTCCGACGTCGGGCGGATTCGAGTCGTCGGACAGCGAAATCGGAACATGCACGGCGTCGAGCCCTGCTTCTTCCCGGCAGTAGCGGGCGACATACTCGCTGACGCCAACGATGGCGTCGGCTCGGCGCAGACGCTCGATACGTTCTTCGCTGTAGGTCGAGGCGTCAGGGCCAAAAGGCAGCGCGATCGTAGCTCGTACTAGATAGACGACACGAGCTTTCTCGTACTGTAAGGCTGGTTCCAGCAGCAGGTGCGCCGGGTCGTCGGTCGAGGCGAGGATGATGTCCGGTTCAAACTCGGCAATATCCTGCTGCAAGGCCTGCCGCAGATTCACCTTCTTGGTGACGACGTGGACGCTGGCGCCATTCAGTTCAAACTGAACGCCCATGCCCTCCCAATCCTGCACCGGCATGCCGCGCCGCGCGATTTCCGCTTCGTAGGCTGCATGATCGCCTTCGCCGAACTTCTCAAGGCGCGTGAAGACGCGTAGCGTATGGCCTTCGCGGGCAAGTGCGGCCATCAGCAGGCGATTCGACTTGTCGCCGCCGCCGGAGCCCGGAAAATAGGTGGAGTTGTGGATTAGATAGATCCGGCGGCGCTTCGGCCGCAGCGTGTGCAGCAGCGCTTCGAGATCGTTTTCGCTGACGCCTTTGACAAAGTCGCGGGCCGCCATCATGACGTGCAGACGTTCGTTGGCGTAGAGCTTCTCATCGCTCATCATCTCGTCGAGCGCCCGTGCCCAGGCATCGACCGGCTGCGCTTCCACTACGCCGACCGGCATTCCTGTTTCATCGCGCTTGGGCAGCCAGCGTTCGATCGGACGCACCGGCAGGCGATAGCGGGAACTGGCCGCCGCCTCCTCGAGCCCGCCATGCGCGCTGACCATCACCGGCACGCCGCGCATCATTGCTTCGGTCACGACCAGGCCAAAGCCTTCGTACCAGAGCGAGGGGGCCAGCAGCAGCGAACTGCGCGCAAACACCTCGTCAATCTCCGGAACGGCATCGAGCACTTCGAGATTCGGCAAAGCCTGCATCGCCGCAATGTCTGCGGAAGTGGTGCCCCAGCCCTTTAGGGCCAGGAACTGCAACTGCGGAAAACGCCGCGCCAGTTCGAGATAGATCGGTAGACCCTTTGCGGTGCAAGGGTTGATCAGCAGAATGCTCTGCTTGTGGAAGTTGTCGTAGGACGGCCAGGGCGGCTCTCCATACATCGCGGGATGTACGACATGAGCCTGCCGTCCCAGATGCTTCTCGATATAGCTCGCCATGTGCGTGCCGATCGAGACGATGGCGAGGGCGTCCTGCAAGAGGGCCGCCGCTTCGGCGTCAGGGTGCCAGGCTTCCGGTCCAAACGGGAACCACTGCGGTGTATGGGCGAGATAGACCAGACGGTCCTTCGCCGTGCGATGCGCCTCGCGGAGCAGCACATGGGACAGGTCCTCGCTTGAGACCAGCACAAAGTCCGGATCGAAATCACGAACGGCATCTCCCACGCGGTTGCCGCTGCGCCCAATCTCTCCGATGCCACGAATCCGGACCCCATCGACAACGGTCTCCCGATCTTCTCCACCGCAAACGACCAGGCATTCATGCCCACGTGCGGCCAGCGCACGGAGCCAGATCAGATTGCTGCGCGTCGATCCACCCTTGGGAGGGTCATAGGAGGCGCTAGCGGCTAACAGAATCCGCATAGCGCTGGTATTCCTCGTTGTATGCTGCTTCAGCTTCTTCGTCGGTCAACGCCCGGATCTCCGCCAACAAATTTGCATATTCTTCACTCCCCACGCCCCCAAAACAGACGAGTTCATCGATCCGCCGTGCCATCTTCTCTAAGGTCACATCTGCCGCGTAAACGTCATCAATACCCAGCGTTACGCCAAACTCTTCTTTCACGCGCATCAGCAGCAACACCACCATCAGCGAATGGCCGCCGAGATCGAAGAAATTGCTGCCTTCGCTGACCGTCTCTGCATGCAGCAGGTCCTGCCAGATCGCGGCCAAGCGCGTCTCGCTCTCCGTTGCCAGTTGCACGCTGCTATGCCCGCGCATCTGCTTGAGGATTGCTGGTACCGTACGCAATTCGCGAGCGATCCGGGCGTAATCCACTTCATGCTGCGCCGGCGCCTGGGCCTTGGGTGCGGCCACCGTTTCCGCCGGGCGGCGGGTATCGACTGCTGTCGCGCGCAGGATTTCCGCAGAAACCCGGGCGGGGAATTCCTTCCAACCCAGACTGTTGAGGAATTGCAGGGCCGGAGCATTTTTTGCGGAGGGGACAAAAGGAATCGAGACCTCGTCACTCCCGAGCCGCGCTCCAAGCCAGGCGAGCACCCGATGCTCCACACCGCGGCCGAGCACGCGGCAACTCAACAGAAAATTCTCGATCCGGTACTCACTTCCTTGTTGGTTGCCCACCAGTAACCCCGTAAATCCGTAGTCACCAAAGCGATCGCGGACATGGATGCCCCAGATCTCGCTGCCACTTGTGGCCAGAGTCTGCAACTCGCCTTCGCTCCGCCGGATGGTGGTGAAGTTGAACTGGTTTGTGCGTTGCGTCAACTGCGCCGCGCGCGGCCATTCTCCACCCTGTACGGGCCGGATGTCGAGCTCCAACTCGAGCGTCTGATAGAAATCTTCGAGCGAGTGCGCCTCATGGAGCGCCTTGCCGAACTCCTGCACCTTCTCGTAGCTGGCCGCGCGTTGCGTGTCTGCTGCGGTGATCCGCATCCGGTCGAAAGCCCAGACATGCTTCAGAAATCCCTCGAACTCTTCCGGTCGCTCCGGCAGTGCCAAGCTCAACACTTCCGGCAACTGCTCATCGACCTCCGATATCTCCTTTGGGTTGTCGTCGAGAAAGATGAAGCTGTCCAGGCCAAGCGACAATTCACTGGCGATGGCGCGCAGGCCGATTGGTTTCGGGTTCCAGTCGATACGATGCGCGGTGATGTCGCTCCAGCGCAGCGGAAACTCCTCGTGCGAGGCAAAGGTGTCGCGAGCATCGGTGAGATTATTCTTGCTGCTGAGCGCCAGCAACATTCCCGCTTCCCGTTGCTGCAAGGCAAAGCGTTGCAAGGCATGGTGCCCGGGAGTTAAGAAAACTCCCTCGGCCCCGTCTTCGCCGCAGATGCCACTCCACAGCGTGTGGTCACAATCGAGCGCCAGTACCTTGTAGGGTGCATGGAGAATCGCGTGCGCCGCGCGGACGACGGCACTGCCGAGCGCGATGAAATACTCCGCGGTATACGGTATGCCGCCCAGCTTTTCGCCTTCTTCACTGAAACGATGCTCGACGGGATACCAGTCCTGGATCCGGCCGGGCGTCAACAGATAGGTTCCGGGCATCTCGTGCCACCAACCGGGCAGTTCTTCATCGGGCACTACAAGCAGGGGAGCGGCGAGCTGTCCGGCTTTCGCTTCAATTGCGGCCCGCAGTGCGTTCGCATTTTCTTCGCGTCTCCTGGCATCGCCCAGGTCGCGCCAGCGAAACAGCAGAACATTCAGGCCATGGGTATTGGTTCCAAAAACGCTGGCTGGATCGAGTAGTGTCTGAATCACCTGCCCGAAGGGGGCAAACTGCGTTGTGAACTCGGAATGGAGCGGACCCCGCCAGAACTCGATCGTGTGTTCG
Organism: Bryobacter aggregatus MPL3; assembly: GCF_000702445.1. Classification (NCBI taxonomy): domain Bacteria; kingdom Pseudomonadati; phylum Acidobacteriota; class Terriglobia; order Bryobacterales; family Bryobacteraceae; genus Bryobacter; species Bryobacter aggregatus. Next base: position 462,981 of record NZ_JNIF01000004.1, read on the forward strand.
ATCGGCTCAGCAGTGAAAGTGGAGGCAAATGCAAAGCAGAAGGGGACGGAAGTGGACGCCAAACTTCCATTCTACTCGCCGGAAATCAGCAGCGGGCACTATAGTTTTTTGTCCTATATTCCGATCTAAAGTTTGTAGAACCGGCCCTTCGTTGAGAGGTCCCAGTGAGCAAACATCAGATTTCCGCGAAGCGGTGGCTATGGGCACCAGGCATTTACAACCTTCCGCGGTTGTTGAGCTTGACTGTCCTGATGGTGTCCTTCTTCAGTCTTGTCCTGAATTGGGCGCTGCCAGCCACCTATCGCGGTACAGTACCAACGATTTTCCGCATCAACGCGCCCTCCGCGCTTGCCTTTTTGCTGCTGGCGCTGAGTGTGCGCCTGACGCGGTGGGAACGGCTTGATCTGCGGTCGGCCCATCGTGCGCGCTTGGCTCGTGTTTGTGCGGGGGTAGCTGCGCTCTTGACTCTTTTCGATACCGTACTGCGTGGGCAGGTCAATCTCGAGGTGCCCACGCCGGTGTTGCTGGCCGTGTCCCATTGCCTGCTTGCGGCGGTGATCATTCTACAGGCCTACGGCAAAAGCTTTTTTACCCGCCGTGTTTTGCTCGTTGTTTCTGCGGTGACCAGCGTCTGGCTGATGCTGGCAAATCTCTATTCGGTCAATGGCAACATTCCCGCGGACCTCACTTGCGATCCCGCTGCCGCAACTCTGATTTTCCTGCTGACTCTTTCGCTCTGTCTGGCGGAGACCCGTAACGGATTGATTCCATTGACTGTGACTTCCGTTTTAGGGGATCGCGCGAGTGTGCACCTGTTTCTGGCCGCGATTTTAGTTCCGCTCGGAATGGGGTTGATCCGGCTGGGAGTGGAGCAGCATATTCGCGTTTCGCCAAATCTCATGATTGCGCTTCATGTGCTCGCCACGCTCTGCGTGATGGTGGCGCTGATCGCCTATAGTCTGAATGCGGCAAAAGGCCGCTTTGACGAACAGCGGCGCCTGCAACTGGAATTCGAGCGCGGCGAGCGCACCTTCCAGGCCCTTCTCGAACAGGGTTCAGAAGTATATCTCACGATCAGCTTTGCGGGCCGGGTGATGAGTTGCAATGCGAACGCGATTCACTACCTCGGGTTGCCCGATGTGTCGAAGAAGATCGTTTGCATTGAGGACATCATCCTTCCGGAGTCGCGAGACAAGATGCGGCAACTTCCTGAAACGCTCCTCCGGAATCTGTCGAGCAATACGGTGCTGCTGTTTCGTCTTGCGGATGGGGATGCCATGCCGCTGTTTGTGACGGCAGCATGCCGGATGCGCCACGGATCTCCAGAAGAGATCCTGTTGGTGGGCCGGGCCTTGCCGCTGGGTCTGCGGAGTCCAAAGGCGAGCCAGTCTTTGCTGGCTCTTGGCACTTAAGCGGCGACGGGCTCTTCCACGCGGGCCAGCACATACGGGCCTTCGGGGATGACCGCAATTTTCGCATTTGCCGGTAAGCCCTCCACCAGCGCCCGCATCGCCGAATCAAAATCACGAAACACCGGTCCCCACATGGCTTTGTGGTATTCCTCCGGCACTCCCGGGGTGAGGAAGAGAACCTGCTTCTTCTCCAAAACCAACGCGAGCTTTTCCAATTGCCACTGATCCACCTGCACCGGCGCATGCTCGACGGCGTCGAGGAAGGCCTGAGGCGAGGAAAAAGCCTGGATCATCTCGCGGAACTCCGGTGCGCCAGCTCCTTCGGTACACTCGGCGCAGATCAAAATCCTGCCTCCATCGCGGACAATGTGCGAGGCGGCGGTGACACCCTTGACGGCCTGGTAGAAGGTGAGATCGAGCGGATAGCCGGCGCAGGTGGTGACCACGGCATCGACCGGCGAATCGAGACGCTCCAGCATCACCTGGCTGACAAACTCCACTCCGGCTTCGTGTGCGCGTTCCGGATGGCCGGCAAAGACGCCTGCAATCTCGCGCTTGCGCGTCAAGGCGACGTCGAGCATGAAGTTCTGTCCGGCGATGCGGGCAATCTCCTGTAGTTCGCGATGGAGCGGATTCGCCTCGATGGAACCTTCGACGCTCAGCCGGTTTCGCATGAAGCGCGGGCTGTGAATCACCTTAATCGTTTCTTGCGCGGCGAGGCCCGGAGCCACCAGCTTGCGGCCGCCCGAGAAGCCAAGCATCAGATGGGGTTCGATGAAGCCGAGCGTGATGCGCAGATCGGCGCTGACAAAAGCTTCCGCAATATGAATTGGAATGCCGCTTTTTGTTGCCCCAAGATAGCGATGGTCAGACAGGATTTTTGCGTCATGGTTGAAAATCTTGTAGCTGGCGGCGATCTCCGGTCCGAGGATCTCGTCCAACTCGGCGTGTGTGGCAATGCGGTGGAGCCCGGTGGCGATACAGATCGTGATGCCGTCTTTGGGGATCCCCGCATCTTCGAGAACTTTTAAGAGGACCGGCAGTGTCCGGCGGTTCGGCACGGGCCGGGTGATATCGCAAACGGAGATGGCTGCTGTTTTTTTGCCTGCGGCCAGTTCGCGCAAAGGGAGGCATCCGATCGGATGTTCGAGCGCCGCCTCGAGTGCGGCCTTTTCATCGGCGACGGGAGCGGCTGATTTCGCCTCGAGGAGTCGATAATCAAAGCCATCCGGTAGCTGCGCGTTCAGTCCAGCCTTGCCAAAGGCCAATTCCACGTTCATGAACGAAAACTACCACAGTTTGGTCTGAAAATTGCTTCCATGACGCGTATAGGTCGTGAGGTTGATATGACATTTGCTGCTACCATCTGCGGGCTGATCATTGTAGGGCTTTTCTTTGCCATGCTTTCCGGATCGCCGAAAGAATCTAAGTTCGAGTAGTGCCTGCTCTCGCCACTGTGGCAATTTTACACACCTGCGTGTAGATTGACCCTCAGTGAGCGTTGTCCCAATTGATGTTCATCACCCACCACCGCGTCCCATCAAAAAACAATTGCAAGGAATTGAAGCCCTTGCGCACATAAGCCGGATTGGATCCCATGCGGATTCCAAACTCGCTCCAGACATGTGCCAGGCCTTCGAATCGCAACTCTTTCCGGCTGAGTTCGTCCTCAGCGAAGCCATTCTGTTTCATCGTCTTCCCGTTGCGGGAGATATAGTCCTCCACGGTTGCGGTGCGCAGCCGTGCCGTCGGGTGCATGATGTAGCGAAAGCGGTCCCAGTCCTGCGCCGAAATGGAACGGTACACGGCTTTCACGATGGCATCGATACTTGCGACATCGTCAGGAAAAGTCTTCGCATCGGCGACGCCGTTTAGGCCTACCTGTGCGCCGAGCGCCAGCGCGGGCACCTCGACAATCGTCACGGCGAGTGTCGGGCTGGGGCCGAAATAGCGCGCGAGCCCTTCTTCAACTACCTCGCGTGGCATCGCCGCTGTGTGATAAACCGTTGCCTGCAGCATCTGGCTGGGAGAGATCTGCGCCGTTTCTAAGACCTTGCCTAGCCGGCTGAGGCAGAGATTCATCTGTGCCTCGGGAGACTCTGGCACCTTGCCGGTATTGGAATCGCGCCCGAGAATCCCGGCAATAAAGAACTTGTCAGGAGTCAGAATCCCCGGCGTGATCGGAACGCTGTTGGTGACATTGGGCGGCGTCAGTCCCTTCAACTCTGCCTCGCCGGTATAGAGCACCGCGTTGAGCCCCATCTTCATTCCCGGGCTCAACTTGCTCTCGACGGTATTGCGGGCGGGCTTCAGGGCAGGGAAGTAAGTTTCATAGACACGATTCATCGCGGCGTAGTCGGCAATGTCGGCGAGGTAAACCGTGGTGGCCACCACCTTCCCCTTGGGCAGCTTCTCCATGCACTCCCGATAGGCCTTGCATTCGATATTTGCGACATATTTGTAGTCGATTGCCATGAGGCTAAGGAGTAGTGTGATAGTTTGCATCGAGTGCTCAAAGATCCTTATCAGTATCATCCGGAAGATGTTGCCGAACCACCCATAGGATTCTGGAACATTCTCAGGCGCATTGGTCCGGGGATGATCCTCGCGGCCAGCATTGTTGGCTCCGGCGAACTCATTGCCACCACCACGCTCGGGGCGGAGGTCGGCTTCGCCGCGCTTTGGATCATCGTGATCAGTTGCCTGATCAAACCGGCGGTACAAGCTGAACTTGGACGCTATAGCATCGCGACGGGACAAACCGGACTGGCAGGACTCAATGAGGTTCCTGGGCCGCGATGGAAGGTGAACTGGATTGTCTGGGGTTGGGTGGTGATGGTGGCAATGACACGCTTCCAGATCGGGGCGATGTTTGGCGGTGTCGCGCTCACGATGCATGCGATTGTTCCGGCGATCTCGATTACGGCCTGGATCTTCATTCTGCTTGCGATCACGTTGGCTTTGTTACTCGGTGGTGGCTACGAGCGCATCGAAGGCTTGGCGACGCTGAAGGTCTGCCTGTTCACGATGCTGACTCTGCTTTGTGCGATCCTGCTCACCCGGCGGAGCGATATCTTCCACTGGAGCGAAGTGTGGCAGGGCTTTGAGTTTCAACTTCCGGGGAGTGGCTTAGCGACGGCGGTCGCTGTTTTCGGAATCACCGGTGTGGGGGCGTCCGAGCTTTTCATGTACCCCTATTGGTGCGTTGAAAAGGGCTATGCGCGCTACACCGGTCCGCGTGACGGAACGCCTGCCTGGAAGCACCGTGCACACGGCTGGCTCCGTGTGATGAACGTTGACATCCTCGCAACGATGGTGATTTACACGGTGGCCACGGCTGCTTTCTACTTGTTGGGCGCGGGCATTCTGCACAAGCTGCACCTGGTGCCGAAATCGAATGAGACGATCTCCGTGCTGTCGCGCATGTACACTGAAACGCTCGGCGAATGGGCCTTGCCGCTCTTCTACATTGGCGCCATTGCCACTTTATATGGAACGATCTTTGCGGCGACTGCGGCGGACAGCCGGGTTTCCGCCGATCTTTGCCGCCTGATGGGAGCCTTCCAATCTGAGGACTACGCGGCGCGCATCCGTTATCGCAATGGCTTCGTTTGGGTTCTGACCATCGTACCGGTGATCCTGGTGCTGATCTTCCAGGAGCCTGTCGCCATGGTGAAGGCGGGCGGTGTCGCCCAGGCGCTAATGTTGCCGGTGATCTCGATCGGCGCGCTCTACCTGCACCGGAAGAAGATGCCGGAAGCGGCAAAGGCCGGCCCGCTGATGAGCCTTTCATTGTGGATTGCGACGATTACAATCGTGGCGGCGATTGGCTATTACGCCATTCGAACTTTTCTGGGCTAGGGCGGCTGAGGCGATAGAGCAGTGGGCCGGGCAGCAGCCGTGCCAAGTTGGGGATGAAGGGCCAGGCGAGCGCCCGCCGCATCAGCGTGGACCAGCGGAAGGAGGGGAGCAGTAACCTGCGGCACTCGTTGAGGTGCTGTTCGCTGCTGCGGCCTTCGAGAACTGAGCGCGCGGCCAGTTGACCCGTTGCCACGGCGCAGAGCATGCCGGAGCCGGTGAAAGGATCGACGAAACTCAGAGCGTCGCCGCAGAGATAGCCGGTGCTTGCCTCGGTGGGGCCATAGAACAGCGGGCCGGTGAAGATCCAATCCATCTTGCGTTCCAGGCCATCGAGACGAGCGGCAAGCTTTGCTTGCGAGGCCACCCAGCGATCTCCCGAGAAACCGACAGCTGTCAGCTCTTCCTCCCGGGCAATGCCGCAAACATTGGTGAGGCCATCCTCGATCGGATTCACGCCGGTATAGCCGGCATCCTGGAAGTAAAGCTCGACTGCCGCATTTGTGCGTCCGCTGAAATGAGCCTTATAGCCGAAATAGCGTTGGCCGCGTTGGCTGACGGGCTTACGTCCATGGGCGACGATCGCGCGCGGATGGGGTTTGCCGCTGGTCCGGATGAGCGTGGCTCCCCGTTCGACTGCGGCATCGAGCAGCACTTGATCGAGGCGGTAGCGGCTGATTCCCAGCGCTGGCTCGGGCAGGGCAAAGCGCTGCTCGGCCGTTGGCCAGATCAATGCTGACTCGCGGATGGCTGCGCCTTCTAATCTCACTTCACTGAGTAGGCGTACGGCAGCAGGATCAAGAAATTCTCCACACACCTTATGGCGCGGGAATTTTGACTTCTCGTATAAGGTGACCGTCTGGCCTGCTCGCAAGAGCTCAAGAGCGGCTGCACAGCCTGCCAGGCTCGCTCCGATGATGTCAGGCATTGCCGGAGCTGGCGTTCTCTCCTGCCAGACGCTTTAACACTTCGGCGACGGGGCGTGGGTAATAGCTGGGTTCAGAATAGCGGAGCTGGCTTTCTCGCAACTGCGCTTCCTGCAGTTTCTCCATGGCGTGGTGCGGCTCGCCGCTGAGCCACAGGTAATGGCCGTCGAGCTCGGTGCGTGCGACGCTGAGTTCTTCTGGCAACGGGAAGTTGGTCAGCCGCAGGAACTCGCCCAGCGCCTTGTCCATGGCCCGGATGTGTTGCTGCGCTGCTGTGGCGTCGTGCGTTTTGTGGATGGCGGCCAGCGCCAGCAGCCAATGACGCCAGGCCTGGAAGCGCGGCTGCTGGATGTCGGGAACCAGCTTGGTGTCGCTGGCCAGATCCCACATCTCATGTTGGGCGATGGTGCGCAGGGCCGCGAAGAAGCCTTGCCGGTAAGCGCCGAACATTGCATCGGGCTTGGCCGCATCTGCGGGTGTATCGCCATAGGCCAGAAGGTGACGAGCACATTCGAGAGCCTTCTGCGGCTGGTTGTCCATCGAATAGGTCATCGCCAGGAAGTGGACGTTGTGTCCGTGGTGCCCGAGACCGTATTCCTTGTCCTTCGCCATGTATTGCAGCTCGAGACGCATGCAGCCAGCGAAGGCGTTTTGTGCTTCTTTGAGCTTGCCGGTCTGGGCATAAATGTGGCCGGGCATGTGGACGGCATGGGGGATGTTCGGCACGAGCCGCGCGTAGGCGGAGCAGCTTGGCCAGGCTTCCGCCGCAAAGCTCGAGCCTTCGTAGCCATGAATGATGTAGTGGTGGAGGCCGGGATGCTCCGGGGCCTCCGGCAGCAGGTTGCGCAGGATCTCGATCGATTCCATGGTGCCCTGGCGAGGCTTGTGATCTGGCAGCGTAAAGCCGCGCATGGTCGCAAGCGACAGGAAGAGTCTTGCTTCAATCTCGTTCGGATAGACAGCCAGCAGCTTGCGCAGCCCGTCGATATAGTCCTGGTCGGGATTCTTCGATTTCGGGTCGCACTTGCCTTGGATGGAGTCGACATAGAGCCGCTCAATGGTGGAGAGGTCTTTCCGCTTGGCCGCGAGATCGCGCGCCTTCTGGGCGGCTTCCCAGGCACGGGGAGTGGTGCGGGCCTGTTTGCCGAACATCTCGTCCATGTTTTCTTGTTGGAACTTTGGCCGGTAGTCCCCGGAGGCGGCCATCGCGACGCCCCACCAGGGCATGGGCGCTTCGGGGTCCAGGGATGCGGCCATCCGGAAGCTCCGCTCTGCTTCCCGGGCCCAAAAGCTATGCAACTGGGCGACGCCCTGCTCGAAGAACTTCAGCGCGACATGCGGGGCGATCGTGATCGGAAAATTGACTTGGCCCATGCCCCCCATCAGGACAGCAGGCAAACTGGGTGCGCCGGCTGTTGGCGGAGGCGTGCAGCCGTGCCCTGCTTGTTCTGGCGCTTTTTGTGCCAGCAACGGCGCTGCGATCAGGCTGAGGACGGAGCGTCGATTCATCCCCTGATTCTAACGGGTCCGGTCATGATATTGGTGGGCATATGGCATTTACGTCCCTCGAGGGAAAAACCGTGTTGGTGACCGGCGCTGCGAAGCGCATTGGACGATCCATTGCGATGCGGCTCTATCGTGAGAAGGCGCGAGTCCTGATTCATTACGGCAACTCGCGCCAGGATGCGGAAGAAGTGAGCGCTTTGTGCGGCCATGCTCCGATTTTCCAGGCCGATCTGTCGAAGGTGAGCGAAATTGAACGCTTGTTCCAGGAAGTTGGACCTCTTGATTGCCTGGTGAACAACGCCGCTCGCTTCACCAAGATCGATCCGCTGCTGGTGACCGAGGCGGACTGGGATTTCATTCATTCGACCAACCTCAAGGCTTACTTCTTCTGCGCCCAACATGCGGCCCGGCAGATGCTGCAATCTGAGCACGGCGGCAGGATCGTCAACATCTCTTCGATTGGCGGTATCCAGGCCTGGCCGATGTATGTGCACTACTGCGCCTCCAAGGCCGGTGTGATTCATATGACCAAGGCCATGGCCCGAGCCTGGGCTCCCAAGATCAGCGTGAACAGCGTTGCTCCTGGAGCGATTCCCTTTGAAGAAGCGGATTCTGCGCCCTTGCAGGCACTGAAGGAGCGCACGCCTGCGGGTCGCTTCGGAACCGGCGACGAGATTGCGGATGCGGTTGTCTATTTCCTCACCGCGACCCAGTTTGTGACCGGGCAGTTGACGGTGGTCGATGGCGGCTTAACGCTGACTTAGGGCCGGCAAGGTGAGCGTGGCGGTGAAGAATTCCCAGTCTGCCGTCGTGTGGTCCGGATAACTGCGCACCACGGTTGCCGTCAGTTGGGAAGCCTGTGTGAGCGCGGGAAGCGGCAGTTGTCCCGCGCCGTTGGTGCGCCCGATTGGCTTTCCATTCAGGTTGATCTGGACGTCGTAGACCGGTTGGCCCCGAAACTTCAACTGCACCAGTTGCGGATGTAGAAGGATCAACTCGACAGGAAGATTCAGCTCGATTGGGATGATCTCTTCCGGCGCGCCGACGCGGACCAGGGTCTTGGCGTAATCGGTGCTGAGGATTCTTGCCGGCTGGGCGCTGAGCTTGTACTGCTTGCGATACTGCTGCACCATGCTGATCCCTTCCTGGCGGATCAGTTGCTCGAAGTCCGGAGCCTTCACTGTGCGCACCACGGCTCGGGTGGCCGCGCTGATCCAGTATGTGCCCGGGGCGGGCAGCGTGAGCGTCGGCGGATCCCAATAGCCGCTGGCTTTGGCCGACTTCCAGCGCAAGTGCTGGGCCTTCTGTTCAGCCACCGGGATATTCACCGGACCGGGCGAGACCAACTCATGGGTGCCGGGAATCAGAAAGAGAGTGGAGAGGAGTGCGATCACTTGTATCCAGAGTATGACGACGGAGGAAGGCGGAGACCGCACCCGCGCCCAGACAAGCCAGAACCAGGCTGAGCCAGAGAACCGGGTTCTCATCGAAGACCCGGCGGGCGCGGCGGGCAAAATTGGAAACGCGGATCATGTTGATCTGCGGCATCGGCTTCGGTGCTGCGATCGCCTGCTTCTGCCTGGACGCAGGACGGACTGCTTCCTCGAAGCTCTTGGCAACAGCCTGGGAATCGGCATTGCTCGCCTCAGCGATGACGGACTGCTGGAGCCGCTGATTGCCGCAGGTGTTGGCCGAACAGGCGACGCCGTTCTTGCTGACGAGTTGCGAGAACTCGTGCAGGAGCTGGCGCTTATCTGCGGCGTTGAACTTGTAGACGCCTTGGCGGTCGATCTCAAGAAGACGGGCGACAAGGTTCTGGCGCATGGCCGGGTTGGCCTGATCGAAGAAGCCCTTGAGGCCAAGTTTGTACTCGTCTGCGACATAGACGTCGTACATCTTCTTCCATGCTTCGGGCGCGATGGTCTCGGGCGCGGTGGCCTGCCAGCCGTACAGATGCTCGACCGCCTTGGTCATCTCACGTGCGCCGGAGTAGCCTTCCTTCTGCATCTCGGCAATCCACTTGGGGTTCCAGTTGCGCGCGTTCAGCTCGGTGGCGATGAAGTTGCGGGCGCTCTCGAGCTTTTCATCGCCGTGGCGGCGCATGTTGTTGACCAACAGCTCCGGCTTAGCTCCGGCGGCTTCGGAAGCAATGAGGAGGCCTCCCATCCACTGGTAGACGTCGTCGTTGTCGACGGCTCCGTAGAGATTGGAAGAGCGGCTGTGCAGGATGACTTCGTTGCCCTGGAGCTGGCTTTCGAGCAGCTTTGGCACTGTGCTGCCCCAGGCGGACTCGGTGTAGACATAGTTCATCTTCGAGAGGTAAAGCTCGGCCATCGTATTGGCTTCGTCTTTGTCGCGGCTCTGTTCGACAAACTTCTCGAGTCCGAAGCCGTAAGCGCCCGGGGCGGTGGTAAAGACGCGGGCTCCGGCGACGGCGGCAGCTTGCTTCGGGTCGACCCCGGCGGCGAGGAGTTTGGCTTCGGTCTGACGGTTCTGCCTGCTGAGCGCGTTGTCGCCTGCTGAGGCAGCCAGATGGGCAGCGCGGTCGAGGAGCAGGATCTTGTCGGGCAGGCCGTCGCGGTAGAGTCCGCTGACGGTGAAGACGACGTTGACGCGCGGGCGGCCGAGTTCGGCGTCGGGAATCAGCTTCAGCCGGTCGGGGACGCCTCGTTGATTCCATTCGGGCTCGACGCCCATGAGGTAAAGCGCTTGCGCTTCCATCGCCCCCTGGTGACGGCCGGTCTCGCCTTGCCAGAGCACCATCGAGAGACGCTCCGGATAGCGGCCGTGGCTTCGTTTGTGTTGTTCGAGAAGTTGATTCGCCATCCGCTTGCCCACTTCCCAGGCGGCTTTGGTGGGCAGTAGGCTGGGGTCGCCCTGGTGCAGGTTGCGGCCGGTGGGGAGACCGGCGGGCACGGCGATGGGGTCTCCGACGGGAGCACTCGAAACGAAGCCAGCGTTGAGGGCTTCAATGAGGACTTCGAGTTCGCGGGAGGGGGATTGGCGGAGCTTGGCGAGCCAGGTGGCGGTGGCGTCGATGGCCGCGGCGTTGGGGGCGCCGATTGGCTTCGTTCCGTCAAAAATCGCATTCGCCCAATCGGGAATCAGCGCGGCCCAACGCTTCGATTCGGTGGGGGAAAAGTTCGAATCGAGGAAGGTGGCCAGCGCGGCGCGGACGCGGTCTTCTGAGGGCATCTTGCCCAGAGTCGGGAGGCCCAGGGGAATGGGTGCGTCCTCGATGCTTTCGAGGAAGTTGCTGACTTCTTCGAGCGGGATCTGCTTGTCGATGCCGGCCTTTGCCATCGCCTCGGTGGCTTGTTTTGCGTAGACGGCGGCGAGGCCCGGTGAAGTCTCTCGTGTCAGTTCCCATTGGTTGACCGCCTCGCGGAGCGCGGCGAAGCGATCCTCTTTGCCCGCGCGGACGAGCATTGGCGTGAGGTGGCTGAGATCCACAGCGGCGGCGCGGCGGCGAGCCTGCACCGCCTCTCCGTCGCCGTCCATGATGTAGTAATTCAGATTCGGCAAGTCGCCGAGGATGACTTCCGAGCAATCCCATCCGGCCTGGCCTGCGTTCTTGCCGGGCAGCCATTCGAGGGTGCCATGACGGCCCATGTGAATGACTGCGTCGGCTTGAAACTGGTGGCGGTAGTAGAGGTAAGCGGCGACATAGCCGTGGTGGGGCGGGAGCGTGCCGCTGTGCTGGACATTGGTATATTCGGCGAAGCTCGCGCGGAGCAGTTGCGGGCCGAGGAAGACGTTGTCGAGAGTGATGCCGGGGATGACGAAGAACTTGCGGCCACGATCGTCCTTCCAGGTCATCAGTGTGGCGGCTTCGGGCTGCCCCCAGCGGCCGTTGATCGAATCGCGAAAGCGCTGCGGCAGGTCGCGAAACCATTGCTGGTAGCGATCGACCGGCAGCAGGGTGACGCCGCCTTCGGCGATCATCTTCGTCAGTTCGCCCGGAGCCCAGGTCTCGACGTTGCGGCCGGTCTTCTCCAGTTGAGAAAGGATCTTCCCGGCAGTGGGGATGCGGGCTCCCACCTGGTAGCCAGCCTGGTTCAGAGTTTTGAGAACCGCCTCGATGCTAGGTGGGAGATTCAGGTAACTCGCGCCGAGATTTCCTTTGCCGGGCGGGTTGTTGTAGTAAAGGATGGCGAGGCGCTTCTGGGCGTTTGGTTTGTCGGCGAGGCTGACCCAGCGGCGGGCGCGGCGGGCGGCCATTTCGATGCGTTCGGGGATGGGCAGGGTGTGGGCGAGACCATGGGCATCCAGCTCCGTGGTGGCGACGAGGATGGGGTCCGTAGCTCCGGCTGATTCCGGGTTGGCGATCGAGGTGGCGATGCGGTCTGTGCTGACGCCGCGTGGGGTTTCGGCCCAGGTGGCGTAGTTGTCGCGCGTGGTGATGAGGCTGATGGTGTGGACATTCTGCTTTTGGAGAAAGAGGATGTCTTCGGGACGCGTGAGGCTGAGGGTGAAGGTGAGCAGCACGCGGAGCGGATCTTGCGCGGGGGCCTCGAAGACTTTCTCCAGCGTGTGGTGCGGCCAGCCGACGATGCCTGCCGCGGCGAGGCCTTCTTTCTCGAGAGCGCGGAGCTGGGCGTCGATGAAGGCCAAGTCGCCGTTCTTCAGAAAGGTGTGGAAGAAGCCAAGAGCGGCGAGGCGGCCCTGCTTCGGTTTCGCTTGCCGGTACCAGGCGAGGTAGTCGGTGAGATTCGGAAAGAGGCGCGGCGCATCGGGATGGTAGATGCCCGTCTTGGGGACTTCGATGGGCGGTGGAATGTCGAACTGCTTGCGGCCACCGGCTTCCCGATAGGCCGTGCGGAAGAAGGCCCGCAGATTCGCGTCGCCGCCGTTCTGGAAGTAGGGCAGCAGGCGGCGGGTGAGCGCGAGCGAGGGCTCGACGCCCCAGGCGCGTTGCACGAGGTCGGGTGTGTCGGTAGCGACTCGCATGCCTTTGGCGATGGCCTCGAGTGCGAGTGTCTTTGAGCGGGTGAGGAAGTCCTGACTGGGGTGCTCGAGGAAGAGCACTTGGACGCCGTCGAGATCTGGCAGCCGGAGGTCTTCCCGCGCGAGTGTGCATTCGAAGTCGGGTATTTCCTTTTGCAGTTCGGTGAGGATGGCCGGTGCGCTTTGGGCGCTGCGCAGCAAGAGGACGGCGCGCGGTTGCGCGCAGGCGGACAGAGCAAGAAGGAAGAGCAGGTGGCGCATCGTTTTGCTCTAGAGCTGGAAGCGGAAGCCGCCGTAGACGGAGCGGCCGGGAGTGAGGAAGTAGAGATAGTAACGGCGGTCCAGCAGGTTGTCGGCTGTCGCAAAAAGCGAGAGGTGCTTGTTGAGTTTGTAGCCCGCGGTGAAGTCGGTTTCAAAGAAGGGGCTGTAGCTGCCGGGGACGCCGCGGACGACATCGGTGTTGGTGTCGGTGCTGAAGACCGGCGAGCTATAGCGGCCCGACCAGGTGGCTGTCCAACGTTGCCAGCCGGCGGAGGCCAGATAGCTGAGGGTGTGCTCGGGGACATAAGGAACGTTCTTGCCGACTGTCGCGGGAAGGGCATTGTTCTCGAGGATTCTCGCCCGGGTGAATGTGTAGCTTTGGCGGAGTTGGAGCCAGCGCAGAGGCGTCTGGCGGGCGGCAACTTCGACGCCGCGAGTCTGGCTGAGACCGGCGTTGGTGAGGCGGCGGATGCTGCCGTTGGGATTGGCGGCGAAATCGGTGGTGCGGTAGATCAAGTCGCTAACGCGATTGATGAAGTAAGTGGCTTCGAGGGAGTTTCCGGGGCGGAAGGACTTGGTGATGCCGCCCTCGTAGGCGAAGAGGCGTTCGGGTCTGACGTTTGGGTTGGCGAGGTAGTAGGTGCCGGAGAGATTGAGGTCGCGGTAGAGGTCATAGACGGTGGGGTTGCGGAAGGCATTGGCGACGCTGCCGCGAATCTGGAAGCCGGTGGTGATGCGATAGGTGGCGGCCAGTTTTCCGGTGAAGGCATTCGAGGAGCGGTCTGGATAGGGGATCAGCGGCGAGGTGAGGCCTGTCTGGTTCGCGCCGTCATAAGTGCGCCAGTAATCCCAGCGACCGCCTGCGACGACGAGTAAGTTCTCCAACGGCTCAAATTGGTATTGGGCATAAGCGGCCTGGTTCAGCGACTTGCCCTTGGCTTGCGAATCGGGCGGCGCAAAGCCTTCGCGAATGGCGTAGTTGGGGATGAGCTGTGCGGCGATGGCCGCGCGGTCGTGGCGCAGTTCGGTGCCGGCGATGAAGCTCTTGCCGTTGCCGCTCCAGGAGGCCTGAATGTTGCCGTAGATTCCTCGGCTGGCGGTGTTGACATAGTTGCCGCTGCCCGAGTTGAGAGTCGCGTTGGCGCCCGGGGTGATGTAGTAATCCTGCGGGGTGAGGGTGATTCCGGAGGCAACGCGGAGGGTCCAGTGGGAACTGAGCGTCGACAGGAGCTGGGCTTGCAGGATGTTCATCGTGGCCGCGGTGGGTGTGCCGATGAAGTTCGCCGGAGTAACCGAGAAGCGGCGATTGTCTGAGAGGACAAGGCCGCTGTCGACGGGATTGCCGGTGGTGTCGCGGAGGTTGGTTGTGTAGGCGTCGTAGCCGTCCTGGCGCGACTGGCGCATGTACTGGAAGCTGGCAAAGTGCTTTGGCGAGAAGTTGTATTCGGCGCGGGTGCGCCAGGCTTCCTGATGGAACCAATTCCGGCCGCGCGCGCCGATCTGGTAGGTGAGCCCGTTGGTGGGAGTGAGCCAGGGGGTGACGCCAACGACCGGGATGCCGCCGCTGAGTGTCGAGGGGGACTTCAGAACCTCTTGCGGCGAATAGCCGCCGGTCTGGAAGCGGTTGTATCCGACGCTGAGGCCGAGTTTCTGGAAGAAGCGATCGGAGGCGCGCAGCGAGTAGTTGGTGGTTTCACGATTGCCGTATTGGCCCATCACTTCGAGGTGCCGCTTGTCGACGGGCCTGGTGATCATGTTGATGACGCCGCCCATTGCGTTGCCGCCGTAGAGGCTCGAAAAGGGACCGCGCGCGACTTCCACCCGCTCCATCTCTGACGGCGAGAAGGTGGACCAGTTCACGTTGCCGATGTAGGAGTTGTTCATCGGCTGGCCGTCGAGCAGGATCAGAGTACGGTTCTGCCCGCCCCGGCCCGCAAAGCCGCGCAGGCCGAGGCCGAAATCGTTGTCGGCAGGACCTTTCGCGCGGAGACTGTTGACGCCCTCGGTGAGGGTAAGGGCCTGGTCGATCTGGCGGATGTTGCGATTCTCAAGCTCCTGCCGCGTCACGACGGAGGTGGAGACGGGGGACTTGTCGATCTCCATCGGACTGCGCGAGCCGATGACGGTGACGGTGGATTGGACCGGAGCTGGCTCCTGCGGCCACAGGAAAGAAGCACTACTGAAAATGAGAATGCAAAATCGCATTCGCTCATCGTAGCACTGATAATGATATTCGTGTATCGTTAATTGGGGCTGCCTGTCGTCGCAGAGTCAGGTCAGGGCCCGGGAGCTCTTTCCTTGGCGAGATCTAATTTCTAGTCGGGGTACCTATCACTTGACTCCTACCGATTCGTAAGCCATAAGGCTGACTCTGTCGTTCAAGTCCTACAGCTTGCATCTCACGATATCGCCGGCGATACGTGTCTTCCGATAGACGCTCTGCCGAAACAGGCCGCCAACAGATGGTCCCTTCATCGAGCAGTTCCACATAGATAGAGACTTGCTCTCCTTGCACAACGCTCAGTATCCAACAGAAGCTGCAAGTAATTGTGTCGAGTCTGTGCTGCGGGGCGGTGACCTAGGCGGGCCGATACCCGTGGACGTGGTAAGGCACGTAGTAGCGCGGGTCGGTATCGCGGGTGACCAGGGTGAAGCCGCATTCGGTGAGGAATTCGCGCACGAAGGCCAGTGTGCGAAAAGATTCGCCTTCGCCCCGGTTCGCGCGGAAATCGTGGGCTGAGATACAGACGTTTTTCGTTCGGGCGAGCGCCTGGCGGCAGCCCGGAAGCGCCATGCGTTCGGCGCCTTCGATGTTCATTTTGAGGAAGTCGATGGGGCCGATGCCTTCGCGGTGGCTGAGTTCGTCGAAGGGGATTCCCTCCACCGGAAAGCTGCGCTCTGATGGGGCGCCCTCGCGGACATAGTTCGACTCCCAGACATCCATGGTTTCAATCTGGAGCAACTCAGCCTTCTCCGTGGAGGCGTAGTTGCGCAGACGGACATTGTCGAGATGGTTCCATTCGCAGAGCTTGCGCAGGGCGAGGAAGGTGCTAGGGTGGGGTTCGATCGCCCAGACCTGCCCTGTGGGCCCGACCGCTTTTGAAAAAGCATAGACGTCTTCGCCACGACCGGCGCCGATGTCGACAATCGTGTCGCCGGGCTGCGGCTTGTAGAGGTGGAACCAGTAGTCGTCGGCATCGCGGAGGTACTTCGTGATCGCACCCTCCGGATTTTTCGTATCGGGAATCCGGGCCTCGCCTACTTGCCAGCCACGGATCTCATCCCAAAATTCAGTCACACTCCTATCGTAAATTGGCAGCGGCGAGAAGCGGTGCGATGTTTTCGTAGGAGCGCCTGGCGGCCGCGATGGGATCGTAGCCGGATTGGGTTTGCAGTTGGCGGGTGATCTCGATCAGGATGGGGCCGCGGTAGTTCTTCTGCTTGAGCAGTGCGAAGTATTCCTTGTAGTCGATGCTGCCGTCGCCGGGCAGCAGGAATTGCGCCTTGCCGTCGACCATACGCCCGTCCTTCAAGGTGATGAAGCTGCAGCGCGGCAGCAGCGTGTTGAGGCTCTTGGACAGCATGAGATTCAAGAGTTGGAAATGGCCGTAGTCATAGATGCCGGACAACGCCGGGTTGTTCACCTTGTTGAGCAGCCAGACCAGCTTTTCCGGTGTGTCTGAGGCGCTGCCAATGTGTGACTTTACCGCAAGCTTCAGTTTGTTTTCTGCCGCGACCCGGGCCCAATCGGCGAGCCGCGCGGCCATCTTGTCTTTGACCTGCTCCCACTCGTTCGGCTTGCCGCCGAGCACGGATTGCAGGATGGGCGGCGCTTGCGGCGCGAGATCGTGCGCGAGGGTGGCGGCGGCACGGATGCGGTCGAGCGTGGCCTGGTGGGCCTGTTCGTCGACGAGCGTGTTGAAGTTCTCGATCATGCTGAGGATCGGCAATGGCTGGCGCGCGATGCGCTTGCGCATGGCTGCGTCCAGCTTTGAGGGCTCGGTGGGCCAGCCCGGCATCAGACACAGCTCTGCGGCATCGTAGCCGATCTTGCGGATGGCGGTGAGCGCCGCCATGGGGTCGAGCGACTGCATGCCGTAGTTGCCGATGTAGAGCTGGACCGAGGACGGAGCGCGTGCCGCTGCCAGGAGCGCCAGGAAGTGGCGGCGAATCATTTTGCCGCCTCGCCTAACATACGCATGAACTCGGCCATGAAGAGGTGGTTGTCATGCCAGGTGCGGCCGGAAACGAGATTGCCATCGCGCACGCAACCTTCATTGACGAAAGTGCCGCCGGAGAAGGTGACGTCGAGCGCGCACTTGGCAACCGTGGCCACCTTGCGGCCGCGAATGACATCGGCGGCGGCAATGATTTCGACACCGTGGCAGACGCTGGCGACAGGCTTGTTGTGGGTAAAGAAGTGGCGTGTGATGTCGAGCAGATGCGGGTCGTAGCGGAGGTATTCGGGCGCGCGGCCGCCAGTGATGAAGAGACCCAGATACTCGTTGGGATCGACATCGCGGAAGGCGATGTCTGAGGCCATGTGATAGCTGGGGCCTTCGCGCGTGATGTCCCAGCCGGGAGGAATCTCGTGCATGACGAGGTGATACACGCGCTTTTCGGGGCCGGCAACGACCACTTCATAATTGTCCTCGCGGATGCGGAAGAAGGGGTACAGAGTATCGAGAGCTTCGGCGGCATCGCCGATGATGATGAGCACTTTGGGAGCTGACATAGAGAGTAAAGTTGAGCCTTATCGTAGTTTCAGAGTGGGTTTCAGAAGAATGGTTTCGTAGGGACGATTGGGGTCTTCGATGCGATTGAGAAAGAGCTGTGCGGCCACCGAGCCGACGCTCTGGCTGGGCTGGACGATGGTGCTGATGGGGATGTGAAAGACATCGAGCCAACCGGCATCGTCAGAGCTGAGGACTTCGATCTTGTTGGTGAGCCCGCGCTGCTGCAATGCGTCGACCACGCCGATGGTGAGCACCAGGTCGTCGACGAAGATCGCCTGCGGCAGGGGCTTGCGGTCGAGGAGTTGCATGCAGGCCGCGTAGCCGCCCTGGCTTGAGAGTTCGCCCTCGACATGGAGTGCTTCGTCGAGTGGCGTTGTTGCTTCACGATGGGCGCGTCGCCACCCGGTGAGACGGAATTCGCGTACCGACAGCGAGTCCTTTTGGGTGACGAGGCCGATGCGGCGGTGGCCTTTCTGCAAGAGATGGGAGCAGCCGAGCCAGGTGCCGATTTCAATGTCGGTGGCGACGACATCGGCAGCCGTGGGCTGTGGCACGCGGCCGACGAAGACGACGGGCCGGCGTTCGGCCAGAAGCTTGTCGAGCTCGAGGTCGAGGCCGGGAGCCTGGAACAGCAGCAGGCCATCGACGAGCCTGTCGCGGAAGGCAGCGATGTGGCGCGACTGCTCGGCGACGCGGTTGTGCGTTTGTCCGAGCAGCAGCGAATAGTTTGCCGTGCGCAGCGTGGTTTCCACGCCATCGACAACGTCGGCAAAGAAGGGATCGGGCGTACCAAAACTTGGAATCAGCATGCCGACCGTTTGCGTCGAACCCTGCTTCAGACTGCGCGCGAGTGCGTTGATGCGGTAGTCGAGTTCCGCGGCCGCCTTCTGGACGCGCACCGTCAGCTCCGGGCTGACATAGGTGGAGCGATTGAGAACGGCGGACACGGTGGCTACCGAGACCTTGGCCTTCTTTGCGACATCTTGCATGGTTGCCATAGAGTTTCAGTTTGCACTGAGACGGCGCCTTAGGTGGGCTCCTGGTAGTTTTTGCCGTCGCCTTCGTAGCCGACGCGTGGTGGGGCCTTGGCGAGCACCTTTTCTGTCTTGGGATCGAAGGCCATCATGCGGCGCTCGCGATAGGAATCGGAGGCAAGCTTGATCGCCGTCATCACCTGGTAGCCGAGGTGAGAGTTGAGGATCGGCTGTTGGCGGGTACGCATGCAGTCGTAGAAGTTGCGGGCATGATTGATGCGGATCTCGTTCAGATCTTTGGGCATGCATTCGATCTTCAATTCCGGCTTGCCGGCAGCGGCTTCAAACTTCTTGCGGAACTGCCGGTCGGGAGTGACGGTAATGGACCCATCGTAGAAAGCAAGCGTTGCTTCATGGCCATAGATGGCGGGGCCGTGGTGGCGCTCGGGGCCAATGCTGGCGGCGCTCGAGGCAACGGTGACAAAGAAACTGTCGTACTCGGCTGTCATCGTGAAGGTCTCTGGCACTTCGCGATCCTTGAACTGGTAGACGCCGCCATTAGCGCTGACCAGATTGGGGAAGCGGCCTCCGAGGGTGAGCATCATCGGGGCGAGGCGGTGGTACATGAAATCGGAAACAACGCCGTTTGAATAATCCCAGTATTTGCGCCAGCGGAAGTAACGTTCTCCGCTATAGGGACGCTTGGGCGCCGAGCCGAGGAAGCGGGGCCAATCGATGGTTTGCGCGGAAGCCTCTGCTTCGATGTCATATTCCCAGAGCCCGTAGACGGAGTTCATCGAGTAAGTGGATTGGGCGAAGAGGATGTTGCCGAGCCAGCCTTTCTCGACGATCTCCTTGGCCCGATGGTAGCGAGGGTCAGAGCACCATTGCGCGCCGATCTGCAGTACGCGGCCGGTGCGCTTGACGGTCTCGTCGATGTCCTTGGCTTCGGCAATGGTGAAGGTCATCGGCTTTTCGAGATAGACGTCCTTGCCGCCGTTGAGCGCGGCGATGGTCATCTTGTGATGCCAATGCTCGGGAGTGACGACCATGATCGCGTCGATGTCCTTGCGGGCAATAAGTTCCTGATAGTCGTGATGGATGTCCTTGGTTTCGAGCTTCACTTGCGCCGCGCCACGGCGCTTGGCGCCGGTGTAGATGTCGCTGATGCCGGCGATGTGGATCTTGCCTTCCTCGAGCATTGGCTTCTGGTAGATGCGGAGGTGGCGCATGCCAAGATTGCCGCAACCGATGAGGCCGACGTTGATGCGATCGTTGGCGCCGAGGACATTCGAATAGGCCACGGCGGAGAGCATTGCTGTTCGACGGGTGATTTGCACGGGTGCTTCCTTAAAAGATGATCTTCAGCGCGAGCTGGAGCTGGCGCGGGATGTTGAATTGCGAGGTGATGACGCCGAAGGAGGTGGTGCCTGCCTGGGTGCCGGGAGGTCCAAACTGGACGCGGTTGAAGGCGTTGAAGGCTTCCATGCGGAACTGCGCTTTCAGCGATTCGCGCAGCTTCCAGGTCTTGAACAGCGACAGGTCGTAGTTGGCGATGCCGTGGGTGCGCATGTCCGGCGCGGTGCGGCTGCTGTTGCCAAAGGTGAAGGCTGCTGGAACCGCGAAGGCGCTGGTGTCGAAGGCGCGATCGAGATTCTTCTGGATGGGGCCCGAGGGCGCCGTGCCGGTGGCGATGCGATTGGGGCGCGCGGCGCCGGTGCTGGTCATCACCAGGGGCAAGCCACTTTGGAAGCTGGCGATCGTGTTGAACTGCCATCCGCCGAGCAGGGCGTCCATGGGCTTAGACCAGGAGGTGCCAAAGTGGCGGCCACGGCCAACCGGCAGATCCCAGACGCCGCTGAGGACGAGGCGCTTCGAGACATCCTGGGGATCGAGCGAGCGCTCCATGCGGAGATTGGTTGGGTCCTGAATGCCGCTGACCGGGCCGTACATGTCTTGGGAAGAGTCGTTGATCGACTTCGCGGCAGTGAAGCCCACGAGCAGCGTGTAGCCCTTGGAGAGGCGCTTTTCGAGCTTCAATTGGAGCGAGTGGTATTGCGAGTTGCCGAGAGAAGGGAAGTCGGCAATCACACTTTGGTATTGCGGGAAGGGGCGGAGGAGTTGGCCGGCCTGGATAGTTGGGAGGGAGAGCGACGAAGTGGGGTCGGTGATGGTTCCATAGAAGGGATTGGGGACGAGTTGCTGATTGGCGGTGCCGAGGGCGGTTTGCGCGGCGGTCAGGGAGTTGACGTTGAGCGCGGGCAGGCCGAGCTTGTTGCCCTTGCTGCCGGCATAGGCGGCTTCGAGGAGCAGGGAGTTGCCCACCATTTGCTGGAGTGAGAAGTTCCATTGCTGGATGTACGGCGTGGCGAACGAGAGGATGAGGGAGTTGACGCTTTGCCCGAGGAAGAGGTCGGGGCCAAAGGTGGATTTCGGTTGTGGCTGGTTGATGCCGTTGGGGAAGGGGTTGGCGAGGTTGACGATGGGCGTGATGCCATCGATGGTGGAGATGATGCTGGTGTTCGAGGTGAAGCCGTCGGCATAAGTGCCACTGAGGCTCGCGTCTGTTGGGGGCAGGCCGAAGAAGATGCCGTAACCAGTGCGGATGGTGGTCTTAGAGAAGAGCTGGTAGGCGAGGCCAAAGCGCGGGCCGAAGTTATTCAGATCGGTCTTGTCGACCGGGCGATTGTCCGGGCCACGGAACAGCATTTGTCCCTTGAGATTCGGAAGCGAAGGCACCTTTGTGGCGATGGGCGAAGGAAGCGAGCCATCGAAGATACTGATGCGGTCATAGCGTTCGGTGCGGGGATGATTCACTTCCCAACGCAGACCGACATTGAGGGAGAGTTTCTTGGTGGCGCGCCAATCGTCCTGGACATAGAGACCCTGGTAACTGCCGCGATAGGCCGTGGCAGGTTGGGTGCGAATAGAACCGGAGGGATAGCCAAGGAGCATGGTAGCGATGCCGTTGCCGGCAGTGGTGGAGGCTTGATTCGGGTTGGGACCTTGGGTGAAGTTTGTCCCGAAGGAGAGGCTGCCTTCCGCCAGGTTGTTCTGGAGTTGGTTGTTATAGATCGCGCGATAGTCGAAGCCAAACTTCAGCGTGTGAGCGCCTCGGATCTTGGTGCCGGACGCAAGCATGGTGTGGGCTGTCTGGGTGCTGTAGTTCTGCGCGCCGTTGCCGAGACCAGCATAGCCACTGGCGCTGATCACCGGAAGCGCGTGCACTTGCTGGCCGTCGCGGAAGCTGGGGGAGAAGCCGAGCGTCGTAATGTCGAGGCCATCGCTCCAGGCGACGCGGGTGCCGTACATGTGGGAGAGGCCATAGTGGACGTTGAAGATCAGGGTGGGCGAGAGGGTACCAGTGTATTGCACGGTGCCGGAACGCCGCCGCTGGATGAGCGGAGGATTGCTGGGGTTGCCGGCATTCTGGAAGTAGTTCGGCTCGCCGGTGCGCGGGTTCTGGATCGAGACGCGGCCCATGATGCGGTGTGCGGGCGTGAAGTTGTGATCGATGCGGGTGTCGAAGGTGTCGGTGGTGTTGACGCGTGAGGAACTGAGTACGAGATTGCCGTTAACGCGGTCGTTGTTGGGCAGCGGGTAGAGGCTGAGCAGCTTGTTTGCGACCGGGCTAATCCGGTTTGAGGGAATGACGTTGCCCGCAAAAGGAGTTCGCGTGGAGCCTGTGAGCGGATCGTAGATGAGAATGCGATTGCCGGCAGAGTTGAGGGTCTGCGAGAAGTCGCCGGTGCGTTCGAGAGCGGTGGGCACGGTGAAGGTGGTGGGGGCGAGAGCGGATTCGCGGAAGGCTTCGTAATCGGTGAAGAAGAAGGTGCGATTGCGGCCGTTGTAGATCTTGGGGATCAGGATGGGGCCGCCCAAGGTGAAGCCTGCCTGGTTGCGGCGCAGGTTGCCGAGCGGAATTCGATTGCGATTCTGGAAGAAGTCGTTCGCATCGAACTCGGAGTTGCGCAGGAACCAGTAGACCGTACCGTGTGGCGTGTTGCCGCCGGATTTGGTGATGAAGCTGATGACACCACCATTGGAGCGTCCAAATTCGGCGCTCATCGCATTGGTCTGGACCTTGAACTCTTCGACGGAGTCGGCATTCGGCGTGTGGATGAGCAGGAAGCTGCGATTGCGCGGCACGGTGTCGGTGGCGCCGTCGAGCAGCACTTCGCTGGTGCCGTTGCCGGCGCCGTTCATGCCAGGGATGGAACCGCCCAGATGAATCGGCGCC
The DNA here is from genome assembly GCF_000702445.1 of Bryobacter aggregatus MPL3. Lineage (NCBI taxonomy): Bacteria > Pseudomonadati > Acidobacteriota > Terriglobia > Bryobacterales > Bryobacteraceae > Bryobacter > Bryobacter aggregatus. Next base: position 485,841 of record NZ_JNIF01000004.1, read on the forward strand.
GGGCCTCTGGGGACAGGCACCACGCCAGGGACGAGTGTGGCGAGGGATAGCGGATCGCGGCCGTTGAGCGGCAGATCGACAATGCGCTTGGACTCGATCACCTGGCCAAGCGTGTTGGTGGAGGTGTCGAGGAGTGTCGCCTGGCCGTCCACCGTAATCTGCTCGCTAACGGAGCCGAGCTCCAGTTTGAAATCGACATTCAGGTTGTCTTCGACACTGAGGCGGATGCTGGTTCGATTTGCGCGGCGAAATCCCTGTGCCTCGGCGGAGACGGAGTAGAGTCCGGGGACGAGAAAGGGGAAGGTGTAGTTTCCTTTGGAGTCTGTGGTGAAGTTGCGGGTGATGTTGGTTCCCGTGTTGGTGACTGTGACGGTTGCGCCCGGGACAGGGGCATCCTGGGTGTCGCGAACCGTGCCGAGAATAACGCCGGAAGCGGTTTGGGCGACCGCGAGCGAGGCGGCGAGCACGAGCAGTAGAGTGAGGCGGATGAGCATGGTGGGACTCCTTGGGCCGGTAGCGTATCGATTAGCGAAACGATTCGATAAGGACTTTATCGAAGTTTGGAAGTTCCGTCAACCAGATTCTCGCTCTCGCTCGATTTCACAGACTAAAATATTTCCACGTGGACTTCGTCGGACTCATTGCGCAAATCCGCAAGGAAGATCGAAACGCGGAAGCGGAGTTAGTCACCTACTTCGAGCCGCGCATTCGAGCCTATACCGGCGCCAGGACCTCGGACTTCGATCTGATTCAGGAAGTGACCCAGGAGACTTTAATCGCCGTACTCTGCGCGGTGCGTGATGGAAAGCTCCGGCAAGCGGAAACTCTGGCTTCCTTTGTCTATGCCGTTGCCAGGAATCAGTTTGCGGATGCGATCCGCCGGAAGGTGCGCGAGCAAGCAGAGCCGATCCTGGAGAATCATCATTTGGTTGCTGCCGCTCCGAAACAGGTATCGGAGTTGATGGAGACCGCGCGCCGGGAGATCTCGAACCTGGAGGCGACAGACCGCCGCATCCTCTGGATGACGTTGATTGACGGCTATAAGCCTGGGGAAGTGGCTCACTTGATCGGAATGAGTGCAGAACTGGTGCGGCAGCGGAAGTCCAGAGCTCTAAAGAAATTGGTGAGTAAGTTGCAGCCGCTGTCACGAATCGTGCAACGCTGGCCACTCTTAAAGGGAGAGCCCAAATGAATTGCACGGACTTTGCGCAGAAAGAAGTTGCCGAACAGTATCTCTCCGGCCAACTCAGCGAGGAGATGCGTGAAGCCTATGAGTCTCATTATTTTCAGTGTGAGGATTGCTTTGCAGAGCTCGAAGCCATGCGCGTGATTCGAGCTGGCTTAGAAGAACTTGGGCCGGGGCGGCAGTCTCGGAGAACTCCTCTGCGCTGGATTCTGGCCGTGGCCGCAGCCGCTTGTCTGTCCGTGTTTTTGTGGCGTTCCTCCAGCCGGGAAGCACCTGCCGTGTTACCGGTGGAGCGCCCGGTTCTGACCGCACAAGTGGCTCCTCCTCCATATCAGAATGCGACGCTCCGTGGTACGCAGAGCGCGGAGAAGGTGGCTTTCCGTGACGCGATGCGCGGATATTCCAAGGGAGATTTCGCCGGTACGGCGTCTGCCTTGCGCATCGTTTTAGAAAAGTATCCCGATGCGCTGGAGGCACGTTATTTTCTTGCGATCTGCCGTTTGTATTCCGACCCCCACTCCGATGTGGCACACGAGTTAGAATCAATCGCGAATAGCAATTCCACTTACTCAGAAGAGGCGCGTTTCTATCTGGGCTACTCGTTGCTGCGCTCGTCGCAGTTGCAAGCGGCTCGCCGCGAGTTGGAAGCGGTGATTGCACAACATGGAGATTACGAAGGCAAAGCTCGTGAACTACTGGCTACGCGCCGTTAGATGTCTGGTGCTGCTGGCCGCGAGCAGCGGCGCGCAGGAGGAGTGGCGGACGCTTTCGGACCGGCAGATTCGCGATCACGATCTGAAGGGTGCGCAAGTGACCCTTGATCTGGCTCGTGCCGCTGCCGTTTCCCGCGCGGGCGCCCATTCTGAGGCGAGTGCCGATATCGATCTCCGCCTTGCCTATCTGCGCTATCTGGCGGGCGACTATCGTGGGGTGCATGAGATTTCGACGCGTGCCTTGCAGAGCTACGAGACCGCGCTTGGGCCACGGAGCCTGAAGTCTGTGGAGGCGCTGGTTTGGATCGGCTCGGCGCACAGCGCCTTGAACGAGTATTCACAGGCGCAGGAAAAGTTGACGCGGGCCTTGGAGATCCATCAGCAAGTGGGCGCGGGCGAAGATGTGCTGCTTGGGAGAATCCTCAATCAACTGGCGGGAACGCAGATTGGAGCCGGGGATTTTGCCGCAGCGAAGATTACGATTGAGCGAGCCATCGCGGTTCTCGAGGGGCTTGGGGCGAGTGGCGAGGACCAGCTCTCGACCGCCTTGCGCCAGTTTGCTTACATTCTGACGGAACTCGGTGATTTTGCGGGAGCCCGTTTGGCGAACCAGCGAAGTTTAGCGATTCTCACCCGGCGTGGGGGAGAGGATGCCGTTTCGGTTGCGGATCTGCTGGTGGTTGCGGGCAATGGCGAGAAGGATGCCGGCAATTGGACCGCCGCCCGCGACATGCATCGCCGTGCTGTTGCGATTTATGAGAAGCGGCTGGGGCCAGAGAACACGCGGAGCGGCGGCGCGCTGGACAGTCTGGGGCAGGACCTGCTGGGTCTGAAGGATTACGCCGGTGCGCGGCTTGCGCTGGAGCGTGCGGTGAAGATTCAGACGGCGGCGCTGGGGGCGCGGCATGTCTGGACGGCGAATGCGATTCAGGGGCTGGGACAGGTGGCTGCGGCAGAGGGTAAGTATGAAGAGGCACGACAGTTCCTGGAGCAGACTCTCGACATCTGGCGGGAGAAACTGGGCGACTCCCATCCCTTCACTTTGAACGCCGCAACACGCCTGGCTGAGGTGTTGGGGAATCTGGGACGGCGTGAGGATGCCTTTGCCCTGGCGCTGGAGACGACACGGAGGCGGCGGGATTATCTGGCCAGTACCTTGCGGACGGTGGAAGAGCGGCAGGCGCTACGCTATGCGTCGAGCCGGACGAAGAGTCTGGATTTGATGTTGTCCTATCTTGGAAAAGATCCGCAGGAGCTGCGCGCGGCCTGGGATGTTCTGATTCGCATGCGCGTGCTGGTGCTCGATGAGATGGCCGCCCGGCAGCGTGCGGTCCGGCAGGTGGAGAATCCGCAGATCCGTGAGATGGTCCAGCAGGTGATGACCGCGCGGTCCAATTTGGCTCGTCTTGCCGTACAAGGCAAAGGGGCGAAGTTACAGGCGGACTTTGATGCGCAGATGGAGGCACACCGGGCTTCTGTTGACGGCGCCGAGGCAAACTTAGCGGTGCACAGCAGGGCCTTGCGAATTGAGATCGCCCGGGAACGTGCGGGGCTTGCGGAGGTGCAAGCCGCATTGCCGCAAGGGGCTACGTTGGTGGGCTATGTGCGCCAGGAGCGGTATCTCGCCTTCGTTTGGCGGACAGGGGAGGGGACGCCGCGCCTGGTGGATCTTGGCGCTGCCACACGCATCGATCGGAGCATGAAGCTGTGGCGGGCGGAGTTAGATCGCGAACGCGATGCGGCGGGTCGCAATCAGTTGAAGAATGAAGCGAGTTACCGCGAGCTTGCGGCGTCGCTCCGGAAGCTTGTGTGGGATCCTCTCGGCATCACGGGCAAGGGGCCTGTCTTTGTGGTGGCGGATGGCTCGCTGCAGGCGTTGAACTTTGCTGCCCTGGTGATGAAAAATGGCCAATACCTAGCTGAAGCCGGGCCTCTGGTTCATCTTCTGGGGGCGGAGCGGGATCTGGTGGGGCAACCGGAATCGGTGGACCGGAACACGCGGATGTTCGCTCTGGGCAATGCCTCCTTTGCACAGCAACCGATTCAGCTCTCTCAGGCGAAGACTGCTTTTCGCGGTCTGCGTCCGGCCTGTGAGGACTTTGCCACGCGTTTGTTTGAGCCCCTGCCGGGATCGGCCGCGGAAGTACGGAGCATTGCCCAGATCTGGCGGCAGCGAGGCTGGAAGGCCGATGTCTTCACCGGTAGCGGCGCTACAGAGAGTGCGTTGAAGGCTGGGAGTGCACAGGCGCGCGTAGTGCATGTCGCGACGCATGGATATTTTTTGGAATCCTGTGCCGGGTCAAATGTGGCGATGGAGAATCCGCTACTCCGTTCCGGGCTGGCCCTTGCTGGTGCGAACCATCGGCAGATGGCGAAGGAGGGGCAGGACGATGGCATTCTCACCGCCGAGGAGGCGAGCACGCTGGATTTGAGCGCTGCGGAGTGGGTGGTGCTCTCTGGTTGTGACACGGGCGTTGGGGAGTTGCGTGCGGGCGAAGGTATTCTTGGCTTGCGCCGGGCGTTTCAACAGGCAGGGGCCCGCACGATCATCACGAGTCTGTGGCCGGTTGATGACGAGGAAACCAGACGATGGATGACACTCCTGTACCGGCAACGCTTCCAGAACCAAGAATCGACCGTCGATTCCCTGCGGACTACGAACCGTCTGATGATCCGTTCTCTGCGGAGCGCCGGCAAGAGCACGCACCCCTACCACTGGGCGGCTTTTGTTGCGATCGGGGATTGGCGCTAAGCTCGCTACACTCTAGAAATGCTGTGTTGCGCCGTTCGGGATTGCCATTTGGCGCTTGTGAGAGAGGGACGGCAATGGCGTTGCGCGAAGGGTCATTCCTTCGATATCGCACGGAGCGGCTATGTGAATTTGTTGCAGCCGCAGGAGCGCCGGTCAAAGAATCCCGGAGATACTGCTGAGGCTGTTGCCGGACGTCGCCGTTTGCACGATTTGGGCGTGACGGCTCCGTTGTTTCGCGGCCTCGCCGCGTTTCTGCAGGCTTCAGAAACGGATGTTGTGCTCGATGCCGGTTGTGGCGAAGGCTTCTATCTCGGATCGCTGGCGAAAGAGAGTGGCTGCGAAGGCCATGGGATGGATATTTCGATTCCAGCCATTGATGCGGCGGCGCGGCGCTATCCAAGTTGCGCGTGGATTGTGGGGAATGCCGATCGGTCGATTCCTTATTCCGATCGTAGTTTTTCTGTGGTGATGTCGATTACGGCACGGATGAATCCGGCGGAGTTTCGCCGCGTTCTGCGCGATGATGGGCGTCTGTTGGTTGCGATTCCCGCGCCGGATGATTTGATCGAACTGCGCGGGAAGGGCAGAGAGCGTGTCGAACGCACGGCAGAAACCTTTGTCGACGGTTTCCAACTGGTCTCGCAGCAGAAGGTGAGCACGACGGCCGATCTGGATGCCGCCGCGGTACAGGATGTCCTGCACTCGATTTATCGTCCCTTGCACGCGGTCGATGCGGCATCGATGCGGGTGACCTTCAGTTTTGATCTCCTTTTATTTCGCGCTGCCTAGATGTTTTGGTAGTCTTTCAGAATGAATCGCAGAGAAGCTGGATTGATCCTTCTGGGGGCCATGTCTGCACAGGCAGCGCCAGGTGGTTTTAAAAAACTGTTCAATGGCAAAGACCTGACGGGCTGGACGCTTGTGAAGGGTCATGGGGTCGGCTATGTGGTGGAGAAGGGAGTGCTGGTTTGCCCCGAGAATGGTGGGGGGAACCTCTTCACAGAGAAAGAGTACTCTGACTTTGTGCTGCAACTGGAATGGCGGCTCTGGGATGGTGGCAACAATGGCGTGGGGATTCGTGCCCCGCTCGAAGGGGACGCCGCCTATGTCGGAATGGAAATCCAAATTCTCGACGACGAATCTGAGAAGTATAAGAAGGGTGCAGGGCTCAAGCCCACCCAGTACACCGGCAGCGTCTACGATGTCTTTCCAGCTAAGCGCGGATCGGTGTTGCGCGATGGCGTGTGGAACAAGTACCAGATTGAAGCAAAGGGCCGCAGGGTCAAGGTGACACTGAACGGCAATGTCGTCTCCGATGTGAATCTCGATGATGCCAAGGACGAAGCCGTTTTGAAGAAGCATCCGGGGCTGGCGCGCAAGAGCGGCCATATCGGATTCCTCGGTCACGGAACCCGCGTGGAGTTCCGCAACATTCGCATCAAGGAACTCTAGGCGCTACTTGGTTTCGCTGAAGATCTGTCCCAGCAGCAGGTGAAACAGGCCGCTCACCAGCGACATGACGAGCGAGCCGAGCAATGCTGGGACAAATCCGTCAACACGGAATCCCGAGACAAACTTCGCTGCCAGTAGAAACATCAGCGCATTGATGATCAGGCTAGACAGCCCGAGAGTCAGGCAACCGATGGGCAAGGTCAGCAGTTTCAGGATATTGCCCAGAGTTGCGTTCACTAGACCGATCACCAGGGCGGCAAGCAGGATAGTGGGAACGGTGCTGACATGAACACCGGGGATGAACTGCGTAACTACATAGAGCGCGATCGCGCTGACGATCCATTTGAGAATGAGTGACATGTTCGACTTTGTTGCTCCTGAGAAAAGCCCGGATCGCTTCGTCCACTTCCTGAGAGTTTTCCCTGATCAGGAAGTAACGAACGCCAGACATAAATCTGTACTGCAGATGGGGGAAGAGCGTCTTCAAATATAACTCTTCTCCAGGCGGTTTGTGCTGCCCTGCGCGCTTGCAAACTGCTCTGTCGTCCGTACGGAGGGGGCGGATCTGCTTTGCAAAGAAGTTGGAATAGCAGGCGTGGCCATGGAGGAAGAAGGGAGTGCCCCTGGTGATCTCGAAGGGCTGCTTGCCGGGAGCACCACCTCTGAGGCGATGCGCGGAAGGCCGAGGAGAGACTGCAGAAGCAGACGAATCATTGGAATCCAAGGCCAAAAATGGCCACACCAAGGGTGCGTTCATCTCCTGGTGCGGTGTAGCCGGGAGATGATTCGATGCGAACTTCAACGGGGCCACTGAGCGAGTGCTTCAAGGGAAAACTCACAACGGGGATACCGCGTTCGGTGAAATGTTTCTCCCCGATCCATTCGTTGTTGAGATAGATTTTGGTGTGAATCTGTTTCAGTTGCTCGATGACGGTCTGTCCGATATTGAAACGCACCTAAAGGGCAGTTGCCCCGGGAGGAGCAGCCAGCATGAGTGTGGCGGTGGGCGCAGTCCAGCGGAAGCCATTCTCCTGTTCATACCAGCCAGACTTCAATTGCCAGCTCGAACTTGGTACCTGGAATTCAAGATAACTTCTCTTTGCTTCGGCAAAATGATGAGGCTGGATGGTGAGCCGATTGGTGGGCTGGAACCAGGACAGCGTTGGGAGTTCGCGATCCTGCGCGAGTAACCTTGCGGATTCCAGTTCTGAATTGAGAATTTCCGCCATTGGCCTTTGGGTGATGAGACGGAGAGCGCCCTGCATGCCATAGAGCTGCAAACCAGGCGGTACATTCTCATAAAAGGCGGGCGGCTCGATGGGAGCCTCCTCATGTGCCTTCTGCAACTGCTCCACCCAGGCACGGGATTCTTGCGCAATGCTGAGTTCCGTCTTTCGTTTCTCTCGCAAGGCGCCATAGTTGAGCCCGCACCAGAGAAGCAACCCGGTGGCGAGCGCGCTTCGAGGTACTCGTGAGAAGACAAAGGCCAGGCCGACGCAGGCTGGGATCAGGGGCACATAAAGATAGACGCTGAAGAGCCGTGCGGGCAGAAAGAGAAGGGGGATCAGCAGTGCGAGCGTTCCCGCGAAATACTTCAGAATCTGCCATTCCCGAACGAAGTACAGAAGCGGCGCCAATAGGATGGCCCCATATCGGCTGATCGCAGCCTGCTGGGCGTAAAAAGGCAGCGTGGTCCGTAAGGAAGAGAGGTTGAATCGCAGCGTATAGGCGTTGTCCCTCCCCGCGTTGGCGCGCAAGGCTTGCAGGCCAAAATTTGCACTAATCAGAAAAAAGGGAATGGCGCGCCGCCAATGATCGAGCGCCAGTACGACGGGGAAGAAGAGCGCCACCTCTTTGGATTTGTACGCGAGCCAGAAGCTGGCGAGTGCCAGCGGCCAATAGCGGGTACTGAAGAGGAGCCAAGTGATCAGGCAGAAGCTGGCGCACAGCAGATCGAAGATGTACATCGGCTTCCAGAACGCTTCGAGCAGCGCGGTGTGGAAGAGGAAGAAGACGGTGATGGCCCAGGTGGCTAGCTCCTGCCCGGTCTTTCGCCAGACAATCCAGGCGAGCATTGCGGCATTGCAGAGGTGGATCGCAAAAAGAATCGGAATGTAGCGTGAGAAGTCGAGGCCAAAGCGCAGGCCGGCAATGCGGTAGAACATGGCGCCGGTGGGGCGCTGATTCGATTCTGAAAAAGTGGGTGTCAGCAGTTGCTTGGAGAAGGGGAAACGATCCGCGCTGGGGACCGTGGCCCAACTCAGATTATCGAGATCGTCTCCGGAAAAATAGCCCTCGAAGGCGGCCCGATTGGCAATGAGAAATAGAGTGAAGATCGCAATCGCGATCAGAAAACGCTTCATCATCAGTTTCGTTTGAGAAAGTCGAAATCACAGCCGAGATGAGCCTGCTCAACGTGGTCGAGAAAGAGCTTGCCGTATCCGCGCGTGTAATGAGGTTGGGGTGCTGGGCGCTTTGCCAGCCGTTGCTCGATCGTGCCTGCAGGGACTGCCAGGGTCAACCGGCGCTCCGGAACATGCAGTTCAATCTCGTCGCCTGTCTCGACCGCTGCCAGCGGTCCGCCAATCCAGGCTTCGGGACTGATGTGCAATACAACGGTTCCGAAGCTGGTGCCGGACATGCGCGCGTCCGAAATGCGAACCACATCGGCGACTCCTTTCGCCATCAGACTCTTGGGCAGCGGCATATGACCCCACTCGGGAAAGCCCGGCGCACCGTGCGGCCCTGCATTGCGAAGCACCAGGACGCTGGAGGCATCGACGTCGAAGGACTCGTCATTCACCTTGGCCAGCATCTCGTCCTTTGACTCGAAGACGATCGCACGGCCACGCGTGGTGAGGAGAGAGGGGGAGGCTGCACTGGTCTTGATGAGCGCACCATGCGGTGCGAGGTTGCCGCGCAAGACCTTGATGCCGCCGTTCGTGTCGAGCGGATGGTTCAGGTCGCGGATTACAGGTTGTGGATGTGTGCGGTGGCCTGCCAACTGGACGCCGAGCGAGTGGCCGCTGACAGTCAGCGCATCCGGCTGGAGCAAGGGCAGCAGGTGTTGCAGGAGCGTGGCCGCGCCACCAGCGTAGGCGAAGTCTTCCATCAGGTATTGACCATGCGGTTTGAGGTCGAGCAGGAGCGGGGAAAGATTCGAGATCGCTTCAAAATGATCGAGCGTGAGATCCACTCCGACCCGTCCGGCAATGGCAAGCAAATGGACCACCGCGTTGGTGGAAGCTCCTGCCGCCATGAGCGCGGTGATCGCATTGTGAAACGCATGGATCGTGAGGACTTCAGATGGTTTGGGGCCCTGCCGGGCCATCTGGACTGCGCGGGTGCCGCTCTGTTCTGCGATTGTGAAACGGCGGGCATCGACGGCAGGCCAAGCGGCGGCATCGGGCAGCGTCATCCCCAGCGCTTCGGCAATGAGCGCCATCGAACTGGCTGTTCCCATCACCATGCAGTGCCCCTGTGAGCGCGCGATGGAACACTCTAACTCTTCCATGTCTCCGTCGTTCAGTTGCCCGGCGCGATAGAGATCGAAGAGCTTACGTCCGTCCGTACCGCTCCCGAGAGTTTGCCCGCGAAAGGTTCCAGAAAGCATCGGGCCGCCAGGCACCACAATCGCTGGAACATCGGCGCTTGCCGCGCCCATCAGCAAGGCCGGAATCGTCTTATCGCAGCCTCCAAGAAGGACAACCGCATCGATCGGATTGGCGCGGATCATCTCTTCGACGTCCATGCTCATCAGATTGCGATACAGCATCGCTGTCGGCTTGAGAAACATCTCGCCCAGGCTGATGACAGGGAACTCGCAAGGCACGCCACCGGCGGCCCAAACGCCCCGTTTGACGGCTTCGGCCACTTGGGTGAGATGGCGATTGCAGGGGTTGAGGTCGGAGGCCGTATTGCAGATGCCGATCACTGGTTTGCCTTCTGTGATCGCTCGTGTGAGGCCTTGGGCGCGGAGTGTAGAGCGGCGGGCGAACGAGTAATATTCGCGCGAATCGAACCAGCCTTGAGATCGAAGTGAGGAAGCCAAGTGTCGAGTGTATCGCGGCTTAGTCTAGAACAGACTGGCCTGGCTGGCCTGCATCAATTGGACTTTCCGCTCGCCTCCGGCGCGCAGCCAGTACAACTCGTTCTCGCAGTCTGCGACACACTGCGCATGGCCGCGGGCACTGGCTTCCGCCAGCAACAATTCGTAGAGCCAGATCGCTTCCGCAACACGATGATTCACCCGGAAGAAAGAACCGGCCTTGCGTGCGACTCGTTCTCCGAGGGACCAATGCACCTGAAACAATTCCGGAAGAGAACGTTCAAACTCGAAAGTGCAGAACGGGAGCGTCTCCCCTTCGTGCGAGGGCGTTGCGCGCAGCATGGCATAAGGATCGAGCGGCGCGGTCTCTTCGATCTCGAGATCCGGCAGTCCAACAGCGCCGTGGGTACGGAGGCTGAGAATCGAGGACTGCGCGGGGGGCAGGATGGGGTCGCCGTCGTAGCCGTTCACAATCCAAAGGGCACGGCCACCGGGCACGATTGCTTTGAGAGCGCCGTCCCGCAAGGCGGCAACCTGATGTGGCGCTTCCACCCAGTGCACTGCTTCAAAGTGCGGGCGCGCCAGAGTTGCAAAGTGCTGGCCAAACTGGGTTCGCACGGCAGGGCTGGGATGAGAAACCGCGAAGTTTTCCGTATTGTCGATGAGCCTTGCAAAGAGGGCTTCGAGCAGACCCGCATCCACCTCAACGGGCACTTGCGGACGAGCGATTTCCGGCTCTGGTAAGCGCGGCCGCCAGGCGATTGACCAGGCTTCAATCTGACGGAGCGCGGCGACCGGTGAGGTGGCCCAGTCAGCCCGTTTCGACTTGGCGAGCAGCGGTGGCAGTGGCAGCGAATTCAGCGTCACGATTGCTGTGGGCGCGTGAGATTCGATTCGCTCGAGCAAAGGCGCGTAGACTTCGCGCGGCGAGCCGCCCTCGGGCAAGATGTCTTGCGAGAGCAGAACAATTAAGGCATCGCCGGAGCTGCAGGCATCGGCGAGATCTTCCAGAAAGGATTCCCGGGTCACTCCGATGTGAGCCACTTGGAGGTCAGTGAGCCGATTGAGGCGGGTACGGATTGCCAACGCGGCAGCGTCCTGCGCCGCTGAGTAGAACAGCGAAATACCGGCGGACATGGCTTACCAGCGAGGAAGAATACGTTCCCAATTGGGATCGACATGCTTGCGCATCTCGGCGGTGTCGTCGCGCTTGCGGAAGGGCAGATTGTTGTAGCGTTCCACCCCACGGGCCAACTGATCGTAATCGAGAGTTACGCCGAGGCCCGGCTTGTCCGGAATGGGTACCGCGCCATCGACAAACTTCACGCGTCCTCCGACGATCACTTCGTCGATTTCGGTCTGCCACGGATAATGCGTATCGCAGGCATGGGTGAGGTGTGGGGACGCGCAAGCCGCATGGGCCATTGTCATCATGCTGACGCCCAGGTGGTTGTTCGAGTGCATTGAAAGTCCTAAGCCCAATACCTCGCAGAGTTCACTGAGTTGCTTCTGCTTCCGCAGGCCACCCCAGTAATGCGGGTCGCTGAGGATGATCTGCACGGCGTCAAGCTCTTTGGCTTGTGGCACATGCGCGAAGCAGGTGGTGGCAACATTCGATGCAAAGAGAGTGTTGACGCCCTCAGCGAGAAGACGCTTGCGAACTTCGGCCATGCCTTCGAGACTCGCGCAAGGATCTTCGAGATAACCGCCGCCCGACAGTTCCTCGCGCAAGGCAATACCGATCTGGACGCTGGTATCGACACTCCAGGCGCAATTCGGATCGATGCGCAGAGGATAGGATGGACCAAAGGCGGCGCGGAGCGCACGGATGGTTTCGATTTCGACTTCCGGATCGAGAACGCCGCCCTTCAGCTTGATCTCGCGAAAGCTATATTCCTCAATGAAGCGGCGGCATTGCTCGACGATCGTTTCAGGAGAGAGGCACTCGCCGTACTTATCTTCGCGGGCATCGCTTCCCGTACCACCACCGCCGGCATGCTTATAGAACAAGTACGCGGAGAAGGGAGCTGCATCGCGGGCACGGCCACCGATCAGATCGCAGAGTGGTTCGTTTACTGCCTGCCCAATCGCATCGAGACAAGCAATCTCAATGGCGGCAAAAGTACGCGCTGCTTCGTCGAGCGGGTTCTCGCCCGGCACCAGCATGGTTTGCGAACGGGCGCCAGCCGGATCAATCGCCTTGTCTGTATCGCCGTTCAGGTACTGCCAGAAGCGGGTGAGATCAAAGGGATTCATGCCGACCACGCGCGAGCGCGCAGCCTCTAGCGCGGCCAAGGGGCGATCGCCGCCATAGGTTTCGCTAATGCCAGTAATGCCGTCGGTGGTGACTACTTCGACGATGGTACGCAGAGCGTAGGGTGCATGGAGGCCATAGGAACTACGAAGAGGGCCATCCGCGATCGCCTGAGGATGGAGGCGAAGTTCCTTGATTTTCATCGGACTCGAACTACTTGCGAGCGCCGCGTTGGGGGGACTTCTTGCGGCTCTGGGTAAGCTTCTTCTTCTTGCGAGCCGGCTTGGAAATGATGAAGGTGCCGCTGCCGATGTATTCGGCGCTGTAGAGTTTCTCAGGAGATGCCATAACTTTCTAGTCTAGCCGATCTGGTGCGGTGAGCTCAATTTTGATGAAGATGCGATTAGAAAATTCCAACCCGGCGGCGAAATGATCTCAGCTAGTATCGAGAAGTAATGCAGCGCCTGGAAATCCTCCAAGTCTTGCGCGCCGTGGCCGCGATCGCCGTTGTTTTCTATCACACCTTTTACGCGCTGGTGCTGCGCGGAGATGGCTGTTGGCTTTGCGAAAACGAAAGCTGGCGCAAGAGTATGATTTTCGGTGTTGACGTGTTTTTCGTCATCAGCGGCTTTATTGTTTCCACGGTTGCGGAACGGGAGACGAGCGCGGTGCGCTTTCTCCTCAAGCGAATCTGGAAGATCGTGCCGCTCTATTACGCCGTGACGGCGATCGAATACTGGTGGAAGCTTGAGGCCGGGATCACGTCCAGTTGGGAGCAGGTTTGGAAGAGTTTGTTGTTCTTCCGCCAACCGAATGGGCCGGTCCTGATCCATGGCTGGACGCTTGTCTACGAGATGTGGTTCTACTGCATTCTTGCCGTGTTGCTCGCTTTGGGGGTGCGCAAGCTCGGCTGGTGGGGCGCTGCCGTCATGTTGCTGATGGGCTGCTATCGTTGGCCGTTGTTGATTCTCTTTGCGGGAGGTTGCCTCATCGGAGAGTTGGCCAAGCGCAAGGAAGCGCCACGCTGGCTTGGAGTGGTGCTCTTAGCAACAGGAATCGGATGGTGGCTCGGATTGTCGTGGCAAGGCGCGTCCTATCCTGCTTCTTTCAATTGGGAGAAAGCTTTTGGCAATCACCTATGGCGCGTTGAACGCTTTGGCCTGCCTGCGATCCTGGTTGTTTCGGGAGTCGTGCTACCCGCTTGGCGGAAAGCGAAGATGCCGGATTGGCTGGTGTTTCTCGGGGATGCGTCTTATCCGATCTACATCTGCCAGCAGATCGGTCTGGTTCTCGGCGGAGGTTATCTGGCCATGCTGGGGGGCTTGCCTTACGCATTTGCGGTGACCGCTCTCTGCGTGGGCATCGGAGTGGTGGTCCATCTCTATTGGGAAAGGCCCTATGGCCAGGCCTGGCGCGCGTTTTACTACGTGCGGCCGTTACCGACGCCAGGCTTGCGCGAAACTCCAGGCGCCAGTTCCTGACCCGGCCGCAGCACGTTGCGGTAATCGGCCCAGTTGCGGGTGAACAGATAGGCGGTAATGCCCAGTGCAAAGAGGCAGAATGCGACCACGGCCAGAATGGCGGCCCAGTGGATCCAGAGCGTGTCTGCCGTCGGATGGAAGAAGGTTTTCTCAAACAGGTAGGAGAAGTTCATCCCGAAGAATCCCGTGACCACCGCGCCTGCACCAAGAATGGTCGAGACAAAGGCCAAACGGTTCACCGCCTGGGTGTTGCGAGCCGTGTAGTACTCGGTCAGACTCGAATTCAACTTGTCGATTTCGCGCTCGACTTCCATCTTCATGTTGTGGATGTCGTAGACGCCGCTCAACATGCGGAAATGCTCGGACTCCTCATCCTTATTGGCGAGTTCATCGAAATGCCAGTAGTTGGAAAACACAAGGAACTCATAGCGAAGCTGGTTGGTGCGCTCGATGTTGCCATCGGACAGACGCCCATCCTGAAAGTCGACGTAGAGACGCCGGGAAACGAGCGCGACGCGTTCGGCGAAGTCGAGCAGGGTGGCGCGATAGAACAACGCGATGATCGCCATCAGATAGTAGCGGGAGTCGAACATCCGGTGGATGAGGAAGCCCTCGCTGAGCTGGTGATCGTCGCAATCGAAAGTGCCAAAGCACATCGTGACGTTTGAGTAAGAAGTGAAGCCGTACAGCGTACCCTGATGCGCCCAGCGCCGGTACACCTGCTGCTCCATCAAGCGCTTGGTAAAGCCACGGGCGTAGCGGTAGTCCTTGCCGTCGTGATCGACGTAGAGCGCACGAGAAAAGAGGATGTCATATTCCTCGCTCTTATGGAAATTCTCCGGAACGCTGTGCGGGTCGACGGCGAGATAGGAATAGACGATGGTCCGCTCGTCGAGCACTGGTTCGTATTCGCCGCGCTGGTAATCGGCAAAGTAGAGCAGGGAAGTGATCAGATTCGAGACGGGTGGCAGAAAGCCGCGCATCGCACTGTCTTCGAAGCTTGCCTGCAACACCTGAGTCCGGCCGTAGGGGGTCTCGACTGAAAAGGAAACCTTGGACGGGGTGCGGCCTTCGCGTAATTGTCTTCCAGAGCTAGGATAGATTTTACGCGCCATCTCATTGATCCAGAGGGCTTTGTCGACTGGAAGGTCGAAGGCTTCCACTCCGATTCCCAGCATCCCGATGCCGTTGGCGAACAGAAAGAGGCGGAGGTCAGTGACCTCCATTTCTGCTTCCCGTTCGCGGTTATCTTCGGCAGTAAAGAAGAGCTTGTTTTCAGGGGAAAGGGGAATCGAATAGCAACGCAGCAGCGCTTCCACTTCGTTATCGGAAGATCCAACGCCTGCCGTATCGAAAAAAATACGACGGACGAAGGGGTGGAAGAAGATCATGTCCTGATAGGCAGGCGATTCCAGATCGAACTGCGTATAGGAGGCGCGCTGCCACCGGCCGATGTTGGCAACTACCGGCGAATCATGGACCGGATGCGCGTTGATCCAATCGTCGAGGCCGTCAATCCAATAGCGTCCGTGCCAGACTTGCCCGTGATTCTTCAGCACTTCGCTGCGATCGACGGCGAAGGGGAAGAGAAAATACGTATGTAGGTGCTGGATTACGGCTTCCACGAGATGCGGGTTTTATAGAATCACTAGTCATGGGATCGACAGTCAGATCGGGAGAGTTGACACGCCGTCAACTCATTGTACTGGGTGGTGCATTAGCCGCTCCAGTCTACGGACAAGAAACAGGGCTTTTTGACGGCAAAAGCCTGAAAGGATGGAAGATCGAGAATGGTCCGGAAACTGCCTTCTATGCGCAGGACGGAGAAATCGTGGTGCATCCGGGCTCGAATTATCCGTCCTGGCTGCGCAGCGACGCTGAGTACGAAAACTTCGATTGGTCTGGTGAGGTCTTTATCCAGAACTGGGCGAACGGCGGCCTCTATTTTGCCGCGCCGAAGCACGGTCCCCCCACCTATTGCGGCTTCAAGCTGAACATCTTCCAGAAGGAAGACAATCCGCCTTTGCGCGAGAGCGTCGGCTCCATCTTTCCAGTGGTGGCGCCTTCGAAAGTGACGGTGCGCAACAAGGGCGAGTGGAATCAGTTCCGCATCCGGATGGACTGGCCGAGCCTCAAGGTCTGGTGGAATGGCGTTCTCGTGCAGGACATCGACGTCGAAAAGAACGACGAGTTGAAGTTCCGCCTGCGCCGTGGCCATCTGGGGATTGAGAGCCTTAGCTATCCGCTGCGCTACCGCAACTTCAAAATCACTCGTTTGCCGGGTAAGGAGAAGTGGGAAGTTCTCTACAACAAGCCGGAAGATCTCTCGAAGTGGAACGCGACGGAGAAAGCGAGCTGGGAAGCGATTGGCAACGTCCTGCGTGCCGACGGATTGGGCTACCTGGTGAGCAAGGAGCGCTACCAGGACTTCCGGTTCGAATGTTACATCCGGGCCAGCAAGAACTCGAATGGAGGCGTACTGTTCCGTGGCGGTGAGGACGGGAAGGCGGATCGCTATGAGATCCAGGTGCATGACGTTGAGGGCGCCGTTTATCCTACTGGTTCGTTGTACCACTACGAACGCGCCTCACGCTATCCCCGGATTCAGCCCGAAGAGTGGTACCTGTTCCAACTGGTGGCCAAAGGCAAACGCTGTGTCGTCCGCATTCAAGGGGAGACGCTGGTGGATTGCGAAAAGCTGGAACGCACTGTTCCCGGAACGATTCTGATCCAGGCCCACCAGAAAGGGAGTTGGATCGAATACAAGGATCTCCGCATCCAGCGGATCTAACGGCCAAAGGCCATGCGCGCGCCGGAGCCGGGAGGAGTGGCTGTAAAGGTAATTTCCTGGCCCGGCTTTGCTGCCAGGCTGCGGAATTCCGCATCGTTTTTTGCTGGCGAAGCGTCGCCTGGGCGGAAACTGGCCGTCGCAGGATCGTAAAGATAGCTCATTCGCTGGTCGCCGATCACCAGATTTGCGACCACGTCGCATTCCGTCGCCGCTCCCGGCAACGCCTTGGACCGGAAGGGTGCTGCCGCGCGAGCCAACAGCAGATCGATCCGCGGGCCTGCCGTGGCGCGATTGCGGGCGTCGAGCGTGATCTGCTGGCCGACGATTGGTGCGAGGTCGCTGTCAAAGGCGAGCATAAACCGTTCCATGTCGCGGCGTGCCCCATCCGGATCTTTCTGCGGAAAGCCGGAGTTGCTGGTGGGCGCAAAGACTGAGGCGGTGAAGAAGCGAAATAGCGTATCTGTGCCTCCATCGCCGGTGAATCCAAAGCCGCGAATCTGATCGCCCATCGGACCGCTATCGGTTGCGTCGTAGAAGGACACTGAGGGGGTGCCAAACATGCCGACTTTGGCATAGAGGTTTCGCAGATGCGGGATCTTTACCACTTGCGTAAGATTCTCAAAACTCTGTTTGCCGCCGGTGCCAAAGAATCCCTGCCCGGCATCGAGGGTATGGCAGCCGTTACAACTGAAGGAAGTCTGTCCAATGGCCTGGGTGATCAATGCGGGCAGGACGATTCCATCGGAAGGCCTGGCCCCCAGATAGAAATCGCGGCCTCGCTTCTCTGCTTCTGTCAGCGAATTGTCGAGGCGGCGAATCGGATTCGGCGGTGGGAGCACCTGGAGCTGGAAATCGGCGAAAGCCTCCATTTCCTCGGGCGAGGGCATCTCTGCGCTTCCGAGCAGTCCTTGGAAGGCGACGATGAAATTCTTGAAAGAGAGTTTTGCGTCGAAGGCATCGGTCCCCATCGGGCCGGTGGATCGATCGCCGCGCCAATGCATCGCGCCTGAGTGCCGCAGTCCGCGCAAGGTCTGCGTCGCAAAGGGACCCTTCATCGGGTGAAAGTCCTCCACGCGATTGCTGCCATTCAACGCGGATGGAATCAGGGGCGCACCCAGCGCCAGCGTCAAGTTCACAAAGCCGCCCAGATTCACCGGAATCGGACTTTTGCTGACCGTGTCATCCGGATTGCCCAGATCCCAGGCCAGGTCGTCCATGTCTCCGAAAGCATGGCAACTGGCGCAAGCTGCTTCGCCGTTTCCGGAAAAGCGGGTTGCGTCATAGAGCATGGGCCGGCCCTTGACGATCGAGGGGGCTTCGGGATTCGCCATCGCGACCGCGGCCACTTCCTTCCGGGTGGCAAGATCGATCACTTTCAGCGAATCATCGAATCGCGTCATCACATAGAGCTGGCCGCGTGCCTCATCGAGGACTACCCCTGCCGGTCCGCCGCCGCTGAGTGAAATATAGTTCGCACTGGCAATCTGCGGATCAAAGCTATTGTCTTCGAGTGACGCTGTATCAAAGACGCCGATCTTGCTGGAACCATAGGCCGCGAGATAGAGCGTCTTGCCGTCGGAACTG
Source organism: Bryobacter aggregatus MPL3 (assembly GCF_000702445.1). Taxonomy (NCBI): domain Bacteria; kingdom Pseudomonadati; phylum Acidobacteriota; class Terriglobia; order Bryobacterales; family Bryobacteraceae; genus Bryobacter; species Bryobacter aggregatus. Next base: position 504,102 of record NZ_JNIF01000004.1, read on the forward strand.
ACGGCCATGTCGAGAGGTGTCGAAAGACTAGCCTCCTTCGCCTTGGGATCGAAGTCCGGCGAGCCAGCCAGTTTGCTGTAGTCGATGTGCTTGTTGAGATGGCGAGACTCGACGGTGTCGTTTGTGAGGATGCTGATGCGGGTTTCGGCAAGATGACCCTGTACGGTCTGGCCTGCAAAGAGGCCCGGACCTTCAAAGCGCCGGTGGTTCATCGATTCCGTATTGGAGACATAGACCTTGCCGCTCGCCGGATTCACCGCCATGTTGTACAGTGTGGTCCCCACATGGGCAAAGGCCAGGGTCTGGGTGAGCGTATTGGCATCCATTGCAAAAGCGTCCGTGTCGGGTAGTGTGAAGCGTACGGAATCGTCCCAATTCCGTTGCAGTTCGTCCTCCCAGTGTCCGCTCTCACGGTTGTACTTGACGATCAGGCTGACCTCGGGGGCGGGCTCGCCCTTTGCGTTGGTTGCTGGTCCAGGATTGCCGCCGGGGCTTACCGTACCATCCTTCAGCGTGCAGGGCTCATTTGGCTGGAAGCCCTGGCAGATGCGGCCTTGCAGCACTGTTGTCGTTTGATTCCCGGTCCTGAAGCCAGCGACATAAACGGTGTTCCGATCCGGACTCACGGCCAGGGCGCGTGGGGTATCAGTAAAGAAGCTTAGAATCTGCAGAGGCTTCTCGCTGGCATCTCCGGCGTCGAAGACCCAGACATCGGCGCGCGGCACGCCGGGAGTTGTCAGTTGTGAATCGCCTGCGCCGGGCACCTCGGCCAGTGCCGGGTCTTCCCGATGCTGCCCGCGATGCGCGGTGCTGATAAAGGCGCGCAGTGGCGTTCCGGCGAATACGATATCGCGCGGTTCATCACCCACTTGGAGGGTGCGCACCACATGTGGGATTCCTTCGAGGCTGACCACGCTGACGCTATCGGAGAGGTGATTCACCACCCAGACTTCTGTACTGCCGCGCAAGGCCAGGGCAACGGGTTCCAGTCCTACTGGTACGGATCCAGTGCGTGACGGGGTCCCGGTGCTGAGGTCAAAAATCTCAAGGGTGGCGTTCGGGATGTTGACGGAGAAGAGCGTGTTGCCATCGGCGGACATGGCTAGGGGACGAACCGGACCACTCTCGAAGGCGACAAAGGCCGGTCCTGGAGAGGCCGCAGAGACAGCTTTACGCCAGCTCAAGATGGCAAGAGAGAGAGAAACCGCGAGCAGTATGAGTCGAAGCACCACTCAGAGTGTAGCGTTGCGTGCGAGCGAAATGTCTAAGTGGTGATGACCCTTCAGAATAAGCAAATCCTGCTCGCAGCGCGTCCGACCGGCTTTCCGAAGGGCAGCGACTTCCGCCTTGTCACAACGCCGGTGCGGCCCTTGGAAGAGGGAGAGGTGCTTGTGAAGGCGATCTATCTTTCCGTCGATCCCTACATGCGAGGGCGGATGAGTGAGGAGGAATCGTATGCCGCACCCGTCGCCCTCGGCGCCGTGATGACTGGCGCAGCGGTGGGTGTGGTCTTAGATTCCAAAGACATAAACTATCCCTGCGGCACTTATCTTGCCGGTGAGTTTGGTTGGCAGGAGTACTTCATCGGAAAAGCAGCTTCGCTGCGCCTCGTGGATCCCGATCTGGCGCCGCTTTCGACTGCGCTGGGTGTTCTGGGGATGACGGGTCTCACCGCGTACTTCGGCCTGCTTGAAATTGGTGAGCTCAAACACGGTGAGAGTGTTGTGATCTCGGGGGCCGCCGGCGCTGTCGGTTCGATCGCCGGACAGATCGCGAAACTGTACCACTGCAGCGTAGTCGGCATTGCCGGCACAGAAGACAAGCTTGCCTATATCACGGAAGAACTCGGCTTTGATGCTGCTTTCAACTACAAGACCACGCGGGATTACAGCGCGAAGCTCAAAGAACTTTGTCCCAAAGGTATCGACGTCTATTTCGATAACGTGGGCGGCGCGATTACCGATGCGGCGATTCCCCTGTTGAACCTGCACGGCCGCGTGCCGGTTTGCGGACAGATCTCACAATACAATCTTGAGGAACCTGAACTTGGTCCTCGCTGGTTGCACCACCTGATTATCAAGCGTGCGAAGGTGCAAGGCTTTCTGGTGCGCGATTTTGCTGCGAAGTTTCCCAAGGCGCTCCAGCAACTGGGCCAGTGGTATGGGGAAGGGAAGTTGAAGTTCCCTGAACAGATTGCTGAAGGGGGAATTGAAGCGGCGCCGGCCGCCTTCATCGGCATGCTCCACGGGGAGAATCTGGGCAAGCAACTGGTGCGCATTGCCCCGGAGTTGCCTTCACCCGCCTTGATGCAATAGCGTTGAGTGGTGATTTCCAGCATTCTCCTCCTGATGGCGCTCGCCCAAGAGCCCGTTGCCCTCTACCCAGCGACAGGTGTTTTCACCAACGATCTCGATCATCCCAGCTTTACGCCTTATCTGGCGGAGAAGGGCAAGGCTAGCGGCGCTGCCGTGATCGTCTGCCCTGGGGGCGGTTACCAGAATCTCGCGATGGATCACGAAGGGGTTCAGATTGCCCGCTGGTTGAACTCGCTCGGTGTGCATGCCTTCGTGCTGAAATACCGTCTCGGGCCGCGCCACCACCATCCGGCCATGCTCAACGATGTGAGCGAAGCCTTCAAAATCGTGCGCAGCCGTTCGACGGAATGGGGTGTCGATCCGAAGCGGGTTGGAGTTTGGGGCTTCAGTGCCGGTGGCCATCTTGCCTCGACCATCTCCACACACTTCACCCCCGAAACACGCCCGGATTTCGCAATCCTCAGTTATCCGGTGATCACCTGCACCGAATCCTGGAAGCACAAGGGCAGCTGCAAGAACTTACTTGGCAGTGACACGCCCGACCCCAAACTTGCCGAACTGATGAGTAACGAGAAGCAGGTGACCAAGGACACTCCGCCCACCTTCCTCTTCCACACCACCGACGACCAGGCCGTGCCCGTTGAAAATGCTCTCGCCTATTACAGCTCGCTCCGCAAGAACGGAGTTGAGGTCGAGATGCACATCTTCGAGCATGGCCGTCATGGCGTTGGGCTGGCGCCCGGCGATTGGGTGCTCAGTTCCTGGGCCGATTTGCTGGCGAAGTGGCTTGTTCGCCACGGCGTTACAAAGTAGGACGCTGGCCGAGGAAGAGATGCAGTCCGGATTTGCCCGGCGCTGCAAAGTCGAGTAGTCCGTCGCCATTCAAGTCGCCAACGGGCATCTGCATGCCGGTGCCCGTGCGACTGGAATAGTCGATCACGTGCTTGGTCCACTGCACCTTACCGCTGGGTTCGCGGACAAACTCATACCAATAGATGCCGAGAGGCTCGCGTTCGCCCGGGTCCCGGCCATTGTGGGCCATGAAGCGCTTGCCGGTGAGGAAGTCGGGCTGGCCGTCTTTGTTCAAATCGACTTTCACCACGGTATGCGCTTGCGACCAGGAATCGTCAATCATCCGCATCTCAAAGGTGCCGCCTGTGTTCTGTTCCAGCCAGAAGAAGCCGTAGTCGTGTGCGTTGCCTGCGACAATATCCATCCGGCCATCGCCATTGATGTCCTCGACATGGATCAAGCTCAGCGACTTGAGCGGAGGAAAGTCGCGGTGGAGCCGCCAATTCTCTTCCTTTGGATTGGCCGGCGCTTCGAGCCAACCCTCGGGCGTGATAATGTCCGTCCGCCCATCTTTGTTGAGGTCCCCGGCTCCGATGCCATGACCCAGATTCATCGGGCTGGCGACATGCTTTACCCACTTGCCGTTCTCGAGTCCGTACCAGGCTGTCGGCACTTTCCCACCGAACTGCGGCAGGATCTCTCGAGCCTTCCCATCGTTGTCAAGATCCACCAGGAAGAAAAACTCGACCGAGCCGCCAATGTCGATCACTGTCTCTTCCCACTTGCCGCCGCTCTTTCCTGGGTTACGATACCAACTCAGTTTCTTTGAGAAGTAGGTGCCGGTAATGATGTCGATGTTTCCGTCGCCATCGACATCCAGCGGCAAGTCGGTAAAGGCGTCGATATAGAAGTTGTCGTATTCGAGCGAGCGGAATTGCGTCTTCTTCCAGGTCGGATTCGCATACCAGTATTCGCCACAGACAATGTCGAGTTTGCCGTCGCCATTGATATCGGCGAAGGTGGCGGTCTCCGCCGATCCCCCATCCAAAAAAGTCTTTGTAAACGGCATTTCCGCCGGACGGCGTCCCGCCATCAGCAATGTCATCCCAGCCAGGGCTGCGACACAGAATTTAATGTTCATCGATCTTGCACTCCGGATATTCCGCCAATACCTGGTTTCCCAGATATCCCAACTCTTCCACCAACCCAGCCTTGGACGTGTAATAGCCATCGGCGGTCATATTCTTTGCGACGCGGAAGAACCGCTGTTCCATCGTCTTCACTTCGCCGCGGTCCACCTGCGCGCAAAGCGGCTCAAGGATCGCCAGTTGCTGCTTCTCCCCGAGCTTCAGGAAGTCTTTCCCGGCAAGCCAGGCCAAGCCATCGGTGTAGAGTTTCTGATGCTCCGCATTGTTGCGCACCACCAGATCAATATAGTTTGGCACCCGGGCTGCGGTTGCTCCCGGAACGATCAGTTCCGCCACACGGCTGAGAACCTGAAACTGTTCGGGCCGAAAGAATTGCGGCGGCCCGGCATCGGCCGTATTGGCCGGCGCCGGATGCTGGTGTTGTCCGTATAGCTCATCCCCGGCAAACGGAAACGCGCATTGCAATCCGATGGTTCCGATGATCTTGATTGTCTCGCGACGGCCGTCCCCATAGGCATTCTCGGGCATTAGACTTCTCTCCTTTTGAAACGGTCGATCAGATGTTCGGCGGTCCGTGCGGACAAGGCCATGAAGGTGTGGGTGGGATTCTTCTCCGAAGAGGAAGGCAGAATGTTGCCGCCCAGGGTATAGAGATTCGCGACATCATGGGTGCGCCCATAGCTATCGGTCACGCTCTTACGCGGGTCCTTGCCCATGATGGTTCCCCCATGTTCATGATTGGGCCGCGGCTCCTGGTACACCTGATGGATCTCCGCGCCGGCGGCCTCGAGAATCGCAACCGATTGCCGCTGCATATCGCGAAACAGCTTCATGTCATTCTCATTCCAATAGAGGTAACGCCGTACCTCCGGTAGCCCGAACTTGTCCTTCTTCGCCGGATCGAGATCAACATAGCTCTTCTCGTCCGGGGTCTTCTCACCATAGGGAGAAAAGACAAAATAAGACGGATAGCGTTCCTTGACAGCGGCTTTGAGCGATTGACCCATCCCCGGCAAATTGCGCGCCCAGCCCACGCTGCGCCGGTTCTGATAGTTGAACTGCGCGCCCCAACTGCGGGCATAATCGCGCTTGCGAGTGTGCATGAAGCTAGGCAGATAGGCATGATCGAGAAAGCCCTCATCGTTGACGACCGGTTTCCCCTTCATTGCAGTCAGGAAGGCTTCGACGCCGCCCGTGAAGTGCGGCATGAAGTCGCGTCCCAGACGTCCTGAGGAGTTTGCCAGTCCAGTTGGATAGCGCGACGATTTCGATTGCAACAGCAGCGACACATTCTGGACGCAGGCGGCGGCTAGCACGACAATCTTGCCGTGCACCTCGCCGGGCTGCAGTGTCGTGCGATTCAGGAACTTGACGCCAGTGACGCGGTTCTCGCTGTTTACCGGAATGTCATAGACGACGCTATCCATCTGCAGCGTGATCTTGCCGGTCTTCATCAGCGGACGCATGTGGCCGTCCCAGGAGTTGTACTTGGCCGCGACATCGCAGCCGGCCATGCAGTTGCCGCAATAGTGGCAAGCCGGGCGTCCAAACTTCGGGCGGGTGAGCGTACTCTTGCGGACATGGATCACCTTCATGCCCAGCTTGGCCGCGCCGCGTTGGATGTAGAGGTCGGAGCACTTCATTGGCGCGGGGGGCAGAAAGATGCCATCGGGCAAATCCTCAAGACCGTCAAGGTTCCCGCAGACGCCCACTTCGCGCTCGATGCGCTCATAATAGGGCGCCAGATCCTGGTACTTGATCGGCCAGTCATAGCCGACACCCTCGCGCGTGTAGCCTTCAAAGTCGCGTGGACCAAAGCGCCAAGCCACTGCATTCCACAGCATCGATTTGCCGCCGAGCCCGCGCGAGCGCTCGGTATCGAAGCCGGGTTTGTTGTTCCGCATTTTGGGGATGGCGCGATTCGGAAACTCGAAGGGCATCGCATGGGTGTTGAAATCCGTGCGCGTCTCCACTTTCGGGCCGCCTTCCACCACGCAGACATTCACGCCTGCTCTGGCCAGGTGAGCTGCGGCGGTACCCCCGCAAGCCCCCGAGCCGACAATCACCACATCATAGACTTCTTTCGCCATTTGGGTCTTCATCCTATCGCAATCTTTAGGACGATGAGCTCTTTTGGCTCTCCGTGGCGCTTGTTGAAAGAAGGGCTTACACTGCAGAGCAAACATGTCTAGATTTCTTCCGATCCTCCTTCTCCTCGTCACCGCTCTGGGCGCGCAACGGAGAGACGGTATCGTCAAGCGCGACCTGATCCTGGCGCCGAACGAAGTGGACTATCAGAGTTCCGTCCGCGTCCCTCGTGGCTATGCGGTGATCGTGGGCGTGAGCCGCTATGCGAACCTACCGGCTGAAGCGCAACTGCGCTTCTCCGAAAGTGACGCACGAAATGTTTACCAGACCGTCATTTCACGCGAAGGCGGCCAGATCGAACCGGAGAACGTCAAAACGCTCTTCGGCGCAGATGCGACGAAGGCAAATATCACCAAGGCGATCGAGGAGTGGCTACCCAGCGTTGCCCAGGAGGACGATCGTGTCATTGTCTTCTTTGCCGGCCACGGCTTTGTCTACCAAGGCAAAGGCTATCTGGCTCCCTACGACTTCTCCTTTGAACACACCGCCGACACCGGTTATGACATGGCGCGCCTGGGCGATGTCCTGGCAAATAAAGTCAAAGCTCGCAACAAGATCTTGCTGACCGATGCCTGCCATTCCGCAAAGATTCTGCCCGGCCTCAGTTCCAAGCAGATCAACGATCAGTTCAAGATGCTTCCCGGCAATTTCTTTACGCTCGCCTCAAGCCGCGAGGCGGAATCGAGCTACGAGGATCCTGATCTCGCCAATGGTTCCGGTGTCTTCGCCTACTTCCTGGTGCAAGGTTGGAAGGGGCAAGCCGATGTCGATCCGGAAGATGGCATTGTCACTGCCGATGAGCTGGTGCAGTATGTGCGCAGCCAGGTGCGTCAATACGTCAAGGCGCGTGGCAACTCGCAGAATCCTCAGGAAAGCGGCAACTTTCCGGCGGACATGACGCTCGGCTTTTTGCCGCAACGCCGCGAAAAGGTTAAAAACAACGCGGCTCCGGCCAAGGACGGCACCATCATCGTTACCACCAACCTCGAAGATGTCGAGGTCTATGTGGATGGGAACCGGATCGGGAAAGTGGGCGCTTCGAAGAAGCTGGTGATCCCGGGCCTGTCGAATGGGGAGCATGAGGTGCGCGGAGAGCGCCAAGGCTATGATCCGGCGTTGCGGATGGTGACGGTCCGCCCCGGTCAGGAGATTACCGTCGATCTCCGTATCCAGTTCCAACGGCGGATCGGCGAGGCGGCCAAGCAGGAGTTTCAAAAAGGGCAGGCCATCTATGCACGCCGGAAGAGCAGTGCGGAACTCCAGTCGGCAGCTGAAGATTTTAAGAAGGCCCTGAAGCTCGAACCGAAGTACAGCGAGGCCGCCGAGTACCTCTGTCTCACCGAGCAAGTGCTCGGACACACAATGGAAGCGGTGAAGGCGTGTAAAAAAGCCGTGGAACTCACGCCTGACGGCACTGAATTCCGTACCTATTACGCCTCGGTGCTCACCGAGATGGGCGATTCGAGTGAAGCCATCCGCCAACTCACCAGCGTGCTCGAACGGGATCCGAAGCGAGCGGAGGCCTATGTCATGCTCGGCGACGCCTATCTGTTTGCACAGGACTTCCAGAAGAGTGAAGCCGCAGCGACAAAGGCTCTGGAACTGAATCCCAAGGACGCCCGCGCTTACCTGTTTCGGGGCGACGCCCGGCGCTTTCAGGAGCGCTACCCCGAGGCGATGGGCGACTATCTCAGCTACCTGCGCATCAATGATTTTCGCGCCCCAGTTAACGAAGTTCTGGGATATTACCTGATTGGAAGTGGCTTGAGCAAGCGGAATGTCGGGCAAAAGAAGGTCCACGAGATCCAACAATGGAGCGCCTGGTTCGGGGTCTGCGATGCGGCTCGTGGCATGGATGAGTATGCCAAGGCCATTTCTGCCTGTGACCGCGCCTTGAAGCTGGATGCCAAGGACGCCGGCACCTATTATTTACTCGGCAAAACCTACACCGAGTGGTTCGACCAGAAGAACACGCGCCAGAATCTGCTGAAGGCCGAAGAGAACATCGCCATGGCGCTTCGTTTGAACCCCGACTTTGAATTCGCCAAGGAAGCCAAGCGGCAACTGGTCGCCATTCGCGAATTAAAAGGCGTCGTGAAATGATCGGCGTCACGATCTGCAGTTTGCCAGCGACAACCAGGGTGCTGAGAAACATTGACACGCTTTGGCTGCCGTTTACGCGTTATCAAGAGATGGACAATTCCCTGGAGATTTGTTGTGAACAGAACTTATAGAATGCTTTGCGCATCTGGCCTGAGTGCGGCCTTGCTGCTGGGCTCGCCGGGAGCGGATCTTCGAAATATCCCCTTCAGTACCGACCATTTGGAAGAATTTATGAACCAAGGGCCCAGTCCGGAGCCTGCCCCCACGGGCTACCGGATTAACATCGCCAAGAGCACGGCGCAGAACAATCTGCGCAAGGGGCGCGCGACGAAAGCTGTTGTTGAAGTGCGGGATCGGAACAACAAACCCGTTGCCGGCATTGCTGTTGTCTTCCTGCTGCCGGGTTCCGGCCCAAGCGGTACTTTTGCGGGAGGCGGCACCAGCCTCACCGTGACGACCAACGCTGCTGGCCAGGCGGTGGCTAGCTACACCCCGAATCAGGTTGCTGGCATGTTCAATCTGACTGTGAACGCGAATCTCAACGGAGTGACCGTTGCGACGGCAAATGTTGCGCAGGCAAATCTCGCGGCAGCAGCCGCTGCGGGTGCTGGGATGAGTGGCACCACCATCGGAATCATCGCCGGAGTCGCTGCCGCAGCGGCTGTCGGCATCGGTGTCGGGATCGCCAATAGCGGGTCTTCTGGATCCCCGGCAACCCCTGTCCCCACCAGCGTTCGCATCATCGGGGGAGGCAATCCTGTCTTTGGACCCACCGCCATCTCCGCCGGAAGGGGGCGCTAACACCATGCGTCGCGTATCTCTTTTGCTCGTAGCAACTGCCGCCTTTGCGGCGAATCAGATGGACGGTCCCTCCTTAGGTTGGATGTGGGACAAGGACTCGAAGAGCCTGCGCCGCCTGGGTGGATTGCCCGGTAGCCTGCGCAATGAGGACGCCCCCGATCTCGGCAGCGGCGTGCAGAATCTGTGGCTCGCACCCGGTCAGGATCAGGCGGTCCTTGCCCGGGAAGGCGGCCAACTGGAAAAGCGAAATCTGCTCACCGGCACGGCCGTTACGCTGGAGTCGGAAGCTCCCGACCGCGTTGTCTTCTCGGCTGATGGAACGCAGGTGGGCCTGTGGTGGAAGGCCGCGGGCCGCTTTGCGCTCTGGGGGCAGACTCCAGTCGATCTCGACGCGAAATCAATTTTGCTTCGTAATGACGGAGAGGCCCTCGTTGTCGATGCCGAAGGTACACTCCGGACGCTGAAAGGCGCCTGGCTCGGCAACTTTGGAGCGGAGTCGGCCATTGCGATGGACGAAGCCCGGCTCTTTGTCGCAGGCCACGGTGCACTCACGATTTTCGATCGCGGTGCGAGTGGATGGGAATTGCGCTCCCGCCGCGAAGACGCGCAGGTCGACACCTGGCGTCAAATTGAAATTGAAACAGACGGCCTCCTGGTGGTTACCGCTGCGGGCGAACTGCAGCGCTGCACTTTCGACGGCATGCCGTCGGAGACCCTGGCAAGGTCTGGCGTCCGTGCTCTTTCCCGCCTCCGGCAAACAGGCTTCTATCTCGCTGAAGGCGAGACGCTGCAGCTCCTCTTTGCACGGAGCGCCAGCCAGAAGCTCTATCTTCTTCCCGCTACCGAGGTGCGCCAGTGAAAAAAACATTAGTAGGCCTGATTGTTCTGGCCGGAATCCTTCAGGCGCAGGCCATCCGTGGCAACAGCGGCTTTTCAACCTCCAAACTCAAGAACGACGACGACAACTTTGAGTCGACTTCGATTGGCTTCCCGATCAACTTCTTTGGGCAGCGCTACACCAGCACTTACGTCACCAATAACGGCAACATCACCCTCGGATCGATCAACACGGTGGGCGGTCGCGCAGAGTGGGTGCCCACGTCGATTCGCAATATCTCGACGCCGATTATCGCGCCCTTCTACGCCGATGTGGATACAACAAACTCCAGTGCGGTCAGCTTTGGCAACGACACTGTAAACGGACATAAGGCTTTCGCTGTTAACTATGTCGGTGTTGGTTATTTCAATGCCAAAGCAGACAAGCTGAATTCATTCCAATTGGTGCTCATTGAACGCTCCGACACCGGAGCAGGGAACTTCGACATCGAGTTCAACTACGGATCGATCCAGTGGGATATCGGTGAGAACACGACGAGTGGCCGCGCTTATGCCTCGGTCGGCTACACCAATGCGTTGGGTGGCGCGCAGAATGCCTCCTTCGAGTTGCCTGGATCTCTCACTGCCGGTGCCTTTCTCGATAATGGCCCTTACGCTTTGATTCGCCAGTCTCGCAATAGCAATGGCGTGCCTGGACGTCTCGTCTTTGAGGTTCGCAATGGCGATGTCGGCAATACGACGCTCATCCTGCAGCCCGACAAGACGATTCTGAATTGCCCGGATGCCACCTTGATTGCCCGTGGCAGCGGCTTTGGCGGGACTAATATCTTTACGGTTCCAGCTTTCCATTACAATCTGAAAGAGAACGGCGTGGCGCGTGAGATTACAGAAGCCTTTGCAACCAAGGTTTCGGATGCTCCTCCGGGTACTTATGACTTCACCGTGAAGTACCGCACGATTACTCCGGTCGATTCCACTGGTGCACAGACTTCCAATAAGATCGATCTTACGATCACCCTCCCGGCTGCGGCCAGTGACCCTGCCTATACTGCGACCGATTCGAAATCCATTCGCAATTGTGGTGTGGCTGCTGATTGCGGTACGCTGCCCAAGACTGGCCGCATTGGCTTCTCTCTGAGCGGGCGAGCCAGCGCTTCCGGCGGACTTCCACCCTATGTCTATACGGCTCCCAATGGTGTGCCTCCGGGCTTGACCTTTGCGCGCGACGGCGCTCTCAGCGGAGCCCCGAGTTCGGCAGGCAACTTCAGCTATGTCGTGCGAGTGGATGACAATTCACAGACACCGCAGTTCAGCCTGGTTACTTGTGCGCTGGCCATCAGTGGCACCAACGCGCCGCTCGCCGGTTCCTGCAACACGCCCGGTGGTGTTCCTGGCGCCTCTTACAGCGGCTCCATTGTGGGGAGTGGGGGCGCTGGCGGTTACACTTACAGGCTCACCAATGGTAGTCTGGCTCCCGGACTCTCGCTGAACTCAAGCACCGGCGCTATCACGGGCATCATTACTGCTACCGCTTCGGGCAACTATGCCTTCACGGTGACCGTCACGGACAGCGCCGGTGGGACTGTTGCCGTGCCTTGTTCCGTGCAGGTGACTCCGGTTGTCATCCCGATTCCGTCAATCACTTCCTTTGCTCCTCCAGCGGTTGTGGTTGGAAGCGATACCTTCTCCCTGACAGTGACCGGTACCAACTTCAACAGTGGCTCAGTGGTGGTCTGGGATGGCTTTGCACTCCCGACGCACTTCACCAATGCAACCACTCTTGTAGCCAGCATCGCGACGAATCTCACCAGTTGGGCGCATGCCGTCAAGCTCCACGTGAAGAACGGATCAACGGTAGGACCCGATCAGGATTACGAGGTTGTGAATCCGCTCTCCGTTACCTCCACGATTCCGAGAGCCTTGACCACCTCCACTGCGCCGATCGTAATCAGCATCACGGGCGATGGCTTCTACCCGAACATTGCGCTTTCGATCAATGGTGTCTCTGCGCCTGTCACGCGCCTCAGTGCCCAGCAACTGCAAACCCAGATCCCGGCCAGCCTTCTTGCTCAGCCCGGCACGATTACGCTCCGCCTCGACAACCCGAACGGTCTCGGTGTCAGCGTTCCGCTCCAGGTGGTTTCGAGCGTAACGGTCACTCCGTCCGTTTCGATCGACAAGCCGGCGGTGATCACGGATCAATCCATCGCCATTGTCAAATTAACCCAGGCCCCCGGCCAGATGCTCAATGGGACGCTAACCATCAGCTTCTCACCCGGAGCGGACAACAACCCGAACAATGGTCCGACGGACTTCCCACGCTTCACCACAGCCAGCACGCGCCAGATTGCCTTTACGATTGCTGCAACGGGCACCGAGTTCCGTGCCCCGATCGATCAGGGCAGTGTCGCCGGAGTTGCGACGGTCAAGCTGAGCAGCCTCACTGCAAACGGTGTGGATCTACTCAATGGCGCCAGCATCACGCAGACGCTCAATATCGATCCCGCAGTGCCCTTCATCCTTCCGGCCAGTGTCGGGATGGTGCGCACGGCAAATGGCTTCAATGTGGAAGTGTCGGCCATCTCCACTCTCCGCAGTCTGACCGGCGCCACCCTCAGCTTTACGCTGGCGAGCGGCGTTGCGAACAACGGCGCAGCTTCCTTCCCGGTGGATAATCTGGCGAATCTGGCAAACACCTGGTTCCAATCGGATGCTGGAAAAACAGCGGGCGGTTCCTTTAAGCTCACGATCCCCTTCACCTTTGAAGGGGACTTCTCGAACATTACGGGCGTCCAGGTGATCCTTTCCAATTCTCGTGGTGCGAGTGCTGCTGTGAGTGGCGGTCGTCGTTAGCGGCAGCTTGACAGCAATTGTTCTCGAATGCCCGGCCAATGCAGCAAAAGAAATTGCGCTGTATAGCCGGGCAAAACAAATTCAATCTGCACGGCTTCTTTGAGAAGCGGTGTGAGATCCCGGGCCAGCTTCCAGCGGGTGGTGTCACCTGGTTGGAGCGCAAGCATCGGGAATGAGGGAAACGCCTTCCCGTTCAACGTCACCATCACACTTCCCTCCTGTGCGATGGGCCGGCGCATATCGAGGAACGCGTTGAGTGGCCGCGCCGATCCAGCCTGGCAATAGAGCACCAGGTACGGCGCGGCTTTTTTCCTGTTTTCCAGGTTTACCAGCGTGGAGGCGGGTAAAGCCGCAATCTGCAGTGGTTCTTTCTCTCCTGTTACCGATATCGTCGAGAAAATCCAATTTCCGGCCTTCTTAGGGGCCTGTTTGACCGGAGTTGCGGATTCTTGTGCGACGAAGATGCTCCCAGCGACGAGAACATGAAAGAATACAGAGTGCAAATATGCACCGTAGAACGTTTCCGGCCTCGATTGCAAGTGGCAATGCGCCGGTCCTCCAGGAGCGAGTCGACCTCTGATGTTTCGTGGGCGCAGCCTGACATGGATTGTGCTGGTCGTGCTGAGTGCACTACTAGCCTATGGCTGTTTTCTCGTTTTGCGGCCTTTTTTTGCTGAAATTTTTCTGGCGACAGTGCTCGCGATCGTCTTTTTCCCAATCCACTCCTGGCTGGTCCGGAAGACGAAAAGCGACAACCTCGCCGCCTGGATCAGTACACTTGGCGCAGGGCTCCTCTTTCTGTTTCCCCTCACCATGCTCGGAATCGTTCTCAGTCGCGAGGCCCGCCATGCGGTGGATGCCATGAGCGCCGCCATCGGACCCTCCGGAAGCTTGGAATGGTTTGACCGCGCCGTAAATTTTCTCAGTGACCAACTGGGCTGGGACCCCGCGCAGACCCAGGATTTCCTCAAGAGCAAACTTTCCGGCATCGGAAGCAGCCTGCTGTCGAATGCCGTCAAAAGCCTGCAGGGCCTTGGTTCCTGGCTCTTTTCGAGCATTACGACGCTCGTGACGATGTTCTTTCTCTTCCGCGGCGGATCAAAATTTCTGGAGGAGAGCAAGTCCTGGGTGCCACTGCCTCCTGACATGATGGACATCCTGTTTGCGGAAACACGCCTGCAGATTTTCGCTAATGTCTACGGGGTAATTTCTGTTGCCGTTGCACAGGGCACGCTCACCGCAATTGGTTTTGCTCTGTGTGGCCTGCCGTCTGCGATCCTCTGGGGGGCAATGGCGGCACTTTTCTCAGTGGTGCCCGTTGTGGGCGCTGCCTTGGTTTGGGTTCCGGGCGTCCTTTATCTGGCCGCTTCGGGTACTCTGGGCAAAGCGGGACTGCTTCTCATCTGGGGAACTCTGCTGATCAGCATGGCCGACAATGTCATCCGCCCGATTGTGCTGAGCGAAAAGGCGCAAATGAATACGGCGGTGATGTTTTTCGCACTCCTTGGCGGCATCGACGCCTTTGGTTTGGTCGGACTCTTTGCGGGCCCCATCGTGTTTTCGCTGGCTTTGGCAGTCATCAAATTACTTCGGGAACACAGTTCGGCTCTTGGTATGAATGTGGAAGTGGAAGGAATTGGAATATGAAAAAAGAAATTGGATTGATCGGTGTGATGGCGATGACTCTGCTTGCTGCCGACCGCACTGCGTATATCGGAACCTACACCAAGCCGCAAGGCAGCAAGGGCATCTACATGGTGCGCTTCGACGAGGCCACCGGCAAACTCTCCACTCCTGAGCTGGCAGGGGAGAGCGAGAGTCCGTCTTTCCTCACCCTGAGCAAGAATGGCAAGTTCCTTTACGCTGTCAACGAGATCAACAATGGAGACGTCAGTGCCTTTGCCATCGAGGCGAATGGCAAGCTCCGTTTCCTGAATAAGGCGAAGTCGAAAGGCGATGCTCCCTGCCATCTCAATCTGGATGCAACCGGCAAATGGATTGCTGTCGCCAACTACACCAGCGGCACGGCGTCCATCCTTCCTGTCGGCGCCGATGGCAAAGTTGGCGAAGCTGTCGCCACGGTGCAGCACACGGGGAAGGGAAGCAATCCCCGGCGTCAGTCCAGCCCGCATGCCCACTCGGTAAACTTCTCCAAGGACAACACACTTCTCTACATCGCCGATCTTGGTCTCGATCAGGTGAAAGTCTATTCCTTCGACGCGAAAACCGGCAAGATCGCGGAGACGGCCCAGCTCGTCACGCCCAGCGGCGCCGGCCCCCGTCACCTCGCCCTCTCCTCCACCGGGAAGGCCTATGTCATCAACGAAATGGCAAGCAGCGTCAGTGTCTTCAACACGGCCACCCATCAGCTCATTGAAACCGTCTCGGCGCTGCCCGCCGACTACAAAGGCGACACCAGCGGCGCTGAAATCGTTCTACATCCCAAAGGCACCTTGCTCTTCAGTTCCAATCGCGGGCACGATAGCATCTCGATCTATCGCGTCAATCCCTCGAACGGCACGATCAAGCTGCTCGGCCAGCAGCCCGTCGGCGGCAAAGTGCCGCGCGGCTTTGTCCTGACGCCCGACGGCAACTTCCTGATTGCTGGCGCGCAGAACTCAGACAAAGTCTTCGCCTTTAAAGTCGATCTGGCGGCTGGCAAACTCATTCCCAGCGGGGACGCGGTTTCCGTCGGAATGCCCGTCTGCATCCGCTTTGTAAAGTAAAAGGATTCCCCAATGAAACGACGTTCCGTTCTCTATTCCCTCCTGGGCGTGGCGCCTGCCGCCCTCGCCTGGCAGGATACTGTTCCCAATATTCCAACTTCTGCGGCCGATGGCGTCGCCATGGGGCTCCCGCGCTTCTTTTCTCCGGCCGATCTCAAATCATTCCAGGAACTGGGCGAGACGCTCATTCCTGCTTTCGATGGCCGTCCCGGTGCGCGTGAAGCAGAAGCGGCTGAGTTCCTCGATTTCCTGCTCGCACAAAGTCCAGCCGATCTTCAGACTCTCTATCGCAGCGGAGTGGCTACCTGGAATCTACGCCGGAAAGCGGGTAATGCTGCTGCGCTCAAGGAACTTTCCGAGCCCTGGACCTACAAAGGCTCCTCGACGAGCTATGGCAAGTTTCTGCATGCCGCCAAGCTTGCTTTCCACCAGGCGACTGTCAATTCCCGGCAATGGGCTGAAGCAATGTCGACAAGAAGCCGTTCTGCCGCTGGCATCGGCGCCTTTTGGCTCCCCACAGAATAGGATCTCCGAATGAAGCAACAAACTGACGTACTGATCATCGGTAGCGGCGCAAGTGGCGGTATGGCCGCGCACACTCTCACCAAGCTGGGAGCCAAATGCGTCATGCTCGACGCCGGTCCGCTGATCGATCCTGAAAAGCAAAAAGTCCTGCGTCCTGTCTCTGACCTCCCCTATCGCGGTTTTGGCAAGCCGGGCCGCTTCCCTCATGTCACCCAGGCGAATGAATTCTCGGCCAACATGTGGGCCGACGAAAAGCTGAATCCCTACACTTACGATCCGGCCGATCCTTATTACTGGGTGCGAATCCGCCTCATCGGGGGCAAGACTCTCGCCTGGGGCCGTGCCTCCTGGCGTCTCAGCGATTACGAGTTCAAGTGCAAAGATCATGATGGCTTTGGGGACAACTGGCCCATCGCCTACAAGGATCTCGCTCCCTTCTACGACCGCGTGGAGCCGATCTTCCGCGTGAGCGGCCGCAAAGAAGGCTTCGATCAGATTCCCGATGGCAACTTCCTTCTGGACGAATCAAAGGACAGCGAATGCGTGAAGCGTTTCCTCGAGAGCTGCCGGAAGTCCAATGTTCCTACGACAAAGCAGCGCCGCAGCACCGGTACCCTGGCCAGCAGTCTCAATCTGCTGATTCCCGCTGCGATGGAAACCGGCAACCTCACGCTCGTTCCCAACGCAGTGGTGCGTGAGCTGAGCTATGACCGCAAGACTGGCCGCGTGACCGGTGCCCATTTTGTCGATCGCATCTCGAAGCGTGAGTACCACATCACGGCAAAGGCCGTCATTGTCGGCGCGTCAACGCTTGAGTCCACCCGCATCCTGCTCAACAGCAACATTGCAAACTCCAGCGGCACGCTTGGCCACTATCTCTTCGATCAGTTCTATGTCAAGAACGTCGTCCAGGCCGTTGTTCCGGAAGCCCGCGGCGGCAAGGCCAGCCGGTCTCTGATGGGCGGTGGCGGATACATTCCGCGTTTCCGCAACCTCAAGTCCAAAGAGAAGAACTTCATCCGCGGCTACGCCTACGATTTCGGCAGCGGTGGCAGCCTGGGGCCGCAGTACTTCTCCAGCTACGGCGAAGATCTCTGGAAGAAAATGGCAGACACCCAGGGTAGTGGTTTCAACCTCACCGCGATGGGCGAAGTGCTGCCGCGCAAGGAGAATGCGGTTCGCATCAACAAGCTGAAGACTGATGCCTGGGGCATTCCTGTGCTGCATATCCAGCACAAGTACACCGACAATGAGTTCAACATGGCCAAGGACGCGATGAACACTGCCGATGAGCTGTGCCGCGCCTCCGGCTTTGAAGTCATCGCGAAGCACTGGGAGATGGTGCCGCCTGGGGAGAGCATCCACGAGTTGGGCACCTGCCGCATGGGCTCTGATCCCAAAACCAGCGTCCTCAACCAATGGAACCAGTCCCACGACGTGAAGAACCTCTTTGTCGTCGACGGCAGTTCCTTTGTCAGCGGTGGCTCGCAGAATCCAACCCTGACGATTCTTGCGCTGTCCATGCGCGCCAGCGAATATCTTCACGATCAGATGAAGCAGGGAGCCTTATGAGGTTGTTCCTGCTTCTGGTGATCGCGCTCGGGGTTCAGGCGGCTGATCCGCCCAAGCAGCCCATTGCCTTCAGCCACAAGCAGCACGCAGGGGAGCTAAAACTCCCCTGCGCCACCTGTCACGTCAATCCTGCGCCAGGGGAGATGATGACTTTCCCGGTGGAATCAAAATGTATGACTTGCCACCAGGCGATCAAGACAGATTCCCCTGAAATTCAGAAGCTCGCAAAGTTTGCAGCCGACAAAAAACGCGTCCCTTGGACACGTGTTTATCAGGTGCCCACGTTTGTCTTCTGGAGCCACAAGGCGCATCTCGATGCCGGTGCGAAATGCAGCGACTGCCATGGGGAGGTGGCTACCCTCACCTTGATGTCCAAGGAGAAGGAAACCAGCATGGGCGCTTGCATGGAATGCCATCGTCAGAAGAAAGTCTCTAACGACTGTAGCTTCTGCCACGAGAAGCTGAACTAGCGGTAGCGCACCTGTTCGAGAAACAAGCCGGAGGAGGGCGCGGTCCAGGACGCAACGTCCACCCGCCCATCCACTTTCCCCTTGAGCAGTTGCGCAAACTGCACCGGTGTGATTTCATGCTTCCCAAGTTTCACGAGGGTCCCCACCAGCCGCCGCACCATGCGCCACACAAAATGGGACGCCTCAATCTGAAACAGAATGCGGTCTTCCTGTTTTACGATTGCGGCGCTTTCCACTACGACAATCGACGATTCGTTCGGCCTTGACGGATCCAGTGCCTGAAAGTTTTTGAAATCGTGGCGGCCCACCAGACTCGTTGCTGCTGCCTGCATCGCCTCGATGTCCAGCTCCTCTTTCACCCACCACACATAGCGCTTCTCAAATGCCGTTTTGCGCGTGGCGATTTGGTAGACATACTTCCGCGCTACTGCATCGTGCCGGGCATGGAAGGTGACCGGTGCCTTTTCGATCTTCTTGATACAAATCTCCGCCGGCAGCTTCTGATTCATCTGCGCCAGCAGTTGTGCTTCGGACACAATCTGGTTCGACCGGAACTTCACATGAGCCACCTGGCCGCGCGCATGGACGCCCGCATCGGTTCGTCCCGCACCCACCAGTTCAATCTCCGCATGCAGCGCGTCTTCGGCAGCCAGGCGCAACTCGCCCATCACCGTCCGTGCATTCCGTTGTTCTGCCCACCCGCTGTATTTGCCGCCGTCGTACTCAATCGTGAGCCGAAGGCATTGATAAGGATTCGTTTTCTCGCGCGCCACTTAATCGATCAGACCATGCCGCAGGGCAAATCGCACGAGTTCGCTCCCAGAATGTAGATTTAGCTTCTCCATGATGCGTCCCCGATGGGCCTCCACCGTGTAGACGCTCAGGTTCAGCGTATTCGCAATTTCTTTGTTTGTCTTGCCTTCGGCGATCATCTGCAGCACTTCCCGTTCGCGGCTGCTCAGCAGGTCGATTGGATCCTTCACATGCTTGCGGTAATCCACCAACACCGCATCGGCGACAGCTGGACTGAGATAACCCTCCCCGCGTGCGACGGCGCGTACCGCATTCAGGAAATCATTCTCCACCGCGTCCTTCAGCAGATAGCCAACGGCCCCCGCGCGTAGAATCTCGCGCACGTACACCGAATCGCGATGCATGCTCAAGGCGAGAATCCGGATCCGCTCATTCATCTCGAGGATTCTTCTTGTCGCCTCGATCCCGTTTAACTCCGGCATCGAGACATCAATCACCACGACATCGGGCTTGGTCTTCTCTGCCATCTCGATCGCCTCGCGGCCATTTGCAGCTTCCGCCACCACTTCGAAATCCGGTTGTGCGGACAGGATCATGCGAAAGCCCTGTCTCACGACGGAGTGGTCATCAGCCAGCAAGATGCGCATTTTGCGGTTCATGTGCTTGTTCTTCCTCTGTGAGTGCCGGCTTCAACGGCACGGTCACCTCAATGGTCAATCCACCAGATGGACTCTGCTTCACCGCGAGATCGCCGCCAGCCTGGCGCGCTCTGGCACGCATTCCGATCATACCGATGGACGGAGCCTTCCGGCCCTGAAACTCTTTCAACCCCTTGCCGTTATCCCGGATCTTGAGCCTGACTTCGTCATCGTCGCTGAGCAGCGAGACATCGGCCCCATCCGCACCCGAATGGCGCGCGATGTTGGTCAGCGCCTCCTGCGTAATCCGGAACAGATGCGTTTCCGTCTCGTCCACCAGTCTCACGTCCAGGTTGGAATGGAACTTCACTGGAATTCTGGTGCGCTCGGTGAAGCGTTCGCACAACCATTGCAGGCCCGCCGGCAGTCCAAAGTCATCAAGAATGACTGGCCGCAGGAGCTGCGACAATTCGCGAACATTTCCGATCGATTCGTCGAGCAGATGAATGCATTCCTGCCGTCTGGAATCGAACTGGTCCGTCCTCATCCCCAATAACATTGCCTTCAATCCGGTCAGCGATTGTCCCAGCTCATCGTGCATCTCATGGGAGAAACGCCGGGCGGATTCCTCCTGGCCCTGCAGCATCTGCCACGAGACTTTGTTGATTTCGGCAGACTGCCAGGCGAGCCGGTCCAGAAAGCGAATGGTCAGCCAGATGGTCAGCATCGCGCAAGCCAGCGCAACCGCTAAAGATCCGCCCAGTAGCAACATAAAACCGCGCGAAAGCTCTTCGCTCTGAGTATCGATGTGACTTTCAATGGCAGCCGACTGGTCGGCATCGTTCTTCAGAATGCTCGTTGCCAGTTGCACGAGTTGCAGGTTAATATCTACTAACTTTGCGAGCTCTTCTTCCTTCACCTTCGGCTGTGCGGCGACCCGGTGAATTTCCTGCGCGAAGACCTTCGACAAACGCAATAACTCCCCAGAGGAGTCTCGTAGTTCCTGGGTGCTCGAAGTCTGCTCGATTTCGCGCATCCGCACCTCGGAATCATGGATTTCCGCCAGAATCTGGTCGGCATTCCCAGGGCTGATGCCTTTGCGCTGGTAGATCAGCAACAACAGACTTCCCAATCTTTGTTGTTCCAATTCGACACGATCGAGCAAGGATTCATGCGCGATATGCTCGGTCACCAGTTCGCCAATGCTTTCGTGGATCCGTTGGCTACGGGTGATTCCCAGATAAGCCACAATGGCCAGCAGTCCGATGACGAGAACAAAGCCTACACCTAGGACCGAGAGAACTCCCCGACGCTGTTCAAACAAAGACATGGCGCTCAAGTACCAGTTTGCTTTGCTTTCTTGCAAATAGCTATCCCAGTGATTTGGGCGATCTCATACCCTCTTGAAGCGAGTGCCAATCCCGCTCATTTGGGTCAACCTGATAGACGAATTAATGCGTTTCCTCACTCTCATTGCGATGGTGCTGGCTCTCAGCCGATCCACTCTTCTCGCACAGCCGTTCACGCTGGAGGCTCTGATTGACGAGTCGATTCGAAACAATCTGTCACTGAAGGCAGAACGTTCGAATTTAACCATTGCGGAGGCGCGTCAGATAACCGCCGCACTGCGCCCCAACCCGATTCTTTCTCTCGGCGTCCAATACTTGGACATCCTCGGCACACACTTTGGCCCGACGAACAACGCCGGTCCTGCAGAGTATGATCTCCGTACCGACTTTATCCTTGAAGGCGGCAAGAAGCGCACTCGCCGTATCGAGCTTGCTGCGGAGGATCGCCGTCTGGCGGAGTTGAACTTTCGCGAGAGTCTGCGCGGCCTGATCGTTGATGTCCAGTCCGCTTTTGTCGATGTGCTTTTCCGCATGGATGGCTTGGCGCTTGCTGAGGAGAACCGCAAGAACTTCCAATCGCTGGTCAGCATCAATGAAACCCGGGTGAAGAACGGCGATCTGGCGCAGGTGGAACTCGAGCGTTCGAGGATTGCCGCCCTCCAGTTCGACAACGCGATCCTCCAGGCGCAGTCGGATCTGCTGCAGGCAAAGTATAAGCTGCAGCAGTTACTGGGGCGCCAGGAGGCGTCCGATCATTTTGAAATTACTGGCGAACTGCGCCGCGACAAGTTGCAAGCGACGCGTGAGGAGATCTACCAGCGCGCCCTGCTGCAGCGGCCAGACTACCTGGCCATGCAGCAGTTGCTGATTCGCAATCAGGCCGACCTGCGCCTTCAGGTTGCGAATGGAAAGATCGACTATACCGTCGGCGCCGAGGCCAGACGGCAGGATGGTTATGCCGGCCGGGGCAACTCGATGGCTGTCTTCCTGACAATGCCTCTGCCCGTCTTCAATCGCAATCAGGGTGAGATTGCCCGAGCTTCACGTGAAGGAGACCAAACCAAGTTCCGCGTGGATGCCATGGCCAATCGCATCCAGTCTGAAGTTCGGATGGCGTGGCAACAATATGAGTCGGCCACGGCTCTCCTCAATCGAATAGAAGGCGATATGCTGAAGCGCGCTGAAGAAGTGCGAAAGACCACAGATTACAGCTATCGTCGCGGGGAGGCGAGTCTGGTGGAATTGCTCGATGCCCAGCGTGCTTTTAACGACACGCGGCAGAGCTACAACGAGATGCGTGGTGCTTATGCGCGAGCGTTGTACCAGTTGGAATCGATTGAAGCAAAGAATGTAGCGGAAGGTGTGAAGAAATGAAGAAGGCCTGTTTAATCGCAGCCGTGCTCTCCGGGCTCAGTGGCTGCTCGAAACAGACAACTGAGGCCCATACAGCCCCGCCCAGTGCGGCGGCTTCGATCGAAAGATCGACACCAGGGATCGTCAGGATCGATCCCAACTCGCCGAAGTTCAAACTCATCCAGTTGGAAACGGTCGGCGAAGCAGAAGTTCCTCTCAATGAAGTGGTTTCTCCGGGAAAGGTGGAAGCCGATCAGAATCGCGTCTCTCAAGTCGTATTGCCCGTTGCCGGCCGCATCGTTACTGTAGAGGCGCGCATTGGCGACTATGTGCGCCAAGGGCAGCCCTTGTTCTCGGTGGAGAGTCCGGATGTGGAGTCGGCTGTCGCCAACTACCTCCAGGCGCAGGCGAGTGTCGCACAATCCCGGGCTGCGCTCAGCAAAGCGCAGGCGGACTATGACCGCTCCAAAGACCTCTTCGAGCACAACGCGATTGCAAAGAAAGAAGTCTTGTCTGCGGAGAGTCAGTTCAAGCAGACAGAAGCGCAATTGGATCAAACGCTGGCCATTGTCCAGCAGTCCAAGCGGCGTCTTGAGTTGCTCGGTGTCAAGCCGGGAGAGTTCAACCAGAAGGTAATCGTGCGCGCCTCCATTTCCGGCAAGGTGATGGAAATGAGTGTCGTGCCCGGTGAGTTCCGCAACGACCTTTCTGTCCCCTTGATGAAGATCGCCGATCTATCGACGGTCTGGGTGACGGCGGACGTTCCGGAAACTCAGATTCGCATGATCGACAAAGGGGAACTGGTAGACCTGGAACTGGCTGCCTATCCGGGCGAGCGCTTCCGCGGCCGCGTCAAGCAGATCGCCGACACGGTCGATCCCCAGAGCCGTACGGTGAAGGTGCGGGCAGAGATGCCGAATCCGAATGGGAAGTTGAAGCCGGAGATGTTCGGCCAGATCCGTGAAGTCCAGTCGCTACACAAGTCTGTTGTCATCCCCTCTTCCTCTGCCGTCCTCGACGATGCCAATAGCTATGTTTGGAAGCAACTGGAGCCAGGCGTTTTCCAGCGCACCTCCGTTGAACTCACTCCCGTCGATGGCAAGCTCTATGCGGTGAAGAAGGGGCTGCTCCCTGGTGACCGGATTGTCACGGACGGTGCGATGTTGCTAAAGGGGATGGAGCGCTAGTACAAGTTGGATTGGTGCAGCTAGCAGGCAATAGCCCGGAATCCTCGGTGGAGTCTTGGCAAGACTGAATGTAGGCGATTCTCTCAAGGCTGAATGAATTTTCCCTTGATGCCGGGAGTCCGGCAAGCAGATGGCGAGTCCAGCTAGTTCGTCGCGAAGGTATTGCAGGCGGTCACTTTGCCGGTCTCGTAACCAGTCTTGAACCATTGCTGCCGTTGTGCGGAAGTCCCATGGGTAAAGCTTTCCGGACGCACTCTGCTGCCGCTCATCTGTTGGATATGATCGTCGCCAACTGCGGACGCCGCGCCGAGTGCTTCATTGATATCCCCGGCCTCAAGCAGATTCCGCTGGCCGGTTGAGTTCGCCCAGATGCCGGCGAAACAGTCAGCTTGCAACTCCATCAGAACGCTCAACTGCTTCTGGGCACGTGGATTCTGTTGCTGTGCAATCCGCAACTTTCTCTCAATGCCAAGAATGTTCTGCACGTGATGTCCGATTTCGTGAGCGATCACATAGGCCTCTGCAAAGTCGCCTGGCGCACCAAACTTACGCTTCAATTCGTCGAAGAAGTTCAGATCGAGATAGACCTTCTCGTCAGCGGGACAGTAAAACGGGCCCATTGCTGCTTCGGCATCGCCACAACCGCTCCGCACCGCGTCGCGAAATAACACCATCTTCGCCCGGCGATAGGAAACGCCCTGTTGCTCCGGAAGAATCTTCGTCCACGTATTCTGTGCATCGTCCAGCACAAAGCTGGAGAACGATTTTAAGGATTCTTCCGCCGCCGTACTTGGACGAGGCGCCCGGCTGCTGGTAACCGGCGCCAGATTGCCTCCACCGAGGAAGGGGCTGAGCAGATCAGTCTTAAACACCAGACTCAAAATACCCAGCACCAGAAGCCCGCCAAAACCAACGCGCATTCCTCCGCCACCGCCGAATCCCAGTGGCGAACCGCCGCCACCCGTTTCGCCCCTCAGATCTTCGACATCGTCACTTTCGTGACCCTGGTCCCAACGCATGTTTTCAGCACCTCCGACCTTAAATCGTAGCGGATTTCTTCCGCCGCGCCACCACATAGTAGAGCGAGGGGAGGGCAAGAAGTGTCAGGAAGAATGTGGAAAGCAAGCCTCCGACGACTACGGTTGCCAACGGCCGCTGCACGTCCGATCCGATGCCAGTTGCGCGAGCTGCCGGCACCATTCCAAGCAGCGCTACTAGGATCATGAGCAGCACGGGCCGCATTTGTTTCAAGGCCCCGTTGACCACCGCCTCTTCCAGAGAATCATCGACATTCGGCCAACGCCGGTTGATCTCCGAAACCACCAGGACGCCGCTCATCACCGCAACTCCGAATAGACTGATAAAGCCCACCGCCGCGGAGACACTCAGATTGATCCCCCGGATCCATAAGAAGAGAATGCCTCCCACAAGTGAGAACGGCACATTCAGCATCACCAGCCCGGCGTCGCGGCTCGAGCCAAAGGCGAAGAACAAGAGAACGAAGATGATCGCAATCGTGAGTGGCAACACAATCGAGAGCCGTTTGCGTGCCCGCTCCATATTCTCGAACTGGCCGCCCCATTCCACCCGATAACCTTCCGGCAGGCGAATCTTCTGCGCAAAGACTTTCTGTGCATCTGCGGCAAAGCCACCCTGATCGCGGCCGCGGATATTGGTGCGCACGGCAATCTGCCGCTGGTTCTCACGCCGTGCAATGATGCTCTGGCCATTGCGAACTTCGATCTCCGCGAGTTGCGATAGTGGCACTCGTGCCCCATTGCGGGCTGGCACCAGCATGCCGGCGATCGCAGTGGCGTCCACTCTCGCTTCCGGAGCAAAGCGAACGCTCAAATCAAAACGCCGTTCGCCTTCAAAGATCGCTGAGACAGTACGGCCGCCGATGGCAAGTTCAATCTGATCTTGCACGTCCCGCACCCGGATGCCGTAGCGCGCCATATTCTCGCGCTGCAATCGAATCATCAATTGCGGCTGTTCGCCTTCCTGTTCAACCCCCGTGTCGGCGGAACCGCTGACCGTGCGAATCGCGGCCAGGGTTTGGTTGGCCAGGTCCCGGAGGATCTTCAGATCAGGCCCGGTGATAATGACGGCCAGATCGGCGGCTGAACCGGTGACGGCCTCGGTCACGTTATCGATAATCGGCTGCGTAATGCTGAAGTTTGCGCCGGGAACGTTATCCTGCAGCAGCGTGGCGATATCATTCACCAGCAGCGCCTTTGTACGCCCTTCCGGCCACGTTTTATAGGGCTTCAGCGTCACCAGATACTCGGTGCGGTTGGGGCCATAGGGATCGGTTCCCGCATCGTTGCGTCCAGCCTGGGACCCGACGACATTGACCTCAGGGAATTGCTCTAACAAGAGCCGGATCCGGGCCGCCACCTGATCGGACTTCTCAAGAGAAGTGCCGGGTGGCAGATTGGTGCGCACCCAGATCGTGCCTTCATCGAGCGAGGGCAGAAACTCGCTGCCCAGTGTCGTCGAGATGGCAAAGGCCGCGGCCACAATGACAAAGGAGACACCTACCGCGATCCAGGGCGCCTTCAAGCTACGCATCAGAATCTTCTCGTAGGCGCTGCTCATCCAGCCGAGCAGCGGGTTGTGCCAGGCGTGCGCGCCTTTGCGGAACAGGAAGGTCGCCAGCACCGGAATCAGCGTGAGCGCAAGGATCATCGCCCCGAGCAGTGCAAAGCAAACCGTAAACGCCATCGGGGTAAACAAGCGGCGTTCCACGCGTTCCAGGGTGAACAAGGGAATGTAGGCCGCGATGATAATCAGCAGCGAGAAAAACAACGGATTCGCTACTTCCAGCGCCGCATTCTTGATCGACGCAAACACTTCTTCCTGATGGTCCTGATGGCCTTCCTCCAGCTTGTGCAGGATGTTCTCCACCATGATCAGAGATCCATCGACAATGATGCCGAAGTCCAGTGCTCCCAGGCTCAACAGATTCGCCGGAATTCCTGTCAGGTTCATACAGACGAAGGCGAACAGTAGCGACAGTGGAATCGTCAACGCTGTCAGCAGTGCTGCCTTAAAGCTGCCCAGGAAGAGCAAGAGCACCATCACGACAACAACAAGACCTTCGAGCAAGGTCTTCGATACTGTTTCGAGCGTGTTGTTGACCAGGTCCGTCCGGTCATAGATCGGTTTCATCTCAACGCCACGTGGAAGCCGGGTGCTATTCAACTCGTTGACTGCTTCATGCACCCGCTTGAGGACATCGGTCGGATTCTCCCCACGCCGCATTAGGACAATGCCTTCGACGCCACCGGAATTCTTGCTCAGGCCAAACGCTCCGGTGGGTGGGGCGGAGCCGATGCCGACATGCCCAAGATCCTTCACAAAAATAGGCACGCCGCCGTTCTCGGCAACGACGCTGTTCTCGATGTCGGAAGTTGTTTTCAGCATTCCCACGCCACGCACGGCGAGCGATTGCTGCTTGTTGTCGAGCAAGGCGCCTCCGGCATTCTGATTGCTTTGCGAGACCGCATCGGCCAGGTCACGCAAACTGATCTTGTACTTTTCGAGGCCGAGTGGGCTGATCTGGATCTGGTATTGCTTCACCAATCCGCCAAAGGGAACCACGTCGGCGATGCCCGGCGATTGCAGCAACCGGGGGGCGATCACCCAATCCTGCAACTCACGTAGTTGCTGCGGGTTCAGTCCGCCGCCTTCGAGGGAATAGCGGTAGAGTTCGCCAATCGGGGTTGCTAAGGGGCCTAGCGTCGGCGTAACGCCATCGGGAAGCTCCGCATCGCGCAGCTTTTCCAGTACTACCTGCCTCGCAAAGTAGTCGTTGGTGCCGTACTCAAACGTGAGGTCCACCACTGACAACCCAAAGATGGTGCGGGAGCGTCGTGAGATCAAGCCGGGGGTACTATTGAGCGCCCGTTCAATCGGAACGGTGATCTGCTGCTCCACTTCTTCGGTCGCCCGGCCCGGCACTACGGTGATGATCTGCACGGCCGTATCCGAAATATCCGGATACGCTTCAATCTTGAGTTGAAACGCTGCAGCAAGCCCCACCACAATCAATGCGATTCCAGCAATGATCGTAAAAAAGCGCTGGTCGAGAGCGCTTCGGATCAGCTTTTCAATCATTCTTTACATGCCCCTTAACAGCATTGCCCCATCAGTGACAACGCGCTGGCCTGCATTCAGGCCCTTGCGGATCGAGATCAGGTCGCCATTGCGGCTGCCGGTGATCACGTCGGTGAGTTGATAGCGGCCTCGCTGCAGTTCCCGGAAGACAGCCGTGCGGCCTTCCATCTGGATCATTGCACTTGCAGGAATCACTGGTACGGTCTCAAGGGATTCGACGTGTCGAATCTGCCCGAACATTGCCGGTTTCAACTTGTTCTGCGGATTGCTCAACTCAGCCCATACCTCAATCGTTCTCGAATTTGGATCCACCTTATCGGAGATCCTGGCCACCCGCGACCGGAAGACTTCGCCCGGATATGCGACCAGCGTCAAGTCAAAGCGCTCATTTGGCTTCACCAGCCGGATTGCCGTCTCAGGGACATCGGAGGCCACCCAGACCGTGCTCAAATCGGCAATCGTCATCAGCGGGGCAGAGAGGTCGTTGCGGAACTCTCCGGCCACGACGGTGAACTCCGTCACTTTGCCTGCCAACGGCGCGCGCAGCGTAATCCTTTGCCTGAAATTGCCAGGTTTCAATCCCAGCATCTCCAGCCGGCTCATGCTCTGTTCCCGGGCGACCTTCGATTGTTCCAGGGCGGTCTTGGCCTGCAACAGCGCATTCTCTGCGGTCAGCACTTCTTTCTTCGCCACCGCGTCTGCCTTGAACAAGTCGTTTGCCCGATCGTAATCTGCCTGTGCTTTATTCAGGTTCGCTTGCGCCTGTGTAACGGAGGCATCGGCCTGCAACTGGTTGCTGGCGGCCGCATCGGCCTCCGGACTTTCGACAGTCAACAACGGATCATTCTTTTGGACAGAATCGCCGAACTTCACAAACACCTCGGCGATCCGCCCCGCCACGGGCAGAAGCACCCGGGAAACACGGTTCGGATTCACTTCAATTTTCCCAGGAGCGGTGAATTCTTCGGTTGGCATCTCGGCAATCACAACTGCACTTACCTTGATCTGTTCCAGCTTAGGAGAGTTAGCTGCAATTTCGATATAGCCTGTTGGCGCTGTTGCTGCCTCCTTTGCGATGGGATTGACGGCTTGGGGCGGTGCTTTCTCGCCACAGCTCCATAAGGAGAGCGCGGCAATGAATGTGATCTGTGCTCTCACGGCCGCACTCCTTTGGCCTGGATCGCGTCCATGTAGTAGCGAATCCGGGCATATTCCGCCTTCGCCTCGTTATAACTTTGCATCGTCTCGTTGAATGTCCTTTGTGCGTCCAGAAGCTCGACAAACGTCGCTTCGCCACGTCGATAAGAGAAATCGATGGTTTCGCGCACCCGGCGTGCGCGGTCCAGCATCTCCGTCTCAATCCGTTCCAACAGTGCCCGTGCGGCCTGGTATTGCTCCCAGGCGGCTTGCACTTCCGTGCGAACTTCATTTTCGATCGCCCGCAACTCGAGCGCCGTCTGGTCATAATCTTTGCGGGCTCTTTCGATCTCGCCCTGGTTCCGGTGAAACAGCGGTAACGGCGCCTCGAGCGTGACGCCCAGGGTGCTGGCATAAGCATAGCCATACTGACGGTTGAAAACCGTCGTGATGTTGAGGTCGGGCCGCCGCAGCGCCAACTGGTACTTGAGGTCTGCACTCGAGCGTTGCAGGTCGCGTCTCGAATGCTCCACTTCCGGCCGTTCCCGCAGCGCCACCTCCAGAATCTCGTCAAGCGTCTGCGGAATCACCTTGGTCTCCAGCTCACCGACCACTTCAAAATTGGGGTCAAAACTGGTTCGTCCCATCAAGCTCTGCAAGCGGATACGGGCTTGCCTGCGCCGGGATTCAGCTTGCCGCACCTGGTTCGCAAATTGCAACGCCGCCACTTCGCTCCGGATATATTCGACGCGGGCCAGGTCTCCGGTTTCAAAGCGAGTCTTGTTGATCGAAACAATGCGGTCGAAAGACCTTTGGCTCTCAACCGAGAGATCATAAGCCAATTTCGAGAGCAGCAGGTCCACGAATGCGCTTTGGGTGTTGAAGCGAAGGTTGCGAACAGTCGATAGAAAGTCCGCTTCCACCACCGCGCGCGTCTTCTCTGCCACTTCAATGCGTCCGGCACGCTTGCCCTTCCATTCCCAGGGATAGACAATGCCTCCGTTGAACTCGCTGGGGCCGCCGTTATTGGTGTTGGGGTTGAGCTTGATGTTGAAGACATCCAAATAGTTCAAGCCAAGGACAAGGGAAGGGTTGGGGCGCAAGCGAGCCTGGATGATCCGGGCTTCCGCGATGGGTATGTTGTAGTGTTCGGCAAGGAGGCGGATGTTATTTTTCTGCGCCTCCTCCATCACCTGCTCAAGAGTAAGCGGCTCTGCCGCGAGACAGCCAAGGGTGGCGATGAGGAGTAAAACTGGAATCTTCAATCGACCTATTGTAGAGTGCACCGAGACAAGGCATTTCAATGCGATTGATATGCTGTGTAGGCGATGTCGAATTCCTTCCCGAAACTACATAACGCCATGTGGCCCGGTCTGGTTGGTAAGGGGCCAGATTCCGAGCCTCCGATCGACCTTGATACGATGCTCGACCTGACCGCAAATGCGCAAGTGGACGGCGTCCGCTTCGATGGTGTGGATCTCTTTCTATTCGACCCCCACGTCAGCATCGATGCCACGAACGACGAGATCAAGGCGCTCGCCGATAAGATTGCGGCCAAGGGTTTTGTGGTCGGCAGCGTGGTGGCCCCGGTTTGGCCCCCCACAGGCGGTGGCTCTGCGATGGGTACGGCCGAGGAACGCGGCAAGTTCTTACTGAGTGTCCAGAAGGCCTGCCGCATTGCTGCGCAACTGCGCAAGCTTGGCATTCGTCCTTACGGCGTCATCCGCATCGACTCGGCAGCCTCGCCGCACGAGTGGGCGCAAGACCCGGCGGGCAACCAGAACAAGATCGCCGGTACCTTCAAGGAAGCGGCGAAGATCGCTCGCGATCATGGCGAACGCCTTGCCGCCGAAGGCGAGATCTGCTGGGGCGGCATGCACAGTTGGAAGAATATGGTCGACCTGCTCGAACTCACAGATGAGCCGCAAACCGTCGGCTTCCAGGCCGACATGGCGCACACCTTGCTCTATACAATGGGTCATAACGCGCCCGAACATTGCCTGCTGCCGGCGGGTTACGATTGGCGGGACCGCGCGCCTCTTGAGGCCGCGCTCAAGACGATGACCGATGCGCTGCGGCCCTGGACCTTCGACTTCCACGTCGCGCAGAATGACGCTACCGTAAAGGGTTCCGGCTCTCACGACAAGACCGGCCGCCACTGTCTCCCCAACGATCCCAATGGCAAGCTCCGCGTCGCGCACGACGCCGGCTATTGGCTGCGCGATGCAAACGGCAATCTCACCAAGGCCTTCCAACACATCTGCTGGGACGGCTGCATGTTTACCAACGAGACGCTGATGAAGCCGGATACCTGGAACAGCATCCTCGCCACAATGATTTCCGTGCGTGAGGCGCACGGCTGGACGGAATAACGCACCATGGCAAAGAAAAAACTGAATATCGGAATGGTCGGCTACGGCTTCATGGGCCGGGCTCACTCAAACGCTTTCCGCAAGGCCGGAAACTTCTTCCCCCTCGACTACGACATTGTTCTCAAGGCCGCCTGCGCGCGCAGCGCGGAGAAAGCCCAGAGCTTCGCTGGCAACTGGGGCTACGAGTCGATCGAGACCGACTGGCGTAAGCTGATCGAGCGCAAGGACATCGATGTTATCGACATCGCCAGCCCCAACGACACGCACCGCGAGATCGCGCTCGCTGCCGCCGCCGCAGGCAAGATGATCCTGTGCGAGAAGCCGCTTGGCCGCAATTCCAAAGAGAGCGAAGAGATGACGCTCGCTGTGGAGAAGGCCGGTGTCGCGAACATGGTCTGGTACAACTACCGCCGCGTTCCCGCCGTCACCATGGCAAAGCAGCTGATCGAGGAAGGCCGCCTCGGCCGCATCTTCCATTACCGCGCCAAGTTCCTGCAGGACTGGACGATCAATGCCGATCTGCCGCAGGGCGGGGCAGCGCTCTGGCGTCTCGACAAGGACGTGGCTGGCAGTGGTGTGACGGGCGACCTGCTCGCGCACTGCATCGACACGGCAATGTGGCTCAATGGTCCGATCACCGAAGTCTCCGCCATGACCGAGACCTTCGTCAAAGAGCGCATGCACAACCTGACGGGCAAGGTGGAAAGCGTCGGCATTGACGATGCCAGCCTCTTCCTGGCGCGCTTCGCCAATGGCTCCCTCGCCACCTTTGAAGCCACCCGCTACGCGCGCGGCCACAAGGCGCTCTATACGCTCGAGATGAATGGCGAGAATGCCTCGCTGTTCTGGGATCTCCACGATCTGCACCGCCTGCAGTACTTCGATCACGGCGACGAAGGCAAGCTGCGCGGGTGGAAGAGCATCCACATCAGTGATGGCGACCAACCCTATATGAAGAACTGGTGGGTGCCCGGTTTGCAAATTGGCTACGAGCACAGCTTCGTGCACCAGGCGGCTGACTTTGTGATGGGCCTCGGCGCCGGCAATGTCCCAGGGCCCAGCTTCCGTGACGCCCTGCAAACGGATTACGTCACGGAAGCAGTTCTTGCGAGCGCGGCCGAGAAAGCTTGGAAGCCCGTTAAGGCTTCGTAGGCGTAAACTCAGTCACCCAATCGATAAAGCTCTTGTACCAGAGCAGACTGTTCTGCGGCTTCAGAATCCAGTGCCCCTCGTCGGGGAAGAGAATCATCTTCGAGGGCACCTTCTGAAGCTGCAGGGCAGTAAAGAGCTGCAAGCCCTGGCCGACAGGTACGCGATAGTCGATCTCGCCGTGCAACACCAGCGTTGGCGTCTTGAAGTCGCGGGCAAAGTAGCTCGGGCTCCACTTCGCGTAGGTCTCGGGATTGTCCCAAGGCATGCCCTTGAATTCCCAATTCACAAACCACAACTCTTCGGTCTCACCTGCCATCGACCGCAGGTCATAGACTCCGGCATGGCTCACAAAAGCCTTGAAGCGATTCGTGTGGCCGAGCATCCAGTTCACCATGTAGCCGCCGTAGCTGCCGCCTGCTGCGGCAAAGCGTTCCTTATCGGCCCAGGCTTCTGATTCCACCTTATCGACGACGGCCATCAAGTCGTCATAGACCTTGCCGCCCCAGTCATCGCTGATCTCATCGGTGAACTTCTGGCCATAGCCTGTCGAGCCGCGCGGGTTGGGCATGACGACAACGAAACCGGCGTTGGCAAACACCTGCGGATTCCAGCGATAGCTCCAGGCCTGTCCCCAGGCTCCTTGTGGGCCGCCATGGATCAGAAACAGCACCGGATACTTCTTCTTCGGATCAAAGCCGGCCGGCTTCAAGAGGAAGCTGTGGACCTTCGCCTTCTCCGCGCCATCCACCACAAACTCCTCAAATACTGGAATCGTGTAATCGGCAAGATAGGCATCGTTCAACTTCGTCAGTGCAACCGGTGTCGAGCGGGAAGCAGTCTTATAGATCTCCATCGGCTTTGAGCCCGAGTGCTCCGTATAGATCATCGTCTTGCCGTCGGGGGTGAACTGCACGTCGTCAATGTGCGAGGCTCCGGAAACAACGGTCTGCGAAGCGCCTCCAGTGACGGAGGTGAGTTGCAGCGTCACCCGGCCACGGTCTTCGATCGTATAGAAGAGGCGCTTCGAATCGGAGGCCCAGGTGAGTGACTGCACCGGGCGGTCCAGGCTTTCGGTCAGGATCGTCGCCACTCCGGTGGCCCGCTCCATCACCACCATCTGCCACTTGTCGCTCTCAAAGCCAGCGCGGGATTGCGCCCGGTAGGCGAGATACTTGCCATCGGGCGAGTACGCGGGAGAGTTGTCGGCGGCCGGGTTCAGTGTGATCTTCTTGACCTCACCGCCCGCCATCGGGACCGCGAACAGATCGCTGTTGGTGGAGGTGGCCAGATTGTCGTCCTGATTCATCACAAAGCAAAGCTCCGCGCCGTCCGGGGAGATCGCGTAATCATCCGGGCCGCCGAGCGAGAAGGGCGGCACATCGCGATTGCCAGGCGTCAGATCCTTCGCGACGCCACCAGCGATCGGCGCGACAAAGAGATGGTTGCGGCGTCTGCCCTGGTATTCGGTCCAATGCCGGTAGAGAAGGCTGGTATAGATCTTCGCCTTTACCTTTGACTCCGCTTCTTCCGTCATCTTCTTCTTGTTGCAGGCATCGTCGGCGCAGTCCGGATAGACGCTCGATTGGAAGACAATATTCTTGCCGTCGGGGCTGATCAGCAGGCCCGAGGCCTCGGTGGTGAGGGTGGTCACTTGCTTGGCTTCGCTGCCGTCGGGATTCATGATCCAGATCTGTGAGGAACCGCCGCGATTGGAGACCCAGGCAATATGCTTCGAATCGGGAGTCCACTTGGCGCGCTCGTTGACGCTGCCTTCTGTGGTGAGTTGCTTCGGTTCGCCGCCCTCGAGCGGCACGACATAGATGTGCCGGGTGGAGTTGTTCTTCTCGATGTCGTAGTTGCGGACGGTAAAGGCCACGAGCTTGCCGTCGGGCGAGAGAGCGGGTTCACCGATGCGGCTGATCTTCCAGATCGCTTCGGCGTCGAGCATCTTCTTCTGCGCGGACAAAGTCGCGACGAGGACAAACAGTAGGGAAAGATGTCGCATGCTAATCTGAAGCATTACACAATGATACGGGCTTATCGCGGCATTGTGCCGAAGATTGCCTCGTCCTGCTACATCGACCCCAGCGCACAAGTGATCGGAGACGTCGTGATCGGCGAACGCTCAAGCGTGTGGCCACTGGTTACGATTCGGGGCGACGTGCATCATATCCGCATTGGCGAAGAAACGAATGTCCAGGACAATAGTGTCCTGCACGTCGACGGTCCCCTCTATCCTTTGCACATTGGCAACCGGGTGACGGTGGGCCACCAGGTGTGTCTCCATGGCTGTACGGTGGAGGATGACGCGTTGATCGGAATCGGCGCGATTGTGCTGAACGGCGCACGCATCGGCAAGGGCTCGATCGTCGCTGCCGGGTCTCTGGTGCCGGAAGGCAAAGAGATTCCCGACGGCATGATGGCGATGGGTGTCCCGGCCAAGGTTGTCCGCGCGGTCACTCCAGAAGAGGCCGAACGCTTCCGCGCCAACTGCCAGCACTATGTCGCAGGCCGCGCTATCTATCGCGAGGAACCCTCATGAGCATCAAAGCGGTAAAAGGCACGCGCGATCTGCTGCCCCCCGCCATCAGCGTCTGGAACCATGTCGAGGCCGTTTCCCGCCGCCTCTTCCAGAGCTACAACTACCAGGAAATCCGCACCCCGATCTTTGAAGAGACCGCTCTCTTTGCCCGTGGTGTCGGTGCTGAAACGGACATTGTCACGAAGGAAATGTATACCTTCGAAGACCGTGATGGCTCGAGCCTGACCCTGCGTCCTGAGAATACGGCCAGCGTGATCCGCGCCTATATCGAGCATCGCCTCGATCAGATTCCGGGCTTGCAGAAGCTGTTCTATATCGGACCAATGTTCCGCCGCGAGCGTCCGCAGAAGGGCCGCTACCGGCAGTTCTCGCAGATTGGCGCAGAGGTGATCGGTAGCGATTCGCCCGTGGTCGATGCGGAAGTGATTGAGATGGTCTGCGCCTTGCTCGACGCCTGTGGCGTCAGCGGCTATAAGCTCATGATCAATAGCGTCGGCACCAAGGAGTCGCGGCCTGCTTTCGTCAATGCGATCCGCGAGCAACTGCTGCCGGTGGTGGACAAGCTGAGCGCCGATTCGCAGCGCCGTCTCGAGACCAACCCCTTGCGCATCCTCGATTCGAAGGCGCCCGAAGATCAGCCTTACATTGAAGCGCTGCCTTCGATCCATGAGTATCTCGATGAGGATTCGCGGGTTCACTTTGCGCGGCTTCGCGAGTACCTCGAAGACCGCAGCATCGCTTATACAGTGACGCCGCGCATGGTGCGCGGGCTCGACTACTATATGCGCACCACCTTTGAGATCATCCATGAAGGGGCGCTTGGTTCGCAGAACTCGGTACTCGGCGGCGGCCGCTACGACGGCTTGGCCGAGAGTCTCGGTGGACGCGTTCCTGCTCCGGGCATTGGCTTCTCCATCGGAGAAGACCGCCTGGTGATGACGGTGGATGAGGCGCAGCCGGGCCAGTTTGGCCATACCCTCGACTGCTTCATTGCGCCGCTCGATGAGTCGAGTTTCCGGCATGTCAGCCTGATCGCGCGCGAACTGCGCCGCGACGGCATTGTGGTGGAGCTTGCCGCGGCGGGCAAGGTGAAGCGGGCGATGGAGCTTGCCAACAAGTTGAGCGCTCGATTTGCGCTTTTGGTCGGTGAGCAGGAAGTGGCCAACGGCCAGTACAGCTTGAAGAATATGAAGACCGGAGAACAGATCTCCGTGCCACGGGAAGACTTGAAGAAACATATATGTCAGACGGTTTGAAGCTCGACTTTTTAGGGGACCTGAAGCGGACGCATGACTGCGGGTCCTTGCGCCTCAGCGACGAAGGCCAGCGCGTATTGATCATGGGTTGGGTGCATCGCCG
The DNA here is from genome assembly GCF_000702445.1 of Bryobacter aggregatus MPL3. NCBI lineage: Bacteria > Pseudomonadati > Acidobacteriota > Terriglobia > Bryobacterales > Bryobacteraceae > Bryobacter > Bryobacter aggregatus. The sequence goes on from NZ_JNIF01000004.1 coordinate 540,353, forward strand.
CCGCGACCTGGGTGGACTGATCTTCCTGCATGTGCGCGATCGCGCCGGTGTGACGCAGGCCGTCTTCCGCCTGGAGGCCGACTCGGCCGTCCATGCTCGCGCCGAAGAGATTCGCCCGGAGTATGTGGTCGGCATTGAAGGCATCGTCGAGAAGCGCAGCGCCGACACGATCAATCCGGCCATCCCCACGGGTGAGGTGGAGATCGTCGTCGACAAGCTGTGGATCTTCAACGAATCGAAGCCCGCGCCCTTCCCGATGGAAGACGATGTGAACGTCAGCGAAGAAGCACGGCTGAAGTATCGCTTTGTCGACCTGCGCCGCCCGCGCATGCAGCACAACGTGATCCTGCGCTCGCAGATCGCGCTGGCCGCCCGCCAGGCCATGTACGCCAATGGCTTCCTCGAGATCGAGACGCCGTTCATGACGAAGTCGACGCCTGAAGGCTCGCGCGACTTCCTGGTTCCTTCGCGCATGAGCCTCGGCAGCTTCTATGCGCTGCCGCAGAGCCCGCAGATCTTCAAGCAGTTGCTGATGGTCTCCGGCTTTGACAAGTACTTCCAAATCGTCCGTTGCTTCCGCGATGAGGACTTGCGTGCCGACCGCCAGCCGGAGTTCACGCAGATCGATATCGAGATGAGCTTCCCGCAGCAGGAGACGATCTTTGCGACCGTCGAGTCGCTGGTGATCGCGATCTTTGCTGCCGCCGGTGTGACGATTGAGGCTCCCTTCATTCGCATGACGCATCAGCAGGCGATTGAGAGTTACGGCATCGATAAGCCGGACATGCGCATTCCGCCGCTGGTGCAGGTGGGCGATCTGTTTGAAGGCCAGGGCCTGGGCGCCGAGGGCATGCCGATGGTGGCGATCACGATCCCCAAGACCGGCGCGCTGTCGCGGAAGGAACGCGATGAGGTGAAGGCCTTTGGTGTCGAGAAGGGCCTGCGCGTGCTGGACGATCTGAAGCGTCTGGACCGCGACATGCCGGAAGCGATGGCGAAGGTTCGCGAGCGCACTGGCGCGACCGAAGACGACACGCTCATGATTGCGGCCTGGCCGGGCGAGCCCAAGGGCCAGCGTCCGACGGAGACCTTCTATCTGGCTGCCGGCCAGTTGCGTCTCCATATCGCGAACAAGTTCAACGACCGTCACAAGCTGCTCGATCCGAAGGATCTGCGCCTGTTGTGGGTGACCGACTTCCCGATGTTCGAGTGGAACGAAGAGGAAGAGCGCTGGGTGGCCACGCACCATCCCTTCACTTCGCCCTTTGACGAAGATCTGCCGATCCTCGAGAGCGACCCGGCGAAGGTTCGCTCGAAGGCCTACGACCTTGTCATCAGCGGTGTCGAGATTGCATCGGGTTCGATCCGAATCCATCGTCGCGACCTGCAGAGCAAGATCTTTGCTGCGCTCGGTTTCTCGATGGAAGAAGCGAAGCTGCGCTTCGGCTTCCTGATGGATGCGCTCGAGTACGGCGCGCCGCCACACGGCGGCATCGCGCTCGGTTTCGATCGCCTGGTGATGATGCTGGCCGGCGAAACCAGTATTCGCGACGTGATCCCGTTCCCCAAGACCTCGAAGGGAACCGATCTGATGTGCGAAGCACCGAGTCCTGTACCGGACAAGAACCTACGCGAGTTGGGCATCCAGTTGCGCGTGAAGCCCAAAGAGTAAGTACAACGCGGTATCGAATGAAAGAGCGCATCGGGTTCCGGTGCGCTCTTTCTATTGGGCCTTCTGGAACGATGTAGCGACTACGCTTCCGCTGCCGTTGAGTGTGAACCGAACCCGCTTCGGTCTGCATTGAGCCGCTTGATCCCATGGCCGGCGATCAAAATCTTCCCACTCGGCAACTCCGCGAAATTGAGAATATGTCCTTTCCCTTGTTCGAAGGCGAGGTACTGGACTCGTTCCCTTTCGGCCTTGATTTTTTGCGCTTTCCAATCCCTAATTCTGAACGGAGCTGAGGACAGGATGATTGTCGCAGCAAAGAGGAGAAGACAGAAGGCTCTTCCATTTTTCCGTACTACTACCGTAATGAGGCCACCAATCAGGAAAATAGCGACCGCGCCGTAGAGTTGTAATGCGGTGTCACTCAGCAGGTGCTTGTCAGAGGAGAAGGCTTCTCTGAGGCTGCCGACGAAGAGCAGGCAGGAGAGGACGATGGCGACAGCTCGTTGTCGATCCATTTATGGCTAGAGTGCAGAATACCAGTCGTAGCCGCGCTCGGCCCAGTAGTCCGCGGGGCGTTGCGTGAGGAAGGCAATCGTGCCGATGCGCTTGATGTTCTTGATTCCGTATTTGACCGGGATCACTAAGCGCAAAGGCGCTCCGTGTTCCGGTGTGAGGGGCTGGCCGTTCATCTCCCAGACCAGCAGAGTTTGCGGGTGGAGCGCGCTTTCGAGATCGAGCCCGACATAGTAAGTCTTGTCGGGTGTGGCGAGGCTTAGGTAGTCGGGCGCATTGGTTGGGATGATGTGGCTGAGTGAGGTGCCTCCCCAATTCACAATCTCACTCCAGCCTTCAATGCACATCAACTCGGTGGTCATCTCGACCTTGGGGAAAGCTTTGATCTCGTCGAGCGTCATCGTCCGGTTCGGTTGGCCGGGTGTTTCCAGTTGCAGCCGCCAAGTGGTGGGATCGATCTCTTCGTCGAGCCCGATCATTCCGTTTTCTTTGGGTTCCGCCGCTCGTTCGCGCGGGAAGACCGGCGCAAGCTGCCGGGCTCCGAAGAGCTTGCGGGTGATGGCTTCGTTGAAGTGGTGCGGCGAGACCTTGAGCAGTTGGTTGAAACCGGCGAGGGCGGCGGCGCTGAGGATGCCGAATTTGAGGAAGGCTCTTTTGTCGCTATTCATTGCCGGTCACCATGGCTTTGAAATTGGGCCAGCCCGCGCGGATGACTTGCGCGACGTGGACGAAGAAGAACAGCACATAGCCTGCGGTCAGCAGGAAGTGGAGGAAGCGGACAGCGGAATAGCCGCCCAGCGCTTGGGTCAGGACGTGCAATTGGATGGGGCGATAGATCACCAGGCCCGTGATAAGGGAACCGATGCCCATCAGTAGGATGCCGGTGTAGGCGATCTGTTGCGCGGCGTTGTACTTGGCGGGCGGGAGCGGCTCCTTGCGAATGTGCAGGTCGTAGAGGATCACCTGGTAAGCCTGCCCAAGTGCCCCGCGCCCGGGGACTAAGTGGCGCCATTCACCGCTCCAGAGCGTGTAGATGACGTAGGCGATTCCGTTAAGCGCGAAGAACCACATGAACAGAAAGTGGTAGCTCATGCCGTCAGCGAGCCGGTAACTCAGATTTGCCTTCTCATAGAACCAGTCCGGGAAGGCGATGTAGACATCGTTGGCCCAATAGATGAGCAACCCGCTCCAGATCATGATGGCCAGGAGCGGAAAGTTCAGCCAGTGGAACCAACGGATCGCAAGTGGGTGCTTGGCTTTCATTGCGGGTAGAGAAGTTGGGCGAAGGCCGCGCGGGTGAGCGGTTGCAACCCCGTCACCTTTAGATTACGGATATCGGAGGACAGCGTGGGCAAGTCGCCGTGGAACCAGTTGCGGTGGTCGACCGCCATCCACCCGCTGTCGACGGCGAAACGGGCGGCGGCTTCTTTCGGAAGTTGCAACTGGGCCAGGTGCGCGGCGAGCGCTTGTGCGACCTCAAAGCGGGTGATCGGCGCTTCGGGACTGGCGTGCAGATCGATGGGGCTCAGCGGGTATGCGCCGTGGATGGCGGCGAGTTGGATGGAGGCGAAGGCCGGGTGCGTGGTGCGCAGATCGTCGAACCAGACAATCGGGACGCCGCGTTTGACGAGGGCCTGTTGGAGCTGTGCTTCCTGATTGCGGAGGCGGAGACTGGCGAGGGTGGCCGCTGCTTCGCCGACATTCCATTCGATGGGGTGCAGGCGGAAGGCGCCGTTGGTGATGTGGGTGACGCCGAGAGTTTTGCCGGCGGCGAAGAGGTTGTCCACTCCTTCGGGCAGCAGCAGTTCCACCGGAACCTGGAAGGGTTTGGGCATCATCATCCGGCCACGCTCATTCGAGCCGCAGGGGTGGATGTCGACCATATAGAAGCCGGTGCCGATGGAGCTGGGGTATTGGCGGGCGCGGGAATTCGGTTGGTAGTCTGAGACGACGTCCTGCTCCCGGACGGTGAGGCTAGTTTTGAGGCGGCGGGATTCCCGGATGTAAGGATATTGGGCGAGGCCGTCGGTGGAGCCCATGGCGTCTTTCACGATCTGGAGTTCGGGGTGGGCGAGGTCGGCTTGCAGCCAGTACAGAAAGGAGAAGGCGACTCGCTTGGCGGCCTGGATGATGCGGACGGTGTCGAGCGCGTTGCGGTCGAGAATCGATTCGTCGTGGTAGTCCTGACGCGGCCAGTTCATGAGCGCGCGCTCGGGTTGACCTTCAATGTGGAGGACGCGACGCCAGGAGTAAAGGGGCTTCGGCGACATGTTGTTCGGGATAGGAGCTTCTTCCCCGAAGACGTGATAGGTGAAGCTGCCGCGCCAGCCGAGGTCGGTGGGATAGTTCATCGTCAGGCTGAAGGGTTGGTGGTCGCGAATCTTCTCGTAGGCTTCGGGTTTACTGGTGAGCGGGCCGGGGGCGAGCTGGCGCTCGAGGATGAAGGGATAGGTGAAGCTCTGGACGCAAGCCGGATTGGCTTCGTTTGGTGCGTGCGGCTCGCCGGTCTCGGCGCGGGATTCGGAGCCGAGGGTATAGGGGACTTTGGCGAGCGGGAGCAGGTCGCCCATTTCGGTTGCGTCGAGGTAGGCCTTGGCCCGGATGCGGGTGAGCTGGCGGGTTTCGTAGTTGTAGGCGAGCGCCGAGACGATCTGGCGCCCCTTACGCTCGAGCTCGACAATGTCGGTGCGTGGCATCCAGGTGATGCGGGACTTGCGCGGGGCGAGCATTTCTTCGAGAACGGCGACGCCGACTTTGGGTTCGAAGCAGAGGCTGGAGACGTAGCAGTCGCCTGGGTTCGTTTTGCCGTTGTACTTGGCGCGGATGCGGTCGCGCATTTCGCGGTAAGTGCGGGAGGCGCCGGAGATCTCAATGAACTTGTTTTCATCAAGAGCAGAGACGCCTCCGGAGGTCATCTGGCCGCCGAGCCAATGTGTGGGGTCGGTGAGGCAGACGGTGTGGCCCTGGTCGGTGGCGGCGATGGCTGCGGCGACGCCGCCCATGCCCGCTCCGGCAACGAGCATGTCGCAGGATTGTTCGCGAGCCGGGGCGCTGAGATTGACCTTGTGGATCCATTGGGCTGGCGCGCCGTCGGTGCGGACGCTGACGATGTCGGCGATTTCGATGCTTTGCGCGAGGACGGCGAGGGGGAGGACGAGTATGGGAAGGAGGCGGCGCATGGAAGAACCCCCTCCATCTTATGCTTATGCGGCTGGCGCGAGTTCGTGTTCGAAGTCGGAGGAATTGGCTTCGTTCTGCTCGCCGGATCGTACCTTGCGGAGAGCGCGGCGCAGTCCCGACAGGTATTTCTTCTGGCGGTCGACTTCGAGTTGGAAGCGCTGGATCGAGTCTGTGATGATGGCGATCCGAGGGGAATTGGGTTCGTTCTGGAGCAGTTGCCGCCGGGAGTCGTAGAGGTTGCTGCGTACTTTCTCATAGCGTTTGCGGAGCCAACTCGAGATGATCATCTGCTCAAAAATATCGAATTCCGAAGGATCCTGGGGATCGTACTCTTCCCGCAGTTCGGCAACAAGGGCAAGGAAGGCGTCACGATTCTCTGTGGGATAGAGAATATATTCCGGAAGCGGATTCAGGGTCATAGTGGTGTTCATTTCTGGAAATTGGGTTTGTTTGGCTAGGAGATGGATGGGTTGTTGAGCTGCCATTGCCGGGAGCTGAGTGCTGTCGAATAGGCGAGCGCCGAGCGGCGCAGACGCTTCAACCGATTCTGGACGCGATTGATACGGGTCTGATATGCCAGCCGATCCTCAGGCGCAAGAGCGTTCAGCTTTTGGGGCGCAATGGCCATGGCGAGATTGATGAAATGCTCTAACTGTCTTTCTTGGTATAAAGATTCGGAAAGTTTTTCAGCAAGTGCTTTCGCTAGAGGGTTCGAAGGGTGGAACTGAGAGTTCACCTCCTTCTGGATTGCCAGGAGTTGAGGATCAGGGGGCATGGCAGAACTTCCTTTGACAACAAGATGAGGTGGCGAGCGATCAAGCTCACCTGCCACCCGCTCTAGAGTATGCATAGGGAATTCTGTGGATTGATTTTGTATGTGGTGATTACGTTGAGAATAAAGAAGAAATATTGTTGAAAATGTTGTGACTGGCTTGTTGCCAGATCTGCAGCTTTGCTTTTTCAGGTCTTAGGCGCCAGAGATTGGAAATGCGTTAGGATCAGAACAGGTGCTCCGGTTCTTTCCCACGCTCGCGCTACTTCTCATCACTACGGTGCTGAGCGGAACGCAGTGCCTGAAACTCTGTTCGCTCTTGCCGGTGGCCGCACCCGTGCAGAAGGCTGCTCCGAGTGGGCATGAGATGCCTTGCCACCAGAAGAAAACGCCGGAGCCGTCCCAGATGCCGGATGAATCGGCTTGCTCCCATCGCGAACTGGTGGCAGAAAGTCAGCCTGGAGCTCTGAGCCTGGATGGTTTTCCGGGTGCTCTGTTTTTGCCGCTGCATCAGGTGGCGGAGCTTGCATTAGCTTCCGCCGGTTTGCTGATTCCGGCAAGTTCCGGCGACTCGCCTCCTGGCACCCCTTCCCGTTTCCTTTCCGTCCTGCGAATCTAATCTCACCTTCTCCAGACCAGTAGACCCATGGCCTCGCGCGGCTTGCCGTGCGCGGAGATCTGTCACGAGGAGTATTGAGATGAATGCACGAAGGACTTTATTTGCCCGCCTTGCTTCGGTTGGCGCGGCCCTTTGGGCGGGGAGCAAGAGCTTAGAGGGCCAGCAGAACCCCCACAAAGGACATGTGATGCCATCGTCGAAGGGGAAGACCGTACCCGCCGACCCTGGTTCCCACGGAATGGCCGGTCATGCGATGCCGATGAAGGCAGCGGGCCAGGCGGCGATGAATCTTCCGGTGGATATGCCGGACTTGAAGACGCTCGAGTACAAGATGGTGGATGGCGTGAAGGAATTCCATCTGATTGCTCAGGTGGTGGAGACCCAATTGATGCCGGGGAGGCCACTGACGGCCTGGGGTTTCAACGGGTGTGTGCCTGGGCCGACGATCGAGGTGAATCAAGGCGACCGGGTGCGAGTGATTGTCGAAAATCAATTGCCGGAGATGACGGCGATGCACTGGCACGGATTTGAAGTGCCGATGGAGATGGACGGGAGCGTTGGATTGGGCCAGGACCCGATTCCGCCTGGTGGGAAGTTTGTCTACGAGTGGGAGCTCCACCAGCACGGCACTTTCTTCTACCATTCGCACTTTCCGATGCAGGAAATGATGGGCATGATTGGCATGTTCATCATGCACCCGAAGCAGCCGTATGAACCACGTGTCGATCGCGACTTTGGTTTGGTGCTGCAGGAGTGGGCGCTGCTTCCCAATAACAATGTGCCGAATACGCTTTCGATGGAGTACAACTGGCTGAGCTTCAATGGCAAGGCGGGGCCGGACTGCCGCCCGATGATCGTCAAGCAGGGCGAACGGGTGCGCATCCGGATGATCAACATCGGAATGGATCACCATCCGATCCACATGCATGGGGCGCAGTTTGTGATGACCGGGACCGAAGGAGGGCGCATTCCAGCGCATCTTTGGTATGACATGAACACGATTCTGGTGGGTGTCGCACAGGCGCGGAACATCGAGTTTGAGGCGAAGTATGTTGGCGACTGGATGCTGCATTGCCACCTGCCGCACCACATGATGAACCAGATGGCTTCGATGGTGGGGCCGATGTCGCATGGCGGCCATGGAATGCACAGTGGGGGCGGGATGCAGGAAGGGATGGGAATGCTGCGGAAGGGAGATGCGCTCTCGGAGGAATTCGGGCCGGTGCTGGGCCGTGGTCTGGGGGTTGCTTCCGATCGGGATCGGGCCACCTCACATCTGGTGGCTGCCGGGGCCGGACAGCATGAAGGGCACTCGATGGCGTCCATGAAGCCGGGAGACCCGATGGAAGCCTATCCGAAGGATGACCCCGAGAAGAAGAAGGTGCCTGGCTATCCGCAGGACATGTGGATGGTGATGGATGACATGATTCCGGAGAAGCCGGAGAACTACGGACTGCGGAAGGGTTGGACCGCCGGAATGATGGGGATGATGACGCTGGTGCGTGTGGTGACGCCGGAAGTCTACGACAAGATCATGGAGTTGAAGAAGAATGCGAAGCCTGCCGCTGCTCCGCACCAGCACCAACATGGTCAGGGAGGGGAATAGTCATGATCCGGAGAATCCTATTTCTATTCTTGATCTGTGTCCCGAGCTATTCGCAGGAACATGTTCATTCTAGTGAAGTTGTAAAAGAAGAAGTCGTTTATAGTTGTCCGATGCATCCTGAGGTCCGTTCGAAGGCGCCGGGCAAATGTCCGAAGTGCGGCATGGTGCTGGTGGCGGCAAAGACCGTTGCTGGGTCGAAGCTGAGCTTGGCGCATCTGGAGGCCATGGCGTTGAGCCGCAACCCGACGTTGGGACAAGCGAAGGCTGCTGTGGAAGCGGCTGGTGGCCGAGCGCAGCAGGCAGGCTTGTGGCCGAATCCGACTTTCGGTGCGAACGGGGAGCATGTCTCGAAGGTGACTGGCGGTGGCGCACTGGGTGGCTTTGTCGAGCAGCGTTTTGTCACGGGTGGGAAGCTTGGCCTGAGCCGCAAGGTGGCGCTGCAGGAACAGGCGATGTCGGTGGAGCAGCAGAATGCCCAGAAACAACGCGTTCTGAATTCTGTGAAGCATCTGTATTATCAGGCGCTTGGCGATCAAATGTTAATTGAAGTGCGAGGGAATCTGGCGCAGTTGGCGACGCGGGCTGTGGCGGTGTCTCGGGAACTGGCCAATGTGGGGCAGGCGGATCGTCCCGACCTGCTGGCCGCCGAGACGGAGGCGGAACGGATTCAATTGGAACTGGTTAATGCGGAGAATGCGCGGGAGCGGACCTGGCGTCAGTTGGCTGCGGTAGTGAACAACCCGGGCTTGCGGCCGACGGCGTTGGAGGGGAGTCTCGATGAGGTGCCGAAGTTGGATGCGGACCAGGCGCTCGAGCAGATCTATCGCGAGAGTCCGGAATTGGCTGCGGCCCAGGTGGGCGTGCAGCGCTCGGAGCTTTCGGTCCGGCGTGCGGAGCGAGAAAAAATTCCGGACATCTTGATTCGAGGCGGTTTACGGAATAACCGTGAGTTCGGTGAAGTGGGTCCGTTGGGGCCGACACAGCGGCGTGGTTTGGAGGGAATTTTTGATGTTGGAGTACAAATTCCCATTTTTGATCGGAACCAGGGTGGGGTGAAAGCAGCGAAGGCTGAGGCGGAGCATGCGCGGCTGGAGGTAGAGCGGACGAGGCTGTCGTTGCAGTCGAGATTGGCGGCAGTCTATAAGGACTACCGGGATTCGGCAACGGCCGTCGAGCGCTACAGGACGCGGATTCTTCCGAAGGCACAGGAGGCTTACGATCTTTATCTGGCGAACTTCCGGCAGATGGCAGCGGCTTATCCGCAGGCGCTGATTGCGCAGCGGAATCTGTTTCAGTTGCAGGAGAGCTATGTGGCGGCGCTGGTGAGTACCTGGCAGCGCGCCGTCGAGATTCAGGGATTGCTGCTAATGAGCAGCGAAGGATCAGGAGAATGAACGCAATGAAGAAGATGATGATTCTGGCGGCGAGTCTCGCCTATGGCCAGCACGGCCATGACAGCCATGGGAAAGAAATGACGATGACCGGCCTGGTGGTGGACACGGGTTGCTATCTGTCCCACGACACGAAGGGGGAGAAGCATGTGGCCTGTGCGACGGCCTGCGCCAAGGCGGGCGTGCCGCTGGCGCTGCTGGATGAAGCGAGCGGGACGCTCTACATTCCGGTGGCCGCCGACCACAAGAATCAGAATGAGAGGCTGATGCCCTTTATCGAGAAGAAGGTGAAGGTGAGCGGGACGTTGGTGGAGAAAGGCGGCGTGAAGGGATTCGTGATCAAGAGCGTGGAGGCGGCGAAGTAAAGTCGCCTACCAGACCGCGCGGTCGTAGTGGGCGCGGATGGTCTCATCGGCAGTAATCAGACGGGAGCCTGGATTGGTGATGGACTGCGCCACGATGATGCGGTCGAAGGGGTCGCTGGTCCAGGTGAACTCGGTTGCGGCTGCGGCTACGGCGGCGAAGGGCCGGGTGCAGAGAGTGACGGCAAAACTGGTGTTGAGGTTCGCGTAGATGGTGGAGGCGGGGAAGCGGATTCGGTTGCGTTTGTGGAGGGAATCGAATTCGAGATAGGCCATGGGTGAGAGGAGGAGAGGGCTTTCCTCGATTGCAGCTATGGCCGCTTGGGTAAGCTTGGTGAGCAGGCCGTCGTGCATCCAAATGGCGACGTGGGTGTCGAGATAGACCGTACTCAAAGCTTCTTGTCCTCAAAAAGCCATTTGGATTCAAGAGCATCCATGAGATTTTTGTCGGAGTGGATCAAAGCGTCGGGGTCGCCGATGATCGCATTCCGTTGGATGGCTCCTGCCAGCTTGGAGCCGCCCGTAATTGCTTCCAGCCGCAGAGTAACACCTTTGTATTCAATCAGAAGTGGCTCACCTTTCACTGCTTTGTCGAGGTTTTGGAAGAGATTCTTCCTGAGTTCGGTGGCGAGCATATCCTGGATGTACTTGATTTAGTGTACGTTGTCAATGTCTTTCTGTACGCTTGCCATGCGGACGGCGAATTCCAGCGCTTTGATGAAGCTGCCGGATTGGGCGATGCCTTGGCCGGCAATGTCGAAGGCGGTTCCGTGGTCGACAGAGGTGCGGATGATCGGCAGGCCGAGCGCGATGTTGACGCCGCCTTCAAAATCGAGGAGCTTCAGCGGCACGTGTCCCTGGTCGTGGTACATGCAGACAATCGCATCGAAGCGCTTGCGGCGGACGGCCAGATAGAAGAGTGTGTCGGGTGGGAAGGGACCTTCGACTGGCATGCCTTGCTGCTTGGCCCAGGCGATGGCGGGTTCGATCTCGTCGATCTCCTCGCGGCCGAAGAGGCCGTGTTCTCCGGCGTGGGGGTTGAGACCGGCGACGGCGATGCGGGGATTGGGAATCAGTTTCGAGACGGCGTCGCTGGTGAGCTGGAGGATGGTCTGGATGCGGGGCCGCTTGGTACGGGCGATCGCCTCGAGCAGAGAGCAGTGTGTGGTGACGTGGGTGACGATCAACTGGTCTGAGGCGAGCATGATGGTGACGTCGTCGACGCCGCAGACGGCGCCGATCAGTTCCGTGTGGCCGACAAAGTGCGGGTCGGTCTTTTGGGTGGCCTCCTTATTCATGGGCAGGGTGACCATAGCGGCGATCTCTCCGGCAAGGGCGGCCTTGGCTGCGGCGATGACGTACTCGCGGGCGGCGTGTCCGGACTTTGCATTGAGCTGGCCGGGAGTAATGTCGCTCCGTTCGAGGAGAGAGGGCGAGATCACGTTGAGTGGACCGGGCGTGTAATCGGCAGGAGTGGTGATGGGGTGGAGCGGGACTTGCTGCTTGTTGTAGAAGGCAAGCGCTGCGAGGTCACCGTAGACCACGATGGGATGTTGGATTTCCTGACTGTGGAAGGCTTGGAGCAGGATTTCAGGGCCTACGCCGCTGGAGTCGCCGAGGGTGACGCCGAAGGGGAGAGTCAGGTGCATCTCTCTCGAATATCGCAAAGAAAATCCGGGTTTCCGAAGCCACCGGCTTTGGTGATCCAATTCAGGCTTCCGGAGCGGGAGAACACCGCGCCCGGGAGAATTTCTCCGAGGGGATGGAAGCGAGGATTTCCGAGCGCGTGGTGGATGGCGTAGGCCGTATCTCCCCCGAAGACGATGAGGGTGTCGAAACGCTCCTGCCGCAGCCGTTCTTTGGCAGCGAGGGCAGTGAGCTTCGCGTGTTCGAGCCCCTTCTGGGAGGTATGGATTTGCAGCAGTTCCCAATTGGGAGCTTTGGGGGCGTTGGCGATCTGGGCGATCGAGGTCTCGTGCAAACTGCCATTGACGATCAGGCAACGGCGGATCTTGGGCCACTCCCGGGGTGGCTGGTGGGTGGGATGGAGTTCGCTGGCCAGCGCTTCGGCCAGCGCGGCGGATCCGGCGGCGATGGTGCCGGGTCCACTGGCGAGAACCATCCGGGCGGCTTCGATCAGATCCTGATCGGTTTCGCCGTCGAGGATGGTTGCCGGGAGGGCGCCGAGGAGCGTGCGAATGTCGCTGGATTGGATGGGATTCAAGGGATCTTTGGCGAAGCTGCTGAGATGGACGGGGACGCCGTCAACCAGCAGTTGGCCATTGCGAACGGTACGGCCCAGGGCCGGGTAGGCGGGCGCGTAGATGAGTGGGGTGCCGGCCAGGGCTTCGAGCTCGGCGGCGATGTTGCCGCGTAAGGTGGAGTCTGTCTTCTTGAAGAAGAGGCGCGGACTGGTGCGACCTTTGAGCGCGGCGCGGACACGGGCCGCGGCGTCAGTGGGAGACAGATGGCGGGATTCGGTGTCGATGACGAGCAGGTCACGGGAGCGCTTGGCGCGCGGGTCGGTAGAGACTTCGGCGGAGATGCCGCGAGCGGCAAACTTTGCGCCGGTTTCGAGTGCACCGGTGAGATCATCTGCAATCGCGAGGATCGAGGCGATCTCGAAACGTCCGCTCACTTGGACCGCGCGTTTCTTCGATGCGGCATGTTGTAGGCAGTTTCTCGCACCATAGGTGTGTCTGCAAGGCTAGCACTGCTGATGAGGCAATCAGAAACTTATGTCGCAGTTATGGATCTTATGCGTCAGTCTACTCGGTGCCGGTACGCTCTTTGCGGATTCCTTGAGCGAGGGACGGGCCTTATTTTACCGGCATGAGTATTCTGCGGCGGCCGAGAAGCTGAAGCTGGCGGTGCAGGCGTCCAGAAGGATTCCTGGTATTTGGCGGCAAAGGCTTTACTGCACCTTCGTCAGGCAGATTTTGTTCCAGCGGAGCGGAGCCTGAAGGAGGCCTTGGCGCTGGGTGCAAAGAATCCTGACTTTATTCTGGCTGCTGCGAGTTTTGAGAAGGATCCGGAAAGGGATATCGCTCTGACCGAGAAGGCGCTGTCTTTGCTGGACTCTGGGTCGCAGATGGCCAAGTCGATACGGGCTAGCTTGCAATTGACGAAGTCGATGAAGTCGCGCGATCGCTCGAAGCTGAGTTCGCCTTATACGGCGTATTCGATTGAAGCTTCTTTGATCCGGGAGCCGAATTCGCAGCAGACCGGGCAATTGGTGCGGGTTCGGATCAATCGAAGCAAGACGCTGAGTTTGTTACTCGACACGGGAGCGAGCGGATTTTTGATTCGCAAGAAGTCTGCGCTCAAGGCGGGTCTCGAACAGGAGGGATAAGTGAGCAAAGGCATCGGTACGGATCCGGCGGCGGAGAGTCATGAGCTTCTTGCGGAGCATTTGGCGATTGGCAAGTTGGAGTATCAGAATGTGCGGATGCGGATTGTGGACCGGACGGTTCGTGTTGGCGCTGATGGGTTGATTGGCGCCGATGTCTTTCTGGAACCGCATCCGGGATTGGATGCTCCTCCCGAATGCTTCTGTGACTATGATGCTCCGCTCAGTGCCCCAGCGGGATGGACCCGGGCAATTCGCAGCGGCAATCACCTCTTTACGATGGCGCGGGTGAACGACCAACATTCGGCGATGGTTCTCATTGATAGCGGCGCGACGCTGGACCTGCTGTCCAAGCGTTTCGTGAAGGGCGCGAAGATCGGGACCAGTGCTTCGAACATCGTCCTGCAAGGCGTGCAAGGGAAGGTGGCGGACACGGAACTGGCGCGGGAAGTGGCGCTGCTCTTTGCCGGGTTGAAGTATCCGGTGGGAGACATGGTGAGCTTTGACATGGATCGGCTGTGCAGTAGCATGGGCGTCGAAATCTCAGGAGTTCTGGGGATGCCGCTGCTCCTACAACTGACGCTCACCATCGACTACCGGAATGGTTTTATGCGCTTTGCGCACGAGAAGAATTAGCGGATGAACTGCTGGATGTAGTCTTCGCCAAGCCCGCAGGCAATGTAGTGCTTACGGCACATCTCGATTTTCGTGAAGACGTCCTCATAGGCAGTAACTTTGCCTTCCGCGTCGACATAGATCATGGCTCCCGTGATGTGAAACAGGGTGATCATCTGTGGGACATCGGCTGGAACGACGAGAGTGTGCGTTTCGCCGGGTGGCTCAAAGACATAGCTGCCCTGGGTGGCGACCCAGTCATGTTCGAGGTAGTGCCATTTGCCTTCGACCACATAGCCGTGGACGGGGGCAGGGTGGCGGTGGCGGCTGAGGATCCCGGACTTGCGGACCCGCAGCAGGTTGACCCAATAGCCTTGCCGGGTGGACAGACAGAGAGGGCGGAACCAGACGTTTTCCGCTTGCGGCACCCAAACGCGTTCGTCTTCGGGAATGATGCTGGGGATGACGATGTCTTTCGCCATTTCGAGTGGTGGGGTCATCGTGCTCACGCTATCAGATAGCCGCCGTCTACGGGAAGGATTGCGCCGGTAATAAAAGCAGCGGCCGGGCTAGCGAGGAAGAGTGCCGGGCCTGCAACGTCTTCGGGCTTACCCCAACGGCCCATCGGGGTGCGCCGGGTGAGGGCGTCGCGCTTGGCGTCATCCTCGGTGAGGGGCTTGGTGAGTGGGGTTTCGATCCAGCCGGGGGCGAGCGCGTTGACGCGGATCTGGTCTGGAGCCCAGGCAATGGCGAGGCTTTTGGTGAGTTGCGCGACGCCGCCTTTGCTCGCCGAATAAGCAGGCGCTGGACCGCTGCCAAGGAAGCTCAGCATGCTGGCAATGTTGACCATCGATCCCTGTGAGGCTTTCAGCATCGCGTGGCAGGCGTGGGCCATGCGCATGGTGCCGTTGAGGTTGATGTCGATCACCTGGGCGAAGACCTCAGGCTGGTGTTCGTCGAGGCGGCGGATGATGCCCGCTGCATTCACCAGTACATGCAACTCGTTCAAGGGTGCAAGAGCGGCTTCGATGCTGGCGGCGTTGCTGACGTCGAGGCCCGTTTCGAGGCCGAGCGCATGGACTTTGGCGCCAGCGTCCTCAAACGCTCTGGCGATGGCGGCGCCGATGCCGCTGGTGCCGCCGGTGACAACTACAGTTTGATTCGCGAAGGAAAACACACAGCCAGTTTATCGGCTGTAGTCGCCGCTGAGCGTTTCGAGAAAGCGAATTACGGCATGCTTTTCGAGCTGATTCAAGAGGATGCCTCCCGCGTGGCGATCGAGAAGCTGGGTCAGGCTTGGGATGGAGCCGTCGTGCATGTACGGCGCGGTGTAGATGACTTCGCGCAGACCGGGAACTTTCCAGGACTTGCCGTTGCCGTCGGAGGACATTTCGCCGTTGGTGAAGTTGGGGCCGGAGTGGCAGTGCGAGCAACCTGCCTTACCGAAGAAGAGCTGTCGGCCAAATTCATGCTCCGGTGTCCATTGTTGGCGACGGCCAATGCGCCATTCCTCGTAAAGCGAATGCGTGGATTTGAGTGTGCGTTCATAGGCGGCGATCGCGGTGACAATCCGGTCGAGGGTAATCGTTGAGTCGCCAAAGGAGCGGTGGAAGCGGAGTTGGTATTCGGGGATGAGGGAAAGGCGCATTTCCAGATCCTTTTGCTCATTGCCCATTTCCAGTGCGTTCAGCAGCGGCCCCTTCGCCTGTTCCTCCAAGGAACTGGCGCGGCCATCCCAAAAGAAACGTGTGGCCTTTTGGAGGTTGAGGAGGGAAGGGGAGTTGAAGGCGCCTCTCGAGCCGCCCACGCCACGGGAGGTGGGATTGGGATCGGCAAAGGCAGTGTCGGGCCGGTGGCACATGGCGCAACTGACGGACGAGTCGCTAGAGAGGCGCTTGTCGAAGAAAAGCTGCCGCCCGAGGCTTTCCAGTTCGCCAGCCAGGAGAAGCGAACTCATTCCACCCAGCAGCGCGAGAGAGAAGAAGCGCATGTTGCTGGAGAGTAACGCGCGAGGAGGATCCGGTTTGGATCAATCTTGAAAATTAAGCTTTCGACGGACTCGGGAGCGGTATCTCTTCATACAAATGAAAATCCGGAACGAAAAACGCAGCAGATGCGCTATGATTGGAAGGTTGTTTGTTCGGGCCGTAGCGCAGCCTGGTAGCGCGCTTGCTTGGGGTGCAAGAGGCCGCGAGTTCGAATCTCGCCGGCCCGACCATTTAACACCAGTCGAAATTTTCTTACGCTGTCAACCAAAGGTTGACGGCGTTTTTGCTTTTTGCGGGGAGACTCTGCCGACCTTTGTCGCTCTTGCCTCCTGGAAGGAGAGGAGTTCGCCAAACTCACCAACTGAAGGCTATCCTTGCCGCGATCAGAATCAACTGACGGTACGGGCGGCACATGACCCACGTGGATCTCCAGCAACGCGGAGCTGGGACGGTTCACTGTTCACCGGCTGATGTCAGTCCTGAACCGCCTTGGTTCTCGAATCGAGGTGAGCATCCGGCTGCGGCCATTAGAGGCGTGTATGTCTTTCGCTTTCAGGGTTGGGTTTGAACTGTGAGGTCGCAGTACCATTAGCACTTCCCTGAGCCGCTCTTTTGGATTCTTTGTCACGAATGATCTGATTTTCCTGACTTCACTGGTGCGCCGAACTGAATCGGCGCGTGATGGATGAGGAGGAAAATTTTTATGTATCGGCTTTTAATCGTGACCCTGATGGCCATTGCGATGACTATGAGTCTTTCTGCCACGACGCTATCCGGTTTCACCAGCTTTGGCACAGACTCAAATGGACAATGGACTGGTGGCATCACTGCGAGCGGGGGGTGTTGCCAGGTGCTGAATCTCGAAGTGGGCTCTTTGACTGGCAACGGCGCGAATTTCCAGGTGTTGCCTGATACCCTGTCTGACGGGACCTATACAATCTATCTCGAGACCACGGATTGGACTTCTAATTTTGGAGTGATCTATGGCGGCGTCAATCTGTTCTTCGATGGGAGTACGGCACCGGGAATCTCGATTTTCACTCCCACAACCTTCGATCAGGCCGATCATCCCGGGTTCTTTGTCATTGGGGCTGGCGTGAACACGGCCAGTCTCAGCAACACTCTGGTGAATAGCGCCAATAGCTCTGTATACACGAGGGGTGGCACCACGGTGACGATCAACGATATGCAGTGGGTGGGTGGCTCCGGGAACAATCCGCTGCTTTTCGGCGCGACTGTGGTGGCGCTCAATCTGACGGTGAGCAGCGATCCGGGGGACCCGCCGGCAGTGCCCGAACCGGCGAGCGTGTTCCTGTGTGCGACCGGGCTTGGCCTGGCGATTTTCAAACTGCGCCACCGCTCAGTGCGCCCTCCGAATTAAGACAAAGGCCATGGGGGCGCAGTGGCCTTTGTTTTGAGGAGATCTCTTTGCGCCCTCCCACCTTTGATCGAAACAAAAGAGCGCCTCACTCTGTCCTGAAGGTATGCCTGTCCGGACTGCCGCGGCGAAAGCTCCTCTGAGCCGTTCTGCCTCCACTCGCGCGCCCAAGCTTTCCACTGCTCCCAAGAGACCGATTGTGATTCCACGGAGCGGAGACGCCATCGTTACAGTGAACGGGAAGGCGGTTTCACTGACGAATCTGGCAAAGGTCTTCTGGCCTGCAGAGGGAATTCAGAAGGCCGATCTGCTGCAATACTACGCGGACATCTCCCCCTACTTGCTTCCCTATCTCGAGTCGCGCGCGATGGTGCTGAAGCGTTATCCGAATGGAGCCTTTGATGATTTCTTCTTTCAAAAGCATGCACCGGCGTCACGGCCGGATTGGCTTCCAATTTGCAAGATCCAGCATGGCGCAACCAATCTGGTGGCCTTTCCGGTGATCGATGATCTTGCCGGACTGCTCTGGGCGGTGAACCTGGGTTGTATCGATCTAAACCCCTGGTATGCCCAGTGCGATGACGTGGATCGTCCGGATTCTCTCCACTTTGATCTCGATCCTACTTCTGGGGCGGACTTTGCTCTGGTGCGGCAGGCGGCTCTCCTGCTGCGGGAAGAGCTGGACGCTCAAAAGATGAAGAGCTATCCCAAGACGACGGGGTCTCGCGGTATCCACATCTATGTTCCGATCGAGCGGGGACCTTTGCAGAAGCAGGTTTGGACGGTGGCCAAGGCCTTTGCGGTCCGTCTTGCTGCGAAGTATCCGGATATTCTTGAATCTGAATACCGCATCGCGAAACGGAAGGAAAAGCGGGTTCTGGTCGACTATAACCAGAATGCGTGGGGACGGACTCTTGCTTCGGTTTATTCGGTGCGTCCGAAGCCGCGCGCGACGGTTTCGGCGCCAGTGACTTGGGACGAGGTGGAGCAGGGAATCGAGATCGAGGACTTCCGGATCGACAATATGGTGGCCCGCGTGGCCAAGCTTGGCGATCTGTTTCGTCCGCTGTTGCTGCAGAAAAGCCGCGTCAAGCTGGGGGTGGACTGATGAATCTCAGCCATCTTCCAATCCAAGTGCCGTATCTTCCGATGGAAGCAAAGAGCGTTGCGCAGATTCCCAAGGGTGCGGAGTGGCAGTATGAGCCGAAGTGGGACGGGTTTCGCTGCCTGGCCTTTCGCGATGGCGACACGGTGGAGTTGCAGTCAAAGTCGGGCGAATCGCTGACGCGCTACTTTCCAGAACTGGTGCAGGCGCTGACGGCTCTTCGGGCCAAGCGCTTTGTGCTGGACGGCGAGATTGTTCTCTTTATCGATGGACGTTTGTCTTTTGATGACTTGCTGCAACGCATCCATCCGGCCGAAAGCCGGGTGCGGAAGCTGTCTGTCGAACATCCGGTGAAGCTGGTGCTGTTCGATCTCCTTGTCGATGACAAAGGGAAGCTGGTGGCCACTGATGTGTTTGCGAAGCGCCGCAAGGATCTGGAGCACTTCATCTCTAGATATGTAGACAGCGACGAGATTCTCTTTCTTTCTCCGGCGACCCGGGAACTGGAGAATGCGGAGACCTGGCTTGAAACGATGCGCGGGCAACTGGATGGCGTGGTGGCTAAGCGCCTGGACCTGCCCTATCAGTCCGGGGAAAGGGCGATGCTGAAGATCAAAGATCTGCGGACTGCCGATTGTGTCGTCGGAGGATTTCGCTATGGGGCTCGCGAGAAGCTGGTGGGTTCGTTGCTGCTGGGTCTCTATGATGAACAAGGACTGCTGCATCATGTCGGATTCACGTCGTCCATTGCTGCGGCGGAACGTCCTGCCTTGACGGAAAAGCTGGAGGCACTGATTGGAAAGCCGGGATTCACCGGCCGGTCTCCTGGAGGGCCGAGCCGCTGGTCAACGGCAAAGTCGGCAGATTGGCAGCCGTTGCGTCCGGAGTTGGTGGTAGAGGTTCGCTACGATCACTTCACCGGCCAGCGCTTCCGGCATGGTACGAAGCTGATGCGCTGGCGGCCCGATAAGTCGCCCCGCCAATGTCTGTTGTCCCAGTTGGAGGGCGAGTCGGCCTCGCCGTTAGGATTGATCGCTTGAGCTTCCCTCGTGTTTTTCTTCTTTCTCCGGCGAATCTGGGCGGACGGCGTGCCGAGATGCTGTTGCGCCGCGATGCAAGCTTTGACCTGGCGGTGCGTTTGCGCGAAGGTGCGGCGACGATCGGGGAGACTTATGCCTTTGTGAGTGGGCTTTATTTCCGGGGCAAACTCGCCTATGCGCGCAGCTTTGCTGTCCCACATCTGGGCTTGCCTCCGGCACTGGTGATTGTGCCGGGACGCGGATTTGCTCATCCCGAAGAGACGGTGAGTTGCGAGGACTTGCGAGCCATTAGCGGGGTAGAGATTGCTGTGAGCAATGAAGCGTATCGGAATCCGCTGTTGCGAGAGGCAGAGCAACTGGCTACGAACTCGAGCCCGGATTGCCGCTTTGTCCTCCTGGGTAGTGTCGCGACGAATAAGTATACGGAACCCTTGCTCGGCGTGTTTGGCGAACGCTTATTGTTTCCCGCTGATTTTCTCGGACGCGGCGATATGAGCCGGGGCGGCTTAATGCTGCGGCGTGTGGAAAACGGCGAAGAGCTCTCGTATATTCCGATCCAAGGGAGCGTTTTGAGGGGCAATCGTCCTGGAAAGCTGGAACCCCGCAGTCGTCCCTTTGACCCGCCAGGATCCCCTTAAAAGAGCTCAAGCTTGCGTGACTTTCTCAAAGCGGCCAGACTAACCTAGAAGTTGGAGTTCTTGGAGCGGTTCTTCCAGTCGCCCCGTCGCGTGGTGACCTTGGGGTTGATGATCGGGTCTTTCATGGGGTCCATGGAGGCGACGGTGGTTGCCACCGCGATGCCGACCATTGTGCGGGAAATGGGTGGGCTGAGCATCTATGGTTGGGCATTTTCCATCTACGTTCTGGCCTCCAGCGCCGGAATTCCAGTTGCGGGGAAACTCAGTGATATTTTAGGGCGGCGGCTTGTTTACGCCTGGTCGATGGGTTTGTTTCTGGTGGCCAGCCTGCTTTGCGCCTTTGCTCCAAGCATGGTGTGGCTGATTGTCTTTCGGGCGCTGCAGGGCTTGGGAGCCGCTGGATTGCTGCCTCTGGCGCTGGTGATGATCGGCGACATGTTCTCCTTTGAAGAGCGTGCCCGGGTGCAAGCATTCTTCAGTGGCGTTTGGGGGCTGTCGAGCGTGCTCGGTCCGTTGCTCGGCGGTTTTCTGGTGGACCGGATCGGCTGGGCGAGCGTGTTCTATCTGAATGTTCCGTTCGGGATCCTGTCGGCCTGGTTTGTTTGGCACTGGTGGGAGGACCGGCATACGCTCGCTGTCGGGAAACCGCACATCGATTATCCTGGTGCGATCCTGGTGACGCTTTCCGCCGTGACCTTACTTCTGGGCCTGGTGGATCTGGCGGTTTGGTGGGGCTGGGCGCTGATCCTCTTGTCGGTTGCCTTGGCCTATCTGCTCTTGCGGGTGGAGCGGTCGAGTCCTGACCCGGTTCTGCCAATGCCCTTATTCCGGGATCGCCTGTTTACGATTTCCGTGCTGCATGCGTTGCTTGTCGGCTGGACTCTGACCGGCGTCACTGCTTATGTACCGCTCTTTGTGCAGGAAGTACAGAAGAAAAGTGCGACGGAGGCTGGCGCCACGCTCACGCCAATGCTGTTGGCCTGGGTGGTGGCGAGCGCGATTTGCGCACGGGTGATGCTCCGTGTGGGCTATCGGGGACCGGCAATTGGCGGGATGGTGTGTGTGGTGCTCGGCAGCATTCTGATGAGCCTACTGCAGCCGAATTCCGGAAAGGCATTGTTGCTCGGGTCAATGGCGGTTCTGGGGGCAGGGCTCGGGCTGACGGTACCCGCGCTTCTGATCGCGGTCCAGATGATGGTGGAGCGCAGATCGATGGGGGCCGCGACGGCGACGATCCAGTTTGCCAGAAGCATTGGGGGGAGCATCGGGATTGGGGTGATGGGCGCGTTCTTCAGCTTTCGGCTGACTAATGCCGGTATTGCCGAAGCACTGCAGACGACCTTTCTGGTGGCGGGTGGCGTGTCCGTTCTGGGCCTTGTGCTGACGATTCTGGCGCCGAAGTTGAGTGCGGCCGAGATGGGACAACGGCGATCCTAGGCTTCTCGACCCGCAACCAGTTGTGACTGGAAATCGATTGATACCCCAACTCTTCACAGCGGAAGACCGATACGGGCCGCACTGATAGAATTGCCCCCATGAAACGGCGTGAGGTTTTTGGTTTGCTTGCAGGTAGTTTTGCGGGCTGGGCGGCGGAGTCGCAGTGCAGGATTGAGGCGGTCGAGATTTGGGAGTACCAGGGGACGCGCGAGGCTGAGCGTGGGGTGAATGGGCAGTATCAGGTGCAGCCGCTCCATATTTATGATGGGGAACGTCCGAAGGAATATCGCGATGGGGCAGCGACGCGTGGGCCACAGAAGACGACCGCCATCTATTTGAAACTGAAAGCAAGCGGGGGTGTGGAAGGACTCTATGGTCCGGTCGATCGAGAGGCGGCAATTGTCATCGATCAACAGATTCGCAGCTTTCTCGTTGGGAAGGACGCGCTGGCCGGCGACGTGGTGTGGGACCAGATGTGGCGTCTGAACCGGCATGCGCGGACCGGAATCTTCATGATGGCGATCAGCGCTGTGGATAATGCGCTGTGGGATCTGCGGGGGCGCTACTTCAAGACGCCGGTCTATCGTCTGCTCGGGGGACCGTCGCGCAACGCGGTGGAAGTGTATGGCAGTACGCTGGGGAGTTCGGTGGAGCCTGGCAGGATCGCAGCGCGGGCGAAGGAGCTGTATGCGAAGGGCTTTCGCAACCAGAAGTGGTTTCTGGCCGATGGGCCCGGAAGCGGGCCAGAGGGTTTCGCTCGTAACGTGAAGGTGGCGGAGACTTTGCGCGAAGCGCTGGGTCCGGATGCCGGGCTGATGTTTGACGTCTTTAATGGCTGGGATCTGTCCTATGCGTTGCGCTGGTGCAAGGCCGTCGAAGGGCTCCGGCCAAGGTGGCTGGAAGAGCCGTTCAGCAGCGAGAAGGTAGATGCCTATGCGCGGCTGAGTGCGTCGACGAGCGTGCCGATTGCGACCGGGGAACATTTCTATGGGCGTTGGGAAGTGCAGTCGTTTCTGAAGGCGGATGCGATTCGGGTGGTGCAGGCGGATCCGGAATGGTGTGGTGGGGTGAGTGAGTTGAAGAAGATCTGCACGCTGGCGAGTGTGTATGATGTGCCGGTGATTCCGCATGGGCATAATTTGCATGCCGCGCTGCATGTGGTGGGGAGTGAGAATCCGTCGACTTGCCCGTTGAGCGAATTCCTGGTGTTGAAAATGGCTTCGTATTACCATTTTGATCGGAATGCGCTGCTTCCGGTGGATGGAAAGATTGAGTTGAGTGAGCGGCCGGGCTTTGGAATGGAGTTGGATGTGGCGAAAATTGAAAAAGCACGGCTCCTTTCCTGGAAGATCTAAAGTCCGCCTCCGCTTAGGCCGATTACGCTGACATGCCCGAAGTGGGCGTGTCTATGAAGCAAGCTGTGAATCCGAAACGCCGGAGAGGGCGACGTGGGAATACGCTGATCGAGTTTTCGCTCTGCGCCTTGCCACTCTTTGCTCTGTTCTTTGGCGTGTCAGATATTGCACTCGCCGTTTTTCTGAAGAGCATGCTGCAAAGTGCCGTGCGGGACGGAGTGCGTTTTGGGATCACCTTCCAAACCACACTGAATGGGACGAGTTGTGGAACTCAGACAGCCTGTATCAAGCAGGTGGTGCAGAACGCGTCGATTGGCTTCTTATCTGGGACTGCAAATAGCAATCTGATCTCGGTGAAATACTATCAGCCGACCGATCTCACCAATCCGCTGACGCCTGGGGATGTTGGTGTCGGGAAAACGATCAAGAATGACACTTATAGTCCGGCTCGATCGCTTATGTATATGAACCAGACGGGCAACCTGATTGAAGTCTCTGTGACGGATTTCCCCTGGAACTGGATGGTTCCTTTGCCGAATTTCATGCCTGGAACGCAGATCAAGATGAGTTCTTCGGCGAGTGATGTTCTTCAGGGCTATCCGGTGGGCGCTTCTGCGCCGCCAGCTCCTTAATCGGGATTCGGGAAAAGAAAATGAGTTTTGTGAATCCAATCTCCGTCCGTCGGAACACCAAAGAGAGAGGGAACGTGATCATTGAGTTTGCGCTGATCACGCCGTTTCTCATGATCCTGCTCGCAGGGACTTTTACGATCGGAATGAGCCTGAATCGCTCGATTCAGGCGAGCAATCTGTGCCGGAACGCGAATGTGTTGATTGTGCGGGGCGTCAATCTGATGACTCCGGAGAATCAGAATATGTTGATTCGATCAGCGAGCGGGATGGGTTTTAACCTCGCCGGGACTAATTTACCCGATCCGAATGGAAAGGGTGCGGTGTATGTGACGAAGGTGGTTCGGGTGGGGAGCAACGAGTGCTATGCGGGAATCTCAACCTGGAACGGAAATGCTTCAACGTGTGCCAACTTTGACGAGTATGTGATTGCCCAAAGGGTGAAGATCGCGAATACTTCCCGCTGGAGCAGTGCACTGGGCTCCGTTTCGACACAGACGCTCTCCGATGGGAGTCTGTATGACTCTGATATTGCGATCAATACGGGAGTGCGGGCGAGCGGCTTCTCGAAGACGACAAGCGGAAGCGGCATTATCTATCTGAATCAGGGTGAGTTTGCGTATATCTGTGAAGTGTTTGCCGATGTGTCGGAGTTGAATATGCTTCCCTGGCTGGCTGCTCCGAGCATCGCTGTTCGGAATGTCAGTTAGAGAGCGGGATGAGAGAGAGGTTGTGCCATGAGTGAGGTTCTTCGTCCCCAACCGGAGGGTGTTCCGGGCCAGCGCCCGATGCCGTCGCATCGGGAAAAAGGGATGGCGGTGTTGATCTCCGCGATCCTCATGTTCTTTACTCTCGGTACGGTGGGTCTGGCAATCGATGGTGGCTTGGCCTATCTGGTGAAGGGACGGTTGATCGCCTCAGTGGACTCTGCTGCACTTGGCGCCGCACGAGGACTGAATCTGGGTGACGATGTCGCAACTGCGAATGCGGCCGCAACCGCGAGTGCAACTCGCTTCTTCAACGCGAATTTTCCTAGTGGCTATATGGGGACCGACCCCGCGTTGACCACGATTACTCCGACCTTCACACTGTTGACCACGGGCGGCGTCGCGAATGGAATCCTGCAGGTGGACGTGGTCGGTGCTGTGACGGCGCCCACCTACTTCATGCGTATGTTTAGTGTGCCGAACATTCGAGTGAGTGCGACGGGAACCGCCACGCGAAGAACGCTGGTAATGATGCTGATTCTTGATATCTCAGGATCGATGGGGAGCAGAAATACTACCGTAGGGACGATTCCCAGTACCTTGGTTTCGAATGCAAGTTCCTGTGAGGCAATGGTGTATTCGGCGATTCAGTTTTTGAATTTCTTCAGCCCGTATGACTATATTGGCGTAACTACATTTTCGAGCCAGGCACAGGTGGTCTACACCCCGTCGACGAACTATAAGAAGACGGGTTCCGCAGGTGCGGCGAAGGCGATTGCGAATCAGGACTGTACGGGGTCGACGAATACAACTCCTTCGTTGGAATTGAGCTATGCGGCGATTCAGAATGTTGGACTGAAACTTGCGATGAATGAAATTGCGCTGTTCACAGATGGAGTCGCAAATACGGTCAGCGGAGCGTTTCCGTTGCGAACACAAAAGGATACGCGATACTCTCCATCTCCGGTATCCGCAATCAATCCTCCCTCAACGAATGTGCAGCTCTTACATTCGGATCCCAATAATCCTTATAGCCCCACTACCTACTATCTGGGAACGAATGTGACCCCGACACTCGATTCTCCATATTCAACAGCGCAGACGACTCTCAAAAATTCCGGAGTTACGCCGTTGTATGGTGATTCTCGATTTCTACCACTCTCGGCTGTGCAATATAAAAAATATACGGATTTGGCGCAGGGCACGCGCGATGCATTCGGCTGGTACCTCGGTAGCGCTTCTGGACCTTATCTGCCGCGATGGATTCAAGACTCCGGGGCTCCAACGAATAACTTCAGAAATTGTCAGAACAATGACGCAGCCTCAGAATTTGCCTATAAGTGTTACATGATGGCGGTCCCCTCTGCATCAACGAGTCCTGCAACCGTCACCGGATCGATTACTGTCACTCCTTCTTCCAGTGGAACACTCTACAACAACGGTTCCTCCTCGAGCGTAGGCTCAATGACATCGTATAGTTCGAAGTATGGGTATCGAACGGGCTTCCAGAAGACACTTCCCAATGTCAATGTTACTGCGATTCCATCTGGATTCCCCACTCCGAGTTCTCCCAATACACTAGTGAGTTCTCAAATAATTGCGTACATTCCCGACACAGATCAGTTCGGCAACTCGAATCGCGGCTTCAAGGACAATTGGGTCTTCGAAGTCAATTCGAACTGCGCGCCCTCCGGAACTCCTGTCAATGGTGGAAACTTATGCCGTTTCCGAGGTGGAGACTGGGGCAGTTATTCAAGTGTCGGCGAAGGCAGTAATTTTTTCCAATCTGGTCCCTACAGAAATTATCTACGGCCTGACTTCAACAACCCTTACCCGGTGGCAGCGATGAATAGTACCGTGTCTGCAGCCAACAAGATCCGAAACGATACCGACTATAACATCCGCATCGATACGATCTATCTGATGGGAAATGAAAATGTGGTGGATCGGGATTTTCTCCAGATTGTGGCGAACGTCGAGCAGATCAAGCCGATCGTATTCGACAATGGCACGGTCTCTCCCTACAGCAATCCCTACTTCAATCCGAACCAGCAGAAAGGTCTCGCGATGGCGACGACGGATGGTTCACAGTTGGCGGGATTGTTTGCCCAAATTGCTGCTTCGTTGCTTCGACTCAGCCGTTGATCCTTCCTCTGGTGGCATGATGGATTTTGCCCCAGGAGAACTAGAGTCATGCAAAGAAGATCGTTCCTGAATCTTGTAGCGGCGACGAGCTTCGCCGCTACAACCCGTTCAAAAGAGTTGTCTGCTGAGATCGCCATTCTTGGTGGCGGTACCGGCGGTTGCGCTGCTGCCCTCGGTGCTCTGCGAGAAGGCCGCCGCGTCCTTATGACGGAGGAATGCCGCTGGGTGGGTGGGCAACTGACCTCGCAGCTTGTGCCCCCCGATGAGCATCCCTGGATCGAGATGTTCGGCGGCACGCGGAGCTACCGTTCCTATCGCGATCATGTGCGCGCCTACTATCGGGCGAATTTTCCGCTCACAGAAGAGGCGCGCCATCGCGTCCCGTTCAATCCTGGTGGTGGTTCGGTCAGCGGGATTACGCATGAACCGAAAGTCTCATTGGCGGTTCTCGAAGGATTCCTGGCTCCCTATGTCGCGAGTGGACAACTGGTTCTGCTGACGGAATTCAAACCGGTGGCGGCGAGTGTTGCGGGAGACCGCGTGCGTGCTGTCACGGTGGAGCACACCACAGAGAAGCACCGCATCACCATTAGTGCTCCCTACTTCATTGATGCAACCGAACAAGGCGATCTCTTGCCGCTAACAAAGTGTGAGTTTGTGACCGGCTTTGAGAGCCGGGCGGTGACCGGAGAACCGAGTGCTCCCGATCAGGCGCAGCCGGATAATATCCAGTCTTTCACCGTCTGCTTTGCGATGGACTATCGTGATGGCGAGAACCATGTGATTGAGAAACCCCAGGAATATGCTTTCTGGCGCGATTATGTTCCGGCGATGAAACCTGCCTGGCCTGGGAAGTTATTGAGTCTGCGGATGAGCAATCCCCAGACGCTGCAGTTGCGCAATGTCAGCTTCGATCCGACGCAGGATGCGGGACAAGCGGGGGGACCGTTGAACCTCTGGTTGTACCGCCGGATTCGCCGGCGGCGGAATTATGTGGACTGGCAGCAGGATGCCGACATCTCGCTGGTCAACTGGCCGCAGAATGACTATTGGCTGGGCAATCTCCACAATGTTAGTCAGGAGACGGCGGCGAAGCATCTGCATCGGGGCAAGCAGCTTAGCCTTTCTTTGCTGTATTGGCTGCAGACGGAGGCGCCTCGCCCTGATGGAAAAGCAGGCTGGCCCGGTTTGCGCCTGCGGCATGATCAGGCTGGAACAGAAGATGGATTGGCGATGTATCCCTATATCCGGGAGAGCCGTCGCATCGCTGCTGAGTTCACTGTCCTTGAACAGCATGTCGCCTCGAAGATTCGAGGCGAGAAGGGGACTGCTGAACGTTTTGCCGATAGCGTTGGTGTGGGGAGCTATCGAATCGATTTGCATCCTTCGAGTGGTGGGGACAACTATGTTGATGTTGGCTCTTTGCCGTTTCAGATTCCGATGGGTGCACTGATTCCCAAACGGATGGAGAATCTGTTGGCCGGAGCGAAGAATCTTGGCGTGACGCACATCACCAACGGCTGTTACCGGCTGCATCCGGTGGAGTGGAACATCGGTGAAAGTGCGGGCGCATTGGCCGCTGAGGCGCTTCGGACCGGTGAGCCGCCTCGCCAGATCCGGAACGACATGAAATTGCGGGATGCCTTCCAAACGCGCCTCCGCTTGAGAGGGGTACAGACGGAATGGCCCGCTTTGTCGGCTCGTTGATTTTGTTTTGCTGCGTTGCCTGGGCGCAGAGAATCGATCCTTCCAATGTGGAGAAGCTTCAGGTTGCCTGGCGTTATGCCCATGGTGAGAATGGCCCTGACACTGGTGCGGCGCGCCGCACCAGTTTCTCAGCGACCCCGGTGCTGGCCGATGGCAAACTGATCCTGGTGACGCCGAAAGGTTCGGCGATCGCGCTTGATGCGAAGAGCGGACGTGAAGTTTGGAAGGTGCCTCGCAATGGAGAAACCCGCCGGAACTGGGGGGCGGCGCATGCGAAGGGGCGCGTCTTTTATGGCACTCCTGATGGCAAGCTGATCTGTCTGCTGGCAAAGAATGGCGAGAAGCTCTGGGAGATCGATTTGCGTGCGGGCTTGTACGCAGGACACCTGTCGCAGAATATGCCGCCAGCGATCTTTGGCGATCTGGTGATTACGGGCGGGGAAGTGCCGGAGGCTACGCCGCAAGGTCCGGAAGGGATGATCCGCGCCTGGCGTCAGAGTGATGGCAGTCCAGTCTGGGAGTTCCATACGGTCCCTCGTGACGGGGAGCCGGGGGCAGAAACCTGGGCTCCGGGTTCTCGTAAGAATCGGACTGGCGTCAATGTGTGGGGCCAGTGCGCTGTCGATGAAGTTGCTGGTGCGCTGTACTGCCCCACAGGGAGCCCGAGTTACGATTTCTACGGTGCAGACCGCAAGGGCGCGGGACTCTATGCCAACAGCGTGGTGGCTCTCGATGGCAAGACCGGGAAGCTGCGTTGGCACCGGCAACTGGTGCATCACGATCTATGGGACTATGATTTGCCTGCCAAGCCTGTGCTCTTCGAGGTGAAGCAGAATGGGAAGACGATTCCAGCCTTGGCCCAGATCACGAAGATGAGTCTGGTTTGGATTCTTGATCGCCGTACGGGCGAGCCGATCTTTGGGTTTGAAGAACGAGCAGTTCCGCAGAGTACGATGCCAGGGGAAGAGTCTTGGCCCACGCAGCCTTTTCCCTTGAAGCCTGCCCCACTCTCACGAACGGCGCTTGCGTCAGGAGATCTGAATACGTTGACGCCGGAATGGGAGCAGGAGTGCCGCGCGCTCTATGAACAGGTGGGGCGGTCCGGGCTGTTCACTCCTTGGGAGAAAGATCGGTACACGCTCATTTTTCCCGGACTTCTGGGAGGTGGCACCTGGAGTGGTGGCTCTTTTGATGCTGCGCGCCGGCTGCTTTTTGTCAACAGCAATGACATCGGATATATTGGCAAGCTGACCGAGCGGGACGGGCGTTGGATGCTCTCCACTCCTCCAGGACAGGCTCGTTTTACGACCAAGAATCTTGTGCCCTGT
Organism: Bryobacter aggregatus MPL3; assembly: GCF_000702445.1. Classification (NCBI taxonomy): domain Bacteria; kingdom Pseudomonadati; phylum Acidobacteriota; class Terriglobia; order Bryobacterales; family Bryobacteraceae; genus Bryobacter; species Bryobacter aggregatus. The sequence continues at coordinate 569,889 of NZ_JNIF01000004.1, forward strand.
ACGGTGCCGCCATGGAACACGTTAAACGCGATCGATGTGGATACAGGCGAGGTGCGTTGGAGGGTGCCACTGGGCGAGTTGCCGGAAGCAAAGAAGAAAGGTTTCGATCACACGGGTGCTTACGGCCTGGGGGGTTCTCTGGCATTGCCTTCAGGCGTGCTCTTGATTGGAGGGAGCGCGGATTCTACCTTTCGGGCCTTTGATGCTGCGAGTGGCAAGACGCTTTGGGAACAGCCAATGAAGGCAAGTGTTTATGCGACGCCGATGTCGTTTGTCACAAAGGAGGGCCGGGAGTTTGTGGTGGTTGCGGCAGGAGGGGGAAGCTTTTTTGCCGGTCCGATGGGGGATGAACTGGTGGCCTTTACGCTTCCTGAGACAACAAAGAGAGAGTTGCCAAGTCGCGGACGTTAGAAATGGTCTCATAAACCTCTGAAGAGCGGAATATGGGAATCTGAAAGAGCTCTGGTGAATTGCGCGGAAGTGTATGCGTGGACGATGGGACTTAAAGGACGACCAATGGGAAGTCGTGGAGCCGGTGTTGCGTCCGCAGCGCCGAGCGGATCAGCGTGGCAGGCCGTGGCACGATACTCGATGCGTATTGAACGGGGTGCTGTGGGTTTTAGGGAGTGGGCCGCAGTGGCGTGAACTACCAGAAAGATATCCGCCATACCAGACCTGTCACCGACGTTTTCAACAGTGGGTGCGCAGCGGAAAGCTGGAAGAGACGCTGAGAGTGTTGGCCCGCTACTTACATGAGCGAGGCCAGTTGAATCCGGAAGAAGCGTTCGTTGATGCCACATTCGCGAGCGCAAAAAAGGGGGCCTCGCCGTTGGCCCCACCCGTCGCGGCAAGGGCACGAAGATCATCGCTCTCGCCGCTGGTGACAGTCTTCCTCTCGCCGTTGCTGTCGACAGCGCTTCGCCGGCCGAGTGTCAGCTTGTGGAAGACGTTCTGGCCGGAAGCTTCCTCGATGAAATGCCCAGGCGACTCATCGGAGACAAAACTTACGACTCGGATAAGCTCGACGAAAAGCTTGCCGAAGAGTACGGCATCGAGATGATCGCGCCGAACCGGCGCAACCGGGGCAAGACTCAGGATGGACGGCCATTGCGCCGTTACCGCCGCCGCTGGCGCGTCGAGCGACTCTTTGCCTGGCTTCATCACTTTCGACGCCTGGTCACTCGTTGGGAATACCACGTCGAAAACTTCCTCGGATTCGTTCGCCTCGGTTGCTTACAAATCTTACTCAGACGTTTATGAGACCGCTTCTAGTGTCCTGAGTCCTAAGTGGCTGGCATAATATAACCGCTTGTTCTATGGTTGAAGCATGGAAGCGAAGCGAGGACGACCCAAGAAGCAGGAGTTGGTGGTAACCGAGCAGCAACGGGAAGAGTTGGAACGGTTGGTGCGGCAGCCAAGAAAGTCCCGAGCAACAGCGTTTCGGGCACGAATCATCCTGGAATGCGACGGCGGATTGAGTAACGCCGCAGTTGCGGCGAAGCTGAGGACAACTGGGTTTACTGTTGGATTCTGGCGTAATCGTTTCATTGTGGGCGGGATCTCAACTTTGGGAGATGAGCCTCGGCCCGGGGCGCCACGAGAAATCGGCGACGACAAGATTGAGCAGGTCGTCCGGCTCACACTGGAGAAGGCCCCCAAGGGAGCAACCCATTGGTCCAGCCGAATGCTGGCGACGAGAACAGGACTGAGTCAATCCACCATCAGCCGCATCTGGCGTGCCTTTGGTCTGAAGCCACATCGAAGCGAAACCTTCCAGTTGTCGAACGATCCGTTGCTGGTTGACAAAGTGCGGGACATTATTGGGCTCTATCTGTCGCCCCCGCATCATGCGTTGGTGCTGTGCGTGGATGAGAAAAGTCAGATCCAGGCGCTAAGCCGGAACCAACCCGTGTTGCCGCTACGAAGCGGTCAACTTGAGCGCCGCACGCACGACTATCAACGACATGGAGTGACCAGTCTGTTTGCGGCTCTGGATATCGCCACCGGCCGGGTATTGGGCAAATGCTATCGCCGTCATCGCTCTGTAGAGTTCCTCGATTTCTTGAAAAAAATCGATGCGGCCGCCCCTGCCGACCTGGATGTCCATCTGGTGCTGGATAACTACGGAACGCACAAGACCGCCAAGGTTCGACAGTGGCTCCAAAAGAGGCCCCGGTATCATCTGCACTTTACTCCCACACATGCCTCTTGGTTGAACCAAGTCGAACGCTGGTTTGCGTTGTTGACACAACGGCAAATCAAGCGTGGCTCTCATCGAAGCGTCTCGGAACTAGAGGACGCTATTCGGAAGTTCATTGCCGTGCACAACGAGCAACCCAAACCATTCCTCTGGACCAAATCTGCCTCTCAAATTCTTGAGTCCATCGCCCGCTTTGCTTCAACCACCCTTGCCGCCCATCAACCGAACACTTCTGCTAGAAATCAATGACTCAGGAGACTAGTGTTCCCAAGGCTGTGGGGCGGAAGAGTTTTGCTTCCTTTGCTACTTTGATCAGATCTCCACGATGCCCGCAGAACGCAAAGGCCTGCCCCGAGAATGGATCGCCGCTCAGTGCCTGTTGCACTATTGCGCTCAGCCCGGTGAAGTTGCGGCGCATATCGGTTCGCCCCGCCACGATCCAAATCTGCACACCAGTTGGCGCGAGGTTTATCCCAGCACCTTGTCGAGCATCAGCCGCAAACAACTCAGACCGGGTGATCCTTCGATCCAAAGTTGAACAGTTGAACACCGGCAACCTCCACTTCAATACTGCCTCCCTGCGGCTGAGACGCTGCCATTCGCACTGGCAATACCTACGGGTGAATCCTCATCGTTGCGCAGACCTTGCGTATATAGTCGTTGCCACTGAAACATCTGGTTGGTATTGACGCCGTGCTGTCACGCCACCTCTGCCACAGATCTTTCAGCGTTCAAGGTCGCCTCGACAATCACTTGGCACTCAGCACGCCTCCGCTGAATACGGATTCCACCTTTTCCGACCCGGAGCCCGCGCCCAACATCATTGATTCCGCTCTCCGTACCCATCCCTCAAGCTTCCACTCTCTTCGGCCTCTTGCACAGACGGCCTAGGGTGGACGCTTACCGAGATCGCGACAAGCAGTGGCAAAGACTTGGATGGATCGGCGGCTTCGTTGTCAGGCAGGACGGCCGGGAACTGGATTCGGAATCGCCCATCGTAGGCTAGGGACGGATGCAGGAACGCGGTGGCGGAAGCCTGCTTTTTATTGGATTGCTGTTTCCACTTTCCGGAATCGAGTGGAGCAACACAGAACGAATCCTGTCGGCTGAGCTCTTTCTTATTCGGAGCGCAATGCCTCAGCGGGATCGAGTCGGAGGACTTGGCGAGTTTTAAGCCAGATCGCCAGGATTGCGACGCAGAAGAGCGAAGCCAGCGGAAGGAGCCGGAGGTTCCAAGTTGCGGGCTGGATCGTTTCGATCAGCTTTGTCAGCAGGGTAGCGGTGGTAGGGATCAGCAGAAAACCCGCACTCAACCCGAGTAGGATTGCCGGGAGCATCTGAGCTAAGATCATGGCGCGCACCTGCCGGGATTGTGCTCCGACAGCGAGTCGAATCGCGATTTCGCGCGTGCGCTGTGCCATTGCATTTGCACAGATGCTATAGCAGTTGAGGAGCGTGAGCAGGAGCGAAAATCCACCAAAGAAGGCGAGCACGATGGTGTAGAGATTTGGTTTGGCCAGAGTCCTTTGGACTCGCTGCTCAAGCGGCAGGACATCGTAGACGGGTACGTCGGGTGAAAGGCTCTGCAGGGCTGCTGCCAGTTGGTGAAGGGGTGCATTCCCACTTTTGTGGTGTATGGCAATGGTGAAGAAATTGGGGGGCGCTTGCGCCATGGGCCGGAAGAGCGCGGGCATGACTCCGCCTTCAGCGCCATCAAACTGAATGTCTCGAGTTACCCCGATGATCGTTGCGGGCTTCTCGTCTTTGTCCGTCGGGCGCAGCTTTTGACCGAGCACCGCGCGCGCTCCACCATCCAGCTTCGCGTAGGACTCATTGACGATCACGACGGGCTCGGAGTTGAGGGTATCGTGAGCCGTAAAGTCGCGGCCTGCCAGGAAGGGCGTGCCAACGGTTTGAAAGAAGTCCGGACTGGCGCTCAGCGTAATCAACATCTGCTCCTGTGGTGTCGTTCGCAGTTTGTAGTTTGCGGCAGAGAAGGTTTTGGTGGCGATGGGGAAGTAGTCGATGGCAGCTGCCGAGTGGAACTGTGGGAAGGCGCGGACTTGCGCGAGCGCCTTGCTGATGTAGTCGATGCTTTGCTGTTTGCCCTCGTAGCGTGTGCCGGCGAGCGAGATGGTTGCCGTACTGATGTTCTTGGTCGTCAAGCCGAGATCGGTATTGTGGAGCCGGATGAGCGCTTCACCGATGCTGAGCGAACTTGCCAGCAGAACGACCGTGAGTCCGAACTGCAACGCGAGGAGCGCGTGGCGGATGGAATTTGCTCGCATCGCCCAAGCGCCTCGTCGCAAAAGCACTGGCGTGAAGCCAAAGGCGAGACCCGAGAGCAGGGAGAGTAGGAACGCGAAAAGGAGTACCTGGGAATCGAAGACTTCATAGTGCTGGAAGCGGAAGTTCGGCGGGAAGTACAGAAAGCCGAGCTGGACTGTTAGGTGGGCGATTCCGAGGCTGAGGAGTCCGGAGATCAGCGAGAGCAAGATGCATTCCGTCAGGATTTGTTGACTGATGCGGGCGATTCCAGCTCCGAGGGAGCTGCGAATCTGGAACTCGCGCTGGCGTGCCGCATAGCGCGTGAGCAAGAGGTTCGCCATATTCGCACAGGCGATCAGGAGGACGGAAGTGATGCCGACAAAGAGAACCCAGACGGATTTTGCGATTGGGCCGGCAAGCTGTTCGCGCAAAGAGACGAGACGGGCTTTCCACTCCGGGGCGGAGGAGAAGGGTTTGCCATTGGCCGCGGCATCGAGTTCGAAGGCGCGCACCGCAGTGGGGAAGGAGAGATGGGGCTTCATCCGTCCGATGATCTTGATGTTGTCGGGGCTCTGCTTCGGGATCCTGTTCCAGTCGAATGCTGTGGGCGTCCAAAGGCCAGCTTGATCCGGGTAGTCGAATCTAGGGGGTGCGATTCCAATGACGGTGAGCGGGAAATTATTGATCCGGATCTTCTGACCCAGGATGCGCAGGTCGCCTCCGTAGGCCTGTTCGAACAAGGCATGGGAGAGAATGGCGACATCGCCCTTTCCACTCACGCCTTCTTCGTGGGTGAAGTTTCGTCCCCGGTAAATGGGCGTTCCCAGCAGGTCGAAGAAGTTTGGGGATACTTCCACCACGGGGATGCGTAGGGATTGGGAGTTCCCCGACAGATTGAGCTTGGAAACGTTGACCGCGGTGGCTCCTGAGAGATAGGACGTAGAGCCTGCCCATGCTTCAAAGGCTGTTTGCCCTTTAAACAGTGGTCCGAAGAAGATGTTCAGTTCCACGAGCTCTTCGGCGTGGGCGAAGGGCAGAGAACGGTAGAGCGTCGCGCTGAGGATGCTGAAGATTCCGGTGGAGACTCCGATGGCCAGGGAGAGCGACAGGATCGCGAGGAGCGTGACGCCCATAGCTTTGCGCCAGGTACGCCAGCAGTAGCGGGTGTCTTGCAGGAACTCGCTGCCCATGATTTGCGGCCAGAGTAAGAGGAACTCCCAGAGGCTCTGGAGGAGCAGGCGGAGTCGTGAGAAGGCCGAAGGGGCGTCCATCCATTCGTCGGCGAACTGCTGGTGCAGAGCGCTTCCGTACTCAGCGCGGAAGCCTGAAGGGTAGAGACGGATGAGCTGGTTAAAGAACCACATGCGCACCTGCCAGCCGTACGAGTTCCTGCATGCGGAGCGCTTCGGCGCGGGTGCAGTCCCGGCCCAGTGGAGTGATGCGGTAGTAGCGGCGGCGCTGGTCGTCGAGATGCGGATCTGGGCGTTCCTCAGATTCTTCGATGAGACCTTGCTCGAGGAGCCGATTGATGTGGCCGTAGAGGAGACTCGGGCCAGGGTTCAACTTCTTGTGCGTGCGGGCGAGGATTTCGCGTTTGAGTGCGTAGCCGTGACGCTCTCCCTCGAGTAGGGAGAGCAGCAAGTGGAAACTGAGCGGAGGCAGGGGAAGAAGGTCTTCGACTTTCGAGTCTTCCTGTTTCGGCATAGTAGTTCAGATTATGAACTAGATGAGGACTCGCTTGCAAGAGCTTCCTAGAACTTTCCTGATTTGAGCAGGTCATAAATCTGTATTTTATTGAGTTTTATTTCTAATTCATGAAATGTATAATTACGTACGACTTGTCTTAAATCGATAAGGTTAAATAGTGTATTTATCTTAGATTGCGAGTAAGGTTCCTGATCTAAGAGGAAGGCTCTTGAATGGTTTTTTGTATCGGATCTGCGACTTTGAAAGGTAGGGCGGCGATGTCCGCAACTTTCCTTTTGTCTTTGGCGTTTCTGACGCCTGTTGCTTTTGGGCAACGCGGTTCCTCTCATGCGATTCCGCTGGAGAACTGGTCTGTGGAGAAGCAGAACCGGGATTTTTTGAATGCGGCGATTCCTGCTCCTCCCGATGGGGCTTCGCCCGCACTGGTCTTTATTGCAATTCCGCCCTGCCGCGTGCTGGATACGCGTGCGGAAGGCGGGTCGGGAAAGACGGGTGACTTTGGGCCGCCTTCTCTCATCGCGAACGAATCACGAATCATTGCAGTGGCGGCCACGAATTGCGGAGTGCCTGCGGCGGCCGCGTACTCGATGAACTTTGTGTCTGTGACACCGGTGGGCAAGACGGTGGGTTGGGTGGCGGCTTGGCAGGATAACCGGCCCTGGCCGGGAACGGTTGTGCTCAATGCTCCTCTTGGCGGAATCATTGGGAATGCGGCGATTGTCCCCGCGAGCCCCGAGGGGCGGATCCAGGTGTTGTCGACGGATCCGACCGATCTTGTCATCGATATGAATGGCTACTTTGTCCAGGCATCCATGATTGAAGTGGCTCAGGGCCCCGCGGGTCCAACCGGGCCAACCGGTCCCCAGGGCCCTGCAGGGCCACAGGGACCCCAAGGACCTGTTGGACCCGCTTCGACAATGCCTGGTCTTGTGGGACCTCCGGGGCCGGCAGGACCCGCAGGCGCGGTTGGGATTCCTGGGCCGACGGGGCCAGCAGGACCTTCCGGCGTGCAGGGGCCTCCTGGACCTCAGGGACCGATTGGATACACGGGCCAGCCGGGACTGATGGGGTCGCCAGGGCCTGTGGGACCCACCGGTGCAACCGGGCAGGCGGGCGGCATTCGTTCATTCGCTGACTTTTATGCCTTGATGACGCCAGACAACGCTGCCCCGGTGCCGGTTGGCGGCGACGTGAGTTTTCCCCAGGATGGACCAACGTCTTTGACCAGCATTTCACGGGCGGGACTTTCCAGCTTCAAGCTGGCGTCAGCCGGAATTTACCAAGTGCAATTTCAGGTCAGCATCAGTGAACCGGGACAGTTGGTGCTCACGATCAATGGCGAGGACCTTCCCTACACGGTGGTGGGACGGGCGAGCGGATCGAGTCAACTGGTTGGTGTGGCGCTGATCGAAACCAAGACGATCAACGCCATTCTGACGGTGCGGAACCCGGTTTCCAACGCTAGTTCTCTGACCCTGGCGCCGATGGCGGGTGGTGTACGGAGCGTCTCTGCGCATCTGGTGATCACTCAGCTGCAATAGCCTCTTCGCAAAACGAAACTGCGGTATATCCGTCTTTGGGGACCGATATACCGCAGCTTTGTTAGGAGGGAAGTAGGAGCTTGTTAGAGAACCTGTTCGCTGAAGTTCTCGAGGATCGACTTGATCTTCTGGCAGAACTGGTCGGCGAGCGCGCCGTCGATCAGACGATGGTCGAAGCTGAGCGCGAGGTGCGCCTGGCTGCGGATTGCGATCATGTCGTCGATCACCACCGGAACCTTCTCGATGGTGCCGATGCCGAGGATGGCAACGTTCGGCTGGTTGATGACAGGCGTCGCAAAGACACTGCCGAAGCTGCCGAAGTTGGTGAGCGCGAAGGTGCCGCCGGAGATTTCGTCGGGCTTCAACTGCTTGCCGCGGGCGCGGTTGGCCAGGTCGACAATGGAGCGTTGCAGGCCGACGATGTTCAGTTCGTCTGCGTGCTTGATCACCGGAACGATCAGACCGAGGCCGCCGTCGAGAGCGACTGCGATGCCGAGGTTGGTCTCGTTGTGGAAGATGATGTTGTCGCCTTCGATCGATGCGTTCAACAGCGGGAAGGCACGCAAGGCCTCCACTGCGGCGCGGGCGATGAAGGGCAGGAAGGTGAGGCCGAAGCCGTAGCGGGCCTGGAACTCATCTTTATGCTTGGCGCGGAGCTTGGCGATCTTGGTCATGTCGACCTTGTGTACGGTGGTGACATGTGCGGAGATGGCCTGGGACTTGATCATGTGCTCGGCAATCTTCTTGCGCATGATGCCCATCGGCTCGACGCGGGTCTTGGACGGAGTTGCTGCCGCAGGCGGCGGAACTGCGGCGCTGGGGGCAGACGGGGCGGCGGGAGCTGCCGGAGCCGCTGCACTGGCGAGAGTTTTGTTTGCCTGGTTCTGGATGTAGGATTCGATGTCCTGCTTGGTGATGCGGCCACCTGCGCCAGAGCCGGGGACCTGGGCCAGATCAATGTTGTACTCGCGAGCCATCTTGCGGACCAGCGGTGACAAGGGGCCGTTTACGGAGTCCGCTTCGATGGCGGGGGCTGGCGCCGGAGCGGCAGGCGGTGGGGGCGGCGGAGCCGGTGCAGGAGCAGGAGCCGGTGCAGGAGTGGGGGCGGGAGCAGGCGGAGCTGGGGGCGGGGGAGCCGGTGCTGCTGCCGCAGGAGCCGGAGCGGCTGCGCCGCCTGCCTCACCAATGCGGGCGACCAGAGTATTGATGGCGACGGTTGCGCCTTCCTGCACCAGGACCTCCGTGAGAATGCCGGCGGCGGGCGAAGGAATCTCAGTGTCGACCTTGTCGGTGGAAATTTCAAAGAGCGGCTCATCGCGCTCTACCTTATCGCCGGGCTTCTTCAGCCAGCGGGTGAGGGTTCCTTCAACGATCGACTCGCCCATCTGGGGCATTACGACATCAGGCATGGAAGCATCTCCTGTAAGTTTTCAATGGAATCGGTAAATTCGTGGTGGAAGATCTCCGCCAGATGGCGGGAAAGTACCCGCATCACTTCCTCACGCTGCACCGTGACGCCTAGCGCTTCCATCGAGGTGACGGGAAGCGTAAGTCCACAGGGAACGATGTACTGGAAGTAGCGGAGATCTGTGTTGATGTTGAGGGCAAAGCCGTGGGAGGTGACCCAACGGCTGATGTGCACGCCGAGCGCGCAAATCTTGGCAGGCGCAAGGCCCGCTTGCTGGACGTAGACACCGGTTTCTTTGCCGGTGCGCGTATGTGCCTCGATGCCAAAGCCAGCGAGCGTGCGGATCACCGCCTGCTCGACGCCTTGCACATAGGCGCGGACATCTTTCTTCCAACGGGTGAGTTCAAAGATCGGATACCCGACGAGCTGTCCGGGGCCGTGATAGGTGACATCACCGCCTCGATTTGCTTCGTGGACCTCGATCCCCAGACGCGCCAGTTGGTCGCGGCCAGCGAGGATATTGCTCTCACTGGCATTACGGCCGAGGGTGATGACGTGCGGATGTTCGACGAAAAGAAGAGTATCCGGCACCAGACCGGCTTTTCTCTTTTCGACATAACTCTGCTGGATCGACCAGGCTTCCGCCCAAGGCAGAGGTCCCAGGTCGATGACGTCAAAATCAGGCATTAATCGCCATTCCGTAGACGGCGTTGAATGCTTCGCCGACTGCTTCATAGAGAGTGGGATGGGCGTGGATCGTGTTCATCATCACCTCGACGGTGGATTCCGATTCCATGGCGGCAACGGCTTCGGCAATCAGTTCATAGCCGTGATGGCCAATGATGTGGACACCGAGAATCTCGCCATAGGTGTCGTCGGCAACCACTTTGACGAAGCCTTCATGATGCCCGCTGATGGAAGCCTTGGAATTTGCGGCAAAGGGGAACTTGCCGACTTTCACCTTATAGCCCTGGGCCTTAGCCTGGGATTCGGTGAGGCCGACACTGCCGATGCCGGGGTCCGTGTAGGTAGCGCCCGGAATGCGGTTGCGGCGAATCGGCTGGACTTCGACGCCTGCAATGTGACCAATGGCGATCATGCCCTCGGCGGTGGCGACGTGGGCCAGTTGCGGGGTGCCGGCGACAACGTCGCCAATGGCATAGACACCGGGTTCAGAAGTCTGCTGGAAACCGTTCACCTTCAGGAAGCCGCGATCGACTTCGACTTTGGTGTTTTCGAGGCCGATGCTCTCGGTGTTCGGCTTACGGCCGACGGCGACGAGCAAGCTCTCCACTTCTACCTGTTCCTGGCTCCCGTTAGCGAGGGTCGCGGTGAACTTGACGCTATTGGGGCCGTTGACGATGTTTTCGACCTTCGCGCTGGTCTCGATGCGGATGCCCATCTTCTTGAAGCAGCGCTCGAGTTCTTTCGAGACTTCTTCATCTTCGACCGGAACGACGCGGGGCAGCATCTCGAAGATCGTTACTTCACTGCCGAAGCGGCGGAAGATGCTGGCAAACTCGACGCCCACCGCGCCTGCACCGATAATGGCGAGCGACTTGGGAACGCTGGGCAGGTCGAGGATTTCGACGTTGGTGAGGATGCGTGGGGACTGGGGCTGGACATTGGGAATCATCCGGGCCTCGGATCCAGTGGCGATCACAATATTCTTCGATTCGATGATCTGGGTCTGCCCGTTATGACTGACTTCGATCTTGCCCCCACCGAGCAGCTTTGCGTAGCCCGCAATGACGTCGACCTTGTTCTTCTTCATGAGGAACTCGACGCCTTTGGCGTGCTTGGAGACGATCTTGGCCTTGCGGTCGATCACGTTGGGGAAGTGCAGAACCGGAGATTGGCAGGAGATTCCTTCCTCCTCCGGGTGCACAAAATAGTCCCAGACGCTGGCGCTGTGGAGCAGCGCTTTGGTGGGAATACATCCCACGTGGAGGCAAGTGCCACCCAGCTTCGGAGACTTTTCAATGATCGCGGTCTTGAGACCGTATTGGCCGGCTCGCACGGCGGCAGAGTAGCCGCCAGGGCCACTACCGATAATCACGACATCGTAGGACATGGGTCGTATCTAGTGTATCAATAGGCTCGTCAAAACTCAGGATTCAGTGGCACTGGAACGTGAATTGTGAGAGTGTATTCCAAGTGCGTTTTCTTCAGGAGGGGCGACGCACGGCAGGGCCCCCTTCGAGGGAAGAACGGCGTTTTTTGCAACGCGGTGGCTGTTCTTCATCTGAGGCGGGGCCCTGAGTCCTGTTGGAACGAGAATTGCAACCGCTCCGTCGATGACAATGAATAAGGTTGCAATGAATTCGCGAATCAGTTTCGGTGTCGTATTTCTTTCTCTGGGCGCGGTCTTGTTCGCACAAGCGCCCGACCAAGCGTTTCCCGTACGGGCCGTGGCCGTGCAGGGAAATCGGATCCTCCAGGCGGAGCAGGTGATTGCTGCCGCAGGTATTCTTCCCGGCTCCACTGTCAAGCCCGCACAAATGGATGCGGCGATGCAGAAACTCCTCACCTGTGGCTATTTCGACAAAGTCGCCTATGACTACAAGCCGCAGGACCAAGGTTATGCGTTGACTTGGGATATCACCGAGGTTTCCACCTTCTATCCCATCGGCTTTGAGGAGATCCCGGCCAAAATCGCGGACGTGAAAGCGATTCTGAAGAAATTCGATCCGTTGTTTGGGGACAAGATTCCAGCGACGCAGGAAGTCCTCAGCCGTTATGAGGAAGAGCTGAATCGGGCGTTGAAGCTGACGGATCCCGTGGACCGGGTTCGCGGTCAATTGGCGACAGACGCACAGGGCAATCTGGTGGCAATGTTCCGCCCCAAGCGGGAGCTGCCGACAATCTCCAGTGTCGACTTTAGCGGCAATCGCCTCCTGAGCCTGGACGATCTACGTCCTCTCATGGCTTCCGCTGCGGTTGGACTGGTTTATCGGGAACCCGAGTTCCGTGACATTCTCGACATCAAGATCCGGCCGATGTACGAAGCGCGCGGGCATGTGAAGGTGACCTTTCCGGAGATCACGGCAACTCCCGCCAAGGAAAATGCTGGTTTGAATCTCAAGGTCAAGATTGTGGAGGGTGAGGAGTACAAGCTCGGAGAGATCCGTGTCGAGGGCGAAGCGGAACGGACGGACGATTGGCTGCGCGTGGGCGGTTTCCGCCAAGGGGTGACGGCCAACATGGGGGAAGTGGATGAAGGCCGGCGCAAGATGGAAGCTGCGATCAAACGGAACGGGTTCTTAGACGCCAAAGTGACCGGGAAGCGCACGATCAACGAAGAGCGAAAAGTGGTGGATATGGACTTCAAGATCGACGCTGGCGGCAAGTACCAATTTGATCGTCTTGAGATTAAAGGTCTCGATCTGATTTCTGAACCAGAAGTACGGAAGATGTGGGGTGTGAAAGCGGGGTCTCCATTCAACCCTGAATATCCAGATTTCTTTTTGAACAAATTACGAGAAGACGGAGTCTTTGACAATCTGGGTGAGACCAAAAGTATTGCGGATGTGGATCGTGTGAATCATACAGTGGCCGTTACCCTTGTTTTTAAGGGCGCTCCTCCTGTAGATCCGAACAAAACTCAAAAACGCCCTGGTCCACGGCTGTAATATCCTTAGATTTTTTCTGAGTAAGCGTTATTATGAATAGGTATTTCACCTCGAATCCTAGTACTCACGCTACTCATAGTCCTCTTTGGGCTCGGATCGCTATTGCTGTTTCACGAGCATCGATATCCGCGCACGATTCGTGCTGGATTTTCTGAGTTTCCTCCCTATTTCAGTCTGCGATCGAATGGGAGTCCGGCCGGTTTTGCCATTGATGCATTTGAGGAAGCTGCCAGACGGAGAGGGATCACTGTCGAATGGGTCGAGATGGTGGCAACTCCTGAACTTGCTTTACTGGAGCACCAGATTGACGTTTATCCCTTGATGGTGAGAACTCCAGAGCGGCTCAAGAACTTTGGTTTGAGCGAAGCCTGGTGGGAAAACATGATGGTCATGGTGAGCCGCGCGGACCATCCGGTGAAGACCGTGAAGGATTTACGAGGCCAGACCATCTCCAGCATGGGAGGCTCCTTTGATGCGTCGCTGCTGCGGCGTGCTTTTCCAGTGGTGAATGTTCTCTCGATGGAGCTTGCGGATCAGGTGCTCAGTCCGGTCTGCGATGGCCGGGCCGTTGCGGCTGTGCTAGAGGCGCGGGCCATGGATCGCTGGATGCTCGATTCCAAACGGCTGTGCCCCAGTGCTTCTCTTTACGCCCAGTCTTTCAATGAGCTCTCGATCCGCTATGGGATTGGTGCTCTCAAGGAGAATGCCTGGCTGGCCGACGAGTTGCACAGCACCTTGCTCGACCTCACCATGGATGGCACGATGTACCAGCTTGGGGCGCGCTGGAATGTATTCACGACCAATCAAATTGGCATGTTTCAGGATCTGGTCCGGGTGAAAGATCAGCGCCTCTGGCTGGCTCTGCTGGTCTTGAGCCTCATTGCGGGGATGCTGGCATTCGCGAGGCTCTATTTCCGGAGCCGTGAGGCGCGCAGACTGGCGGAGGCCGCCTCTGCGTCGCAATCGCAGTTTCTGGCGAATGTGAGCCATGAAATCCGTACGCCGCTCAATGGCATTCTCGGCATGGTGGATCTGCTGCGCAGCACATCGCTCCAGCCGGCACAGAGAGATTTTACCGACGCCATCTCGTCGAGCGGACAGGTCCTGCTTGCCTTGATCAATGATTTTCTCGATTTGGCGAAGATTGAAGCCGGGAAGCTGGATCTGGAGAGTATTCGTTTCTCCCCAATGAAGCTGACCGAGCAAGTGGTGCAGAATCTTTATCCGCGCGCGCAAGATGCTGGGATCTCAATCGGCGCCTACGTCGACCCTGCGATTTCAGAGACGGTGAAAGGCGATCCGACTCGCATCCAGCAAGTCCTTTTTAACCTGGTGGGGAATGCGGTGAAATTCACGGCTGAAGGCGAGGTCTGGATTGAGGTGGAACGTGTTGGGGAGGGAGCTTTGCGCTTTGCCGTTTTCGACACGGGCGCCGGTGTTCCCGAAGAGAGCCGGGAACGGCTCTTCCAACGTTTTACGCAAGCCGACGCCTCGACGACGCGCAAGCATGGGGGAACCGGGTTGGGCCTAGCCATCTGCCGGGAACTGGTGCGCCTGATGGGCGGGGAGCTGGGGTATCAACCCCGGCCGGGCGGAGGGAGTCAGTTCTGGTTTACGGTGATGGTGGAGGGCATGCAGAAGACGGTGGAGATTTCACCGCTGGAGCGGCGGGTGGCCGTAGCCGCAGATGCCCATCCCGATGTGAGCGGCCTGCGTGTGCTCGATCGTGTTCTGAAGAGTTTTGATTGTGAGAAAGTCTCTCCTGACACGAACCCGGATCTTCTGCTGAGCCCGGGCGTTTTGATGCCGCCGGTGCGGCAGAGCCAACTCCTCGACGTGCTGGGGGGACGCGGTCCGCTGACCAAAGCAAATGCTTCTAAGTCCTTGGCTCCATTAAATTTACGTATTTTGGTGGTGGAAGATAATGCGGTGAACCAGCGAGTGGTGATGCACTATCTGAATAAGCTCGGTTGCGAGGCGAAGCTGGTGGAAAATGGGCAACTGGCGGTGGAGGCCGCGCTGGGTGGAGATTATGACGTTATATTAATGGACTATCAGATGCCAGTGATGGATGGTCTGACTGCGGCGCGCAACATTCGTGCCGGAACAGGAAAGAGGAGCGAAGTGCCGATCCTGGCCATTACGGCTGGCGTACTGGCGATTGATCGCGAAAGAATTCGAATGGCCGGCATGGATGACTTGCTCCCGAAGCCCTATTCGCTGGATGCGCTCCGCACCGCTTTGGAGACTGCGAGCAGGTCCAAGCGTGGTACATTCCAAAAGTAGTGTCCTCGTTTCAAATCCAACTTCAGCATTACGAGGGGCCGCTCGACCTTCTGCTTGATCTGATCCGCAAACAGCAGATCAATATCTACGACATCCCGATCGCCAAGATCACTTCGCAGTACCTCTCTTATATGGACCAGGCGATGGCCATGGATATCGAGCTGAGTTCGGAATTCGTATATATGGCGGCAACTCTGATCCATATCAAGAGTAAGCTGCTGCTGCCACGGGATCCGGAACTCGAGAAGATCATGCCGGAGGAAGATCCACGGCAGGAACTGGTCGATCGGCTTCTCGAGCATGAGCGCTTCAAAGGTGCGGCGCAGATGCTGGAACAAAAGCGTCAGATTGAGGAAGCGATCTGGACCAACCCGCAGGTGGACCGCCTGTTGGGCGAAGACCAGGACCCGGGTCTGGCGGTGACGCTTTTTGATCTGGTCAAGACGCTCGAGGCGGTGTTGGATCGTGCCAAGAACCGGCCCATTTATGAGATAACGGGTGAGGAAGTCACGGTTCCGGAGATGATCCAGCAGTTGCGGAATGTCTTCGATCAGGTGGCCACTGGAGATCATTTCAGCGCCCGCGAAATGTTCGAACGGCAAAAGAGCCGCCGCGCGATGATCTGCCTTTTTCTCGCGATCCTCGAGATGGTGAAGCGCCAGGCGCTGAACCTGGTGCAGGACGAGATTTTTGGTGAGATTGTGCTGGCACGCAGCGAGAGTTTCGCCGAGGCCTTCCCGAAGGAAGCAGACCTCGAAGCAGTCGAGCAAGAATACAAGTAAGAACAAGACGAAGAAGAGATGGAAGAACAGAATACCGTCGTGGAATCGCCGCAACTGGAAGAAGTGGCGTTAGACGTCAACCAGTTTGTCGAAGAAAAGCAGACTCTCACCGAAGAGGACCAGCTCAAGCCGATGATCGCGGCGATCCTTTATGTGACCGAGGAGCCGATGACGGCTACCGACATTGCCAAAGGATTGGGCCGGGAGCCGGAGTTGATCGAGAAGCTGATTGGCGAACTCGTCCAATACTATGAGGGCCCGGAGCATGGCTTTCAGATTCACGCGAAGGCCGGTGGCTACTACTTTGGAACCAAGCCGGAATTCGACGAAGCGCTGCGCCAGTTTTTTCAGAGCCAGAAGCAGCCGTTGAAGCTCTCGGCCGCCGCGGTGGAGACGCTTTGCATTGTGGCCTATAAGCAGCCGGTGACGGCGCCAGAGATTGCGCAGATTCGCGGCACCCAAGGTGTCGGATCGTTGAAGCCGTTGCTCGATCGCAAATTGATCACGACGGCCGGCCGCAAGGACGTAGTTGGCAAACCGGTGCTGTATAAGACAACGCCGGAGTTCCTGATTCAGTTTGGCCTGAAAGACCTGAAGGAACTGCCGACCTTGAAAGAATTTGAAGAATTACGCCGTTTGGCGATGGATGATGATTTGGTGCCCGCAGTCGAGGCCAAGGGCCCGCAGGCGGCCGCCGAAGAACCTGTCGCTGAACCGGAAGTTGAAAGCGCTGAAAGCGCCTGATCGGATGGTCCATTGTGGCTGAAGAAAGATTACAGAAAATCCTGTCGCAGGCAGGGATCGCAAGCCGCCGTGCATCGGAAGAGATTATTCTCGAAGGCCGCGTAAAGGTCAACGGCAAGGTGGTGAATACCCTCGGCAGCAAGGCCGACCTGAGCCGCGACCACATCAAGGTTGATAACAAGCTGCTGCATAAGCCGCAGAATATGGTCTATCTCGCGCTGCACAAGCCGCGCGAAGTGGTCACCACCATGAGCGATCCACAGAAGCGGAAGACGGTGGCAGATCTGATTCGCGGCGCTAAGGAACGCGTGTATCCAATTGGCCGCCTGGACTATCACAGCGAAGGTTTGTTGCTGTTTACGAACGATGGCGAGTTTGCCAATCGCATCATGAGCAAGCGGACGAATATCGTCAAGACCTACGTGGTGAAGGCGACCGGCGCGCTGACCGAGAAGCAGCTCGAGGAGTTTCGCAATGGCGTGCCGCTCTTCGGGAAGAAGACGAAGCCCGCTGGCATCAAAGCGCTGAATCGGGCTGAGAATCCCTGGTATGAAATCCAGTTGACCGAAGGACGCCAGAATCAGATCCGCATGATGTTCAAGCACTTCGGGTTTCTTGTGGAGAAGCTGAAGCGCGTCAAGATCGGATTCCTGGAACTGGCTTCGCTGAAGTCCGGACAGATGCGGCATCTCACTCCAGAGGAAGTGCGCAAATTCAAGCATATCCTCAAGATGGATGAAGCGGATGAGAACGATTGAGCAGATCCTAAGAGAGTCCAAGACGATTGCGGTTGTTGGACTGTCCGGCAATCCGGAACGCACCAGCTTTGGTGTTGCGAAGGCTTTGCAGCACTATGGCTACAAAATCATTCCGGTGAACCCCAACGAGACCGAAGTGCTGGGGGAGAAGGCTTATGCCCATCTGAGCGATGTGCCTGTGCCGATTGATATTGTCAATGTGTTTCGCCGTGCCGACCAGACGCCTCCGATTGCAGCCGAAGCGGTTGCTGTTGGCGCGAAGGCGCTCTGGTTACAGCTTGGCATCGAGAACGAGGATGCCAAGCGGATTGCCGAAGCAGGCGGTCTGGACGTCGTGATGGACCACTGCATCATGGTGGAGCATCGCAAGCTCCGTCTCTAGCTGGTGGGTTGATTCCAGCGGCGAATCACGCGCCGGTCCTGTTCCCAGCCGAGAATGCTGATCGTCGCCGTTCCGAGCGCAAAGAGCTGTGCATCGTTCGGCTGCAGGCCCAGATAGTTCGCCGCGAGAAGCCGCAGGATATGGCCATGTGCGAAGAGCGCGACATCGCCAGGGACGTGGCTCGCTTCTTCAATCACCTTGCCCGCGCGGTCGTAAACCTGTTCGATGGTTTCGCCGCCGGGCGCTCCGTCCTTCCAGATTGTCCAACCCGGAACAGACTGCCGCACTTGCACTGCCGTCAGGCCCTCTACCTGCCCATAGTTCCATTCCTTCAAGTTGTCCTTGGGCTGGGCCTGGCTGCCATAGCCTGCAAGCGTGCAGGTGGCACGGGCGCGTTGTAAGGGACTGACCCAGACTTCTGCGAAGGGACGTCCGGCCAGGGCGATGCCGAGATTCCTCGCTTGCTGCTCGCCGTTCGGAGTTAAGGGGATATCTGTCCAGCCGGTGTGCTGGCCGCTCAGGCTCCATTCGGTCTCGCCGTGGCGCAGAAGCCAGAGTTCATGCCGGTCTGCCATTAAAGAGTCTTTCTGATGGTGAAATCATATGCCGCAGTGCCGACGATACCACCAAGGATAGGGGCAAAGAAAGGAATCAGCCAGACATAAGTTCCGTCGGTGAGTCCATTGTGCTTGAAGCCGGCAATGGCGGTGAAGAGCCGCGGGCCGAAGTCGCGGGCTGGATTGATCGCATAGCCGTGCAGGCTGCCGAAGCTCATTCCAATCGCGACAACAATCAGGCCGACGAGCATCGGCGTGAGCCAGGGCGGCGCCTGCAGATTGTTCTCGTCGGTTACGGCAAGAACTAAGAACAGCAGCAATGCGGTGCCGATGACTTGATCGACAAAGCCAGCCAGGGGAATTTCGGGGAAGCGAGGGAAGGTGGAAAAGACACCGGCCGTCGATTCAAGGCCGGGGTCGTGGGCAAGGAAGGCCGGCCGGTAGTTCAAATAGACTAACGCCGCGCCGCAGAAGGCGCCGGTGAACTGTGCGGCCAGGTAGGGAAGCACCTTCGACCAGGAAAAGCCTCGAAAGATCGCAAGAGAAATGGTCACTGCCGGATTCAGATGCGCGCCGCTCACCTTTGCGCTCACGGCGACCCCCATCATCACAGCCAAGCCCCAGCCTAGCGTGATGTTCGTAAAACCTCCATTCACGATTTCCCCTGGCGTTCCTGTGCCGAAGAGTTGGGTCATGGCGACAACGCCAGCGCCGAAGAGGATGATGATCATGGTGCCGATAAACTCGGCGGTGGCTTCGTAGAGGAGGGTCCCGGGCATTCCGCGATTCTATAATGAGCCGTATGCGTTTGGTTGCTTTGCTTCTTCTTTTTCATCTAGGATCTTGGGCGCAGAGTACTCCCGCCAAGCCGTTGACCGCGGAAGAGCAAGCGGCTTATGTCCAGGCGAACTATACGAAATACGAGTATCGGATTCCGATGCGCGATGGGAAGCGGCTCTTCACCAGCATCTACATGCCCAAGGATCCACTGCAGACTTATCCCTTTCTGCTGAGCCGCACGCCCTACAGTTGCTCGCCCTACGGTGTGGACCGTTACCGTGCCAGCCTGGGGCCGAATGAGATGTTTCTCAAGAGTGGCTACATCTTTGTGTACCAGGATGTGCGCGGACGCTACATGAGCGAGGGCGTATTCGTGGAGATGACGCCCCATCGTGCTCTCAAGCGTGGGGCGCAGGATGTCGATGAAGCGACGGACACTTACGACACCATCGAGTGGCTGGTCAAAAATATCAAGGGCAACAATGGCAAGGCTGGGATTGTCGGCATCTCCTACCCCGGTTTCTACGCGGCGGCAGGAATGATTGAAGCGCATCCGGCGCTCAAGGCTGCCAGCCCGCAGGCCCCCATCCTCGATCTGTTCTTAGGCGATGACGCCTATCACAATGGCGCTTTCTATCTGGCTGCAAACTTCGGGTTCTATGCCTTCTTTGGAAAGAAGAAGACAGAGCCGGAACTCCCCGATCCCAACGCTCGCCGTTTCGAATTCGGTACGCCGGACGGCTATCAGTTCTATCGCGATCTGGGGCCGCTCTCGAATGGCGACGAGAAGTACTTCAAGCACGAGAGTCCTTATTGGACGGATTTACTGGCGCACACTTCTTATGATGAGTTCTGGAAGTCGCGGAATCTGGCGCCGCACTTGAAGGCGGTCACTCCGGCGGTGCTGACTGTGGGCGGATGGTTCGATGCGGAAGACTTGCAGGGGCCGCTGCGCCTTGATGCCTCGTTATCCAAGCAGAGTCCTGTCACGCAGCACACCCTGGTCATGGGACCGTGGGTGCATGGCGGCTGGGCTCGCGGGCAGGGAAGCAAGCTCGGCCCGGTCAGCTTTGGCCAGAAGACGTCGCCCTGGTTTCGTGAGAATGTGGAGTTCCCTTTCTTTGAGCATCATTTGAAGGGGGCTCCAGACCCCAAGCTGAGCCGGGCGATTGTCTTTGAAACTGGCACGAATCGATGGCGCCATTTCGATTCCTGGCCACCTCAAGGCGAGACGAAGCGGCTGTACTTTCATGCGGGAGGCAAACTGAGTTTCAGTCCTCCCACCGAGGCCGAGAGTCTGGATGAATACCTGAGTGACCCGGCCAAACCCGTCCCTTTTACCGGCTACACCACGCTTGGGATGGCGCAGGAATACATGGTGAGTGACCAACGCTTTGCCTCCTCGCGGCCAGATGTTCTCAGCTATTTGAGTGATGTGCTGGAGGAGGACGTGATTGTCGCGGGGCCTCTCCAGCCCCACTTGTTCCTGTCTTCGACGGGGACTGACGCTGACTATATCGTGAAGCTGATCGATGTCTATCCGAATGATTTCCCCGAGCATGGCGGTTACGAGCAACTGCTGCGTGGGGAACCCTTCCGCGCGAAGTTCCGGGAAAGTTTCGAGAGGCCAAAGCCGATCGAGCCCTTGCGGCTATTTGAGGTGAATTTTGAGATGCCCGATGTTTGCCACAGCTTCCGGCGGGGGCATCGGATTCTGGTCCAGGTGCAGAGTAGCTGGTTTCCGCTCGTCGATTTGAACCCGCAGCGTTTTGGCGATGTGCCGAACATGACGCGGGGGGATTTTGTGAAGGCGACGCAGCGTGTCTATCACGATGCAAAACGCCCGAGTGGAATTGGGGTCACTGTGATCCAGCCGGCTCCGTAAGATCAGAAAAGGCCACCCGGGGCAGGGTGGCCTTTTCGTTTGATTCTTAGGTAGGGATGCTTATGCGCGCATAACGTTTTCTGCCATGAGCCCCTTCGGGCCCTGCTTGACCTCAAATTCAACGTCGACGCCTTCATCGAGTGAGCGATAGCCATTCATCGCGATTGCAGAGAAATGTACAAATACATCCTCGCCCGTGGAACGCTGAATGAAGCCGAAGCCCTTCGCGTTATTAAACCACTTCACTTTACCTTTTTCTTTCACCACTGGTGTCTCCTGACTGGCACAGTCCTCCGGAGGTGAGGACTGCATAAAAAAACTTCGCTTGATTCTCTCAAAAGAGTTTTTGGGGTGCAATAAAAAAGTGTCGCAAAAGTCGAAAAGATATGTTAACGAAGTGCCATTATGGCGATGAAATAGCGAAACGAAGGGAAATGCCACCGGATCTCTGCCCGTGGCAGCAGATCCACACTATCTAAAAGCTTTTCCAGCTCCGTCCGGCGCCAAGCTGCCGCGACACTCTTCTGTCCGTCGCTGACCATAGCGAAGTGCCACCGGAAGAACGGCCGGGTGAGGGGTAGAAACCAATACGACAGCCAGTGCCGGAAGAGATCCTGAATCAAAATGACATGCCGGCTGACACGCTCCATTTCGAGCAACAAGAGCCGGCACTGGGCGTGGTCAAAATGGTGCAGAAAGAGGGAACAGTGCACCACATCCATGCTTCCCGCCGCCAAGGGGAGGGAAAAAGCGTCTCCCTGAATGCGCAAACCTTTACTGATTCGTAGATTCCTCAATTTCAGATCGAGACAGAAAATCGTTGCATTTGGGAAAGCTGCCTGTACGGCGGCGCCCATATCTCCGGTGGCGGACCCGATATCCAGGAATCGAAAAGAGGCATTGCTGGCATAAATGCCACGTAATCGGTGCACGAGTTCCCGGTGTGCGAGAGTCCACCGATTGAGGCGCACAAGATCCTGCAAATTCAGGGCTGCTTCCTCATCGGGCAAGGAGTCCAGAATCTCCGCTTCGATCACGCGACGTTGGAGGGACATCATGTAACACTATCCCGTATGGACTTTTTGGCAGGCAACATGGGTTGGATTGAAGTGGTATGCGGCCCAATGTTTTCCGGCAAGAGCGAGGAGTTGATTCGGAGACTGCGCCGGGCCATGATCGCGCGTCGCCGTGTACAAGTATTCAAACCCGTTCTGGATAACCGCTATTCAAAAGAAGAGATTGTCAGCCACAGTGACCAGCGTCTCGGATCGACCACTGTCAACAGCGCCGACGAGATCTTGAAGCAGCTCGATTGGCGGACACAAGTGATTGGCGTTGACGAGGCCAACTTTATGGGCCCCGGCTTAGTAGAAGTGTGTGGGCAACTGGCTGATTCCGGCAAGCGCGTCATTGTGGCTGGTCTTGATACCGACTATATGGGACGGCCCTTTCCTCCCATCCCCGACTTGCTCGCCATGGCGGAGAGCATCACCAAGACCTTGGCCATTTGTATGAGGTGTGGCAATCCTGCAAAACAAACGCAACGCCTGGTTGAGAGCGAGGATCTAATCGTTGTGGGAGCGGCCGGGATGTATGAAGCGCGCTGCCGCGCTTGTTTTGAGGCAGGGGTCCCCAAGCAGGAAATGTTACCCTTCTCGCGA
Organism: Bryobacter aggregatus MPL3; assembly: GCF_000702445.1. Lineage (NCBI taxonomy): Bacteria > Pseudomonadati > Acidobacteriota > Terriglobia > Bryobacterales > Bryobacteraceae > Bryobacter > Bryobacter aggregatus. The sequence continues at coordinate 592,480 of NZ_JNIF01000004.1, forward strand.
CCCGTTTCTCGCGGTTAAGGACGCTATCCTGTTGAGCGCAAAGCGACACCCGCTACGAATCTGGTAAATTGAGCCAACGAGGAGAATCGAAATATGTCCGATATGCAAATAGGGCAGCCACAGGCTGCGAACAGTGGTGGTGGCTTGAAGATCCCGATCCTGTTTGGCGCCGTGATCGCATTACTGGCGTCCAATGTCTGGTTGTTCCTGCAGCTCGATAAGATGCGCGGCGAGATGGACAAGGTCCAGGTGCAACTGGAAGAGAAGTTGAGCGATGTGCGGCAGACGGCTACTGCATCTTCGCAAACCAGCCGCCGCAATCTGGAAGCCATGCAGGAGCAGTTAGAGACGGCGCGCCGCCAGGCCGCCATGGCTGTTGGCCAAGCCAAGGTCGAAGCGGATACGAAGGTGACACAGATGGCTGCCCGTCTGGAAAACGAACAGCGCAAGACCAAGGAGCAGCTCTCGACCGAGATCACACAGAAGGTCGGCGAGGCTTCGGCAGTGGCTGAGACCAAGGTGAACGAAGTGAAGACCGAAGTCTCTGCGGTGAAGACGGATGTGTCGAACACGAAGTCCGAACTGGAGAAGACCATTGCGAATCTGACGAAGGTCACGGGCGACCTCGGTGTCCAGAGTGGCTATATCGCGACCAATGGCAAAGAGCTGGAGGCGCTCAAGCGGCTAGGCGAGCGCAACTATTACGAGTTCAACCTCGGCAAAACCAAGACCCCGACTCGTGTTGGCGACATCATGGTCCAGTTGAAGAAGACCGACCAGAAGAAGAACCGCTACACGATCGAAGTTACGGTCGATGACACTCGCGTCGAGAAGAAGGACAAGACCGTCAATGAACCGGTGCAGTTCCTCACTTCGAAGGCTCGGCAGCCGTATGAACTTGTAGTCAACCAAGTGAAAAAAGATGTCATTGTGGGTTATTTGGCCACACCTAAGGTGATGGAGCCCCGCAAGTAATCCAGCTCTCCATATTTTTGGACCGTTGTGAAAACCGCCGCCGCTCTCTTGAGAGGGCGGCGGTTTTTTTCAATATTCCTGACAGGAATAGGGAAAGAATTTCAGACCTCCCTCCAACGGATGAGCGGAACGCGCCCGTTTCGGCGCGTATTTGCTCAGTAAGCCATGCTCGCATCCTTTGGCATTGCGATTGCATCTTACTTAGTAGCTAAGGGTTCACTCTAAAAATGTCTGTCAAAGTTTTGGTTCGAGCGATCCCAGCGCAAATTCTGCCCGACTTTCAATTCGGAGAAGATACTTTACAAGCGCTGCGGCTCCTGATGTTCTTGTTGAAACCGGCCTCTCTGGCCGCATTTCTTCTTGCCACGTGGCGTTTTGTTGCTGATCTCGGTTGGACCTCCGAGTTCTTGATTTCAGATGGCCTTGCCTCCCATTGGCAGCTGTGGGCCGTTCTGGGTGTCGTAATGTGGTCCGTTGAGACCGCATTTGAGAAAAGCCTGAACAAGCAGTGAGAGTGCTTTGATATCGTGGTGTTAGCCGCGAGGCATTGGTTGGTTTCTCAGCATGCGATATCCAGGTGGTAGTTCTTATTACGCGACGCCTTCCATGTCCATTCCTCCGGGAGTGAAATGGCTGTTGGTCAGCAATGTCGCGATTTTTCTGCTGTACTTCATCGCAACCATTCCACAGCCGGGTTACGGGTGGTTATTTTCCCCCTTTAGCCTGACCCCGGTAAAGGCTGTTGAGGGTTTGCAGGTCTGGCAGGTGTTCACCTACCTGTTCCTGCATGATCCCAATGGATTCAGCCACATTCTCTTCAACATGCTGGCGCTGTATATGTTCGGCAAGACGCTGGAAGAGACCTGGGGCACCGAGCGGTTTCTGCGCTATTACTTCGGTTGCGGCATCGGTGCTGGCCTCTGTGTGATTCTGGCCGGGTACCTCACGGGGGATCCCTATACCTCCACCATCGGCGCGAGCGGAGCCATCTTTGGCTTGCTGCTCGCCTTTGGCGTGCTCTTTCCGGATTCCACGGTTCTGATGAGCTTCCTGTTCCCGATCAAGGCGAAGTACATGGTGATGATCGTGGGCGCCATTACCTTTCTGAGCATTCCGAAGAGCGGCAGCGGTGTCAGCCATGTTGCTCATCTGGGCGGCATGATCGTCGGCTACTTGCTCTTGAAGACCAGCTTCGGACAGCGCCAGTTGAACCGGAGCCGCTATACCCGGGAATCTTTACTCAGCCGGGTCACCGGAGCATGGCGCGAGTACCGGCTGCGGCGTGCCCGGAAAAAGTTTCAGGTTTACATGTCCAAACAGAACCGCAAGGATGGGCCGCGCGTCCACTAAGCAGTTGTGCAGTCTGCGTTAAAGTGGGTGTCATGAAGTCTCCGGTCTTGTTCTCTCGTGGTTTCGCAAGTCCTCTGGTCGCGCTGATGCTCGTTGCGGGTTTGTCGATTGGGGCTCTGTCCATGATCGATTCCGTGCAAGCGCAGAGTGGGCCGAAGAAGGAAAGCGGCGAAACCGTTGCAAAACCTCGCAAGAAGTCAGGCGATAAAGATGCTCCGGTTGAGAGCGAGTTGCCAAAGATTCCTTCAAAACTGAACAAAAAAGGCCAGGTGGATCTGCCAGAAGGAATGCCTACCTTCCGTACTGACTCGACCAGCGTCAATGTGGATGTTGCTGTGTTGGACAACAAAGGCCGCTTCATCCCGAATATTCCTGCCGGCAACTTCCGCATCCTCGAAGACAACGTACCCCAAAAAATCTCAAACTTCTCGATGGGCGAAGCGCCCATGACCATCTGCATGGTGATCGAGTTCTCGAACCTGTTCCAGCAGTATTGGACCAGCAGTTGGTACGAAACGCTGCAGGCCTCTTATGGCTTCCTTGAGACGCTCAAGCCGGAAGATTATGTGGCGGTGGTTGCCTATGACCTGCGTCCGGAAATCCTCAGTGATTTTGCAACCGATAAGCGCAAAGCCTACGAAGCCATGCAGCGCCTGCGCATTGCCGCCTTCAGTGAGTCCAACCTCTATGATGCGATTACAGACACCGCAGAGCGCATGACAGAGATTGAAGGACGCAAAGCGATGGTGCTGATTGCCTCCGGAATCGACACCTTCTCGAAACAGACTTTCGATCAGACGAGAAAGAAGATTCAGGCTGCTGGCGTGCCGATCTATGCGATCGGTATTATGCAAGCGCTGCGGGAGATTGTCGATGCTCGTGGCGGCATGGGCGCGATCCAGCGTCTGGACTTTCTCCAGGCCGACAATCAGATGCGGACTTTCGCCAAAGAATCGGGCGGAATGAGCTTTTTTCCGCGCTTCTTCGGTGAATTTCCCAGCATTTATGGGGCAATCCACCAAGCGATGCGCAATCAGTATTCTCTGACCTTCGCTCCCACCAATCAGGCCAAGGACGGCAAATTCCGCAAGCTCAAAGTGGAACTGATCAATCCTGCTACGAATGAGCCGTTGCGCATCACCGACGAGAAGAACAAACCGATCAAGTACCAGATCGTTGCCAAGATCGGTTACACCGCCCCGCGCGAAGTGGAGTAATTCTGCCCAACGGGTTACAGTCCGATGTCAAGCGGTAAAACCTTTGCGAAATGAGGCGTATAGGAAAGTATTGACGGGGCAATTTTTTCTCTGCTACCTTGCAATGGTCCGCATGAGAATTAGCAAGTCACCCTCCTCATCCCCGTCCGCAGTTATTCTTTTGGTGGATGACAACAGGATGGGGTTAGCGGCGCGCCGGGCTGTTCTGCAGGAGTTGGGTCATACCGTAGTGACGGCTGTGAATGGGCAAGACGCCTTAGGTTTGACGGAGGCCCAAAGCTTCGATCTGGTCATCACGGATTGGAAGATGCCAAAGCTCGATGGTATTGAATTGATTCGAGAGCTGAGAAACCGCTTGTATCCAGCTCCGATCGTGTTGCTCTCCGGTTTTGCCGATAGTTCTGGCTTGCACGAGAGCGAATCTGGAGCCGACGTGGTGGTCCAGAAAAGTGCGAATGAAGTGCAGGTTCTGATCAGCACCGTGAAGCGGCTGCTGACCCGCAAGGCGCTTCGCAAGGGCCCTGCCTCGCAACTCCCCGCTAAGGCCACAAAAGCAAAAGGCAAAGCCAGCTAAGAGGTCTGTAGAAGGTTATAGTGGGAATTGTCGCGGCAATTCTTTTCTCTCATCCTTCTGTTGTGTTTGATCGGTGTGCCAGGGCTGGCCCAGCGCCGCTCTGCCCGCGCGGTTTCGAAGAAGCCTAGCGCGCCTGTTACGATTCCCACCCTCCCAATCCACTTTCCTCGCAATACAGCTCCTGAAGTCCGTGCAGTCATGCGCAAGCTGACCCTGCGCGAGATGGTGGCTCAGCTTGTCATCATTCCTTTCTATGGCGACAATCCTTCGCGCCAGCGCCGGGAGTATCAGGAATTCTACCGGCTCGTGCACCAGACCGGAGTTGGTGGATTGATTCTGTTGAATCGCACGCCCAGCGGGCAGGTGCTGCAAGCGGAACCCTTTGCGGTAGCCTCTTTTCTGAATCGCATGCAGAAAGGGTCGAAGTTGCCGCTCTTGGTGGGCGGCGATTTCGAACGGGGTGCTTCGATGCGACTCTTGCATACGACAAAGTTCCCGCACGCGATGGCTTATGGCGCGGCTAATGATCTGAGCGCCACGCGCAGAGCCGGCGCCGCCACTGCGCGCGAAGCCCGTGCTCTTGGCTTCCAGTGGGTCTTTGCGCCCGACGCGGACGTCAATAATAACCCCGATAATCCAATCATCAATACGCGGAGCTACGGGGAAGATCCGCAACTGGTGGCTGCGCACGTCCAAGCCTTCATCGAAGGGGCTCACGAGGCGAAGGAGAACGGCATCCTGGTCACGGTGAAGCATTTTCCCGGTCACGGAGATACGGCTACCGATACGCATGTCGGCATGGCCCGGATCTCTGCCGATCGCGAACGCCTGGACCGTCTTGAGCTCATACCCTTCAAGGCTGCCATTGCGGCGAAGGTCGATGGCGTCATGACAGGGCACCTTGCTGTTCCTTCGATCGAGGAGCAGGACATTCCGGCCACCGTTTCTGCAAAGGTAATTCAGGGACTGCTGCGCAAGGAGCTTGGCTTTGAAGGGCTTGCGGTCACCGACGCGATGGACATGCAAGGGCTGAGTCGGCAGTATTCCGCAGGAGAGGCTTCTGTTCGTGCGCTTGAGGCGGGGATCGATGTGTTGCTGATCCCGAGTAATGCCGACGCAGCGATCAAGGGCGTGATGGACGCGATTGTGTCCGGCCGTCTCACCCAGGCCCGCATCCATCAGAGCGTCGTGAAGATCCTCAGCGCCAAGCACCGCCTGGGGCTCTTCCACAATCGTCTGGTCAATCTCGAAGAGATCAGTGAACAGATTGATTCTCCTGAGTTTGCCGAGTTGGCGCAGACCGTGGCCGAGAAGGCCTTGGCGACGATTCGCAATGAAGGCGGCATACTGCCGTTGCGGGATCCGGCCAAGGCTTGTCTGGTGGTTCTGGCCGAGGCGAAGCAGACGACCTCCGGACGGCGCATGATCGAAGACGCTTTGACCCGTTCTCCCCAAATGAAGACGCTGTGGTTGGAGCCGTCCATGAAGCCGGAAGAGCTCGCTGACTCTGCGGCTCAACTCGGCGACTGCTCACCTGTGGTGGTTGCTGCTTTTGTTCCGGCTGCCTCCTACAAAGGCGATCTGATTTTGCCAGGGAATTTCACCGGCTTTCTTGAGACCGTCTTGTCCAGGCCCGCCCCGGTAGTTCTTTGCGCCTTGGGGAGCCCCTATCTCCTCCGGCGCTTTCCGCAGGTTGCCGCGAAGGTGGCCACTTTTTCGACGACCGTCACCAGCGAGGCAGCTCTGGTGCGTGGGCTTTTCGGCGAAGTTCCAATGAACGCAAAGCCACCGGTGACCCTCACCCCGATCCCCTGACGGCCTTGCGACAATAGGCGCATGATCGACGTTACGTGGCTTGGCCACAGTTCCTTTGCCTTGCAGCTCGAAAGCGGTGAAACCTATCTTCTCGATCCGTGGCTTGGCAATCCGAAAGCTCCCAAAGACTACAAGCCTTCGCGTGTCGATGGCATCCTGCTTTCTCATGGCCACTCGGATCATACCGGTAGCGTGGTGGCGCTTGCCGCGGAGTTCCGTTGTCCAGTGCTCGGAATTGTGGAGTTGTGCGGCCACTTCGCCTCGAAGGGCGTTGCCAATACGATTGGCTTCAATAAAGGTGGCACCGTAAAGCTTGGCCCACTTTCTGTCACCTTGACGCACGCCTTCCACTCCTCAAGCGAGGAGGGCGAGAATGGCTCCGTCTATCTGGGAGAAGCTTGTGGCTTGATTCTCACCGTGCCCGATGGGCGGTCAATTTACTTTGCTGGCGATACCGATGTCTTTGGCGACATGGCGCTTCTGGCAGCGCTCTACAAGCCGGAGATTGCCTTTCTGCCCATCGGTGACTTCTACACGATGGGGCCGAAGCAGGCTGCGCACGCTTGCCGTCTGCTCCAGGCCAAAACGATTGTGCCGATGCACTATGGCACTTTTCCGGCGCTTACGGGAACTCCTGCAGAATTACGATCTTTACTCAGTGATTTTTCAGATATTCGTATCGAGGAATTTAGGCCGGGACATACAATAACGCTATGAAATTTTTGTGTCTGCTCATGGCGCTATCCATGCTCTCGGGGCAGGTGGCGCCAGACGACACAATTCGCGTCAACGTCAATTTGATTCAGTTGGATGTGAAGGTGACGGACAAGAGCGGGCGCGATGTTCCGGACCTCAGCGTAAGCGATTTCGAAGTCTTGCGCGACGGCAAGCGGCAAACGATCGACAAGGTGCTTTATGTTTCCGGGCAGCGTCCTGGGGCGGCACGTGTCGGGCCTGCTCTTGCGGGCCTGCCTGTCGCAGCACTGCCGTCCGTACAGCCGCGCCGCCAGGACATTCGCAGAACGATCGCCATTTACATCGACGACCTCAGCTTGTCGATGGAAAGCATTGACAGAGCGAAGAATGCGTTGAAGAAATTTATCGAGGAACATATCCAGCCGGGCGATTTTGTTGCGCTGTATCGATCTTCTTCCGGGGTCGGCATGCTCCAGCAATTTACAACCGACAAGCGGCAGTTGCTGGTTGCGGTGGACCGGACAGGCTTTCGCAATCGCAATGCGGTGGATTCGCTGGCTCCCGTCGACGACGAGCGCATGGAGCAGTCTGACAATCCGACGCTGGCTCAGCAGGCAATGGAGATGCGGCTGCGGGAAGATATCCAGCGGCGAGAGCGCCAGGATCTGCTCACGGCGGGGATGCTCGCGACTGCTCGCTTTGTTGTGAAGGGTTTGCAGGAGTTGCCGGGACGTAAGTCGCTCATCCTGTTTTCAGAAAGTCTTCAGATGATCGATCAGCCGCGTGGGATGACGAACTCCGGGATGAGTGCTGAGATGCGGATGATGCCGGGGATGAGCGGTGGCATTCGGCAACGCACCCTCCAGTCTCTCGAAGGGTTGATTGACGCGGCCAATCGAGCTGGTGTGGTGCTGTATCCGATTGATCCACGGGGCTTGAGTGTCAATGGAATGACGGCTGCCGATAAGCCCTCATCCGAGCCCTTCCGCGCCCTGAGCCAGATGCAGGAGAGGCGTAACGATTTCCTTTCCTCGCAAGACGGAATGCTCATGCTCGCCGATCAAACCGGTGGAGTCTTCTACGGCAATACCAATGACATTGGCGCCGCACTCAAGGGAGCCTTGGATGATCAGGAGGGTTATTACCTGATCTCTTTCCGTCCGGACGACGCTACGTTCGAGAAGGCAAAGGGAGAGGCGAAGTTCCATAAGTTCTCTGTGAAGGTCAATCGATCTGGCCTCAAGCTCCGGTATCGCAAGGGCTTTTATGGCGAGCCAGACCAGGAAGCGGACCGCACGTCTTCCTCGAATCTTGTCACCTCCATGACCTCCCCTTTTCGAGCAACAGAGGTTGGTTTGAAGGTGAGTCCCATCTACTACGACGATGCAACGGAGGGCGCGAAGATCCGGGCATTGTTGCACATCGATGCGTCGAACTTTACTTATAAAGAGGTGCCGGCAGATGCGGGCGACAAGAATCAGGCGCCTTGGTTTGAGACCTCAATCGATCAACTGGTGATGCTCTACGATGAGTCCGGGCAGCGGGCGGAGTCGGTTGGCAAGATGCATACGATCAAGTCGCGCGGGAGCGCCTTTGAGAAGCTGAAGCAGGGTGGGCTACGGCAGGAAGTGGAGGTGCCGGTCAAACGTCCGGGAGCCTATCAATTGCGTGCCGCCATCATGGACCAAAGCTCAAAGCGGACTGGATCTTCGATGCATTTCATCGAAATTCCGGATCTCAGGAACAAGCGGCTCGCGATGTCGGATCTAGTGCTGAGTGTCTCTGATTGGGAAACAAACGGACAACCTCAAAGTGGACCGACGCAACGCATCTTCAAACCTGGCGCCAAGCTCGCTTATGGAGGATTTATCTATAACGCGAAGGTGAATCAGGGAAAAAAGAATGCCGATCTGGAGACGCAGATTGTGCTGTATCGGGAAGGCAAGCAGATCTATACCGGCACGCTGACCCCCTTTCGGCCTGAGTTTGCCCCGGATTCGTCATATAGCCTCATTGGCTCTGTCCAACTCGGTCCCGGCACCCAAGCAGGCGGCTATGTGTTGCAGGTGGCGATTCGGGATCTGAACGCGCCGAAGAAGCAACAGTTCTTCGTTCGTTCCGTGGATTTTGAAGTGCGACCCTAGAAGATCGTGCGCATTCACTACGCTTGGGTCATTGCAGCGATCTCGTTTCTGATTCTGATTGCTTCTGCTGGAGTCCGGGCGACCCCCAGTATTCTGATGGTGCCTCTGGAGGCGGAGTTCGGTTGGACGCGAGCCGCGATCTCGGCCGCCATTGCCGTCAATATTGCTCTCTTTGGAATGATCGGCCCTTTTGCGGCGTCGCTCATGAATCGTTTCGGCATCCGGAGGATCGTTGTGTCGGCGCTGCTTGTTCTTGCGGTTGCCGTTGGTGTCACCAGCCAGATGACGCGGCTCTGGCAATTCACCTTGCTTTGGGGTGTCCTGGTGGGCAGTGCGTCCGGGATGACGGCCTTAGTCTTTGCCGCTATCGTGACCAACCGCTGGTTTGAGGAAAGGCGTGGCTTGGTCATTGGCGTCCTGTCTGCGGCCAATGCGACGGGGCAACTCGTTTTCCTGCCGCTGCTGGCGACGACTGTGGTGGCAAGCGGGTGGCGGAGTGCGTCGACACTGGTCGCCATTGCGGCTGCCATCATGTCGCTGCTTGCTTTCCTCTTCCTGAGGGATCGTCCCGAAGACCTGGGCCTCAAGCCCTACGGCTGGACTCATGCGACGGTGGCTCCAACCGCGCCGCCGAAGTCTCCGCTGGCGGCGCTGGCCTGGGCCTCGAAGCAAAAGGCGTTCTGGGTGTTGGCCGGCAGCTTCTTTGTCTGTGGTGCCAGCACCAACGGCCTTGTCGGCACGCATCTGATTCCGGCTTGCCACGATTCCGGCATTGCAGAGGTACAGGCCGCCGGATTGCTCGCGATGATGGGGATCTTCGACATCCTTGGGACCTCCGCTTCCGGCTGGCTCACCGATCGCTACTCGGGCCGTTATCTGCTGTTTGCCTATTATGCGTTGCGTGGCATCTCGCTACTATTTCTGCCCGCGACGCTTGCCCAAGGGGGCACGGCCTTGGCCTGGTTTGCGATCTTCTATGGCCTCGATTGGATTGCCACCGTACCGCCCACGGTGCGACTGACCTCCGACTATTTCGGACGGGAGAATGTCGGTGTCGTGTATGGCTGGATTGGAGCCTCGCACCAACTCGGCGCTTCGCTCGCAGCCTTTGGTGCGGGCGCGATTCGTACTGGCCTGGGCAAATACGATCTCGCGTTTTGGCTGTCTGGCGGAGTCTGCTTTGCGGTGGCCTTTGTCTTTCTCTGGCCTAGAGCCTGGAGTACACAAAGGTCAGCAGTCCGATGATGCTGGCCAGCAGGACACTGTGTTTGAAGGTAAAGCGGAAGAGCCTGGCCTGATCTTCGGTTGACATCTTTGTTGCCGCGGCCGCGACGGCAATGGTCTGCAGCGAGATCATTTTGCCCATCACGCCGCCGGAAGAGTTCGATGCTGCCATCAGCACCGGATCGAGGCCGAGTTTGCCCGCGGTGACCACTTGCAGGTTGCCGAACAGCGCATTCGCACTGGTGTCGCTTCCCGTCAGGAACACGCCAAGCCAGCCGAGCATTGCACTGAAGAAGGGGAAGAACACGCCGGTTGCTGCAAAGGCGAGACCGAGCGTTCCGGTGGCGCCGGAGTAATTCATCAGAAAAGCCATACCGAGCACGCTGCACACGGTCAGGGTGGGCAGCCGCAATTGCACGGCGCTCTCTTGGACGACATGGAAGAACTGCTTCAGGGTTACCTTCAGTACCAAGGCGCTGAGGATGGTTGCGACCATGCAGGAAGTGCCGGCAGCGGCCAGGAGATTGAAATTGAACACCGCCGCATAGGTGGTTTGCTTCACCATGACAGGTGGCATGCGCATCGCCAAATTGTGGAGCATCGGCCACTCGATCTTCATGGCGCTGGCATTCAGCATCTTGGCGATCGGCTCATGCCCCCAGACGAGGACGCAGCCCACCAGCAGCAGGTAGGGGCTCCAGGCGTGGAACACCTGGCCAATCGGCAAGGCGAGGGAGGAGTTCTTCTTGATCACCAGATACAACAGCAGCGCGATGATGGCGCTGAGTGAACTGAGGATGTCGACCAACTGCGCGCCCAGATAATTCGAAACCAGAAACTGGACGCTTGCAAATGCGCCGCCACAGAGCAGAGAAGGGAAGAGCACTCTGCGCATCACCGCAAAGCCCTCGGTTGCGGCAATCAGATAGGCGGGGATGAGGAAGGAGACCGGGGCGCAGAGCCGGCCCACTTGCGCGCTGAGCTCCGGCAGTGGCAGGCCGGTGATGCCGGCAAGTGTCACCACTGGAATTCCGATCGATCCGAATGCGACCGGCGCTGTATTGGCTAACAGGCAGATTGCCGATGCTTCAAAGGCGCCAAAGCCCACGCCTACCAGCATTGCGGCGGCCACAGCGACCGGCGTTCCAAAGCCCGCGGCGCCCTCAATGAATGCGCCAAACGCAAAGGCGATCAGCAGCGCTTGTAGTGGTCTTTCGCCGGTGAGCGAGGCGATCGATTGCTTGATCACTTCAAACTTGCCGGTGATCACTGTCAGCCGGTATAGGGCGATGGCCCAGAAGATAATCCAGGTGATCGGAAACAACGCGAAAGCTGCGCCATAGCCGACGCTGGACACTGCCATCAAGCCAGGCATTCCATAGCCGGCCAGCGCCACCACGAGAGCCGATGCCAGACCGCTCATCGCCGCCATCCATGCGGGTTTTCGCAATACTCCAAGCATCACCAGGAGGACAAAGATCGGAATCGCCGCCACCAGGGCGCTACCCCAAAGTCCTAGTCCACCCATCTCATAGCTTTGAGTCCAAACAGTGTTCATACGCAGGAGATTATTCCATCACATTAGGCCCGGGGATTGCGGGAGAATTGCGTTTTTCTCGAATCTCGCGGATCGCTCTTGCCAGATCTTCGGGCCGATAGACTGCAATGACTTTGCCTTTGGGGCCGGTCCTCACGAACTTCTCGATCAGATCGGAAGTTGAGGACTGCCAGGGTGTCAGAGTGACATAGAAGGTGGGCGGCATCTGATTCCTTTGCTCCCGTAACAAGGGGGAGATTTTGGGACCATAGCGCCAGGAGGGCCCGAGAAAGACAACGGCATTACTTGGTCCGTTGCGTTGCAGCTCTTTGCCCATCAGATCGGCGAGCAGACTGCTTTCATCGGGTCCGGCCAAGGTCTTCGCCGAGACCGTTCCCAGATTCAGATCCGCTAGGGCTTCGGTGAGCTTCTCAAAGGCTGCTGCGTCGAAATGCTCACTCTCGAACAACACCCTGCGCCCGTCGAAATCAAAGACCGTCACCCTGGCTTCCTCAAAGCCCCCGCTTTCGAGCAGGCTCTTCATCGAACTCAGCAGAACATTCTGTTCCCAGGCGGAAAGTTTTGCCTTCACCTTCCGGCGAAGAAGAGGCGCGGCATGGACATAAAGGCTGAGCTTTCCACTGCCACCCACCAGCCCCTTCCATGTATTGAGTCCATTGGCGGCTACGGCTCCCGGCGCAAGCTGCAGTGGGACATCGAGCTTTGCCGCCTCCAGCTTCCATGCCTTGGTGCAGGTACGGCCCTGTCCATCGGCTACGAGGAGAGAGACGCGAAAGCGTCCCGGGCCGGTGAGAAAGCCTCCGCCCAGATTCATCATCGTGTTCTTACTTGTCCAGGCTTCGGGGGGCGCATTGCGGGGCAATTGGGCCGGGGCGAAGAAGTAGCTCTTCTTACCGTTGGTTTCGGAGATCACTTCCAGGGCCATCAAGATGGGCTTGTCCCGTCCCCCGCTGGCGAACTCCCGCATTGGGACGAGGACGTCGTAGCCAGTCCAGAATTGAAAGTTGTAGGACAGGCGGGATGGGATGGGTTGGATCTCGCAATTCAACCTGGAGGATTCTTTGCGGATCGTCTCAATCCCGCCTTCAAAGTAGGTCGCGATTTCTTTGGCGCGCCAGTCATTCTCCCGAAGCAGGATTTGACCCCAACTCAGGCTTGCAAGGAACAGCAGGAGTGCAGCTCGCCACATCTTGCAACATCATCGCACTAGCCGTCTTAGCATTCTGCCTTGGGCGTACGGCCCATTAGTTGCCGCAATACCTCAGCGGCTGGACGTCCCGCAAGCATTGCGGCTACGGCCTCGGCAATCGGCATCTCGATGCCATGCCGCGCCGCTAGCGCAAGAGCGGTGGCCGTTGTCTCCACCCCTTCTGCCACCATCGGCGTTGATGCCAGAATGGCCGCCAGGCTCTGTCCGCGAGCAAGTTCGACTCCCACCCTGCGGTTACGGCTCAACTGGCCGTGGCAGGTGAGGACCAGGTCGCCAAGGCCCGCCAGTCCGGACACGGTTTCTGCCCGTCCCCCGAGCGCTTGTACCAGCCTGCTCATCTCGGCCAAGGCGCGCGTGATCAGCGCCGCCATGGAGTTACTTCCGAGCTGCAAGCCTTCTGCCGCGCCGGCCGCGATCGCCATCACATTTTTGAGTGCGCCGGAAAGCTCGACGCCGGTCACATCGCTGTTGGTATAGAAACGCAGATTATCGACGGAGAAGACCGTCTGTACCTCGCGTGCAAAGGCCGCATCGACACTGGCCGCGACAATGGCGGCGGGTGCTCCAGCGGCGATTTCGCGGGCAAAGGTCGGCCCAGTCAAAACGGCTGGCGGCGCAGCGAGCTTTGTTGCGAGGCATTCTTCGCCAATCTGGGACATGCGCAGAAAGCTCCCGGCCTCAATGCCCTTTGTCGCGCTGATCCAATGGAGCGGCTGTTGTGCTTCGCAGGCTACTGCCTGCAAAACTCCTCGCAAATGCGCCGATGGCACCACTGTCATCACCCACGGCGACAGGTGCCGTCGCGGCGAGACAAGCACATTCTTCGGGAGCAGGAAACCAGGCAAATACACGCCATTCACTCGTGAGGCTTGCATCTGCGTTGCGAGCGCTTCGGAATGAACCCAGAGATGGATGCGCTCAAAGCGAGGAGCAAGGACGATGGCAAGTGCGGTTCCCCAACTTCCCCCGCCCAGGATCGTTAACTCTTGCGCCATTGGAATCGATTCTCAGTGCCGGCGCGCAGCCTCTCAATATTGGCGCTGTGCCGCCAGGTCACAAATACGCCCGCGATGAGCGAAGCGAGTAGTACCGGCCAACTGGGATGCAGAATCAACCAGACGGCAAACGGGAAGAAAATCGCTCCCAGTACGGAGCCAAGCGAGATATATCGGCTATAGGCAACCACGGCGACAAAGAGCAGCGCGATGCACCAGAAAGGCAGCGGCGTCAGGTAGGCAAAGGCGCCGGCAAAGCTCGCCACTGCCTTGCCGCCCTTGAAGTTCATGAAGGGAGAAAAACCATGCCCAAGCATCACCGCGACCGCGGCGGCTGACATCCAAAGCGCATTCCCTTCCGTAAAATGATCGGCAAGCCAGACGGCCAAGACACCCTTTCCGATATCAAGTGCGAGCGTCAGGATCCCTGCCAGCTTGCCTGTCGTGCGCAGTACATTGGTTGCGCCAATGTTGCCGCTCCCCATGGCGGTGACATCCTTGCCGGTCTTCAGACGTACAATCCACGCTCCAAAGGGCAGGCTTCCCAGCAGAAAGCAGAGCGGAATCAACCACATCGCCGTGTTATTCAAAGTGCGAATTCTCCGATCACCTTGTAGCTGCTGGCCGTCTCGCCAGGCTCGCTCTTGTACAGCAAAAACTTCGTTGCCGTGCTCATTCCGAAATCTGCACTGGGCAACTGTGCAATTCCTGTGCGCAGGGCCCGGACGTCTTGCTCGCCTTTGATGCGGGCGATGGTCAGGTGGGGCGAGTAGTCCCGCTTCTCCGGTTGGAAGCCGAGCTTGGCACAGGCCTCATTGGTGGTCCGTGCCAAGGTATGCAATGCTTCCGGTGCTTGTACGCCAGTGACCAGGACACGCGGATGGTGCGGATTCGGGTACCAGCCAAAGCCTCCAATACGAGTCGCAATGGGGCCGGTTTTCGGCACCAGGGAGAGGGCTTGCTTTAGCTCCTCCACCCGGTCCACCTCCCAGGCGCCCAGGAAGCAGGTGGTGATGTGAAAATTGTCGGAAGGGCTCCAATGGATGGGAGCAAGCGGGCGCAAGTGCTCGAGAACCAGCTCAAGGTTCCGGCGGACAGGATATTCGATGGACAGGCCAGTGAAGAGCCGTAATGAGTTCGGCACAATCTTAGATCGTAACTTCTTTTCGCGAGACACAGCCACAGTCGCACGTGAACTTCTCGGCATGTGGCTAGTGCTGGGGGACCAGGCCGCCCAGATTCGCGAAACGGAGGCCTATCTCCCCCAGGACGATCCTGCTGCGCACTCCTTTGCCGGACGCACGAAACGAACCGAAGTCATCTTTGGGCCGCCCGGTCATGCTTATGTCTATCTGAACTACGGCATCCATAAGATGCTGAATGTCGTCGTTGAGCCGGAGGGCACCCCGGGCTGTGTTCTGATCCGGGCGGCTGGGGACTTCACCGGTCCCGGCCGGCTCACCCGCGGCCTTGGCATTGAGCTCAGCCACTATGGGGTGGATTTCACAAAGGGGCCAATCCGGATCCACCAAGGGGAAAAAATCCCGGATTCCCGCGTGCTGATCACCCCACGCATCGGAATTACGAAGGCTGCAGACTTTCTTCTTCGCTTTTTAATCGCCTCATAGTGTTTTCGAGCTATAATCGTGGTTCCTATGGCAGAGAATGAGAAACTACGCGCCCTGACTGCGACACTTGGCGCAATTGAGAAGCAATTCGGCAAAGGGTCCATTACCCGTCTGGGTGCGTCGGAAGCGATGGTCCAGGTCCAGTCGATTTCCACGGGTTCTATTTCCCTCGACTATGCACTTGGCATTGGCGGCGTGCCGCGTGGCCGCATCATCGAAGTATTTGGGCCGGAATCTTCTGGGAAAACCACCGTCGCCCTGCAGTGCGTTGCGCAAGCGCAGAAAGCGGGCGGAATCGCCGCCTTCATCGACGTAGAACACGCTCTCGACCCGATTTACGCGAATGCTCTCGGTGTCGATACCGAAAATCTGCTCGTTTCACAGCCCGATTATGCGGAACAGGCGCTTGAGATCGCCAGCACCTTGGTCCAGTCCAATTCCGTTGACATTCTGGTGATTGACTCTGTCGCTGCGCTTGTGCCCAAGGCCGAGCTCGATGGCGAAATGGGCGACACCTTTGTCGGCATCCAGGCCCGCCTGATGTCTCAGGCGATGAGAAAGCTGACGGGAATCTGTTCGAAGTCCAATACCTGCCTGATCTTCATCAACCAGATCCGCGAGAAAATCGGCGTCATGTTTGGCAATCCGGAGACCACCTCGGGTGGCCGTGCGTTGAAGTTCTACGCGAGCGTCCGCCTCGACATCCGCCGCATCAGCGCCATTAAGGATGGGGACGTCGTGTCCGGCAACCGCACCAAGGTCAAAGTGGTGAAAAATAAGGTGGCTCCTCCTTTCCGCGAGGCTGAGTTCGACATCATGTACGGCCAGGGAATCAGCGTCGAAGGCGACCTACTCGATATCGGCGTGGCGCAGAATTTGGTGGAGAAGTCCGGGAGCTGGTACAGCTACAAGGGCGAGCGCATCGGTCAGGGGCGCGAGAATGCCCGTCAGTTCCTGAAGGATCATCCCGACGCGGCTACTGCAATCGATACGGAACTGCGTAAGATTCTCGGTCTTGCTGCCAAGATTGAGGCTGCGGATGCTCCTCTCGATATCCCGACGAAAGCAAAGAAGGACGCTCCGAAGGGCTGAAAAATCAATACGATCACGCGGGCAGGAGTGTCTTCTGCCCGCAAAATGGGCCTTTCGAGCCCTCCTACCTCACAAAAGGCCCGTTTTTCGGGCCTTTTGTCGTTTTTTTCTCTTTACTTCGCCTTCGAGCTTCCCGTATGATGAGGGTGCGCTTGAGGCTGAAACATTTTTACGAAGAAATGTTTTTTATGGCACAGGCCGTAAAAAGTCTGATTGTTAAGGAGCAAGTTTTATGGCTGATCGCATGACGCAATCCCAGCTGATCAAGGAACTCGCGGAGAAGATGACGCTTTCGAACAAGGTAGCGAAGGAATTCATTACCCTGTACGCCGAGATCGCTGTCCGCGAAACAAAGAAAATTGGCGAAGCAACGCTGCCTGGTATCGGTAAGCTGGTTCGTCAGGAGCGTAAGGCCCGCACCGGCCGCAACCCTGCCACTG
This sequence comes from Bryobacter aggregatus MPL3, assembly GCF_000702445.1. Classification (NCBI taxonomy): domain Bacteria; kingdom Pseudomonadati; phylum Acidobacteriota; class Terriglobia; order Bryobacterales; family Bryobacteraceae; genus Bryobacter; species Bryobacter aggregatus. The sequence continues at coordinate 609,398 of NZ_JNIF01000004.1, forward strand.
GCGCCACCATCAAGATCCCGGCCAAGAAGGTCGTAAAGTTCCGCGTGGCCAAGGCCGTGAAAGACGCGATCGTTCCCCCGAAGAAGGTCAAGGCTTCCAGCTAGGCTGAGCCCTCTCCTGCCGATTCCGATCCCCAGTTTGGGCACGCAACTGCGATGCCAAGCTGGGGATCTTTCTATTTCCGTACGGCTGCAAAGAGGGTGGCCGACAGTGCCGCCAGGACAAAGTATTCCCGCCAGGCCGCGAAGTTCCCGGTAATCAGGTGGACCGATACGCTCATCACCGGTCCGAGTAAGGCCAGCCGGTCGGCAAACTCCCCAGCCCTGCGGTGCATGGAGATCATCTGCAGCGCAAACGGAACAAAGCAGGCGATTCCCGCCCCAAGCAGCGCATAGCAGGCCATCAGAGACCAGGCATTGTTCGGGTTCCACATCGAACCCAATACCGCCACAATGCAGAGCACGTTGCCCACTGCCACCACGCGACGCAGATCGACAGTCTCCCGCAAGCCCGTTGTAAAGCGCACCGTACCCACTACCATCCAGAACACTCCCGCGAGCAATCCTGCGGCCATCAGCGGTGACAATGCGATTTTTCCTGCCCGGACACTCGTTGCCAGGACACTGGACCAGGCCGTTGCCTGCGTAATGGTGAAGACTTCGGCGCAGTAAGCGGCAAATGCGACGCCAATGGGCGCGGCTACCTCGGGCCGGATTGCGGCGGGAGGTGCTGTTGGCATTCCTTCCCATACCGGCAATCTTCCCTTGAGCCACCAGGCGATGGGCACGCCCAGAAAAAGCGTGAGCGTCGAGGCCCACAATGCCTCTCCCGTCAGCTCGGTGACGAGAGCATTCATGAGAAAGGATTCCCCTAGTCCAAAGCCCGCCAGAGACTCGAGAATCAATGTGGCATTGACGTTGACCGACAGCGTCAGACTTTGCCGCTGGATCGACGTTACTGCGCGATACAGCCCCGCCAGCGCAATGCGCGAAGCCGCTCCTTGGACGGAGTAGGCAACTAGCAAGGGCCACAAGCCTTGGGCGAGTAATGGGAGCCAGGAAGCAACGGTAAGGAGCAGCAAACCCGTCGAACCGGAGAGTCGCTTGCCGCTGTGACGCAGATAAAGATTCACCAGTAGGGCGGTGACCGCGCCGGTGGCGAGAACCAGTCCAAATTGCGGAAGACTTAGCCCGCTACGGGTCTGAACATAGCCATTTAAAACAGCCATGCCGCTGATATGCCCAAAAAGGAACATGCCAGCGGCAGTAGCTTTGAATCCAGGAACGGGTACAGTAGGAAAACGCAAAGAGAAGCTATTAGTTTAACTTGCGCCGTTGCCGTAACCACGCGCCCATCGCCACAAGAATCACACCGGCGAATGCGGTGGAGGGTTCCGGAACCGCACTGGGGTCCATCGTGCCGATGTTTCCGGTCGGAATGGTGCCATTGAAAATGTAGTTGTGAGTCTCGCCGCCACCCAGCAGGTTGTTCACAATCACTTGGCCTTCGATGTTGCCATTGTTGAAGTTGAGTGTTGCGTTGGGGGCAAGAATCGAACCCTGTACACTGATTCCCTGGACTGTCAGGGCGGTTGCCTCGTAGAAGTTATAGATCACCTGTGTCTTGCTCAGCCCGTTCAGGTTCATCCCCGCATTTTGCAGGCTGTTGGTGGCTCCTGCAATGTTGACGATGACGGTGGAGGTGGTGGGGACGTTGAAAGTGAACGTATTGATCCCACTCAGTACGCCTGCGGAAACGTTGAAAACATTGAGGGAAGCGTTGGTGCCGGTTAAGGTCAGCGCGCCCCACGGGGTCGCTGTAGCGGTGATGGCGCTGAGCCCTGCCAGATAGGCGGACAAATTTGTCTCCTCAGTCTTGACCTGCGCGAAGTTGATGTTCGGAACTACGTTGGTAATCGTCCCATTCGGCACGCCGACGCTCGTGAGCGCAGCTGACCCGCCATAGATGCCACTGCCATTAAAAAGCTGACCATTCGTCCAGCTCAACGATCCACCCACTTCGAGATCCAACCGGCTCGGGTCTGGAGACAGCGAAGTGCCAATTCCGAAGTTGGTGACGCTCGCCGTCCCTCCAACTGCGACCCGGCCTTGGACATCGGTGTTGGCTTGTGTCAGATTGCCAAATACAAAAAGGTTGAAATCGCCAACACTTAGAATCGACGTCGCGCGGAGTGATCCGCCCGTACTAAGCAATACAAGGGCAAGATTGAAAATGACCTTAGAAACACTACTCATGTATCTAAGGTGCCTGTTCTGGGTCAATCCGCACAATCCCACAACAGTACGGTTACCTACTGAATTGGTACAGTACGACGTTGATGAAGTTTTGTTCTCATTTCCTTCTGGACTATTCCGGCTCCGGATTCGAGGAAATCCTGGAACTGCTTTGGAATCAATAGGTATCTTGATCATGGACTTGAGGTTGTCCGTTTGAAGAAAGGTGGTGAAGTCCTAGGTGCTGCTTGGACTAAAGTTTGTCGCGTCCTATCATTTCTCGCTCTCCTGGTGCCAAACTATCGCCCCGAAACGCCAAATTCTGGATGTGGGGAAGTGTGCTTTTTAATACAAAACGAGTTCTTCGTCACGAATTGTGTAAGCGTGGGATCATAGAGGCTGATTCTTTTCGATGTTTCGCCCTCGCCGAGCCCTAAAGGACCTGTCTCAGGAATCGAACGTTGCGGAAGCTCTTCGGAACTTTGGCCGCGAGCGATCCTGGACCAATGAGAAGCACCTGGAGCTTTGCCGTGTTGCTGCGCCCACTTTCTTTGAAGAGAAGCGCGCACAGTGGATGATCGGCCAACTGGAAGCCCTTGGCTACGAAGCTCGCATCGACCGGGCCGGCAATGTGGTCGCCACACGTCCCGAAGAATCGCGAGGCCCCTGGGTTGCGGTGACTGCTCATCTCGATACGGTATTGTCGCCGCGCAATGCGGACGATATTCGCGTGGCTCCGGACGGGCGTTTTCTTGGCCCCGGAGTGGCAGACAACGGCGCCGGTCTGGCGGGGTTGCTCTCGGTTGCGCGGCAATACGCACTCCGTCCTCCCGACAAGTCGCAAGCAGGCCTCATGCTGGTTGCCAATGTTGGTGAAGAGGGTGAGGGAAACCTGAGCGGCATGCGATACCTTTGCCGGCAAAGTAACCTCGCAGAACGCATCCAGGCTTTTCTCGTGTTGGATGGGCCCGGCGTCGAACATCTCACCACCCAGGCACTGGGAAGCCGGCGTTTCGAAGTCGTCTTTTCCGGTCCGGGCGGTCACAGTTGGAGTGATGCTGGGAATCCGAATGCCGTTCACGCCATGAGCCGCACGATTGCCGACTTTCTCGATTGCCACGGGCGGCGCGCTGGCTTTCTGCAAACCCGTTACGGACGCAGTACAGCGAACTTCAGCCTGATCGATGGCGGTACCAGCATCAATTCGATTCCAGCTTCCGCTCGCGCAAAGCTCGACCTCCGCAGCGAGAGTGGCGAGGTGTTGGATGAACTCGCCGAGTTGCTCACCGATTGTGTGGAGCGCGCGCTGGTCTTAGAAAATGAGCGCGTTGTGGCCATGCGTGGGAGTGGCCGGCTGACGGCAAAGATCCGCGAAATCGGTTCCCGGCCTGGAGGCCATCTGCTGGCTACTTCGCGTCTGCTGGAAACCATGCGCCAGGTGGATGAGCACCTCGGCATCTCTTCCCGTCTGGACTGCGCCTCGACGGACGCGAATATTCCTCTCTCGATGGGACTTGAAGCTGTTTCGATCGGGGCCGGTGGCTCCGGTGGCGGTGCGCACAGCGAGGGGGAATGGTATCACCCCGAGGGCAGGGAACTCGGACTGCGCCGCATCTACCTGGCGCTCTGCCAACTCCTGCGAGCGGCTTGACGCTCCGCGCGCGAGCGGAACTCGCTCTCGTGGCGGCGGCGATGCTCTGGGGCAGCACCTTTGTTGTTGTCAAGGATGCTCTTGCCGATGCGAGCCCCATTCTCTATCTCGCGATTCGCTTCGCGGTTGCGGCGCTCTTGCTTCTTCCCATCGTGTTTCTTCAGGAACGGCGCATGCCATCGCGGCGGATGCTGTGGGGCGGTCTTGCCACCGGTGCCTGTCTGGGGGTGGGAATGATTCTCCAGACCGTGGGACTCAAATACACATCCGCGTCCAATAGCGGCTTCCTGACTTCGTTGTATATCCCGTTGGTACCTTTTGTCGCCTCCGCCGTCTATGGAGTCAGGACCGGGTGGCGTGAGCGGATTGCAGTAGGCTTAGCAAGCTGTGGAATCGCCCTCATGAGTTTTGATCCCTCCAGTTTTACGATGAACTTCGGGGACGGGCTCACGGTGGGTTGTGCTCTTGTCTTCTCTGTTCAAATTGTGATGGTCAAGCATTTTGCAGACACTGGTGAAACTGCCTGGTTGGCTTGGTTGCAAGTGAGTGCGACTGCGATCCTTGCCTCCATCGCTGCCTTTCTCAGATTGGATGGTCCGAGTTATCTGGTCATGACTCCGCGATTGTATTGGGCCTTTGCGATCACAATTCTCGGAGCAACGGTGGTGGCATTTCTGCTGCAAAGCTGGGGCCAGCGGCAAACCTCCGCATCACGCGCGGCACTGGTCTTTGCCACGGAACCTGTATTTGCAGGCATTGCGAGTTATTTTTACCTGGATGAGCGTCTTTCCGCGCGTGCCTGGATCGGCGCGGCGTTGGTTTTCACTGGTGTTCTTCTTGCGGAATTGAAACCCCGAGGCGAGCGTTAGCATAGTAATAATTAGAAGTCTTCTTCAGAAGGATAGGAAAAGAACAATTATGAATATCTTCAGCAGAATGCGGGAACAGCGATTCCTCGGATTCAGTATGCTGCTGGTCACTTTGTCCGTCGGAATTTTGATCGGCACCGTGCTGACCACGGGCGTAAAAGCGGGTAAGGAACAGGTTGCGCCCGATGCGACACCACTTGTGGTTCCGAGTCCCGTGCTCATTCAAAATGAGTTCGCCAAGCTTGCCAAGCGAGCTGAGAACTCCGTTGTGCATATCAACACGGTCGACGAGGGGAAACAGAACACCTCGATGTCCCAACGCCGCGGACGTCCCGCTCCGGACGATGAAGCCGATGGCGAAGACGATCAGATGGAATTGTTCCGCCGCTTCTTCCGCAATGGTCCCCAGGGTCAGGGTGGTATGGGCGGCGCGATGCCCAGCCCGAAGCGGATGGGCACCGGTAGCGGTTTCATCGTTGACAAGAACGGCTACATCATCACGAACTTTCACGTGGTAGATGGCGCCGACAAGATCACGGTGAAGCTCCACAACGATTCCGCGGAATACAAAGCCCGCGTCATTGGTTTCGATAAGGAAACCGACCTTGCGGTCATCAAGATCAGCTCGGGTACTCCTCTCACTCCGCTTCCGGTTGGCAATAGTGACGCCGTGGAAGTGGGCGACTGGGCCATCGCCATCGGTTCTCCCTTTGGTCTCGATGCAACGGTCACCGCTGGTATTGTCAGCGCCAAGGGCCGCGACTTCAATGGCGCACAGGCCTTCCAGCGCTTCATCCAGACCGATGCTGCGATCAACCCCGGCAACAGCGGCGGCCCGCTGCTGAATTCGCGCGGCGAAGTGATCGGCATCAACACGATGATTGCAACCCGTACCGGCGGCTATGAAGGCATCGGTTTTGCACTGCCCGTCAACATGGCGGTCAAGGTGTACAACCAGATCATCAGCTCTGGCCGTGTCACCCGCGGTAGCATCGGCGTCCAATTTGCCCGTACGATGGACCCCACGCTCATGAAGGCATTCAAGCTGGACGGCGGCGTTCCAGTGACCGAAGTAGTGGCCAATGGCCCCTCGGCCCGTGCTGGTCTGAAGGCGGAAGACATCATCACCCGCGTGAACGGTGCGCTGGTGAAGAACGGTGATGAATTGATCGCCAAGGTCAGCGAATTGCCGGTTGGATCGAAGGCCTCGATCGAAGTGGATCGTCAAGGCAAAAAGATGAACTTCGATGTTGCCATCGAAGATCGCCAGCAGCTCTATGCAGACAATCCAATTGTCGGCATGGGCAAGCGCCCTGACGATGCGGCTCAGAATAGCCAGCAGAGCGCTCAGTTCGGAATCATGATTGCGAACCTTCCAGAAGCGGAAGCCGAAAAGCTTGGCATCCCTGAGAAGCGCGGTGTCCAGGTGACGCGCGTGGTTCCGGGCAGCTTCTCGGAAGAAATCGGAGTGGCCGATCGTGACGTCATCGTTTCGATCAACCGCCAGCCGGTTGGGAGCGTGGACGATGTCAAGCGCATCCAGGCGACTCTCAAGCCTGGCGATGCGGTGGCCTTCCGCGTCATGCGTGCCGCGCCTGGAAGCCGGAAAGGTGTAACTGGCCCAGCCCAAGGCATTTGGCTGAGCGGTACGCTCCCACGCGACTAAGCGTCACGACAAGCGAAGCACACGATGCCCGCCCGTCAAAAGGCGGGCATCTCTATTTTTGATAACCCGGTCCGCGCAGCAGCTTGCCCGGCTTGGCTCCGGTATGAACATTCTTGTCTACGACCACAACGCCGTTCACCACCACTTGCCGGATGCCGGTGGACAGGCGGTTGGGACTGTCAAAGGTGGCGACATCCTTGACGCTTGCCGGATCGAATACGACGAGGTCTGCCCACAGGCCGGGCCGCAGCAGCCCGCGATCGTGCAGCGACAATCTTGTCGCGACACTGCTGCTCATCTTGAAGACTGCATCCTCGAGTCCAATCGTCTTTAACTCCCGCACGTAGAAGCCCAACACTCTCGGGTAAGTGCCATAGGTCCTGGGATGCGTCGGTCCTTTGGTGACGGCCGGATCGACACCACCGGAATCGGTCGCCACCTTGATCCAGGGCTGCTGCAACTGCTTCGCGATATTCGCCTCGTTGATCGTGTAATAGATGGTTGAAATTGTCTGCCGTTCACTGCGCAGCAGTGCCATGACGGCCTCAGGCCAGGGAAGCTGCATTTGCGCGGCAATCTGGTTCAGCCGCATGCCTTTGTACTGCAGATTCGCTGTCTTGGTGAGTCCGATCGGTTGCACCAGATCGGGATCGCGGCCCTTGTTGTTCTGCAACATCTCAGCGGCAATTCTCTTTCGGGTGTCAGCGTTGTCGAGGTTCGCCCAGAGCTTTCCATCGGCGGCGGACCAGTCGGGGAGCATCGCCGTCAGGGCTGTGCCGGACGCTTCATAGGGATAGAGATTCGCCTGGATATCGATACCATGGGCGCGAGATTGGTTGAGGAACTCGATCGCCGGATCCATGAGCTTCCAGTACTTTCGCCCTGCTGCTTTCAGGTGATAAACTTCCGCCGGAACGCCGCCTTCCTGGCTGATCCGCGCCGTCTCTGCCAGCGCCTCGAGCAGCTTTTCCGCTTCGCTGCGGATGTGCGAGATATACAGTCCCCCAAATGGCGCCATCGTCTTGGCCAAGGCAATCAGTTCTTCGGTGGACGCATAGCTGCCCGGTGGATAGATCAAGGCCGTGGCCAATCCGAAGGAGCCGTCCTCCATCGTTTCGCGTAGCGCTCCCTGCATGCTTGCGAGCTCTGCCGGGCCCGATTCTCCCATCGCAAATCCCTTGCCGAAAGCCCGGATCGTGCCGCCACCGGTGAAGGATCCGAAGTTGGCCGACGAGCCACGAGCCTCCATGGCCCGTAGCCATCGATCGAAGCTGTGCGGACCCCGGAACTTCGAGTCAGCCTGGTCGCCCATGATCTCGGTGGTGATGCCCTGGGTCAGCTTCGAGATCAGCCGCCCGTCCCCGCTGAGCAGCGCCTCACGCCTTGCCCGCCGCCATCCCTTTGCCGTAAGCCCGCAGCGTGCCTTGCCCGACAAAGGAGCCGAAGTTGACACTTGAGCCATGCGCCTTCATCGCCCGCAACCAGCGATCAAAGCCATGCGGGCCGGCGAAACTTGCATCGCCCTCGGTACTGTTCAGCGCATTGGCCGGCGCATTTGAGCTGCCTTCGCCCATGATCTCTGTTGTGAAGCCTTGGGATACTTTGCTAACGACGCGGCCATCGCCCTGCAACAGGGCATCCCGGGAATGAGACTGGATATCGAGAAAGCCCGGGGACAACACCAGCCGTCCTTCCCCATCGATACGCTTTGCGGTTGGGGCGGAAGCGAGAATCCCCCGGGGTGTCACCCGTACGATCCTGTCCCCGCTGACGGCCAGGTCCCCGTAATACCAGGGGCGCCGCTCCCATCCACAATTCGCGCATTCGTCACGATCAAGTCATATGGCTGTGACTGAGCGCCAAGGAGTCCGGCAAACACCAACAAAAGAATCCCGCGCATAGGGAAATTGTAGGCGGAAGCCGCCGTCTCGCCACACATTTGGGATCAATTGTTACTGTCCCATGAAGAGATCATGATTGAATGATGTCGATTTTTGGTGCAGACTGATAGATATCGATTTGTCTCTCAATTTTCACAGAGACGAACGGACTTCAGGGAAAGGTTAAGGGAATAAATTTTAATGAAAATCCCCTCTTCCGTAGGACGCATACCTGCGTATCTCGGACTTCTTGCTTTACTACTTCTGATCGGGTCTCCGTTTACTGTCTACGCGCAGGCAACGGCGACTGGCACTATTGAAGGCAACGTCACCGACGCCTCCAATGCAGGCGTTCCAGGCGCCACGGTCAAGCTCTCCAGCACGGCAACCAATCAAACTCGCGAGACCACCTCGAACAGCGCTGGCAACTATCGCTTTGACCAGATCGCCTCCGGCAACTATTCGATCACAATTGAAGCTGCGGGCTTTGCTCGTGTAGAACTCAAGAATGTAGAAGTTGCGGTTGGTCGCGTTAGCAGCTATCCCATTGTACTGACTCCTAAGGCTCAGGCTGAAGTCGTTACTGTAAACGCGGAAGCTGCGCCGCTCCTCGACGTCGTGAAAACAGACGTCTCTTTGGCGATTTCGCCGAAGGAAGTGCAGGCGCTCCCCACCAACGGTCGCGACTTTGCGAATCTTGCAGTTCTTGCTCCTGGTGCAAAACTGGTCAATTCCTATGATCCTACCAAAAACCGCGTCGCTGTCATCGGTATTAACGGTAGCGCAGGCCGCAATATCAACTACACCGTGAATGGTGTAGACAACAAGGACAACACCATCGGTGGTCCTGTGATGCAGCTTCCAATGGAAGCCGTTGAAGAATTCAATATCTCCACCCAGCGCTTCTCGGCTGCCAATGGCCGTAGCGAAGGTGCCGCGGTGAACGTTGTCACCAAATCCGGCTCCAATGTCATTCATGGTTCGCTGTTTGGCTTCTTCCGCGATACCGCACTCACTGCAAATGACGCACTTTCCAAGGCCGGTGGTAATCCGACTCCCGCCATCTCCCGCCAGATCTATGGTGGCTCCGTTGGCGCTCCGATCAAGAAGGATAAAACCTTTGTGTTCTTCGCGATCGAACGGCAACGCGAAGAAACCTCGGTTGGCATCACTGCTGCCGCTATTCGTGAGCTCACCATTGCCGCCAATGCCGGACTCGGCGCGAAACCGGTGGCCTCGATCGGAACCCCGTACAACGACCAACGCTACACCGGACGTCTTGACCACCGCATCAGCCAGAACCACAACTTTTTCGTCACCTATACGAACCAGTCGAACAGAGGGCTGAACGATCAGGTCACCAGCAATAGCGACCTCACCGCTGGCAACTTTACTACGAATCAATTGATTCTGGCCAACGCGACGCTGCAGTCGGTGTTTTCTCCTCGTGCGGTGAATACCTTCACCGCCGGCTTCCAATATTGGAACAACCTCATCAACTCTGATCTGAAGGTTCCGAACGTCACCTTCCCGGGCAGTATTACCTTCGGAACCAATGCCAATGTGCCACAACAGAGCTTCCAGAAGAAATGGCAGTTCCGCGATGACTTCTCCTACACCAAGGGCAACCACACGCTGAAGACTGGTTTTGATTACGTCACCCTGCCGAAACTGGGCGGTATGTTCGCCACCTCCTCGACGCTGCAGTTGGTCTTCCAGGATCTGCCCAGCGTCATTACGACCAACCAGACCCTGTATCCCAATGGTTTCGCCACTCCTGGCGCGATCACCTCCATGACCGGTTCCTCTGGCAACCCCTACTTCCAGAGCAAAGATGCTCAGATGTTTGGTGTTTACTTCCAGGACGATTGGAAGGTCACCCGCCGCCTCAGCTTGAATCTCGGTGTCCGTTGGGACGTCGATATCAACCTTCAGGGTGCGAATATCCAATCTGCAAGCCGTACCTATCAGTATCTGAAGGCTGTCGGATCTTCTTATGCCGCTGGTCTGCCCCACACGGACATGAACAACTTCAGCCCCCGTGTTGGCTTTGCTTATGACCTCACCGGCCAGGGGACCCACATCCTCCGCGGTGGTTACGGCATGTACTTTGGCCAGACCTTTGCGAACATCCCGCTCTTTATGGAGCAGCAGGCGAATAACACCGTCTACACCGGAACGCTGAACCTCACCTCCACTGGCCGGAATGATCCGAATGCTTCAATCGTTCCGAGCACCGGTCTTCCCTTGACGCAGTTCCGTTATGGCGTCGATCCTTTCCCGGCAATCGGCAATGGTTCGACCATCCTGACCGCTGGTTCCGTGGGCCGTCTGGTGGACCCCAACTTTGCCAACCCCTATAACCACCAATGGAATGTTGGTTATGCATGGCAGATCAATGCGAACAACGTATTTGAAGCTGAAGTCATCAAGGTACTCGGCCTTCGCGAAGCGAAGCGCCAGAATATCAACTACCAGCGTCCGGAACTCGGCGCTAGCCGTCCTTACGATGCTGCTTTTGATGCCGCCGGTCTCCCCCGTCTGGGCCAGATCATTGTCGAAAGTTCGATTGGCCGTTCGCGTTATGACGGGCTCAACCTCGCCTATCGCCGCCGCCTGAACAAGCGCTTCTCCGTGAACTCGAATTATGTGTTCTCGAAGGCTGTTGCTTGGGCTGGTGGTCCGGCCGCTTTCGGTAACGTCGCCTCTGACGCTCGCAACATCTTTGCACTGAGCGATTTTGGCCCGGCTCCGAATGACGAACGTCATCGCGCCACCGTGACAGCCATTTTTTCTCTCCCCTGGGGAATCCAGTTGGCTCCTGTCATCGTTGCAGCGACTCCGAAGCCTTACTCGATCAATCAGGGCAGCACCTGGCTCGGTCAGGGTGGCGGCAACGGCACAAACCGAGCTGTCGTTCCTGTGAACAACCCCACCGACTACCTGTATACGGTGCGTAATGGGATCGCTACCAACTCCGCCGCTCTGCGCGCTGGTGTTGCCAACGGCACTCTCAAGATGGTCGACTATAACACGGTTCGCGGCCAGGAATACTTCCAGGTCGATCTCCGTGTCTCGAAGTTCTTCCAGTTCGGAGAACGGAATCGCCTCGAGTTCCTTGCTCAGTTCTTCAACCTGACGAACCGGGCAAATTATGGCGCGTCCTTCAACCCGACGATCACCTCGGGTGCAGCTTTCCAGACCCCCAACGGCTGGTATGCAGGCGCTTCGAACCTGGTTCCGAAGGCCTTTGCTGGCGAGATGGGCGTCCGCTACTCGTTCTAGTTCACTCACAAACGAAAAGGCCCGATCCGTACGGATCGGGCCTTTTTTATTTCTGCAACAGCTAAACGAGAATCCCCTTCACAACCTCTCCGAACACGTCGGTGAGCCGGAAATCTCTCCCTGCATAACGATGTGTCAGTTTTGTGTGATCCATTCCCGTTGCGTAGAGCATCGTTGCGTGCAGGTCATGAATGGACACTCGATTCTCTACAGCCTTGAACCCGAAATCATCGGTGGCTCCATAAGCAATCCCACGCCGGAAGCCACCGCCAGCTACCCACATCGTGTAGCCATAAGGATTGTGATCGCGCCCCGTACCACTCTCTGAGACGGGCGTCCTGCCAAACTCACCACCCCAGACGACAATGGTTTCATCCAATAAGCCCCGCCGCTTCAAGTCGCGAATCAAGGCTGCCGCCGCCTGGTCCATGCTCGGACAATTCTTGCGGTAGTTCTCGGGCAGATCCTTATGGTCGTCCCAGTTCCCCAGACCAACATGGACATAGCGTACGCCACGCTCCACCAGTCTGCGGGCGAGCAAGCAGCCGTTGCCCGAGTTGTTCATCCCATACTCCGTGCGCACCGCCTCTGACTCCTTCCGCACATCGAAGGCGTCCATTGCCGCTGACTGCATCCGATAGGCTCCCTCCATCGATTGGATGCGCCCCTCCAGAAATTCATCCTCGCCAAAGCCCTTTGAGAAATCGCGATTCATCGCCTGCACTGCATCGAGTTGCTTGCGTTGCGCGGCGCTGTCAAGCCACTTGTTCTGCAGATCCGGAATCATCTTCTCCGGCTCGACAGATCCAATCTCAAAGGGAGTTCCCTGGTGCTCGGCGGGCAGAAAACCGGCGCGTGTTGCCGAACCGCCCAGCCCACCGCCATTTCCAGGCGCGAGCGCAACAAAGGAAGGCAGATTCTCATTCTCCGAGCCCAGTCCATAGGACATCCAAGAACCCATCGACGGCCGGTTCAGCAGAATACTGCCGGTGAACCAGAGGCTCAAGGCCGGCGTGTGCGTCGGGTTGAAGGAGTACATCGACCGGATGACGCAAAGCTCATCGGCGACCGATGCCAACTGGGGAAGGATGTCGCTGATCTCGAGCCCACTCTGCCCACGCTTCTTGAACTCAAACGAGGTCGGCAGCAGCCCACCAGTTTGCCGTTCGGTTCGCAAATCGACACTTCCCGGTCTCTGCCCTTGATACTTCAACAGATCGGGCTTGGGATCGAACATGTCCACTTGCGAGGGGCCGCCGGTCAGCCAAAGGCTGATGACATGCTTTGCCTTGCCCGGGGTCCGAGGTCCTGTATAGTGATGCAAGCTCGCCGCCGCTGCTTCTTCGCGCGCGAAGATTTCGGTCAGTGCGACAGAACCCAAGCCGCCAAACATATGGCGCATCAAGTCGCGCCGTGATCGTCGTTGCATCATGGCCAGAAGATCTCCTCATTGGTTGCCAGCAAAATCTGGGCGTACTGCTCTACGCTGCCACCCTGCAGATAGGTCAAGGCGCGATCCAATTCTGTTGCGGTTGGCTCGCGGCTCAGAATCTTGCGGAAGAGCGCTTTCAATTGAGCGCTCTGGTCGGTCTCCTTTGCAACGCTGGCCGCTAGCGCTCCGGCAGCTTCGTGGACAAAGGCGCTATTCAGGACAAACAGTTGTTGCAGGGGGGTGATCGTCAACTCGCGCCCGCCTGCGGTCTGCATCGGGTCCGGAAAGTCATAATTCTTCAACAGCGGACTCATCCGGCCCCGGCTCACACGCGCGTAGACGGTTCGCCGGAGATTGGTTGCTGCAGAGACATCCTCAGACGGCCCGTACATCTTCTCGTCCAGCCGTTCGGAACTGCGCAGCAGCGTATCGCGATACGCCTCCACATCGAGCCGTCGCGGATTCATACGCCAAAGGAGTGCGTTGGTGGGGTCTGCCTGCAATCCGGCCGCACGCGGCTGGCTCGACTGGCGATAGGCCTGTGACATCAGGATCTCCCGATGCAGCCACTTCAGTGACCAGCCATGGCGGATGAAATCCGCAGCGAGATTGTCCAACAATTCCGGATGGGTCGGTTTTTCGCCTTGGACACCGAAGTCGCTCGGAGTACCTACCAGCGCCTTGCCGAAGTGCCAACCCCAGACGCGATTCACAATGATACGCGCCGCCAGTGGTGCCGAGTCGGTGAAGATCTTTTCGGCGAGTTCCAGTCGTCCCGATCCATTCTTGAAGTTCGGATCGCTTTGGGCCAGAACCGCCGGAAAGTGCCGGGGCACCACCTCGCCAGGGCTGGCGTAATTGCCACTGCGCAATACCGGAAAGTCTCTCGGTTCGCCGGTCTTGTAATGGATGATCGTCACCTGCGGATCGCTGCCATCGATATACTGAGCCGCCTCGAAGACGGCATTCATGAAGGGTTCGGTCGAAGTCTGGTTTTGACGCCGGGCCCGTGCCGCTGCTGCCGCCGCCGCTGCAGCAGCGGGATCGGCCGGCGCTCCGGCCGGCGGACGAGGAGCAAAGTTCCAATACCTTTCGAGATTCTGCACGAGCTTGGGATACTTCTCCTGGTAGCTGAGCGCTTCGGTTTTCAGCTGCTCAATCTCCAGCTTCCACTTGGCGACGCGCTCCTCGGAGCCCACTACTGTTGAGGCTTCTCCGGTCAACAGATTGGCGAGATAGCGCAAATCAAAGAGCCGGTTCTGCAGCCAGGCAAAGCGTTGCTCGACCTCGGGGGGCACCTCAAAGAGCGGGCGCTGGGCTCGCATGGTCGAAGCAAAGACACCCACCAGGCCGTAATAGTCCTTGGTCGGGATCGGATCGAATTTGTGATCGTGGCAGCGGGCGCAAGCGACGGTCATTCCTAAGAGGCCGCGTGATACGGCATCCACACGTTCATCGAGATCGTCGCTGAAAAAGCCGCCGATCACTTGTTCCGACAAGCGAAGATCCTTATGGTAAACCGGCGCGGCTCCCAGATAACCGAGGGCCCGCAGGTCTTCGCGAGGCGTTCCGGGAATCAAATCTGCTGCCAGCTGCAGCTTCACAAACTTGTCATAGGGAACGTCTTTGTTGATCGCGTCGATGATCCAATCCCGATAGCGCCAGGCATAGGGATAGCCGGGATTGGTTGCCTCGCCGGTCGGATTGTCTTCGCCGAAACGGGCGACGTCCATCCAGTGGCGGCCCCACTGTTCTCCATAGCGGGGAGAGGCGAGCAATTGGTCGATGAGCCGCGTGTAGGCATCAGGCTTTGTGTCGGCGGCAAAGGCTTCTACTTCCTCATAGCTCGGTTTATAGCCGACGAGATCGACATAGACGCGGCGCACGAGGGTTCGCGCGTCGCTTGGGGGAGAGAAGCCGAGACCCTTGGCTTGCAGCTTGGCGAGCAGGAAGGCGTCGATCGAGTTCTGTGACGTCGTCTGCAGGGGCTGGAAGGCCCACCACTTCTTGCCATCCTCGACGGACATTCCCTTCAGTGCGGCGGTGGCGCCGGCGATTTCGGCTCGCGGATCGACGGCGCCCGCGGCAATCCACTGCCGGAAGTCGGCGAGCACTGCCTCCGGCAGCTTGCCGGAAGGCGGCATCTGCAGGTGGGTGTCGGTATAAGACAGCGCTTTGAGCAGCAAGCTCTCGTCCGGTTTGCCGACTACCAGGCCGGGACCAGAGGCTCCGCCGCTGCGGATTCCAGCCTTAGTATCGGCACGGAACGAACCCATGGGCGATTTAAGCTTCGAGGAGTGGCAGCCATAGCATTTACTGGCAAGCACAGGGCGAATTTTTGATTCAAAAAAGGCGAGATCGGAGTCTTGTGCTGCCAATGGCGCGCAGATCGCCAAGCTAAGCCAAGGGAACAGCAGGCGTCGATTCATTCAGCTCCTCAAAGTCCCTGTCAGAAAGGGATTTCTGAATGAAATTATATCGATTCGGTCGGGCGGAAACTACAGATCTCTCCTAGAAGGTCGTCCCAGGCTTCTGATGGATCTCTCCGCAGCACTTGCCGAGCGGCAACAGCTTCCCAGGGTTCAAGCGGCACTCCGGATCAAACAGATTCTTGAAGTCCTTGATCATCTCAAGCGTGTCATCGGAGAATTGCTGCGCCATCAGTTCCATCTTCTCCATGCCGACACCATGCTCGCCGGTAATCGAGCCACCTACTGAAATGCAGTAGGCGAGAATCTCATCGCCTGCCAGTTGTGCGGCGCGGAGTTGGCCCGGAATCCGGGCATCGAACAAGATGATCGGGTGCATGTTGCCGTCACCCGCGTGGAAGATGTTGGAGATCTTCAATCCATACTTCTCGCCAATGCGATAGATCTCGAGCAGCGTTTCAGTAATCTTGGTCCGCGGCACCACGCCGTCCTGCACATAGTAGAACGGACTCATCCGGCCCACAGCGCCAAAGGCGTTCTTGCGGCCCTTCCACAGCAGATCCCGCTCCGTGGCGTCTTTTGCGATTCGGAACTCGCGGCAATGGCAAGCCTCGCAAGCCAGGCGAACCTGCTCCACCTGTTCTTCGACGGCCTCCGTCAGTCCTTCCATCTCGATCAGCAATACGGCTTGTGCGTCGAGCGGATAACCAGCATGCGTTGCTTCTTCCACCATGCGCAGCATCTCGCCGTCGAGCATCTCCACCGCCACCGGCGTGATCGCCCGCGCCGTAATCTCAGACACCGTATTGGCCGCATCCTCGGTGGTGTTATAGATGGCGAGGACGGTCTTGACCAGTTCCGGCTGGCGCATCAGCCGCAACGTCGCGCCGGTAACCAGCGCCATGGTGCCTTCTGATCCGGTGATGATTCCCGTCAGATCGTAGCCGGGCAGATCCTGCTCCGGACCACCGGTCTCAAAGGAGGTGCCGTCGGGCATCAATACGTGAAGGCCTAAGACGTGATTCGTGGTGACGCCATAGGCCAACGTGTGGGGCCCTCCCGCGTTCTCGGCGACATTGCCGCCAATCGTGCAGGCACGCTGCGAACTGGGGTCTGGCGCGAAAAAATAGCCGTCGCGCTGCACGGCCAGCGTTACATCGAGATTCACGACACCCGGCTGCACTTGCATGCGCTCATTGGGGAGATCGATCTCTTCGATCTGATTCATGCGCGCAAAACTCACCATCACGCCGCCGTAGCGGGGGATTACGCCACCGGAGAGTCCGGTGCCGGCGCCGCGGCCGACAAACTGTAGATTCTCTTTGCGGGCCAGGTCTACCACGGCCTTGACCTGCTCCCGAGTACGCGGAAAGACGACCAGATCGGGCTTGTGCTTGTCGACACCGCCGTCGTACTCATAGAGCGTCAGATCTTCAGCGCGGTCGAGGACGGCGCGGTCTCCCAGCAGTTGTTTAAAGGAGCTTGCGGATACGGGCAATGACATTTGGGTTCATCCAGGCTTCTTCGCCAATCATCTTCTCTACCACTTTGCCGGACTTGTCGATGATATAGGTCTCCGGGTATTTGTAGGTGCCATATGACGCGGGGATCAATGCACTCCCGTCGCGATAGGTCTCGAACTGGATGTTTGCATCCTTCAAGAACTTCTTGTACTTCGCTTCATCGTGGTCGACGGAGATGCCGAGCACGGTCACTCCTTCGGGAGCCATGATCTGCGCAAACCGGTTCAGCGACGGCATCTCATCGACACACGGCTTGCACCAGGCGGCCCAGAAGTTTAAAACCAGAACTTTGCCTTGGAAGTTGGAGAGGGAGATCGATTTGCCTCGATCGGTGGTGACGGAGAAGGCGGTCGCCTGATCTCCCTGGTTGACGATCTTCTCGCGCAAGGTGTCCGCGATGATGTAGAACATCACCGCGAGAGTGAGCGCGATACCGATCAAATAAATTCGCGATGATGGAGAAGAGGGCGCGGACGCCTTGGCATTTGCCATGTACTCCCATTTTAGGGAATCGCGAGCCGTACGTCGAACATCTCTTAAATTGGATAAAAATGTTGATCACTCGCCGGGTTGAATTCTCGGCTTCTCATCGTTGCGCTGTCCCCGGTTGGACAGACGAACAGAATCAGGCTGTCTTTGGCCCCGAGGCGAGCCGTTACAGTCATGGGCATAACTATGTCCTCGAGGTCACGCTGAGCGGGGAAGTGGATCCCGTTACCGGCATGATCGTCGATCTGAAGGACGTCAAGGAAGTGTTGCATCGCGAAGTGGTCGATCCGATGGACCATCGCGATCTGAATGCGGAGGTTCCGCCCTTCGACCATATCGTGCCCACTCCGGAGAACATTGCGATGGAGATCTGGCGCCGGATCGTGCCTCATTTCTCAACGCCCACCGTGAGCTTGCACGAAGTGCGCCTGTATGAGACAGAGCATCTTTATGTGGAGTATCGAGGCGAATGACTTTAACCACCCGATATCCGTTTTCAGCCTCGCACCGCTTGCATGCTGCCTCGCTGAGCGAGCGGGAGAACCAGCAGATCTATGGAAAGTGCAACAATCCCTTTGGGCATGGGCACAATTATTGGATTGAACTCACGGTGCGCGGCGAAGCGGACCCCGTGACGGGGATGATCGTGGAGCGTAAGCGCCTCGATCGTTTGATGCATCAGGAAATTCTTCCGCATGTGCAACACCGGGATCTGAATGCAGAATTGAAAGAGCTCAATGGATTGGTGCCCACCACCGAGAATCTTGCGCTCGTTCTGGCAAAATTGATCGATGCCGGCTGGCCCGCTCATTTTCCAGAGCAATCTGTGCGCTTTGAGCGGATTCGCATTCACGAGACCAAGAACAATCGATTTGAGATGGAAGCAGATGAAGTTAGGGAATAACGCGGGAACAGTGGAGATGAAGAAGTCTGAGGAACGAGGTCCGATCGGGGACATGTATGAGGAGATCCTGAAGGATCTGGGCGAGAATCCAGGCCGGGAAGGTCTGGTGCGGACTCCTCTGCGTGCCGAGAAGGCACTGAAGTTTCTCACCAGCGGCTACCAGCGGGACATTCACCAGATCGTGAATAACGCGCTGTTCGCTGCCGAGAACGACGACATGGTTCTGGTGAAGGACATCGAATTCTACTCGCTGTGTGAGCACCACATGCTGCCCTTTTTCGGGAAGGTGCATGTCGGCTATCTGCCAAACGAGAAGATCATCGGTTTGAGCAAGATTCCTCGGATTGTCGATGCCTTTGCCCGCCGCCTGCAGGTGCAGGAACGGCTCACACAGCAGATTGCCGAGACGCTGATGGAGATCCTCGAGCCGCGCGGTGTCGCGGTGGTCAGCGAGGCGCAACATTTCTGTATGATGATGCGGGGTGTGGAGAAACAGTCGAGTTCTACGATCACCTCAGCGATGCTGGGCGAGTTTCGCAACAACAAGGCGTCCAAGGACGAATTCCTCGCGCTGATGCGTACGAACTTGCGTTAGCCTAACCTTGATGGTCGAAAACTTCCGCAACTTCGAGACTGGCCCCGATCCCTTTGGCCGTACCTGGAAGATCACATTCCGTTGGCAGCAGAATGCAATCTCCATCCGTCATGCGGACACGGTCGATACGAAGTGGGAAATCGAGTGCGATGGCGAAGCCCAGGAAAAGATTGTCGCCCTGCCGCTTCCGGTACTGATGAAGCTCGAACATCCGATCACCGATTTCTGGTGTATGAAGCTGGGCGCCTTGCACCTGATCGATATGATTTCAAGCTGGCAGGATATGGACAAGGAATTGGTCACCCTATCCCAAGCCGAAGCGGATGCCCTGAGCAAGCGGTAGTTCGTCCGAATAGTTGATCGTCACCGTCTGCCGCCGCATGTAGGCTTTCCACGAATCGGTGCCTGACTCGCGGCCGCCGCCTGTTTCCTTCTCGCCGCCAAAGGCCCCGCCGATTTCAGCGCCAGAGGTTCCGATGTTGACATTGGCGATGCCGCAATCAGAACCACGAGCCGACAGGAAGGCCTCCGACGACTTCAAGTTTGTCGTGAAGATTGCGCTCGATAAGCCTTGCGGCACTTCGTTGTTCCAGGCAATCGCTTCGTCGAGGTGATCGAAGACGATCGTGTGGAGAATCGGGGCAAAGACCTCCTCGTGCACGATCGGCATCTCATGTTTGGAGGCGGCAATGGTCGGCTCGACGAAGTTGCCTTGGATCACCTTGCCACCATAGAGGATGGCTCCGCCTTCGGCAGCAATCCGCGTCACCGCCGTCAGGTAGTTTTCTACGGCCTGCGCGTTGATCAACGGACCCATCAGCGTTGCCGGGTCGAGCGGATCTCCGATCCGGACATGGCCGTAAGCCTCGATCAGACGGGCGCGAAACTGTTCCGCAATCGAGCGATGTAGGAAGAGGCGGCGCAGGCTGGTGCAGCGTTGTCCGGCGGTGCCCACTGCGGCAAAGAGGCAGCCGCGCAAGGCCAGATCCATGTCCGCATCGGGCATGACGATGATTGCGTTGTTGCCGCCCAATTCCAAGAGCGTGCGGCCCAGACGGCGTCCCACCCGCTCAGCGACAATCTTGCCCATGCGGCTGGAGCCCGTTGCCGAAATCAGTGGCAGGCGCTTATCGTCAAGCATCGCCTCGCCGATGGTGGGCACGTCGCCGATGAGCAGGCTGAAGACTCCGGGTGGGGCGCAACGAGCGACAATCTCCTGGATGGCGACGGCGGTGCGCGGCGTCAGCTCCGATGGTTTCCAGATGACCGTGTCGCCGCAGACGGCGGCAATCAACGCGTTCCAGGCCCAGACGGCGACCGGGAAGTTGAAGGCGGTGATGACGCCCACCGGGCCGAGCGGATGCCACTGCTCGTAGAGCCGGTGGCCGGGCCGCTCGGAGTGCGTGGTCAGGCCGTAGAGCTGGCGCGAGAGGCCAACGGCGAAGTCGGCGACATCGATCATCTCTTGCACTTCTCCCAGGCCCTCCTGGAGTATCTTGCCGCTCTCGAGGGCGACCAGACGACCTAGCTCTTCTTTGTTCGCGCGGAGCGCTTCCGCGATTTCGCGGACGATGGCCCCTCGCTGCGGGGCAGGGACGAGCCTCCACTTTTCAAAGGCGGCGAGGGCGGCGAGAACCGTGCTTTCATAGTCTTCGCGGGTGGCAAACTGGATTTTGTCAAGCATGAGAAGCCTTCCGGACCGACGGCAAAGCTGCGCCCGAGAGCCCTGATCTCATGGTCTAACACTTCGACCAAGCGCTGCTGGAAGCCCGGCTCGGCCCATTGCGGCTGCTCATAGTGGTCGAGAATCTTCAGTGCTGCCTCGCGCGTGGTGGCTCCATTGGGTTTGCTCGCCCGGATGTGGAAGGGGTCTCCAATGATGGGATTGTCTGTCGCCTCGACGGCCATCTTCGCCAGTGCTGCCGGGTCGCAGGGCAGAATCGGCGCGAGCGTCGCGTAGACATTCAAGCCGGCCTCGCGCAGCGCGGCAATCGTCCGCAGGCGATCGGGAATCGATTCGCAACGCGGCTCGAAGATCTTGCGGATGCGATCGTCATCGGTGGTGAGCGAGAAGCTGATGCGCAAGTCCGTGTGCTCGGCGACGGCCTGTAGCAGCTGGACGTCGCGTAGGATGTTTGCCGAGCGGGTCTGCAGCACGAAGAGTTTGGGGGGATGGATGTAGATCTGCTCGAGGATCTTCGGCATGATCTCCTGGGTGATCTCGGCGGGCTGGTAGGGATCGGTAAGCGGCGAGCAATAGATCAACTGGTCGTCGCGCAGCTCGCGTGCCAGTAGTTCCGGCGTGTTCGTCTTATAGGTGGTGAATTCGCCCCAATGCTGCCAGTCCTCTGGTTTCAATCCGGCCTGGATGCGCATCGTGGGGACATAGCAATAAGAACAGCCGTAGGTGCAGTTGCGCGCGGGCGTGAGCGAGTGCGTGAAGCCTGCTTCCTTGAGGAACCCGGAAACCGGCGATAGAATCCGGCGGGCCTTGGTCTCGTGGATGGGGAGGAGCCGCATCGCTATAAGCCCTCCGGCATCTTGTCCGGCTCCGAATGTTCGAGCTCCACCAGAGCAAACAGATTGTGGCGGATGGTGGTGCAGATGTCCTCTAAGGGCAGATCGTTCTCGTCGAGTCCAAAGGGACCTTCGATCTCGACGCCGATCTCTTCAATGCCAAAGAAGACGTAGCTGATGACCAGCGTGTCGAGGACCGTCGCCCAACCGTAGGTGTCGACCAACGCAAAGGGGAGCGAGAAGCAATAGACCACCAAGGCGCGCCGCAGGTGGACCACATAGGCAAAGGGCAGAGGAGTTTTGCGGATGCGCTCGCAGCCACCGAGGTAGTCAATCAGGAGTTGGACGTTCTGGTCCATGCTGGCAAGAATGATGTCGGTGATGGCCCCACGCCGCCGGGCCTCCTGGAGCGCGAAGGTCATCTGCGTGGCAATCGTCAGGGGCGGGTGTTGGGATTCCAGCATTCCAGCGATCTTTGCCCCGCGCAGATGGTACATGCAGGCTGCGGCAAAATCGACGTTGAGTTGCGCCAGATGTACAACCAAATCCCGCTCGCCAGAGAGATGCACTGTGGCCTGCCGTACCAGATTCCGCGTCTCATTGACGATCCCGCCCCAGAGCTTCCGGCCTTCCCAATAGCGGTCGTAGGATGCGTTGGTGCGGAAAACAAGAAGCATCGAAAGAGCCAGGCCGACGAGCGTATGGAGCAGCGAGGAAATATTGACGTCGTGATAGTTCTTGTCAAAATAGACGACGCCTGCAGACCAGAAAACGCAAATGAGAACGCGGCCGCTGATCTCTTTGACCAGCGAGCCGCGAATATCGAAGAAGTGGTCGAGCCACTTATGAGGGTCGTAGGTGATCAATCAATTTGAGCCTAGCACTCGCGGAGGAGCCTTCTTGACGTACTTGTCGAACCATTGGATCTGTTCGTAAAGAACGTGTTCGGTGCTCTCCTTGGCTGCATAGCCGTGTGCCTCATGAGGAAGCGTCACATAGCGTACCGTGCCGCCGTTCCCTCGAATCGCCAGGTACATGCGTTCGGATTGGATCGGAAAGGTGCCGGTATTGTTGTCTGCCTCGCCGTGGATCAGAAGGAGGGGCTCCTTGATTTTGTCTGCGATCAGGAAGGGCGACATCTTGAGGTAGGTGTCCTTGGCCTCCCAGAAGGTGCGGCGCTCATTCTGGAAGCCGAAAGGCGTTAGCGTGCGGTTGTAGGCTCCGGAGCGGGCGATGCCAGCCCGGTATGAGCCAACAGATTGGCGGTCATAAAGGCGCCATAAGAATGGCCACCGACGCCGACGCGGTCGGGATCGGTCACCCCCATCGCTACGGCCTTGTCGATGGCGGCTTTGGCCGATGTCGTGAGTTGCTCAACATAGGTGTTGTTGGCCTCATCGGGAGAACCAACGATGGGGATGGTCGCGCCGTCGAGAATCGCATACCCTTCGAGCAGAAAGAACAGGTGGGAGTAGCCGGTGATGCTGGTGAAGCGCTTGGTAGAGCCAGAGATCTGCCCGGCCGTATCTCCATCGGTGAATTCTACCGGATAGGCCCAGACAACGGTGGGCAGCCTGGTGCCTTGCTTGTAGCCCGGGGGGAGATAGAGCGTGAAGCTCAAGTCCACGCCGTCAGCGCGCTTGTACTTGACGAGTTGCTTGGTGATGCCGCGAAGCTGGGGCGCAGGGTCCGCGAAGTTGGTGAAGGTATCGAGAGAACCTTTGTTGTCGCGGATGAAGAAGTTCGGCACCTGCGTGGGGGATTCGCGGCGCGTGAGGAAGCGAGAGCCGTCGTCGCTGAGCAGCGCGACTACGGTTTCATAGTGATCGGCATCGCATTGGAAGAGTCGCTCGGTCTTGCCGGTGACGGGGTCGAGGCGGTCGAGAAAGGGTCTGTCGCCCTCTGCCGATGCGCCGTCGCCAGTGAGGAAAAAGTAGCCGCCCGATTCGGCGAGAACACGCTGCCCGTTGGGTAGGGTCTGGGTGAGGAAAGTGCCGGGATTGCGATAGCGATCCTGCTGATTCCGTTCGTTGAGAATCTTCGCCGGAGCGCTGGGATTCTTCGGGTCGATCAACATGGTGCGCAGCCAGCGGCGTTGGCGTTCCATGTCACTGACGATGAGGGCGTTGCCCTTGGCGCTCCAGAGCAGCTTTCCGGTGAGCCGTTCCTTGGTTTTGATGAGTTCTGCCGGGGCAGTCTTGAAGGGCGCCTTGGTTGAGAGGACGCGGTCGCGATTGGGAACCTTCTCCTTCGGATTGCCGCCATCGAGAGCTTCTACCCAATAGAGGCTGGCTGTTTCTGACGGGTTCCAATCGACACCGCGCGGGCCTGTGCTGACGCCACCCAACGGGATGCGTTCCTGCATCGGTACGCTGGCAATCTTGTACTCAATGAGGCCCGAACGATTCCAGACCTCAATCTCTTTGGGAAAGTTCGCGAAGGTCAACACATAAGAGAAGGGCTTGTGGATCTGGGTGACAAGCAGATGTTGGCCATCCGGTGAGGGCTGCTGGTCGATGATGAGCGCCGGCTTGCCGACTGTTGTGAATTGACCGGTGGCTGCGTTCACCAGGGCCAGTTGGGACTGCGCGAAATAGGCAAAGAGTTCCTCGTCGTGGGGGTTCTTGAGCAGGTCCTGGTAGGTCGGTGTGGCGCCGGTCTTTCCAGAGGTCTCCTGGATTGCAGGAGAGTTGGGGGTGGTGGGTTGCTCGGGCATCTTGCCACGAGTGGGAGGAACCAGCCGGACGAGCAGAGTACGCGAATCGGGCATCCATTCGACTGCGTCGCCGATGGATGCATTGATCGCAGCCTTCTCGATCTTCTTGAGGCGGTCTGTTGCCGTTTCTCCGATCCAGAGCTCCAGGCTGCTGGGAGTATGATTCAGAAGCGAAAAGAAACGGCCATCCGGGGCCAATGGAGCCCGGTGAGAGCGGCCTTAGCGGGCAGGTCGAGCTTGGTGACCTGCCCGCCATCGATCTTTTGGAGGAAAGCCGATTGCCCGTAAGCAATCAGGTGGGGGCCGGAGTTGGCCGGGTCGATTCGAAGACCTGCCAGGCGCAGCATGGGCTTGGCGAGGTCAGCGATGGTTGGGTTGCGCACCATATCCATGAACAGAACGTGGGTCCGGGTAGGGTTGACGTTGGGTGTCGGAGTTCCTGGAGCGTTAAGCACGTCCAGAATCGCCTTTGGGGGGTTCTGATACCCCGTCTGGGCGAAGATAGAAAAAGCAGTGAGCGCAAACAGCAGCAGTCGCATAGATATGTCTCGGCGGACTTTTCTGCATGTCGGTTACGCCATGAGCGGGAATGGACAGCCGAGGGAGATCTGGCATGACCAGGATGGCGGTTGGGAAGATATTGCCGCGCTCGCGATTCTCTTGCGCAGTCCGGATGTGAAGGTGATGGGGATCACCATTACGAACGGAATTGCGGATCCGCAGACCGCTCGCCAACGGACGCAAATGCTGCTCGATGCACTCTCAGAACGTGAGGCGAAGCTGGTTGATGCGATTCCGGCCGGTGAAGAGATTCTGGCAACCGGTCCGCTGACGCGAGTCGCCGCCATGATCCGTTCCAAGCAAAAGCCGAAGAGCGTGACCTGGATGGGGGGTGCGATTCAGGCGCCGGGGAACGCTCCAGGGAATGCGGAATGGAATGCCGCTCAGGATCCCTCCGCGTTGCGGACTGTCTTGTCGAGCGGAGTGCCATTGACGCTCTGCCCGCTGGACCTGACGAATCAGTTTCGTAGTACACCTGATGTGGTGCCCGGCGCCGGTACTGTACAGGAGCAGTTGCGTGCTGCGTATCGCGAGAAAGATCGCTATTTCTGGGATGAAATCGCCGCGGCCTGGATTGTGGTTCCGGGACTCTTTACAGAGAAATGGCTCCATATCCAAGCCGATCGTAAAGCCAGGCTGCGGCAAGAAAGTACTGGGTGGAGGGTGAGAGTGTTGCAAGGCTGCGACACCCGTGGCTTTCTAGGTCTCTTAACCCAGACTTTTCGATTTTAGAAGAGCTGCTGCGAGTTATGGCGACTTTAGTTTCCAAATTTTTCCCGTGAAATTCGAGGTAAGAATTTCTATTTCTGGTTCATACCTGTGCAGAATAAATTCCTCAATATTTTTGAAATGAAGACGCGCTGGGTTCGTATTTGGCCAGATTTTTAGAATTTCACTATCGCTGAAATAAAACCAAAAGATGAACTGAGGAGGCTTTCTGTGGAGGTCCGCTAGCACTTGTTGCTCATCTTGGGCCGTCATCATCCCGGGTTGGAGGAACTCATACCGAGTCGGATTCTCAGCATGTAATAACGGGTAGAGCGCTGTGAAGTACGGATAGGCAAACAGGGTCGAACCCTCCGGGATTGCAGCGTAAATCGATTGGACTGATGCGATGCTGTGTTCGTCCCCCACTAGTTTTCCGGCACGGGAATCGAAGTCCATCTTCTTTCCGAAGGTCGAAAGTATGAGCACGAGGAGGAAGACTGCCGGCATTAGCAGCGTGGCTTGGGCAGGGGGAAGGAGAGCCTCGGGGAGCTGCTTCCAGATCATCGCAATCGCCATTCCTAGGAATGGCCCCATCAGGAACATCAACTGCAGCGCATCCCACTTCGGTAATGCGGTAGGAAAAACCGCGACAACAAAGAGGAGGGGGAAGATCAGGTCTTGTTGTTTGCGAAGGAGGATCAAGAGCAGGCCGAGTGCAGCGACGATCGGCGGAAGCCAGACACTGAGCAGGATGTGGGGCAGGTAGTGCAGGGGAATCTCATTGAAGTAGTATCCGTAGCCGACTCGATTCGCTTCTGCGTAATTGACAATGACCCACTTCATGTTCTCGATCATGGGGAGAAGGGCTCCCTGTACGGTGAGAACGATTAGAGGGATCGTACCCGCGACCATGGCGCCAGTGAGGAAGGGCAGCAGGTATTGTCTTGCTTGAATTGCAAGATAGATCGTAATGATCAAGAGCGGCCATACAAAGCTCTGGGTGGTCCAGCAAGCGAGGGAAAGGAAAGCCCCGGCGAGTGCAGCGTTACGGCGGGAAAAGTGTTGAGCAGAGAAGAAGCAAACCGCAGCAGCCGAGTAGAAGGCCATGCTTAACCAGCGGTGGTTGACTTCCAATCGATTCCAGAGGTCCATTGTGATTGTGAACCAGAGCGCGACGGCACAGAGTCCAGCACGCAAGCTCGCGATGCGGTGGACGAGGCAGAGTATGCCAGTGGCGATCATGCCTATGGAGATCGCCACTGGCAGCCGCAGGAATGGAATATTCCGTCCGAAGAAGAATTCGAATACTGCTTCTGTCCAGTAAATTATTGGGCCGGTGAATGCGAAAAAATCGACATAGGGAATCTGTCCCTGGAGGAGGCGATGTCCGCCCTGTAGGTAGATGCCCTCATCAATGCTAGGAGAAAGAAGATGAGCGGTCAGAAACCAAGTGAGACAGCTTGTAATGGAGAATACGAGAATTGCAGGGAGTCGCAGGGAAGGGCGCGCGGGACTTGTCATTTGGGCGATACAAAAGAAAAAGGCCACACCGAAGTGTGGCCCTCTCCTTTTAGGAAATTCCTAACTTTAGCGACGACGACGAGCGATCGAAGCGATTCCGACCAGGCCGGCGCCGATGAGGGCAACGGTGCTGGGTTCCGGAACTTCACCAGGCAGGCTGTAGGTATAGGTGTAGCGAACGGTGCCGCTATAGCCTTCAGAACCTGAATTGACACCAGTCAGCGTTACGGTCGTTCCAGCAAAGGTGTCAGCGTTGATCGCGTAGCTGGAATAAGCCGGCGATGCTAGATCCTTTACGGTACCGTTACCGGTCTGGGTAACAGTGGAGATGACCGGGCTGAAATTGCCGTTCGCGACTGCATAGGTGATGGTGACGCTGATCGGCGGGGTGCCAACGTCTGAGTAGGTGTAATCGGCCATGAACTTCAATTCGAGGTTGGAGATGTTCCCACCAATGATGGAAAAGCTCGGGCAGCTCAATGTGGCAGAAGTTGCAGGGGAATTGCTGGCTTCGAATAAGGTAGTACCGCACAGACCACTGACGGTAGCGCCAAACGAAGACAAACTCATTGCTGTCAGAGCAGCCAACAGCATAAGGAATTTTTTCGTCAAGATTATCCCTCCTAAGAGATATTGAAATTGAGTGTAGGGTGAACCCTATCACCCACTTCATGTCGAGTATAAGTAAGGGAACCTGAATCGTCAAGCCAGTTGGCCCTAGAAAGAGACAATTTTGTTGTGCGGAGGACACAGACCGTACTGTACGGACAGTCAGCGTGATTCCTGAGCACTGAAACGTTCTCTAATGACCTCTCGTCGTATCAATTGAGAATAAAATATTAGGAGGATGTACACCCCTTGACTCGTTTTTTGGTCACTGGAATCGCTTTTTTACAACTTTTCATATACACAGGCCAGGCCGAGCAGGCTTTCCCTGCAAATGACATTCAAGATGACAGCGTAGACTGGCAATCTTTAACGAAGCAAAGCCTGTTTTTCTTAGGAATTCAACATGGATTTCGCCTGGCAACTGAGCCGGGAACGCGAGATGGATTAAAAGGACCTTTTTGGAAGGGGTACTACAATTCTTTATCGAATCTCCATGGGTGGGCTGACGGAGATCCGTTCTACGTAAACTACGTAGGACACCCGATGCAAGGTGCGGTGTCGGGATTTATTTGGGCACAAAACGACCGGAAGTATCAGAAGGTCGAATTCGGGAATACACCTGAGTATTGGAGGAGCCGGCTGCGTGCCACTGCTTTCTCCTGGGTTTACAGCACGCAATTCGAGATTGGTCCGCTGAGCGAGGCTTCGATTGGAAAGGTGCAGAGCCAGTTTCCGCAGCAGGGCTTTGTTGACCATGTCGCTACGCCGGTGATTGGCACCGGATGGATGATTGCGGAGGATTTTCTCGATCGCTATGTGATCAAGAAATTTGAAGATCGCTACGAGAATGTGTTTGCACGCATGATGGTGCGCGGCTGGCTGAATCCGTCGCGAAGCTTTGCGAACCTTCTGCGCTTCAAGGAGCCGTGGTATCGCGATGCCCGGCCAGGAATCGCGGTGTACCGAAACCAGTTGGCGCCGGCGGCGGAGCGGAAGCCCCGGGAGCCGAAGCCACTGAACGAAGAGCCGTGGAAGATTGTCGCACCCTTTGAGTTCACGCTTGCGCCGCAGTATTTACTGAGTCCGGTGGGGAAGGATTCGCTGCAGTGCGTGGGGGGCGTCGGAACGGCGCAGTGGAATGTCGGAAAGCACCACAGTTGGGTGGCTGAGGTGGGCGGCTGCAAAATGATTGATCTGCAGACCAATTTTTCGGGCGACATCATGACCTACATGGTCGGGCCGCGGTGGACCCAACGATCGGGCCGCTGGATGCCTTACGCGCAAGTTCTGGTGGGTGGCAAGCGGATTACGATCGATGAAGCGCTGCCGGACAAAAAAGCGGAGCTGGAACTGCTGTACCCAGGCAAGCCGCTTGGCGCGGAAGTCCATGATTTGTGGACCACTACGCACCAGGCGAATGGCTTTGCGTTCAGTGTCGGTGGCGGGTTGGATTACGGTCTGACGCGAGCGGCGACTCTGCGGCTGGCCAGTCTCGAGTACAGCCATGCCTGGTTGCCTCGGCCGGAAATCGCCAGCTATCCGGACACTTTCCGAATCAGTCTGGGGATGACCCTTCGGATGGGTACGTGGTAAGAATTGTCCTAGAGCGATTAAGAGCTTTGTACCATTGCGGTCCTACATTTGAGGGCTGATCATCGAGAGATGAGATTTGTGGTGCTGCTGTTGGGGATGGGGATGTTGGTTGTGGGGGCTCCGGTGAAAAAGACGGCGGAGCCTCCCAAACGGCCGAAAGACAATAATTGCGTCGATACGCCGCGGATTGCAGCCCGCAAGATGAAGAAGCTCGATGCATCTCAACTGCTGGGCAAAGAGCTGGATGGTGTCCGGCTTGGATTGAGCGTGAATTCCGCTCTGGACCTGAATCTGGAGATGGAATCCCCGAACGAGCAGAATGCAGATCAACTCGAAAAGATGGTCGGCCTGTTGGTCCGTGCAGAGAAGTTGAAGACCTCTGCCAGCGATCGCATTTCGATCGATCTTCCGGCGGCAACCCGGGTGAAGAAGTCAGGCAAAACCGTGATGGCGACCATCTCACTCACCGATGCCCAGCTTGAGAAACTGCTGGAAGCCCGCTATGGGCGCAAGTTGGTTTCTGAGGTGCGGAGCCGCTTCATTTATGTCTACGGCTTGCGGGAAGGCACGCGGAGCATTCCATTCGATGTGCCGGGTTCGGTCGCGAAATAGAGGGCCATTGCTCCTCCGCGCGGATCGATGCCGTTGATCGCTTTGCGATTGAGATAAGCTGCGAGGGTCGGCTGCTTGCCGGTGGACTCACAGACGCCCTGGAGTTCCCCACGGCGATTGGAGCGGGCGCTGATTGCTGCCCAGGCTTTTTCGACAGACCTGCGATAGCCGCGAGCGGGCAGCCAGCCGTTCGCAATCCCCTTCTGAAACGCCGCGCCGATCATGGCCGTGGCGCTGAACTCTTCATAGGCGTTGGGGTGGTCGATTACTTGACGCCATAGACCATGGGGAGTTTGCCAACGGACGAGTGTGGCGCAGAGCTTGGTGAAGGCAGGGCGAAGTGCGCTGGGCGCTGGTTGGGCTTCGAGCGCGAGGGCGAGTCCAAGGACTGCAAAGGCGTTTCCTCGACCCCAGGCTGCCTCGCAGAGAGGCGAATGGCGCCAGAGGCCATCGCTTCGCTCGCAGAGCTTCTTGAGTGCGTGGAACTGAAAGACTGCTTCGTCAATGCGTCCGGCGTGGCTCAGGATGGGGCAACCCATGAAGACACCATCACTCATTTCGTTATAGAGCGGCAGTTGGGCCAGCTCTGCTGCGGCCTGCACCCGTTCGCGATAGAGCTCTTTGCCCGTTCTCTTGGCCAAATCTGCAAAGAGGAGATGACCGCTCAAGTGGCTGGCTGTTGCTTTCTCGAGGCTAGAGCCGAGAAAGGGCTGGACCATGGCTTCGACCTGCTCCAGTGCGCCTAGCCTGAGGCGGCCGAGTAGTGCAAAGGACTGGATGTAGACCACTTCAGTGAGTTGCTGCCCGTAGACGGCGGCCAACTCACGGGCACGATCTGCGGGCTTCGCCAGTGCGAAGAGGGCTAGAAAATCGCGACGAAGCATGTTAGGGAAGCTCGTCAGGATCCTCGTCTTCGGTTGCGGTGCTTGATCGCGCGGGGGCCGTGGGCTCTTTCTCAAGGAAGGAGCGGCCTTTCTCCATCCACTCCGGCTTGGGCTGGCTCATCAGGTTGTAGTCGAAGAACTCCTTGAGGCGTGCGGAGTAGTGCTTCTGATTGGCACGGATTCGTAGGTTGTGCGGCTCGCCGTTGTAGTTGAACATGTAGACCTCTTTGTTCAAACGGCGGAGTGAGAGATAGAATTCGATGCCCTGATACCAGGGCACGGCGTCGTCGGCATCGTTGTGCATCATGAGCAGCGGCGTCTTCACCTGATCTGCGCGGAAGACTGGTGAATTTTCGATAAAGCGCAGCGGGTATTGCCAGGGTGTGCCGCCGATGCGGCTTTGGGTTCGTTCGTATTGGAACTGGCGAGGGATCCCAGGGCCCCAACGGATGCCGTTGTAGGCGCTGAACATGTTGGCGACAATGGCGCCGGGCGCGGCCGCCTTGAACAGGTTGGTGCGGGTAACCATGTAGGCGATCTGGTAGCCGCCCCAACTATGTCCCTGGATGCCGATGCGCGTCTCGTCGATGTAGCCTTCCTCGATCAGTTTCTGGATCGCGGGCAGGACGCAGTTCATGGCGCTGTCGCCGGGGTAGCCGACGCGGTAGCTGATGTCGGGCGTGAGGACGATGTAGCCGTTGGAGACATAGATCGGGATGTTGATCGAGTTCGTCGGACGGGGTTCGGCGAAGGTATTGACGTTCTGGCTGAGCCGTTCGTAGATGTAGATGAGCAGCGGGTACTTCTTGGTGGGATTGAAGTCCTCGGGCTTATAAACGGCTGCTTTGAGCGCCTGGCCGTCGTTGGAACGGAAGTTCATCAACTCGGAATTGCCCCAGTTGAAGCCGGCGATCTGGGGATTCGCGTCAGAGACCTTCTGGAAGGTTCTCATATCACTGTTGGTGAGGGTGAGGTCGGGGTATTCGCGGAAGCTGGACTGGGTGAGCAGGAACACGTCTGCATTCTTCGCCTTGACCGGAGCGGTGAAATTTTTATTCGACCAGATGAGTTGCCGCGGCTCCGCGGTGCCATCGATCGTATCGATGAAGAAGCCGGTCTCCCGGGTCTCTATGGATTCGGCGCGGAGCAGCAGTGGTTTGGCGGGATCGAAGCCTTCGGGTCGCTCTTCGGTCTCTGGGCGGACAATGCGGAACTGGATGGCGCGTTTGCGGCCGACGCCATCGGTGAGATTCTTGGCCTGCCGGCCATCCGGTGCGTTCTGCCAGACGTCGAAACGGTCATAGAGGAGGACGTACTTGCCGTCGCGGCTCCAGCCGCCGGCGCCGTAGGCACCGGGCTTGCCGGGGGCGTCGTAATCCTCGTTGTAGAAGTTGGCGTTGAGCCCGGCCGTGAGATTCGACTCCTGTCCGGTAGCTACGTTGAGGCAGAGCCAGTCTTTGCTGTCGAAGCGAAGGCCGTACTTGCCGTCGGGAGACCAGCTATAGTTGCCGCTACGCTGCTTGCCGAGGAGCTTGCGCTCGCCGGTCAGTGTATTGATGAGGTATTGATCGGCGTATTTGGTGTCGTATTCCGTGATGGAGCGATAGGCGCGGTCATCGAGGCCGAAGGCATATTGCCCATTCTCGTTCGGCGTGATCTCTTGCACTTCCAGATTGGCCAACTGGAGGACTCGATTCTCCGCCAGGTGGAGGACGGCGCGGTAGTTCCGTGCACGGTCCGCACCAATGCGCATCTTCTGCATGGGCTGGATGCTTTCATCTTTCCAGTGCCAGAGGTCGTAGTTCGCTTTCTCGCCATCCTCCGGCTTGGGCCTCGGGCGATTGAGGGCAGTAGGGAAGAACAGATGCGCTCCGTCCCGGGAGAAGCTGAGCGTCCCTTTCTCGGTGAGTTTGAACCCGGCGCCGAGGCCAGGGCTAGAGTTTGAAACGGCAACCCGCGCGGCGCCCGGTTTGCGATCCCACAGATAGACCGTATCGTTTCCCAGGAAGGCGAGTTGCGATTGCTTCTCGTCCCAGGTGAGCTTTGAGTACTTGCCCTTTGCGTTCAGCAACTCCAGTGGGTTTCCTTCCCAGTTGGTGGTCGTCATGGCGAGCACAGCGTCCGCTG
This sequence comes from Bryobacter aggregatus MPL3, assembly GCF_000702445.1. Lineage (NCBI taxonomy): Bacteria > Pseudomonadati > Acidobacteriota > Terriglobia > Bryobacterales > Bryobacteraceae > Bryobacter > Bryobacter aggregatus. Next base: position 642,203 of record NZ_JNIF01000004.1, read on the forward strand.
TGGCGTAGACGAGGGTCTGGCCATCCTTGCTGAGGGTATAGTCGACGACACCGGGGATGGTCTTTTGCTGGTTGCCGTTGAGGCGAAGAACCGTCAGGGTCTTCTCCTTGTTGTCCTTGAGGAAGGCGAGGATGCCGGATTCGGCAGGGAGTTGGTAGTTCTTAATCTCGGTGAAACGTTGGGGCGTCATCGTCGCAGTGTCAACCAGCACGAGACCGCCTTTCGATTGCTCGCTGGCCTTCTTCTTCAGTTCCTCCTGGTTGGGGAACGTGGTGAAGGCGACAAAGCGGGAATCATTGCTGAAGGTGATCTGCGTGGTGCGTTGTGGCAGCGGAGTTTCGCGTTCCGGATCGGGAGCGGGCGGGGCAGGGCGCGCACCGGCCGGCTCATAGAGCTCCGCTCCGGTATCGAGGTTGCGAATTACAACATTGCCATCACCCTCTTGTGGAAAAAGACCGTAAGCAAGGAACTTCGCGTTCGGGGAGATTTTCTGTCCGGAGATGGACTTCCATGCGTCTGTGTCGGCGTAGGACATTGGACGTTTGGTTTGCGCGGAGAGGGTTGTCAGCAGCGCACAGCATACAAAGAGACTCAGGGCCCGCATGTTGCCTGTAGTTTAGCGTCCTCCTGGGGGCTTCGCTACACTGGATGGATATGAGTGATCTTGAGGCAAAGCCGCCACAAGCGAGTTTCGAATTTCTCATCGCCTCCTTCATCATGCAGGCTCAAATGCAGCTGGGCATGTTCCAGATGCCGGAGGGAGAGGGTGAAGAAAACAAACCGAATCTCGCGTGGGCGAAGCATGCAATCGATTTGCTGGGTGTGCTCGAGGAGAAGACGAAGGGAAATCTGACCCTCGAAGAGAAGAGAATGCTGGAGAATTCGCTGACGGAGCTGCGGTTCCGCTATGTGCAGGCCATCTCGGGGGATACGAAGTAGTTCCTTGGAGAGCGCGGCGCGAATCATCGTTTTAGGTTCTGGGACCAGTGTCGGCGTGCCGATGATCGGTTGCCATTGCCGTGTATGCACGAGTGCCGACCCGAGGGACCGCCGCCTGCGTCCGAGTGTGGCCCTCCAGTTTGGCGATCGGGTGGTCTTGATCGATGCTGGCCCCGACTTCCGGCAGCAGGCCTTGCGAGCGGGTTTGCCACGGATTGATGCCATCCTTCTCACTCACGCCCATGCCGATCATATCCTCGGGCTTGACGACGTGCGGCCCTTCAACTTCCGGCAGAAGCAGACGATCCCGATCTATGCCACGCGCGATGTGATTACGGCTGTCGAACGCATCTATTCTTATGCCTTCGATGACAGGCCGACACAATCGACGAAGCCGAAGCTGATGCTGCATGAGATTGATCGCGAGCCGTTTGAGGCGGCTGGGATTCGCTTCCAACCGATTCCGCTGAGCCATGGGCATGGGCGGAGCACCGGTTATCGATTCGGAGCCGCGGCCTATCTGACCGATCATAATGAGATTCCGGCCGAGAGCATGGCGCTGCTGCAGGATCTGGATGTACTGTTCCTTGATGGACTTCGCTATAAGCCGCATCCGACGCACACGCACATTGCGCGCAGCCTCCAATATGTCGAGAAGCTGAAGCCACAGCGGACTTACCTCACGCACATCTGCCACGATTTGCCGCATGCCCGGACCGAGAGCCAGTTGCCGCCGCAGGTGCGGCTCGCATATGACGGTCTGGAGATCGCAGTGGGATCGGGTGCTTATCGCAAGCAGAGTGTGGTGCCGCAAGTCTATTGGAACCTGTCCGATTTGCCGGCCAACTTTGGGCCCACGGCGGTAGCGGTTGGGAATTTCGATGGTTTGCATGTCGGGCACCGGCAAATTCTGCGCCGCTGCATGCAACTGGCCACAGATCTGGGCTTGAAGCCGACCGTGCTCACCTTTCATCCGCATCCGAAGAAGTTGCTTGCGCCCGACAAAGCGCCAAAAGTGCTGGAACCGATCGCCAAGCGCTTGGAACGGATTGGCGCCGAGGGGATTGCTCAGGTGGTGGTGCTGCCTTTTGATGAGGAGCTTGCCTCGCTGAGCGCGTCTGAGTTTCTGCGCCGTGTGCTGGTGGGCAAGCTCGAGGCTCGCGAGATTCTGGTGGGGGAGAATTTCCGCTTTGGCAATAAGCAAGGCGGCAATGTGTCGTTGCTGCGGGAACTGGCGCCGAAGTTTGGCTACGAAATCGAGATTACCGAGGCCGTTACGACGCGCGGACGCATTGTGTCGAGTTCTGGAATTCGCGAATTGCTGCTCGACGGGCGTGTCGGGCTAGCCAATCGCTTGCTAGGCTATGAGTTTTGCCTCGAAGGAAATGTAGTGAGTGGTGAGGGGGTCGGCCGTAAGGTCACTGTACCGACCTTGAATCTCGATGTCCTGCCGCTCTTCGAGGAAGATCGTGTGATCCCGCGCGACGGGGTGTATATCACGAAGACTTTGGATTTGACAGACGGCCGGAGCTGGCATTCGATCACGAACATCGGTTACCGCCCCACGTTCGGCGCTCATGGCTTGTCGGTTGAGACCTACTTATTGGATCCTTTGGTGGGCGAAACTCCGCAAAGGATCCGGGTGGATTTCTGTGCTTTTGTCCGCGAGGAGCGGAAGTTCGAGAACCCCGACGAACTCAAGGCGCAAATTTTGCGGGATGTTGGACGTGCGCAAGCTTACTGGCGACGGCGTGCACGATGGACCAGCCCGGCATGAAATTTTTAGACTAAAGAGAGAGAGAAACACACATGAGTTTGAGTGAAGGCAAAAAGCTGCACATGCACAAGCTGTCCAACAAGGATGGCATTATTGCTGCTGCGGCCATGGATCAGCGTGGGAGCCTGGCGAAGAGCCTGGCTGCTGCCAAGGGCGTGACGCAGAAGGAAATTTCGCAGGAACTGATGGAAGAGTTCAAGACCGCCGTTGTGCGCGCGCTGACTCCCCATGCAACCGCGATCCTGCTCGACACCGAGTTTGGTCTGCCTGCCGCCAAGGCACGCGCCGCCAACGCCGGACTGCTGCTGGCCTATGAGAAGACCGGCTATGACGCGACTGTTCCGGGCCGTCTGCCCGATCTGCTGCCGGACCTGAGCGCTCTGCGCATCAAGGAACTGGGCGCCGATGCGGTCAAGATCCTTCTGTACTACGCGCCGGACGACGATCCGAAGATCAACGAAGTGAAGCATGCCTTCATCGAGCGCATCGGTTCGGAATGCCAGGATGTGCAGATTCCGTTCTTCCTTGAGTTCATCGGCTATGACCACAACGGTGGCGACGACAAGACTCTCGAGTTTGCCAAGAAGAAGCCGGGTATCGTGATGGCTTCGATGAAGGAATTCAGCAAGCCCCGCTACCAGGTGGACGTGTTGAAGGTGGAAGTGCCGGTTAACGCTGAGTATGTGGAAGGTTCGAGCGTGTACAAGGGCCAGAAGGCTTACACACGCGCCGAAGCCATCGAATACTATCGCCAGAGCGCCGACGTGACCTCGCTGCCCTTCATCTACCTGAGCGCCGGTGTGAGCAACGACCAGTTCACCGAGAGCCTGGCGATGGCCGGCGAAGCGGGCACTGCGTTCAGTGGTGTGCTCTGTGGCCGTGCGACCTGGAAGGACGCCATCCCGGTGTTTGCGCAGAAGGGCGCTGCTGCTCTCGAGGATTGGCTCGCGACCGAAGGTCTCAAGAACATCAACGCGGTGAACGAGGCCCTCAAGCCTGCCAAGCCGTGGTGGAACCGTCTGAGCTAGTTGTTTGCTTGGTAACTGAAAAAGGCCGCCCTTCGAAGGGCGGCCTTTTTTTCTTTGGATTCTAAGTCGTGCGCGGGCGGTAGCCAGGGCGGGCGCGGACTCGCAGCTTCTTTGTCGGGTCGGTGACGATTTCGACAGAGACCTTGCGGAAGCCCTCATTTGGGTTCGTTTGCGGATAGTAGGTGATGGTGTAGCTGTTGCCTAAGTCCTCGCGGATGGATTCAAAAGCTTCCACCTGCTTCTGCCAGGTTTTGGCGAAGTAGGCCTTGCCGCCAGTGCGCCCGGCGATGCGGCGGAAGACGCCAGAGGAGATCGGGTCCTTGTTCACCTCTGCCGTCGAGATGACGTAGATCGGAATGCCTTCATCTTCGGCAACGGCGCGTACATCGTCCGGGGCGACCATCGATCCGTTGTCAGGGCCGTTTGAGAAGACGATGACCACCTTGCGGCCTGGAACCTTTGCCGCGTCGCGCAGCGTGAGCAGCAGTCCGTTGTAGAGCGCAGAGTCGTCGCCCGCGACTGCTTTGCGCAGGCCGGCGATAGCGAAGTTGCGGTCGCGTGTCAGATCGGCGGCCCGCGACAGATTGCGCGAGAAGGTGTAGACGGCTACCGAATCTGCCTTGTCGAGGCCACGCACGAAGTCTGCAATGGCGTCCGAGGCGTAGACGAAGCTGCGGTACATGTAGTTCGAGGTATCGAAGAGTACGAAGACGTTGGTGCCCACAAAAGCGTCTGAGGGCCCTTTCAAGTCGACTTCCCGAGTGTTATCGGAGATGCTGAGCGGCTTGGTGGAGCCATCCTCGAGGATCTGAATCGGCGGCCGGTTGCCCTCTGAGAAAGTTGCCAGTTTTTGAACAATCCCGTCCTCAAGGATGCGGAAGTCGGTATGTTTCAGGCCATTGACATATTTGCCCTTGGAGTCTGTCACGGTGAAGCTGAGCACCACCATGTCCACCTTCACTTTGAAGACGGCGTCCTGGGCATAAATCGTCAGCCCCACCAATGAGGCTGATGCAAGCAAGACTGCAAAAAACTTACGCATTTGAATTAGAGGCTCCCCTGTTGCGACTGCTTCGAAGCGTTTCTCATCTCTTGTCCCACCAGGCGCAGACTGCGGAGTAGCGCTGGCCAGTCTTCAAGATGAGTAGCAAAGATTTTTTCTACGGTCAGTTTGGTCCACTGTGGCACTTGCAGATTCAATTCCGACGGTTTCATCCCCAACTCATCGGCGAGTGCTGCATAGTAGATATTCGAAGATTCCCAACTCTCGGCGAGGATGCGGCTGGAATAGCCCATCAAAGTAGGAAAGGTGCGGAGGCTGAGCAACTGTGGCTGGTAGGAGTTCGCCAGAGTCGGCTTGGGCGTGCCAAAGGATTGGGAAATTGCGGCGACAGAGAGTTCCTGCGGCATGGCCAGCTTGAGGCGGCGGATCTCGGCAATGAGAGGAGAGGACATGTCGGAATCGTTTGTCGCAATGAGGTGGAGGCAGAGATTGAAGGACTCTGAAGGAGTGACAAGATCGAGCGCTTCAGAAGCTCGTCCGCTTTCCAGGAGTGCGTTAACCGCTTCGGTGCGCGCCGGGGGAGCAAAGCGGGCCAGCGCGGCGATGACTTTGGCACGCAGCGCTTCATCGACAGCGCTCTGAGCCAGCAGGGACTCCCCAGCCCGGTAGTGGAGGCTGGCGAAATGCATCTGGGTTGGTGTGACCCGCCAGTAGCGGGGGACCTTGGAGGCGACAATCATTTGTGGCACCAGATCTCCCCAAATGAGTGCTTGTTCCCGGGTGGGGATGAGGAAGTTCTGCTCGGCTTCGGCGAGTGCATAGGGCAAACTCACCATCGAGCCCACCAGGCGGCCCCCTGCCGAGGATGGCCACCCGGAGCCAAAGACTTCAGTGTTGCGCCAGGTCTGATTGGTTCCCAGAACTCCAAGAAAGTCATGGCTGCGGACAAAGTGCGGATTGGTGAACAGGATCTGCGCGCCGGGCGGAGCATAGTGGATGTAGGCAAACCCAACGAGGGTGTCGCGGAGGAATCCGGTGAGCTGGCCGCGTGCGTCCTTGAGTTTGACCGGATCGGAGCCAGCCTTATCGAGGATGGCGCGGAAGTTGGTTTTCCGTTCGTTCTCGATGTGTTTGTCCACCCAATAACCGAAGGCCATCGCGTTGCGTTCTGCGCCGGAAAGCGAACTCCGCGGCGGCTGCTGCTCCACGATGCGGGAGCTCAGACGGTTGACGAGTGCCACGTTCACCTTGCCTCCGTTCGAGGGGGCGAGCAGGTTCTCGTCGATGTCAAAGATCATCTTCAGGGAAACGAGACGCTGGGCGTCAAAGACCCTGTGCATCTCGGAGACCAGCGCCCGGTGCGTATCTGCATCGCTCGGGTTGGCGGCGCCAGCAAGGAGGCCGAGCATGGCTTGTTGCGGGTCGGCATTGTCGTCAACACCGGCTGCTTTCAGAAGATGCTTTACCGAGGTCTTTGCGGCGTCGAACAGCTCCCGCGAATTCTTTGCGGCGGAGATCTGCGTGAGGATCGGGGCCAGGGCCTCGTCGAGAGGCACGGTCAGCAAGTGATTGCGGTTGAGGATCTGTGTGAGCGATGTGAGGGATTGGAAGATCCCGACGGAATCGGCTTTGAATTGCACGTCGCCAATTCCATTGAGCGTCTGCGCGGCCGAAAGGTACTGCAGAATCGATTGTTCACTCAGTTCCGGCATTTCTGCGAAGGCGGAATATTGGTGACCATAAACCTTCCAATCCTTGAGCAGCCGGTCCACGGCGGCAGGACTCAGTGGAATCTGGCGATTGCGGTTTACATCACTGAGGCTCAGGAACATCCGCAAGGGCTCGTTGTCGACCGCCTTGCGCGAGAGTGCGAAAAGCGCCTCGAGCAAGTCGTCGGGAGATTTCCAGTTCTGGGCGCTTTTGGTGAGCTTGCCGTCGTACTTGCCATGCGGATGGTTGATGAAGAGTGTCCGCCAGTTTTCGACACTGCCTGGTATATGCGGTTTTCCGTTGGGCTCCAGCCGGAGACGGGAGGTGAGCAACATCAGGTCTGTGGAGGCGCGGAAGACGGGCCGCGCCGGTCCGGGGGAGGTGACTTTACCCCGCAGACCAACATAGAAGCGGCGCAGACGAGTGGGCTCGGTCAAATAGTCGAGGGTGGGACCGGAGATACGGGACAGAGATTCAAAATAGGCCGCGACCCAACCGTCGTCTTTGGCAATGAGTTTTTCGAGGAAGGCTGGACCATTGTCCGGATGTGCGCCGACGAGTTCCACCCAAACCGATGCGGAACGGGGATCTCCGGGAACAGCGACTTTCCCATTGCGAATCTGGAGCATGCCACCGAAGAAATCGAGCACGTGGGAAAAGGCGCGCAGGCGCTGGACGGGCATGGCGGTTTTGAGGTCTTCGGCCGTGGACGGATCTAACTTCGATAGTCCAAGATAGAGGCGGCAAAGCTGTGGGTCGGACATGAACTGCTCAATAAAGAGCTGTTCCGGTTTGTCTTTCTCCTTGGCCCCGCTCCAATAAGTGGGCCCATAGAGCACGGTGACTTTGGTGGGCTTGTAATCGTAGTTGAACGGTTTGCCTGTTTTGAGCGCCATCTCGAGCGCGGCGAGCGGAAAGCCGGAATCGATGGTGAGAAAGGCGCGGGAGGCGTTGACGGTCTCGAGCACAAGATCACCGCCACAGGCGCCGCGCATGCGATAGCCCAAAACTTTCAGTAGTTCGCCTGTTTGGGCGGAGTCGCATTGTTCGATCAGAATGTGCTGGTCTTTGGAAAGCTTTTCGAGTTCTTTGGCCTGAGAGAGATAGCGGTAGATGAGTTTGAGGTATTCCGTCTGGACGAGACCTTCGTTGTTGCCGGCAGCCTGGTAGCCATTGGTAACGATGTTGCGCGCCAGTGCTCCGAGCAGATCATCCGGAGTGAGGTCGGGGGAGAGGGCCGCCATGCGGGAAAAACTGCGGATGGGACCAGGAATTTCGCTGATGCCTGTACTCACGGCGGCGCGGGGCGACGTCGTGAAATTAAAATCAGTACCACCTGCAGCGTGATATTGATTCAAATTTCGCTCGACTGCCGGCTTGTTGCCGTCAAGAAGGGAGAGTACGACGAGTCGCTTTAAGGCCTGCCTCTTCACATTGGGGTCGGGATGGGAGGCGAGTTTCTCGTAGGCCGCAGCCGCAGCGGGCTGCCGGCGGCGTTCGAGAAACTCTGCGTAGGCCAAGCCGCCATCGGCTTGATACTCCTTTTCGGCCGCCGCGATCTGGCCAGAAAGTTCCAATTCGCGGCCACGTCGAATATCGCCTGAAAGCACCGTCGCAGAGAACAAAGCCACGGAGCAAATAATGGAGCAATGAGAGCGCACTGCAGACCTCCTTGCGATTGAGTGAGTGTTACTGTATCACTGTTTCTCGCACTACGTGGTGGGTGCCGGATTCGGATGATTTGTTACGCGCGTACTCGCAGGACTGCCTCGGAGAGCGCAGTTTTATAGAGTCCAGAGTCTGCGCCATACGAGAGAACGTGGAAGCCTGCCGCACGCCAATCCGCCAATTGTAGCGGAGTGCCGGGTTGGATCGCAGCAGCTTTTCCATGTTTGTTCGCCGCCTGGACGACAGTCCGCAGTGCCGCCTGGAAATCGGGGTTGTCGAATTGTGCCAGGATGCCCATATTCGCCGTGAGATCGTAATGTCCGATCCAGATGACGTCGACGCCTGGGGTGGCCGCGATGGCATCGACATTCGCCAGTCCTTCGGGGGATTCAATCTGACAGATGACGGTGGTGTTGGAGTCTGAGTAAGCCAGATATTCGGTCGGGTTCGGAGCAATGTAATTGTTGTGTGCGTGGCCAAGCCCGAGACCACGATGACCGTTGGGCGGATACTTGACAGCGTCAACGATTCGAGCGGCCTGGGCGGCAGTCTTCACGTTCGGGAGCATCACTCCGAGAGCGCCGCTGTCCATCACACGGGCCAGGAAGTGGTACTTGTCCTCGGGGACGCGCACAAAGGGCGCGAAGCTGCAGCCGTGGGACCAGGCGAGCAGGTCGGCAATGCGATCGACATCGAAGCCGGAGTGCTCCATGTCATATACGACAAAGTCAAGATCAGCCGATTCGAGGATGCGCGGTAAGCCGCGCGAGGCAAATTCCCAGACCATGTGTCCGACGGGAATACGGCCTTGACGGAGGACTTGTTGGAAGCGATTGGGTTTCATCGAGAGAAGGATCCTTTTTCGAGTTTTGCCTGGAAGAGTGGGTGATCGATCACGTCGCGATTGACGATGCCGCCGGGGAGCCGGCCTTGGGCGATCGCAAGCAGATTGGCACAGGATTCCCGCGAGTTGTCGCGCGCGAGTTCTTCGGTCCAGGCGAGGCTGTGGGGCGCGAGAATGACATTGCGGCAATTGCGAATGGGGGCGTCGAGCGGGAGCGGTTCGGTCTCGAAAACATCGAGACCGGCTCCAGCGATCCAATCCTCCCGCAACGCTTCGGTGAGCGCCGCTTCGTCGACGAGCGGACCTCGCGCGGTATTGATCAGGAAAGCTGTCCGCTTCATCAGCTTTAGCATGTCGCGGCTCACAATGCCTTTGGTGCCGGCACTGAGCGAGCAATTGACGCAGAGGAAGTCGCTCTCCCGGAATAAGTCGGGAAGGCTCACCATTTCTACGCCGAGTTTTCTGGCCGCTGCGGCAGAGGCGAAAGGATCTGTGGCGATCATCCGGCCAAAGCCGAGGGAACTCGACATGCGAAACATCTCGCCGGCAATGTTGCCAAGTCCAATCGAGCCCAGCGTTCGTCCGGCGATATTCCTGCCGAGGCCGGGCAGGGAAGATCGCCAGCGTCCGCTCTCGACGATTTTATGTTGGGTGACGAGCTTGAGGCTGCAGGCGAAGATGAGTGCGATGGCCGCTTCGGCAACGGGCCGCCGCACGGCGTTGGGCGTGATGGCGAGCATGATGCCCGCGTCAGTGAGCGCCTCGGTGTCAATGCGGTCGTAGCCGACACCCCAGCGCGAGACGACCGCGAGTCTGCGTAAGCCAGTGAGATTCGTTCGATTCAGGCGAGTGGCCAATGCCAGAATGCCGTCATATTGATCCAGTTGCGCGGCGGTGGGGGTATCCTCTTCTGCGAAGGGCATCAGTTCAAATTGGAGACTTGGATGCTGCGCACAAATCTCTTCGATGGCGGCCTCGTAGTGGCCTTTGGCGTCGACGGCGAAATCATGAGACACGCCGATCGTGAAGCTTTTCGTTACCGACATGGGTTAATGGAAGTATAGAATCAAGGCAATGCGTTGGATCGTGATTCTGACCGGGACCATTGTATGCGCAAGTGCGCAGGACAAACGAGAGCTTGTCGAACAGTTCGAGATGAAAGTGCGGCCCATTCTCGCGAAGAGTTGCTATGGCTGTCATACGCAAGCCGCCATGGGCGGGCTGCGGATGGATTCGCGGGAAGGGTTGTTGCAGGGTGGGAAGTCTGGAGCTGCGGTGGTGGAAGGGAAACCGGAAGCCAGCTTATTGATCCAAGCCATCGAGCAAACGCATGACAAATTGAAGATGCCTCCGTCGGGCAAGCTGCCACAGACGGAGATCGACTTGATCGCGAAGTGGGTGCGGGACGGAGCGGTGTATCCGGAGAGGATGCAAAAGGCAGCGCCTGCGGGCGCCGAGGTCGAACTCACCGCGGAGCAACGCGCGTTCTGGAGTTTTCAGCCGGTTCGCAAAGTGAGTCCTCCCGCGGTGAAGAATGAGAAGTGGGCGCGGACGCCGATCGATCGATTCATCCTGGCGCGTCTGGAGAAGGATGGCGTTGCTCCGTCCAAGGCCGCGGATCGCCGCACGCTGCTGCGCCGCGCGACCTTTGATCTGACTGGATTGCCGCCGACACCCGCGGAGACCAAAGCTTTTGTGGACGATCCGTCGCCCAAAGCCTGGGAGAAGGTGATCGATCGTTTGCTTGCCTCGCCGCATTATGGCGAGCGCTGGGGCCGCTACTGGCTAGACGTTGCCCGCTATGCCGATGACAAGCTGAACTCAACCCAGGATGAGCCGTATCCGAACGCGTTCCGGTATCGCAACTGGGTGATCGATGCCTTCAATCGCGACTTACCCTACAACCAGTTTGTAAAGGCGCAGATCGCAGGAGATCTGATGCCGTCCAAGGACCCGAATCAGTTTGCCGCAGGGACCGGATTCTTTGCGTTGAGTCCGGAAATGCAGGATGAACGTGTCGATGCTCTGACACGTGGATTCCTGGGTCTGACGGTAGCTTGCGCGCAGTGCCACGATCATAAGTTCGATCCGATTCCGACCAAGGATTTTTATTCGCTGCAGGGGATCTTGAACTCGAGCGAACTGCATGAAACGCCGCTCGCCGATGCCGAGGTCGTCAAGACTTATGCCGCGCAGAAGAAGGACATGGAGATTGTCGAGAAGCGGGTGAAGGATTTCTATGAGAACCAGTCCCGGATTCTTGGGGATGTTCTTGGCTCCCAGACCGCGACTTATCTGATGGGGACGCAGGGCTATGGCGACCTCAAGAGTCTCGACGAGGAGACGCTGACGCGCTGGAAGAAGTATGTGGAGAGCGATCGGATCTATCATCCCTTTCTGAATCAGTTCCGGCTGCTGGCGAAGGCGAAAGCGCCTGAGGCCGAACTGCGGAAAGAGGCGGAGAAGTTTGAGTTGACGGTGCTCGCCGTCAATGAAGAGAAGAAGCTGGTGGATGAGAAGAACAAGGTTCTTCTTGGCGTGGACCCGACGCGAAACGATCTTTCTCAAACCCAACTGGTGGCGATGGATCGCGACAAGATTGTGTTGTGGCGCGATCTGTTTGAGCGATCGATTACCGACGCGGGCGGTGGATTCCGTTACAACACCGGCGTGATGTACTACGGGAAGGGAACGATCGAACGCTTTCTCGGTGGCGCCTGGAAAGCTTATCTCGACGACCAGACGAAGCTGGAGCAGGCCAAGCGCAAGGCCTTGCCCGAACAGTATGCCTTCCTCCAGACTCTCTCTGATAAGGAGAAGCCTGCGGATATGAAGATCTATGTGCGCGGGGATCGGAACAACCAGGGGGATCTTGCGCCTCGGCGTTTCCTCGCGATTCTGAGCGGCAAGGATCGCGCGCTCTTCCATCAGGGAAGTGGGCGGCTACAACTGGCGGAAGCGATGGTAGACCCCTCCAATCCACTCACTCCGCGCGTGATCGTGAATCGAGTGTGGCAGCAACACTTTGGCCGTGGGATTGTTGCGACTCCCAGTAACTTTGGGCAGCTTGGGGAACGGCCCACGCACCCGGAGTTACTGGACTATCTTGCCGCGACCTTTGTCGAAGGTGGTTGGAGCTTGAAGAAGCTGCACAAGGCGATTCTGATGAGTACAACCTATGGACTGTCGGTGGAAACGGTAGAGGCGAACCTCAATAAGGACCCGGACAACAAGCTGTTCTGGCGTGCGAACCGGCGTCGCGTAGATGCTGAGACCTTACGCGATTCCTTGTTGTTTGCCTCCGGGGAACTGGATCTCACGCCGGTGGTGGCAGCCAAGCCGCAGAAGCTGGATGATGACAAGAATGCAAGGCGTACGGTGTACGGATTCATTAGCCGCCGTAAGGTGGACGGGATGCTGGCGCTGTTTGACTTCCCCAATCCGCAGGCGACCAGCGAGAGCCGCATGTCGACTCTGGTGCCACCGCAGCGCCTGTTTCTGATGAATAGTCCGTTTGTGGAGAGCCGTGCGACCGCACTGTCGAAGAGGCTGAGTGGGACCGAAGAAGAGAAGGTGAAGCAGGCTTATCGCATTCTCTATTGCCGGGAGCCGGACGCGACGGAGCTCAAGCTTGGCGTGCAGTTTCTGGGTGGCGCCGATTGGACGCAGTATGCCCGCGTGCTGTTGGGCTCGAACGAATTCTTGTTTGTGAACTGAGAGGGAATGATGGAACGACGCAAATTTCTCGAAACGGTGGGCGCGGGCTTTGGGATGTATGGCCTGGCGGGAATCCTCGAAGGCGCCAGCACGAATCCGCTCGCGGTGCGCGCGCCGCATTTTCCGGCTAAGGCGAAACGGATCATCTATCTGTTCCTGAACGGCGGCCCGTCGCAGGTGGATACCTTCGATCCGAAGCCGATGCTGGCGAAGTATCACGGCAAGCCGATGCCTGCCGGGAATCTGAAGACGGAGCGCAAGACGGGCAACCTGATGCAGAGTCCGTTTGAGTTCCGGCGTTGCGGCAAGAGCGGCATCGAGGTGAGCGAGATTTTCCCGAAGCTCGGCGGGGTGATCGACGAGTTCTGTGTCATCCGGTCGATGTATACAGACCGGCCGAATCATGAGCCTTCGCTGTTGTTGTTGAACAGCGGCGACAAGCTTCCGGGGCGTCCGAGCATGGGCTCCTGGGTGACCTACGGATTGGGAAGCGAGAATCAGAATCTTCCGGGCTATGTGGTGCTTTGCCCAGGTCTTCCCGTGCTGGGACATCAGAATTGGGCAGCGAACTTTTTGCCCGCTGTCTACCAGGGAACCTATATTCCCCTCACGGAGAAGGATCCGAAGAAGCTGATTTCCTACATTCGGAATTCCTCGCTTACGCCGGAGAAGCAACGCAAGGAACTCGATCTGCTCGAGCAACTGAATCAGCATCACATGGCGAAAGAGGGACACGATTCGCAACTGGAGGCGACCATCCAGTCGGCGGAGATTGCCTTCCGCATGCAGGCGGAGGCGCCCGATGCATTTGATATCACGAAGGAGCCGGAGGCCGTGCGGGCTCGCTATGGGGACAGCGACTTTGGCCGTGGCGCTCTGATCGCCCGGCGACTGATCGAGCGTGGTGTGCGCATGGTACAGCTCTATCACGGCAACTTCCAGCCCTGGGACACGCATGACGACATCGAATTGCATCGTCCGCTTGCCGACCAGAGCGATGGCGCGATTGCGGCGTTGATTCAAGACTTGAAGGCAAGTGGCTTGCTCGACGAGACTATCGTTTTGGTGGGTGGTGAGTTCGGCCGCACTCCTGCGGTTGAGGTGGGTGGCTTGGTGAAGGTGCAGAACGGACGGGACCACAATAATCACGGCTTCAGCTACCTGGTGGCGGGCGGTGGTTTTAAGGGCGGGACGGTGTACGGTTCGACAGACGAGTTTGGGTTTGCGGCGCAGGAGAACAAGGTGCATATCCATGACCTGCACGCGACCGTTCTGAACCAAATGGGACTGGATCACACCAAGCTCACCTATCGCTATAGCGGCCGCGACTACCGGCTGACGGATGTGGCCGGGAATGTGGTGAAGGGCGTGATCGCTTAATCGTTGCCGCGTTGTTGCCAATGCGTGTCCGTGACGGCGCCATTGGCGGCAATGGTGAGCGTGACCACCATAAGACCACTGCCGGTTGGGATTCCGGGGAGCGAGAGTACTTTCCAGATGTAGAGTTGCCTGCCGGTGGTGCCATGGACGATCTCGGTTGGTGGCCCAAAACGCCTCTCGGCCAGCCAGACCATCTGGCCGGGAAGATCTTCCAGTTGGTGATCGACCACCCGGGCCCGGTGCTGGTCCCGGAGATACTTGAACAGATCCACAGCGAGCGAATAACAGCAAAGCAGCGTTATTGAGAGGATCAGTAGTATGACTTCCCAAAGCATGGCTGTGTATGAAAAGATATTGGCCAACCCCAGTATGCGGTACTTTTTTTTCATTGCTAGTCTTGTTTGGGCCAATGCGCTGCCTGCTCAAACCACTTTTAGTGGTTTATTTGAAAAGTCGGTGACTCTGCGCACCGGAGAGGTGGTGGAAGTCTCAGCCGGCTTGAGCGCGCCTTCGAAATTGGCTCCGAATACGCGGATTTCCGTCGAGTTTGGTGGCCTTCGGAAAGTTGTTCATGCGCTCGATCCTGATTTTTTCGTCTACTTCCGTGCGCCGAAAGCGGGTGTCTATACCCTGAAGGCAAAGGCGGTGCAGGACGAGGAGGCGATCTTTAATCTGCCCCGCTGGAGAGAGACCGGAAGCATTGGACTGCTGAAGCCCTATCCGAAATCGACGCCTTGGCCGCAGGGATTGAGTGTTCCGTGGCGTGCGGAGATCCAGCCGGTGTCCTTGGGGAAATCAACACGCGGCATGACCCTCGAAGTGGAGCCGAATAACTCGATCGCCGAGGCACAGCCAATTGTGATCGGTGATACCGGAGGCGATGAGAATCGCCATATTGTCGGGTCTGCAGATGACATTGAGTACTTTGATAACGGTGTGGTGACCAAGGGCCAGGGCGACGATTGGTTCCGCCTGGAGTTCAAGGGCAAGCAAGCGAAATTGTTTACCGCGAATCTGATGTTGCCAGATCCGTTTGTGGTGGCCCGGCTGCGGATGTATACGGCCGATGGCAAGGAATACAAAGACGGGCAGAACGAGAATGAGCGGGTCCACCAGCAACTGGAAGAACATCGGACGGCGATGACGCGCCGCTTTGTTCCGGGTGGCGTCTATTATCTGGCGGTGGAGGCGAATTCGCCAGGCTATGAAGTAGAGTTGCGCATTCGCGATCTGGCTCCTTACACCGATCCGCGCAAGGCCGTGCAGCAGGGGATGTACGATCACATGACGCAGGTGCATGCGTGGCTCCTGAACCGGCCGCGCGGCGCCTCAGTCGATCGCAGGATCCGGGATACGGGATCGTTGCTGGGCACCATCTGCATGAGCTGCCATACGCAGTCGAGTGTCTGGGGACCGGCGTTACCTGTGTTGAACGGCTATCCGCTCGAGTCGACGCACAATGCCCGCCAACTGATCAATCTGATGTACGAGTGTCTGCGTCCGACCAATACCTTGGTGGAGGCCGCGAACAATACCAGCTTGTCGCCGCTCGATCTTGGTGATGGTCCGGCTGGTACGCGCGCCGCAGGCTTCAATGTTGTGATGGCCGAGATGCTGACGCCGGCAAAGCGATTGCACTCGACGCAGCAACTCCGGACGGCGAACTTCATGCTGCAGTCTGCCGACCCGAGCGGCATCAATGCGGCTGGGCCTGGATCGAATTATGGACAGGCGGTGGTCTATCGCTTTGCGGGGACGATTCTCGAGCGCGCCTGGCGCGATACAAAGAATCCGAAGTACTTTGAGGCACTGGAAGAGAAGGCAGAGAAGCTGCTGGCATTGCAGGCCAAGTACGTTGATGACTATGGGAACCGCGTCGAATTCTTCCGCAAGATTTTTCCTTATGCCGGGCATCGCCTGGAGCCGCAGATTCTGAAGCAGCTGCATGACGATGAGTGGGCGATTCGCAAGGCGCAACGGGCTGAGGGTTGCTGGGGTTTTCATGAGAAGACCGAGTGTGACGCCGCACCTACGGCTCTCGCGCTGACGGCATTTGGGGCGCTTGGTTTTGACGATCGCGACCCCGCGGTGAAGAAGGGCGTCGATTGGTTGTTGAAGACCCAGGATCCCTATGGACGGTGGAACAAGGCGGCTCTGACCGGCTTTGTGACGACGGCTTATGTTGAGCATGCGCTGGGACGGCTCTACCCGATGCAGCCGAAGCCCATTGACCGCAAGACGCTTGAGCCGGTGGCCGGGGAGAGTGTGCTTGATACGATTGCCCGTTTCCGGGCCCTTGCGCAGCTCGGGATGAACCCGGAGGACCGGCAGTACAGCGAACTGGTGATGGCTGGTGCAAAGAGCCCTGTGGCTGCGGTGCGTTATTACGCACAAATGGCGCTGGGAGCGCTGCGGGATGATCGCGGAATTCAGTTGCAGTTGGCTGGAGCGGGCGATTCGTCGAAGATGGTGCGTGAGGCGGCTCGCTGGGGCCTTCGCCAATCTTTGCTCGATGACAAGGGTTGGGATTCGCTGTTTGCCGCGAGCCAAAAAGGCGACGACCGGACGCGCGAGACGATTGCCGGCGCACTCGTGATGCGGGCCGATGCCGTGATGTCGCGCTCGAGTGTGGGTTTTGACCGGCTGACGCGGAATCTCGATCGGATGATGAATGAGGATCCCTCGCCTGCGGTGCGGGCCTGGGCGACACGTGCGGCCTGGAATTGGTGGATCTACAACCCACCGGTGCGGAACGCCGTGAATGCGGCGATGGTACGGGCACTTGAGCGGGAGGAGCCGAGCGTGTTGGCGGAGAACGCGATGCGCTATCAGGTGGAGGCGCTGTTTATTGCGAATGGCCAGCGGGCGAACCCGAGCAAGGAACACCAGTACCCCGAACTCGCACCACTCTTTGACACGATCTCAAAGAAGCTCGATAAGCAGCCGTCTGAGCGCTTGATCGAAAGGCTGACCGCGATTGCTGCTACCTATTACAACCAGGCGGGCGGCGACGGCGGGCCGGGCCAGATGGGCTACATCACCGAGAATGCGGCGCCGATGATGGGCAAGGCCGTACTGGCGTTTTGGGAGAAGAGCGAGGCGCAGCAGGATCCGTTGCGCTTGAAGCTCTCGATTGAGGCTGCCGCGAATATTGTCTACGATCCGTTGCAGAAGAAGCTGCTGGCCTATGCTTCCACTGGTCCCGAGAATCTGCGCACGATGGCTTCGACTTCGATCGCTGATCCACGGCTGATCACCTTGCCTGCGAGCCAGGAGTTCATGGAGCCGTTGATGGAGCAGTTCTATCGCGGGGCAGGGGAGCCGGAGCGGCGGGCGGAGATTGTGTCGCCATTAATCAAACTATTCCAGCGGGCCCGCTGGAATATGCCGAAGTCGGCGGAGCAGCAGCAGATCTTCTATAAGCTGTTGTTGCCGAGCTGGGATGCCGCGCGGGGCCAGTTGACGGAGAATACCCGTCCGCTCGCGCAGATGGATAAGGACCCGACCGATTGGTATGTCGCCCAGCAGATCAGCAATGTCATCAACTTCAATCCAGACCTCCAGACGACGACACTGTTCAACGCATTTCCCAAGAGCTTTACGACTCCGATGCAGGAGCGGCTCTGGGTGCAGTCCGTGCGTTGGACCTTGCGCTTTGGGCAGGAGGTGCCTGAGGTGGGAGCGCCGCAGCAGTTGCCTGCGGAGTTTGCCGGGTTGCGGAATCAATCCACAGATCTCTTTTTGAAAGCGCTGGAAACGCCTGTCGATTCGAGGATCAAGCGTGCGGCTTTGGACCTTGCTGCCGATCCGATTGTCCGGACGAACCCACGGTTGCAGCCTGCCTTGGCGAAGGCCGTGCCGCAGTACTTCGAACGTGAACCGGCTGAGATTGCCAAACTGAGTCCGGGATGGCGCAAGAACTGGGAGTATTTCCGGGACTGGGTGGCTCCGGAATTAACGAAGCCGAATCGGGAGGATCAGCAGTCGTGTCTCGGCTGTCATGGCTTGCCGGGGCGTGTGCCTTCGATGGAGTTGGCGCCGAATGATGATCGTGGTTATGTGAAGATGACGGGCCTGGTTCACATTTACAAGACGCTTCTGGAGCGTGTGAATGAGAACTCGGTGGAGGAATCGAAGCTGTTGCGCAAGCCGCTCAATGTGCAGAGTGGCAAAGAGGATGGTCACCAGGGAGGAAGACGCTTCAATCCAAATGATCCGGGCTACAAGATTCTCGAGCAGTGGGTGAAGGATGCGGCGCGCTTGAAGGGGGCAAAGGTTTCAGCCAGCCGGTGAGTGAGTCGGATTCTGAACTGATACATTGAACTCTATGCAGGGAAATCCAGAAGTTGTGAAGTATTTACAAGAGGTCCTCGTGGGCGAGCTCACGGCGATCAACCAGTATTTCCTTCACGCCGAAATGTTAGAAAACTGGGGCTACAAGGGCCTCGCCGCTTATACGAAGAAAGAATCGATTGGCGAGATGCGCCATGCGGAAGCGGCCATGGAACGGATTCTGTTCCTGGACGCCCTGCCGAATATGCAGGAGCTATTCCAGCTCAAGATTGGCCAGAACGTGAAGCAGATGCATGAGAACGATCTGCAGCTGGAGTACGACGCGGTGGCGCGTCTGAACAAGGCAATTGCGGCCGCTGTTGCTGCTGGTGACAATGGAAGCCGTGAGCTCTTTGAACGCATCCTGACGGACGAAGAAGAGCATGTTGATTTCCTCGAAGCGCAGCTGACTTTGATCGAGCAGATGGGGCTTCCCAACTACCTCGCGCAACAGTTGGGCGACGATCTCGGCAAGTCTTAGGAATGCTGCGGCGGGACGCTACACTGGTCAATATGCGTTCCGCCGTCCTACTCCTAGTTCTGGCTATTGCCCTTCCTTCCCAACGTACATTTAGTGGTGCGCCCGAAGTAAAACAGGCTCTCGATAAGCTCACAGTAGTTGGCAGCGTGATGATGATTGCCGCTCATCCGGATGATGAAAATACGGGTGTGATTGCCTACTATGCGCGCGGCAAAAAAGTGCGTACGGCTTATCTGGCCTTGAATCGGGGAGAGGGTGGACAGAACCTGATCGGCTCCGACCAAGGAGTGGATATCGGAGTGATTCGCACCCAGGAACTGCTTGCTGCGCGGCGCATTGACGGTGGCGAACAATTTTTTACACGTGCGATCGACTTTGGGTTTTCCAAGTCCGCCAAAGAGACCTTGGACTTCTGGGGCAAAGAGAAGGTTCTTGGCGATGTGGTCTGGGCGATTCGTAAGTTCCGTCCGGATGTCATCATCCGGCGTTTCTCGGGTACACCTTCCGATGGCCACGGACATCACCAAGCCTCGGCGCTGCTAGCCGATGAAGCCTTTGGCGCCGCTGCGGATCCCAAGCGTTTTCCGGAGCAGTTGCAGTATGTCGAGCCCTGGCAGGCTAAGCGCTTAGTGTGGAATGCCTTTGGTCCTGGTGGACCGCCGGAGCCGGCTGGCGCTGCAAGTGCAGCCCGGGTGAGCATCGATATGGGCGAGTTCGATCCGTATCTTGGCTATAGCTATGGCGAGATTGCCGGTTGGAGCCGGAGCCAGCATCGCAGCCAGGCAATGGGTGCGGCGGAACGGAAGGGCTCGCAACCAACCTATTTCATCAACATCAAGGGCGACCCGGCGAGCAAAGATTTGTTTGACGGAATCGACACCACCTGGAATCGGATTCCTGGCGGCACAAAGATCGGAGAGCTGCTCACCCGCGCTTCGAAGGAATACCATCCCGCAAAGCCAACGGCGATCCTGCCTTATCTGCTGGAAGCTCGCGCGTTGCTGGCTCCGAAAAAGGATTATTACAGCACGATCAAGTTGCACGATCTCGATGAGGCCATTGCATTGGTTGCAGGTCTCTGGGTGGAGTTCCAGGCGGATAAGTATGTCGCGGTGCAGGGAACGACGTCGAAGATGAAGCTGGCGGCGATTGAACGCAACGATGCGACGATCACGCTGCAATCGGCAAGCTTTCGTGGCGCGACCGGTGTTGCGCCATTCTCCAAAGAAACAAAGCTGGTGGACAATACGATGCTCAGCATCCCGCTCGACTGGAATCTGAGCCAGGATGCAGCGCTGACGCAGCCGTATTATCTGATTGAACCTCGGACAGAGTCGAGCTTTACGGTGAATGATCGTAGCGTACTGGGCTTGCCCCAAGGACCGGCTCCGGTTGTCGCGACGATCAAGTTTCTTGTCAATGGCACAGAGATTGAGCTCACACGTGGCGTGACCCATCGCTATGTCGATCGCAGTGCGGGGGAACTCACCCGGCCTGTGACCATCGTGGCTCCTATTTCCGTACGTTTGACGGAGGATGCGCTCGTGTTTCCGGCCGCAGAAGCGCGCAAAGTGGAAGTGGTGCTGAAGGCAAATCAGCCGAATCGCAAAGGGAGCCTGAAGCTGAATGTCCCCGCGGGATGGAAGACCGATCCGGCGACTCTCGATTTCAATATCGCAGCGGCAGATGAAGAAAAGACCTTGAGCTTTGTGGTGACGCCGCCCCGTGAGGCGTCACTGGCGAGCGTGACGGCTGTGGCCACGATCGACGGCCGTGAATATACCCATGGAACGCATGTGATCCAGTACTCGCATATTCCGCCGCAGACTCTGGCGCCGCTGGCCAAGTCGAAGTTGGTGCGTTTCGATGCGAAGGTATTGTCGAAGCGGATTGGCTACATTATGGGCGCCGGCGATGAAGTTCCGGATGCGTTGCGGCAACTGGGTTGTGAAGTGATTCTGTTGAGCGATACCGATCTGACCACTGGGCGGCTGGGTCAGTTTGATGCAATTGTCACCGGCGTGCGCGCCTACAACACGCGGCCTGATCTGCGGGCGAACGCACAACGCATTTTTGATGACTACGTTGCCAAGGGCGGCACCTTCATCGTGCAATATAACGTTGTAGAAGGTGGATTCTTTGGTGGCGATCCGAGCATCTTAAGCAAGGTGGGCCCTTATCCAATTACGACCTCGCGTGACCGCGTGACCGATGAACATGCCGCCGTGCAGTTTCCCAAAGTCGATCAGCGGCTGCTGCAGTTCCCGAACCAGATTGGGGAAAAGGACTTCGACGGGTGGGTGCAGGAGCGTGGTCTTTACTTTGCCAACAAATGGGATGACCACTACCAGCCGTTGTTCTCAATGCATGACCCGGGCGAAAATCCGATGCTCGGTGGTACGCTGGTGACGAAGTACGGGCAGGGCAATTACATCTTTACGCCGATGTCGTGGTTCCGTCAGCTTCCTGCGGGCGTGCCCGGAGCCTATCGCATCTTCGCGAATTTCCTCAGTGCGGGTAAGAACTGATGCTGCCGCCGGAATCAGAAGCCGCGCCCTTCTTTGGTAGCTGGACGCGGATCTATCTGGCTGTGATCGCCTATCTGGTGTGTGTGATTGTGGCTCTCTCTCTCTTTACAGCCGCCTTCCGCATATGAGAACCCTCGATTGGGCAGTACTCGCCGCGACGATCGGGTTTATCGTCTTCTACGGTCTGTGGAAAAGCCGTAAAACCTCAACCGTCTCCGGCTATTTGCTTGCTGACCGCTCCTTGCCCTGGTATGCCGTCGCCTTGTCGATCATGGCGACGCAGGCGAGCGCTGTCACCTTCATCTCCACCACCGGGCAAGCCTATGCCGATGGCATGCGCTTCATTCAGTTTTATTTCGGGCTTCCGCTGGCGATGATTCTCGTCAGCAAGTTCTTTGTGCCGCGTTTTCGCAACGCGAACGTCTTTACGGCTTACGAGTATCTGGAGAAACGTTTCGATTCCAAGACGCGCGTGTTGGTGAGTCTGATCTTTCTGATCCAGCGCGGGCTGGCCTGCGGCATGGTGCTGTATGCGCCTGCTGTGGTGCTCACCGTCATCTTCGGCTGGAACGATCAGGTGACGACGCTGGTGATGGGGGGCGTCGTGATTCTCTATACGGTGTTCGGCGGCATTCGCGCGGTGACCTGGACCGACTTCCAGCAGATGCTCATTATGATTGTCGGCCTGTTTGTTGCGATCTTTGTCGCCGTGCACCGGCTGCCGGAAGGCGTTGGCTTTAGCGATGCTCTGGTGCTGGCAGGAGCTGCCGGCAAGCTGAACGCAGTGACGACCAACTTCGACTGGTATGACCGCTACAACTTGTTCAGCGGGCTCATTGGCGGCACCTTTCTGGCTCTCGCCTATTTTGGCTGCGACCAGAGCCAGGTGCAGCGTTATCTCACCGGACGGGACGTGCAGCAGAGCCGCGTTAGTCTGCTTTTCAATGCGGTGGCGAAGCTGCCGATGCAGTTCTTTATCCTGTTGACCGGGGCAATGGTCTTTGTGTTTTATATCTTCATTGCGCCTCCGGTCACCTTCCATTCCGGGAATCTCGAGAAGCTATCCGGTTCCACGATCGAGCGCCGGCATGAAGCCGCAGTTGCGGAGCGCCGGCAGGCAGCTCTTGATCTTTTGGCCAATCGCGATGCGGAGCACCAGAGCAAGTTTCTGGCGGCGCAGAAACAGTTGGACGCCGTGCACAAGGAAGCAACGAAGGGTGCGAATGACACGAACTATATCTTCCTGAACTTTGTCACGCAGCAGCTTCCGGTGGGCTTTGTCGGACTGGTGATCGCTGTGATCTTTGGAGCGGCAATGTCGGTGAGTTCGGGCGAGATCAATTCACTGGCTACCGTGACGATGGTGGATGTCTACCAGCGCTTTATCAAGCAAGGCGCGAGCGATCAGCACTATCTGTGGTTCTCGCGCTTAGCGACGGTCTTCTGGGGTGTTTACGCGGTGGCGAGCGCACAACTGGCCCGCGATCTGGGGAGCTTAGTGGAGGCGGTGAATCTGTTGGGAAGCTTGTTCTATGGGGGGCTGCTGGGCGTGTTCCTGCTGGCCTTCTTCTTCCCGAAAGTGCGTGGCACGGCTGCATTTACCGGCGTGCTTGCCGGAGAGGCGGCCATCTTCTACACGCACTATACGGGGCAGGTGGGCTTTCTTTGGTACAACGTGATCGGCTGTGCGGTGGTGGTGCTGGTGGCGTTGGCGCTTAGTACCTTCGCGCCACCTGCATCGAGCTCACTTCCACGCGAGAGCGACGCCCTTCCACCACCACAATCCCAGACTCTGTAACGCTGTAATTCTTGCGATCGGCTTCGAGATCGTAGCCGATTTTAGTGCCGTCGGGGACTTTCACATTCTTGTCGAGGATGGCGCGGCGGATCTTGGCGCCCCGGCCGATTTCACAATTGTCGAAGATAATCGAGTCGTCGATTTCAGCGTCGCCGTAGACCTTGACGCCGCGGCCAATGACGCAGTTGCGGATGGTGCCGCCGGAGATGATGGAGCCACCGGAAACGATCGAGTCCACGGCGGAACCACGGACATTGTGTTCGTCGTAGGTGAACTTGGCGGGCGGATCTTCATAGCCTGCGGTGCGAAGCGGCCAGTTGCGGTTGTAGAGGTTCAGTTTGGGGTGGACACTGCGCAGGTCCATCGAGGCTTCGTAGTAGGAGTCTGTGGTGCCGACGTCGCGCCAGTAGGGCTCCTGGTCCTCGGGGTCACCGGCGATGTGATTCTTCTGGAAATCGTAGGCGTACATAGGGACGCGGCCAACCAGCTTGGGCAGGATGTCGCGGCCGAAGTCGTGCGAACTTTCGGGATCTGCCGCGTCGGCGTAGAGTTCGCGTAGCAGCAGGCTGGTGCTGAAGATGTAGTTGCCCATGGAGGCAAAAACGCGAGTTGGATCCCCGGGCATGGTGGGGGCGTCGGGGTTCTTCTCGTGGAAGCCAATGATGGAGCCACCTGGCGCGGCCTCAATCACCCCAAACTCGCTCGAGAAGCGCTTTTCGACAGGGATGGCGGCGATGGTGGCGTCGGAACCCTTGTCGATGTGGAACTCGATCATCTCGCGGATGTTCATGCGGTAGATGTGATCCGCACCGAAGATGGCGATGACGTCCGGCTCGGCTTGCTCAATCAGGTTGACGTTCTGATAGATGGCGTCTGCGGTGCCACGGTACCAGCTCTCGCCCGGAGTGCGCATTTGCGCGGGTACGGGAATGCAGAAGTTGTTCTTCAGGAGCCCTGAAAACTCCCAGCCATCGCGAAGATGCTGGAGCAAGGACTGGCTTTTGAACTGGATCAGAACGTAGATGGAATAGATGCCGGAATTCACGAAGTTCGAGAGCACGAAATCGCAGATCCGGTACCGTCCTCCAAAGGGAACTGCCGGTTTGGCACGCTCCTTAGTCAAAGGGTAAAGCCGGGTACCCTTTCCCCCCGCAAGCACAAACGCTAACACTCGACGCTGCATCCCAAGACTCCGTTAAAGTCGCATGTCAATCTAAGGTTGACTGCGAAGACATTCTTTCATAGTTTCGCTGATTCCCAGCCGTAATATTGCGACAGGCCAAAACATGCAGCGAAAGAATGTTTTGGCCCTTTGGACAAAAGAACTAGAAGTAGAGCTTCAACGCCATCTGCATCTGCCTTTGCGTGTTGGACTGATCGACGACCACACCGAAGCTGGTGTTATCCAGATTGGTGCCGCCGTTGCCGAAACGGACCCGGTTGAAGAGATTGAAGGCTTCGGCGCGGAAGTCGAGCCGGACTCTTTCCGTAATTGCGAAGCTCTTGCCGAGGCTAAGATTCTCGTTGAGAGCCGGGAACTCACGGAGCTTGGGATTGTAGCGAGTGGCGTTGCCGAAATCGACCGGTTGTACGGGAAAGACGCTTTTGTCCATTCGTCTGTCCAGTTGCGGGTCGAAACTGCCGGTCTGCCAATTGGGCTGCCAGTTGTCGTAGCTTGTGATGGTCGGTCGAGTGGTGCCATTGAAGTTGACGAGCGGATTGTTGCGGGAGATCGCAATGGGAAGACCGCGCTGGTAGCTCTGGATGGCGCCCAGGCGCCAGCCGCCGAGCACTGCATTGGTGAAGCCGCCGCTGGCCAGCCAGCGTTTCCCTTTGCCAAAGGGCAGTTCATAGACGGTGTTGAGCTTGAGGATGTGAGTCTGGTCGTCACGGCCGATCGACTTCTCGAGGCCACGATTGAAATGGTCCTGCGACCCCGTTCCATCGACGCCATAGCTGTCGGCATTGGTCAGGAGTTTCGAGAGGACATAGCTCCATTGGAAGGTGAGACCGTTCGAGAAGCGGCGGTCGAGCTTCATGACCATCGCATGGTAGGTGGAGTGGCCACTCTTGTCTCCTTCTCGTGCGCCGGCCTGGATGTTGAGGTACTGCGGATAGGGCCGCAGTGCTTGGCCCGCGGTGCGATTGGTTTGGACGGCGGGGTCGAGGAAGTTCGGGTAGGGAGCCTGGATGCCCGCGCCGACGGCGAGATCGGAGGTGATGCCAGCCCGCAGGATATTGTTCGCCTGCACGGCACCGTAGCGGCTGACCAGGCCATCGTAGGTTGCCTTGGGAATCTGGTTGAAGTTCAGCAACTGCGTGGGCAGGTGGGAGCCGAGGCTGGCATTGTAGGCGAGCTCAAACACGGTGTTCTGTGTCAGTTGGCGCTGTGCGCTGAAGGTCCAGGTGACGTTCTCGGGAGCTCTTGTACCATCCTGGCCATTCCAATAATCCACGGTCTGATTGTTCTGGAATGCCGGATTGATCTGAGGAGGCAGCAAATAGCTCGGAAGCCCATCTTCCGTACGGAAGGCAGGGATGACACCATTGTTCGGCGAACTGAATGAGTACTGTCCAATGAAGCCCGCGACGTGGCCGCTGGAGCCAACAACAGCGACACGGGAGAAGCTGCGGCCGACACCGGCGCGAATCGTGGTTTTGTCATTTAAGGAATAGGCCATACTCAAGCGCGGACCCCAGCCTGCGTTCCAGCTCGGGATCAGCGAACGCACCCCTTCGCGTCCCGGGCCCGTACCGGCAAAGCGAAGCGCGCCGAGATAGCCATTGACGGCGGGATTCGGTGCTGTCGGTGAGAAATCTGAGTAGGAATCGGTGGCCGAAATCGGGGGGCGCGTGTTGTCGTAGCGAAGCCCAATGTTGAGGATCAACTTGCGATTGACACGGAAGTCGTCCTGGAAATAAAGGCCATGGTAGCGATAGAACTGCGTGACTTTGCGAATGGTTTCGGTGTTGCCGCCATTCGCCTCTCCGAGCAGAAAGCTGGCGAAGGAACTGCCGGAAGAGTAGCTGGTCACCCCGGGAACGCCAGTGCCGAGAAAGCTGAAGGCCGCAGCGCCCATGATGTCCTGTTGGCCAAAGCCATTGGCCCGCTGGTCGTCGTAGGCGTAGCCGAACTTGATGGTGTGCTTACCGTGAATACAGGTGGTGTCGTTCTTGATGGAGTACATCGGCTGCTCGGTGCCGTTGTAGCTGGTGGAACCCCAGCCAGAGAATTCTGAAAAGGTGAGCCGCGGGAAATTGTCATTGCAGTCCACGGCGTTCTTCAGGCAGACTTTGCTCTTCCAGTCTTTGCCTGAGCTTGGCGAATAGGAATTTTTATAGAACTTGTTGGCGCCGAAAGCAAAGTGGTTGATCAGGTTGGGGCTCAAAGTGTAGTCGTGAGTGACGCGATAGCTGGAGGTTTTGAATTCGGAGACTTGCCCGCTCCACAGTGGTTGCGGCAAGCCAGGAGTACCGTTCGACAGCGCTGTCGCGTTGTCGGTCTTATTCATGAAGAAGCCCACTCTCTGCCGGGAACCGATGTTTTGATCGAGCTTGATACTGGCCTTGTCGGTTGGAGTGGTGGTACTTCCGCCTTGCGACATGTAGTTATTGCGAATGTAGCCGATGGTGCCGGGGGTGCCGGGCACCGTGGGTTTGACGACGGAGGCAAAAGGAATCACTTGCTTGGCGAAGGTGCTGAAACGGCTGGTGGGCAGTTGATTGTTCGCGAATGGATCCCGTACGAATGAAGAGCCGACCTGACGTGTGGTGTTGGGATCATAAATCAGAAGCTTCTTATTGCTTGCGTCGACGAGATTGGAGAAATCGCCGTTATACATCTCCGGAGTGGGAATAGAGAAGAAGCTATCGGTCGATCCGACGCGGTTGCGAAAGCCTTCGTAGCTGAAGAAGAAGAAGGTCTTGTTCCGGCCGTCATAGAGCTTCGGGATGCGGATGGGGCCACCGAGGGTGCCGCCGAAATCATGCTGCTTGTAGACAGCGCGAGTGGGTGCGAAAAAGCCTCGCGCATCCATCGCGTTGTTGCGCAGGAATTCGAAGCCATTGCCGTGATACTCGTTGGTTCCACTTTTCGAGACAAAGGTCATCACCCCGCCGCCAGCCTGGCCATATTCTGCCTTGAAGCCGTTGGTGTCGACGCTGAACTCGGTAATCGCTTCGAGAGAAGGGGCCGTGTAGGCGATTTCGCCTGCGTCCGCGGCGCGATTCGTTGCAATCGACAGCCCGTCCATGGTGGCATTCCAGGCCCTGGCCTGTCCGCCACCGAGGCTCAACCGGGAGCCGGAACCTTTCGCTTCCGGGGCAATGGCCACCAGTCCAAAGGGATTGCGCATTTCACCACCGACGACCAGCGGCAGTTCGTCGACCATCTTGTTCGACACTGCTGTTGCGACGCGGGCGTTTTCCGTTTGAACCTGAGCTACTGCGGTGGTAATTTCGATGCTTTCTGAGACCTGCCCCAATTGGAGCTTCGCATCGACGCGGACCGTGGCGGAGGCATTGAGTGTCAGATTCGCCTGAATGAATTTCTTAAAGCCCGGCGCGGTCACTTCTACACGGTATTCGCCCGGGGGAAGATTCGCCGCGGTGTAGTCACCGCTGCTTCCGGTGGCGACCGTCAGCGGTGTGTTTGTGCCCTTGTTGACCACGACGACCTGTGCACCGCTCACTGCGGCTCCGGTAGCATCGGTAATGACACCTGAAATTTGTCCTCGCTCTGTTTGGGCGAGACACAGCCCGGCGAGCAGCAACAACGTTGTGATAACCCTCATTGCTCGTCGATTCCATCACTAATCGAAAGCTTCGTCAAGACACATGCTGATAAATGCCATTCAACTTGTACTGTTAGTTTCTCTGGATACCAAAGCCTTGCAGGATGGGATCAACCAGAGCGCTGCTGCGCGCCGTCCCTATCTAGTGCCGGCTGGCATTCATACGGTGGGCACGATTCGGCTGCCGAATGGTGCCCATCTCCAGTTCGCTCCTGGAGCCATTCTTCGGATGTCTCCGCTCAATGCGGATTACAGTCCACCCGAGCGATTGAGTTCCGAGCCCTATGCCGATCGGGAGACTTCGATTTTTGAACACGCGATGCTGTTTGCGACCGACGTCGACAATATCACAATCGAAGGGCCGGGCCGGATTGAGTGCAATCGGTCTGAGCGAGGAGGGCCGAAACCGATCTCCATCCGGCGTTCCCGCAACATCCGGCTGAATGGCTTTACGATCGACCAGGCTCCGAACTATGCCATCAGCTTGATCGACAGCGAGCGTGTCGACATTGGTTCTGTTACGGTGACTCGCGCGCATGCCGATGGCATCGATCTCGACGGTGTGCGCAATGCGAAGATTCATGATTGCGATATTGAATCGTTCGACGACGCGATCAGTTTGAAGTCGAGTGCTTCGCTGCAGCGGAAGCTGAGTACCTCAAACATCGGGATCGAAAACTGCCGGCTCAAGACGGCGAGCATGTTCTTCAAGATTGGCACGGAGACTTATGGCGACATCACCAAGGTTCGGGTCCGGAAGCTCAGCATGACCGGTGGCATGGGCAACCGGCATGGCAATCCCGGCATCGCGATCATGACCGTCGATGGAGGGAACATTCGCGATGTGCAGATCGAGGACGTGACGATGGATCAAGTAGGGACGCCGATCTTCCTCCGTGTGGGGGAACGGAAGCAAGCTCCTCAATCTCCCTTGGCAGGTGATATGGACCAGATCCGGATTCGCAATATCAAAGCGAGAGGGACACGCCACGCCAGCGTGATCGCAGGCCTTGAAGAGAATCCGATCCGCTCGCTCGAACTGAGTGACCTCGATCTCGAAGCCGTGGTGATGAGCCCCGCCAATCCGAAGCAAGTGGTTTCTGAGACTCGCTCGGCTTACCCGGAGCCGATCCAGTTTGGGCCGATTCCGGCGAGTGTCTTGTTTCTTCGTAACGTACAGGGACTTAAGCTGGGAAACCTTCGCTATCTCGTGGCGCCGGCTTATCCGGCGATTCTAATGGACAGGGTTTCAGGTAAGTGGCCAGGATGTGATCCAATCGAACCAAATCGATGGGCTTGCTCAGATACTCATCCATCCCAACGGCCAAACAGCGGAGTTCGTCCTCGCGAAATGCGTTAGCGGTGATGGCGACGATGGGGATGTGCCGCGCCGGTAACTCCTGCGTTCGAATCACTTTGGTCGCTTCGTAACCATCCATCCGGGGCATTTGGCAATCCATGAAGATCAGATCGAAGTCTCTCTGTTGCGTGGCCTCGATTGCCTCCACTCCGTCGATTGCGATTCGCACGTCCAGGCCGCGGTGCTCGAGTGCTTTTGCAATCAGCCGCTGGTTGATCACATTGTCTTCGGCCACAAGCACACTGCCTAGGAACCTGCGATACCGGTTGTGTCGGGGTGGAAGCGGTGCTGCCTCTGCAGCCCAACGGTAGGGCGCTTCAAACCAGAAGCAGGAGCCAACCCCAAGTTGGCTGTTGACGCCCACTTGCCCTCCCAGCAACTGTGCCAACTTGTGTGAGATCGCCAGCCCAAGGCCGGTACCACCATACTTTCGAGTGGTCGATGGATCTGCCTGTACGAATTTCTCAAACAGGAGCGGCTGGGCTTCGGTGGCAATTCCAATTCCTGTGTCGTGGACTTCGATTCGGACCCAAGTCTCGTCTGGCCCTGTGGATGTGGGTACCACCTGCACGCGGATCTCACCTTTCTCGGTGAACTTCGTCGCGTTGCCAATGTAGTTCATCACGATCTGGCGCACACGGGCGGAGTCGGCAGAGAAGAAATGCCGGAGTTCATGGGGATAGTGAAGGCGGAGCTGCAAGCCTTTGGCTTCGGCTTCGCTACGAAACATATGAACAGTCCGCTGTAGCAGGTCGTATAAATTAAAACTCTCAGAGACAATGTGCAACTGGCCGGCTTCGATTTTTGAGAAGTCCAGAACATCATTCAGTACGGCGAGGAGACTTTCAGCGGAGTAGTGGGCGGCGATCAGATCCTGCCGTTTCTCTTCATTGAGCTCTCCCTCCATCAGCAGCCGCGTCATCCCGATGACGCCATTGAGCGGAGTGCGAATCTCGTGGCTCACGTTTGCGAGAAAGTCACTTTTGGCCTGGCTTGCGTTCTCTGCGAAGGATTGCGCAGTGCGTGCGACTTGCTCGGCCTGCCGCAGTCGATAGAATTGCCAACTGAGAATTCCTGCAGCCAAGAGGATGAGCAGAAACCCAATCCCGTAGAGATCCCGGCGCCGCCGAACATCTTCGAGCGCATAGAGTGCGTTGGCGTCGATGCTTGTAAAGGCGCTCCAGTGTCCCAGTGCACGGCCGATGCCTCCTTCTGCGGCGACCCGTTCGACGCCAGTACGCAGCAGGTCGGCAACCTTGGCATTCTCCGGCAGCGAGACAATGCTCAGTTCGCTCTTGATATCAGGAAGCACCAGCACGCTGAACTTCTTCCCATCACAGCCGGGCGGACGATCGGTGAGAGCAGAATCTAAGAAGCGGGTTTCAAAAAGGCCTCCGTCCACTTCTCCCCGGCAGACTCCGGTTAGTATCTCATCGCGGAATGGATAGTCCCGGATTGTTGTGGTCGAGAAGAGTTTTGCCATCACTTCTCGCGTAAAGACTCCACCCCGGATGCCAAGAGTTCTGCCTTCAAAGTCTCGAACCGTTGGCTTCTCCGCTTGCTTTAAGCTCACGATGACAAAGTTGTTGACGATCCAAGGCGTGGTGAAGTGGAACTTCCCCTCACGTGGCTCCACAAAGGCCAGGGCCGGCCATAGGTCGACCTGGCGCGATTCGAGTGCCTCGTCCGGCTGGTTGGTAGGCACCCATTGCAGGCGAATCTTCATCTGCCGTGCCGCTTCGTCCATCACTTCCACGGCGATTCCCTCGACCGTCCCATCCGCCTTCAGATGGTAGAACGGGGGCGCGTGATCGGCTCCAATGCGATACACCCGCGAGCGGATTTCTGAGAGCTGCCACCAGTGGAGAGCGCCCCAACTGCTGAAAGCGCATGCCACCAACAGACTCAGGAGTGTGAACCGGCGATTCTGCAGGAGTCGAGCGATGAGGCCAACTTTAGGGGAAGAGTAAGGCGTCACAGATGTTCTATCGGTTGATCTTCTACTTCAGAAGAGCCGGGGCTTCAGGGGTGGATCTCAAAGGCAACGATTTTCGTATCGAGCTTGCTCAGGGGCGTATCATGGCCGCCCGCTGCGATGACGACATACTCTTTGCCCGCTTCGACAAAGGTCATTGGCTTGGCGCGCGCGCTGGTGGGGAGTTTCCACTCTCCGAGCTGTGCGCCTGTTTTCGCGTTGAAGGCACGGAGATAGGGCCCCAGTTCTGCGCCGACAAAGACGTGTCCGGCCTTGCTGACGGTGAGCCCGCCGAGATTGGGCAAATCGCCCAGTTTCACCTTCCATGCGATGTCGCCTGTCTCGACGTTGACTCCAACCAGCGATCCCCAAGGAGGCAACAGGCAAGGTCGTCCGTCCGGCGTCATGAAGAACTCGCGGGACATCGCAAAGTCCGTACCTTTCTGCTCGGTGGTTTCGCGACTCGGATGGGCCTTGCGCTCGGCTTGGAAATTCTCTTTCGGGATCAGCCGGATGATCGCGGGCAGGTCGTTGACTGGAATCACGAGCATCTTGTCTTTGCGGGCCCACGCCACGCCGCCCCAGTGCATGCCGCCGATATTGCCAGGGACAATGAGACTCCCCTGGACGCTGGGCGGAGTAAAGATGCCTTCATTGCGTAGTGTGCGGAAGGTGTCGAGGCAGGCAGGATGGATGTCGGCTTCGCTGATCTGCTGCCGCACGAGTGCGGGAGGTTTGAGCGGAAAAGGTTGTGTTTTGTAAGCATCATCGCTGGTGGGCACTGCCCGCTCCTCGACGCCGAAGATGGGCTTGCCGGTGAGTCGATCGAGCAGGAAGAGATGCCCGGTCTTTGAACCCACGGCGATTGCTTTGCGCCCCTTGTACTCATACAGCTCCGGCGGACTGGCGACATCGTAATCCCAGATGTCATGGTGTACGGTCTGGAAGGCCCAGACGACCTTTCCTGTCGCGCCCTCCAGAGCTACGATGCTGTTGGCGTGGCGATTGTCGCCCGGGCGCATCCCGCCGTAGTAATCAGGACTGGCGCTGCCGGTGGGGAGGAAGACCAGGCCGCTGGCCTCGTCCACCGTAATGCGGCTCCAGGTATTCGCTGCGCCAGACTTGGAATCTGCGGGAAGAGGATGGAAGGTCCAGCGGAGCTTGCCTGTCATCGCATCATAGGCGCGCACTTCGCCAGTCGCCATATCGAGACGGCTGTTGTCGGCAATCGCGCTGCCGGTGATGACAAGGTCTTTGAAGATCGCCGGCGCGCTGGTGACGCCGTACTCGCCCACATAACGGGGCGCACGGCGCAGTCCTTGGGTCAGGTCGATCTCAGCAAAGCCGTTGCAGTGTGCTCCGTTGGACTTCTCAAGACAAACGAGCCGGCCATCGACGGTACCCAGGTAGAGACGCGTGCCGCGCAGGCTGACACCCCGGTTGGCGAAGTCGCCGTAGTTGCCCTCGGGGTTGACCCTCAGATCGACGCGCCAGATCTCGCGGCCCGTCACCGCTTGGAGTGCTGCAACCGTGCCTCGTGGCGTGGAAATGTACAGGCGGCCCGCGTCGTATACGGGCGTGACTTCGAGCGCCGGCGGCTTGCCTCGCTTCGGTTTCTCAAGCGAATCTTTGGTGTCGTAGGTCCAGGCTGGGGTCAGCTTGAGGTCTGCGGCAGAAAGAGTGAGTGCGAGGAAAAGCAGGAGTCGCATCACTCCATTAAAGCGGACTTAGGCGAGGCCTTGCAGCGGCCCCGTACTGTCACCGAACGAGGGCTGATCGATTCCCATCCGGTGCAGCATCGCCAGATGCAGATTGCACAGCGGCGTCTTCTTTGCGGCGCGGATGCGGCGTCCGGTTTTCAGCCAACCCTTGCCGCTGCCGGCAAGCAGAATGGGAAGATCTTCTTCCTGATGGGAGTTGCCATCCTTGAGCGAACCGCCAAAGAGGATCATCGAATTGTCCAGCAGCGACTTGCCCCCTTCGTCGAGATTCTTCAGGCGGTTGAGGAAGTAGGCAAACTGCTCCATGTTCCAGTTGATGATCTTCTGGTACTGCAGCTTGTTTTCTTCGATCTCTCTATGGTGCGAGATGGAATGCCAGTTGCCTTTGACTCCGGGGAGGAAGCCATAGTCCTGC
The DNA here is from genome assembly GCF_000702445.1 of Bryobacter aggregatus MPL3. NCBI lineage: Bacteria > Pseudomonadati > Acidobacteriota > Terriglobia > Bryobacterales > Bryobacteraceae > Bryobacter > Bryobacter aggregatus. The sequence goes on from NZ_JNIF01000004.1 coordinate 675,672, forward strand.
GCGCTTTGGGCATCGCCCATCATCATGCTGGCGATGCGCGTGCTGTCGGTCCAGAAGGCAAGCACGAGGATATCGAGCATCATGCGGAGGTGTTCGGCGTGTGTCGCTGGAATGCCTGCCGGGGGACGATCGACAGGAAGTTTGCCCTTGTTGATCCAGCGCTTCTGAGGACGTTGGGAGGCTTCGATCCGGCGCTCGAGGGATCGCACCGATTCAAAGTATTCATCGAGACGCGCTTGATCGCTGGTGCTGCCACGGCGGCGCAGGCTCTTGGCCTGATCAAGGACAGCATCGAGCACGCTGGTTTCGTCGCTGGCAACCGCGGCGCTCACCCGATTGCGGAACAGACGGTCAAAGGCGACCTGAGGCACGATCTCTTTCGGCACCGGCGTGTGCGGGTCTGCCCAGGAGAGGAAGGAGCCCAGGGCGCGCGGAAAGCCGCCGCCGGCAGTATCAATGCCTGTGCGCGGGGCGTCGATGCCGAGCTCGAAGCTGGGTAATGGCGTCGTCGATCCGATATGACGTGCAGCCAACTGATCGATCGTCGTGCCACCGGCATCGAGATCGCTGCCGACGGTGCGTTCCACAAAACCGCCAGACAACCAGGCAGGAACTTTGGGCCAATGTCCGTTGCGGCCCACCGTGTTCTTGTGCCAGAGGTTTTCGATCAGCAGGATGTCGCTCTTGAGGCCTGCGAGCGGCTGGAGGTGCGGTGTGAGCTCGAAGTTCTCGCTGTCGCCAGGAGGGGTCCAATGGTCAGGACGTACGCCGTTCGGCATGAAGACAAATGCCGTGCGCAGCGGTGGCTCTGTGAGGTTCTCTTGTGCTTTGGCGAAGGATTCCAACCAGGGGAGAGACATCGCTGCGCCAACACCGCGCAACACCATCCGACGTGAGATTGGTTTCGCCATTTGGCCTTATATTAACAAACTTACTTTGTTCCGAGCAGCTTGGGCTTTTCGCGTTTGGGCGCTGCTGTCACTGTAGGGACGAGGACGTCGTCGTAGTTGCGGAACGGAGTGCTCAGAACGATTTCGCGCACGAGAACGCGAGCGTTGTAGTTCTGTTTTTCGAGGTGATCGACCAGGCGCTGCACCGTACATTGGTCGCCGTCCTGCAGCGAACGGCCCAGGGCAAAGCCGAGCATTTTGTTCGTGACGTGACGGAGGAATTCTTCTTTGCGCTGGACTAGAACCTGGCGCAGTTCCACCGGGCCATTGAACTTTTCGCCCGAGGGCAGGGAACCGGTGACGTCGAGCGCTTTGCCATTGGTTTCGGTATCGCGCCAACGTCCCATCCAATCGAAATTTTCCAGGCTATAGCCGATCGGGTCCATCAGATTGTGGCAACTCGAACAGGCGGCGTTCGCGCGATGGTTGGCCAGGATCTGGCGCATCGAAAGGCCCTTCTCCGACTTGGCCGCTTCTTCTAAGGTTGGGATATTCGGCGGCGGCGGTGGGACAGGCGTCCCGAGCAGGGAATCCAGAACCCAAGCTCCACGCAGCACCGGGCTGCCCATTTTGTAGTGAGAGGTCATGGCCAGAACGCTTGCCATTCCGAGGACTCCGGCACGGCGTTCGTCAGGCCACTCGACGCGCTGGAAGGAGTCTGTGAGCGGCGTCTTGACCTTGTCCTCCACCTGGTAGAACTTCGCCAAGCGAGCTGTCATGAACGTGTAGTTTCCGTTCAGAATCTCGAGCAGGCTGCGGCCTCCGTTGAGGATGTGCTGGAAGAACATCACGGGCTCCTCCCGCAGTTGTGCTGCAACCTCGGGCGTGTAGTACTGCTGGAGTTCCGTGAGCAGCGGCACGACGCGGCCGCCGACTTCATTGGTGCCGAGCCATTGGCCAACAAAGGCGTTGGCAAAGGCGCGGGAACGGGGATGGTCAATCATGCGATCAACCTGTTCCGCCAGGACCGCCGGGTCCTGTAGCTTGTTCTGGGCCGCAAGATGGAGGAGTTCTTCATCCGGCATGGTGGACCAAAGGAAGTAAGACAGGCGGGAGGCCATGTCGTATTGGCTGACCGGATGCATGCCTTTCGCGTTGGCCCGCTCTTCTGCCCGGAACAGAAAACGCGGAGAAACTAACACGCCTTTGAGTGCCAGCTTGAGGGACTCCTCATAAGGGCCGCCGCGTTCGGCGGCGCGGTTGAAGATGGCATAGAAGCGATCGACTTCGCTCTTCTCGACCGGGCCTCGGTAGGCCTTGGCGAGGAAGCCAGCCAGCAGCCGTCTGGCGAAGCCATGGGGGTCGATCGGAGCCTCACCTGCTTCGATGCCGAAGAGGCGATGGTGCAGCGCGAGTTTCTCGGCGCTGGGCGGTTCCGGCTTTTGCTCGACCGTGAGGCTGTAGAAATTGACCGGATGGTCCTGGTTCACGATGGTAAAGCGATGAGTGCCGCGGTCGAGATTGGCGATGTGGATCCGTGTCGTGGCGCCGCCGTCGGAGTCGCGCGGGTAATGCAACTGAGAGCCGAGAATGCCATCAACCATGACAGCTACATCGACTGGACGATCTTTGGGACGATCGATCGATACCTTCAGGTTGTACTGACCAGGGACAAAAACTTCCGTCTCAAAGCTCATCTCCTCATTGATCTTGAGCTTGTGTCCCGGCATGAGCTTGCTGAAGTAGGGAGTGTAGACGACGCGATCGAGGATCTTTTGCGCCGCCTCCATGTAGCGTTCGAGCATCATGGGGGGAATGTAGAGTGTTTCGCCGTTGGTATCGAAGCCTGCGCCGCCCGATTCATCGGCAGGGAAGAGATCGCCGACATTGATGTCGATCCCGAAGAGATCCCGAATGGTGTTGTGGTATTCGCGCCGGTTCAAGCGCCGGGGTGGGACGTTGCCTGCAAACTCGCCGGTGCTGCAGGCGGTCTCGCGGAGCCGGTCTTCGATCCAGGTTCCGACGCGGAGCCGGTCCTCTTCACTCAGCTTCGCCGCCGCTACGCCGGGTGGCATGGTGCGGTTGCGAAGCTGAATGGCGACGTCGCGCCAGAGGAGGCGCTTCTTCTCAAGATCGGAAGCCGTTTCCGCCTTCAGGAAATCGATGCGGGAACGGCTATTCGCAGGATTGTGGCAAGCCAGACAATTCTGTTGCAGCACAGGCTTAATCTTGGTTGAGAAGTCGTCTCCCTGCATCAGGGAGACGCTCATTAAGAAAAGTACAATGCTGCGCATCCCACTATCTAAACACTAGCCGGGACTGCTGTCTTGGCCAAATTGCGAAGAACGTAGGGCAGGATGCCGCCGTTGCGGAAATAGATCGCCTCAACTGGGGTGTCGATGCGAACCTTCACCGTGAAGCTCTTGCTGACGCCGTCCGGAGCAGTTGCGATCACCTTCGCCTTCTTCAACCCGCCGACTGCTGCGGAGACGCCTTCAATCGCGAAGGTCTCTGTGCCGGTAAGGCCCAGTGTCTTGCGATCTTCGCCGGGCAGGAATTCGCAAGGCAGAACGCCCATTCCTACCAGGTTGGAGCGATGGATGCGTTCGAAGCTTTCGGCAATCACTGCCTTGACTCCAAGCAGATTGGTGCCCTTGGCGGCCCAGTCGCGTGACGATCCGGAACCGTATTCTTTGCCCGCAATGATGATGAGCGACTTGTGTTCCGCTTTGTACTTCATCGCGGCATCGTAGATGCTCAACTGCTCGCCAGAGGGCAGGTGCTTGGTAAAGCCGCCTTCAACGCCATCGAGCATTTCGTTCTTGAGGCGGACATTGGCAAAGGTACCGCGGGTCATCACTTCGTCGTTGCCGCGGCGTGCGCCGTAGCCGTTGAAATCGACAGGAGCGACGCCCAGGCTCATGAGGTACTTGCCGGCGGGCACGTCCTTCTTGAAGGAACCGGCCGGTGAGATGTGGTCGGTGGTGATCGAATCACCAAGAACGGCCAGCGCGTACATGCCGTTCAAATCCTCGAGCGGCGCATTGGGGTCACGCATGTCCTCGAAGTAGGGCGGATGCTTGATATAGGTCGACTTCGGATCCCAGGCAAAGAGATCGCCAGTGGGAGTCTTCATACTCTTCCACTGTTCGTTGCCTTCAAAGACGCTGGCATATTCGCGAGCGAATTGATCGGCGGTGACGAACTGTCCGACTGCTTCGTTGACTTCCTCCTGGCTCGGCCAGATGTCCTTCAGATAGACGTCTTCGCCATCCTTGCCTTTACCCAGCGGCTCGGTGGTGAGGTCGATATCGACGCGGCCAGCTAGTGCATAAGCAACGACCAGCGGCGGCGAGGCGAGGTAGTTGGCGCGAACCTGCGCATTCACACGGCCTTCGAAGTTACGATTGCCGCTGAGCACGGCGGCCACCACCATGTTGTGGTCGGTGACGGCATGGCTGACCGAATCCGGCAGCGGACCGCTATTGCCGATGCAAGTGGTGCAGCCGTAGCCCACCAGATTGAAGCGCAGGGCATCGAGATAGGGCTGCAGACCGCTGGCATTCAGATACTCAGTCACCACCTTGGATCCGGGGGCCAGAGAACTCTTCACCCAGGGCTTCGACATGAGGCCCTTCTCGATGGCCTTCTTGGCCAGCAATCCGGCGCCGATCATGACGCTCGGGTTCGAGGTGTTGGTGCAGCTTGTGATGGCCGCGATGACGACAGCGCCTTCCGGCATGTCAACCTTCTCACCCTGCATGTTGACCGATGCAACCTTGGGCTCGGGCGTTGTGCTGAGGAAGCTGGCCTTGACGCCAGACAGCGCGATGCGGTCCTGCGGACGCTTCGGCCCGGCGAGCGAGGGCTCGACGCTGGCCAGATCGAGTTCGAGCGTTGCGTTGAACTCCGGCTCCGGCGTGTTCTCTTCGAGGAAAAGACCCTGTTCCTTGTAATAAGCCTCGGCGAGTTCGATGAGGTGCTTGGGACGGTTGGAGAGCCGCATGTAGTCCAGGCTCTTGTTGTCGATCGGGAAGAAGCCGATGGTGGCGCCGTATTCCGGGGCCATGTTCGCGATGGTGGCGCGGTCTGCCAGACTCAGAGCAGGCATGCCCGGGCCATAGAATTCAACAAACTTGCCGACAACGCCCTTCTTGCGCAGAAGCTGGGTGACCATCAATACGAGGTCGGTGGCAGTTGCTCCGGCAGCGAGTTTGCCGTGGAGCTTGAAGCCCACCACTTCGGGCAACAGCATCGACATCGGCTGGCCGAGCATACAGGCCTCGGCTTCAATGCCGCCCACGCCCCAGCCGACAACACCCAGGCCGTTGATCATGGTGGTGTGCGAGTCCGTGCCGACGAGAGTGTCAGGATAAGCCTGCACCACGTCTTTGTCATCATTGACGAAAACCACAGGCGCAAGGTATTCGAGGTTCACCTGGTGAACGATGCCGGTGCCGGGCGGAACCGCACGGAAGTTGCGGAAGGCGGTTTGAGCCCAGCGGAGCAGGGCATAGCGCTCACTGTTGCGCTGGAATTCAAGAAGGACATTGAGGTCGAAAGAGTCCTTGGTGCCGTAATTGTCGACTTGTACGGAGTGGTCAATGACGAGGTCGACGGGGATGAGCGGATTGGCCAGTTTCGGATCCGCGCCCATCTTCTGGAGCGCATCGCGCATCGCAGCGAGATCGACGACGCAAGGCACGCCAGTGAAGTCCTGGAGCAGCACGCGCGCAGGGCGGTAATTGATCTCCTGTGCTGGCGCAGAGAGGTTCCACTGCGAAACGTATTCGATGTCGCTTTTTTTGACCGTAAGGTCATCCTCAAAGCGAAGAAGGTTCTCAATCAGAATGCGGATCGAGACGGGGATGCGCTTCATGTCGAAGCCAACGCGCGATAGCGCGGAGAGGCGATAAATCTCGTAGTCACGGCCGCCGACCGTTAGCGAGGACGCGGCGCCGAAAGAATTCCGATTGCTCATAAGTTGCCAACTCCAGTGTATCGCGCAGGTTATTGCAGGCATTCTGTTGCTATCCTCAGACTGGCTATGACGGACGCCGCCTCTTCCAACCCTTTTCATGATCCGCTTCGCTTTGAAAAGCGAATCCCTCCTTGCTCCGTGCTGATTTTCGGCGCCAATGGCGACCTCACGATGAGGAAGTTGCTGCCGGCACTGTATCGGCTTGCATACGAGCGCAAATTACCAAGCGGCTTCTCGATCGTCGGGAATTCCCGCACTGCGATGACGCACGAACAATTCCGGGAAAAGATGCGCGTCAGTGTAGAAAAATTCATCGAGAATTCTCCCTTCGATGCGGCGCTCTGGGAAGACTTTGCCCGTGGCATCTTCTATATCGCGGGTGACATTTCCGATCCTGCCTGCTACTTGGCGATGAAGCAGCAACTCGATCAGATTGAGAAGGATCGTGGAACAGGTGGCAACGTGTTGTTCTACCTGTCCACCCAGCCGAGTTTCTACGCGAGTGTTGTCGAGCATCTCGGGGCATCCGGTCTCTCCAAGCACGAGGGCGGTGGTTGGCGCCGGGTGGTGATCGAGAAGCCTTTTGGCCACGATCTGGAGAGTGCGCAAGAGTTGAATCGTCGCATCAGTACAGTGTTCAGCGAGCGCGACATTTACCGGATTGACCATTACCTCGGTAAAGAGACTGTGCAGAATGTGTTGGCCTTCCGCTTTGGCAATACGATTTTTGAGCCGCTCTGGAACCGGCAATACATCAGCCATGTGCAGGTGACCGGCGCGGAGAGCATTGGTGTCGAAGGCCGTGGCGCTTATTACCAGGAAGCGGGTGCGCTGCGCGACATGATTCAGAATCATCTGTTGCAGGTGCTGGCGACAGTGACGATGGAGGCGCCCAGCCAGTTTGAGTCCGATACAGTGCGCGATGAGCGTGCCAAGCTGCTGCGGTCAATTAAGATTCTGAAGCCGGATGAAGTGGAAGCGAATGCGGTGAAGGGCCAATACGGCCCCGCCCGGATTGGCAATGAAGATGTGCCGGGCTTCCGCCAGGAGCATGGCGTCAATCCTGAGGCGCAAACGGATACCTACGCTGCTGTCACTTTCTTTATCGACAACTGGCGTTGGGCAGGTGTGCCCTTTTATGTGCGTACGGGCAAGCGTCTGCCCAAGCGCGTGACGGATATCGCGATTCGTTTCCATCCTGCCCCCTTATCGCTGTTCAATAGCGGAGAGATTTCTCCCGCGCCGAATCTTCTGATTCTGCGAATCCAACCGGATGAAGGCATCTCGTTGCGCTTCCAATCGAAGGACCCAGCAGGCGGTGGGATGAAGTTACGGCCGGTCTCGATGGATTTCAACTATGGCTCGAGCTTTGGCACCCGTACGCCTTCCGCCTACGAAACCTTGCTGCTCGATGCACTGGGTGGCGACAGTACGCTGTACACGCGCCAGGACATGGTGGAAGCGAGTTGGCGTGCCGTAGAGCCAATTCTCAATTGTTGGAATAATACAAAGTATAAATTCCCGAACTACGACGCTGGCACCTGGGGGCCAAAAGCTTCCGATGAGATGCTGGCGCGCCGTGGGCATACATGGAGGATTCCATGATCGTTCGACCTGAAGGGCTGCTCAAGGATCTGAGTGGGCTCTGGACTCAACTCGGTAAAGAGGAGACGGAAGGATCGGAGCGTTCGGCAGGTGTTCTTCGCGCGGTCACGATGACCTTTCTCCTCGGAGTGGACGAAGGTGACGACGCGGCCAACGAAGCGCTGGCCACTTTGATGCACGACCGTCCCAGCCGTGCCATCGTGCTGAAGCTGATGAAGGATGACAACGCGGAGTTAACCGGGCGCGCGTTTGCGCAGTGTTGGATGCCTTTCGGACGGCGGCAGCAGATTTGTTGTGAACAGATCGAACTGAGTGCGGGCGCCAAGCACTTTGAAGACACCCTGTCCTTGCTGCGTGGTTTGGTGGCGCCGGACCTTCCTGTGGTGTTCTGGTGTCGCAGTACGAAGTTGTTTGCGCACAGTAGTTTCGCCGAATTAGCTGCTGTATCAGATAAAGTAATTTTGGATTCCCGGTCTCATCCCGATCCTTTGAAGACCGTTCAATTCGTCAACAGCCAGTTGAAGGCGGGCAAGCTCTATGGCGATCTGACCTGGACGAGATTGACGCGTTGGCGCGAAACGGTGGCGACCGTGTTTGACCGTTTGGATTGTAAAACCTTTTTCGACTGCCTGAGCCGGACCGAGATTCAGTACACGCACACCCCAACGCCGATGGCTGTTGGCTATCTGAGTGCGTGGTTTCGCTCCATCTTTGGCGACCGGGTGCCGGTGGAAAAAGTACTGACTGCGCGCGATGTCCCGTGGCAGATCAGTGAGATTCGTTTTGTGACACCGAAAGACGAAGTGACGATCGATCGGATGGACAAGGGGTTAGTGGAATCGCACATCCGCGATTTCCGAACCCGGAGTGTATTTGAGGTGCTGGACGAAACCCGTCTGGTTGCAGAAGAGTTGGCGATCCTTGGCCGCGATCCTATTTTTGCCAAGGCTGTTGAGTTAGCGAGCTTATCGTAATCCATGTTGTCTTACTTAAATGTGCTTTTGAATGCGGAAGATGCGGCTAAGGCCTGCGCTCTCCGAATTGCTGAAATTTTGACTGAGGCAGTGGCTGCCAGAGGGGAAGCGCGATGCGCTTTGTCTGGCGGGTCTTCCCCGAAACTGATGTTTGCCGAACTGGCAAAGCTGCAGATGAACTGGGAGAAAATTTTCCTGTACTGGGTGGATGAGCGGGTGGTTCCGCCCGATCATCCCGACTCAAACTACAAGATGGCGATGGAGTATCTGATTCTGCCGGCCGGTATCCCGATTGAGCATCTGGCTCGCATTGCCGGTGAACGGTATCCAGAAGAAGCTGCGGCGCATTACATCTCTGAGATTCGCGTCGAGTTCCATCTCAAGGAAGGCGAACTTCCCGTTTTCGATCTCATTCATCGCGGCATGGGGCCAGACTCGCACACGGCGAGCCTTTTCCCTGGCGATCCGTTGATCGAAGATGACTACGAAATCGCATCGAATACTTACGTCGAGAAGTTCAATTCGAATCGTGTGACGCTGTTGCCGGGCGTGCTGAAGAAGGCACGGCATACAGTGATTCTGGCTCCAGGCGCCGACAAGGCAGAGGCCTTGCGCGATGTGCTCGAAGGCAAGTCCGACCCAATGAAGCATCCCTGCCAGATTGCGGCGAAGCCGCCCTTCCCGACGGAATGGTTTGTCGACGAAGCGTCGGCCCGCCTGCTCACCAAAAAATCCTGAGAGCTTTTCCGGCCTTGTTCCACTAGTTGAACATTGGTGGAAGCGATCTATCTTGCGCTGGCGTGCTGGATGATTGGCAGTGGCATCGACGATCTGTGGCTGGATTTCTGTTATCTGGTCGGTAGGATCGCGCGGCCGCGCCGGTCTTCCAGCTCAAATCCGTCGTCGACGGCCATACCTCCGGCTGACGATCCGGCTGAGCATCCCGAGTCGTTGATTGCACTTTGGATTCCCGCCTGGCGCGAGGACGCGGTGATTGCGCGCATGATCGCGCATAACACGGCGTCGATTCGATACTCGCGCTATCACATCTTTGCAGGCACCTATCCGAACGACACTGCGACTCTTGAGGTATTGCGGGAACTCGAGAAGCAATTTTCGAACTTGCATGTCAGCCTGGCTCCACACAATGGCCCCACCTCGAAGGCCGACAATCTGAACTGGATCTACCAGAACATGTTGGTCGTGGAGGACCGGATTGGCGAGGAGTTTGACATTGTCGTGATTCACGACAGCGAAGATCTGATCCATCCGGAAGAGTTCCGTTGGCTGAACCACTATTGCCGTGATTATGACTTCGTACAGATTCCGGTTCTGGCCTTGCCGACCCCCTGGTGGGAGTTGACCCATGGCATCTATTGCGATGAGTTTGCCGAAACACAGCAAAAGGATCTGCCCACCCGCAATCGGATGGGGGGCTTTGCACCTTCTTGCGGTGTGGGGACCGGCTATCGGCGCCATGCGCTGGCTTCTCTGGCAGAGGCCGAATCCAACCGATTGTTTGAACCCGATAGCCTGACTGAGGATTACCTGAACGGTCTGCGTATGCACCGGCTTGGCTTGAAGCAGATTTATCTATCTGTCGCCTGGGTCAAGGGGCATCCGGTGGCCACGCGGGAGTTTTTTCCGCGCAAGTTTCGGGCTGCCGTGCGGCAACGGACTCGCTGGGTCACCGGGATTGCGCTGCAAACCTGGCAGAAGGTGGGTTGGAGCAAGGACTGGCGCGAGAATTACTGGCTGTGGCGGGATCGCAAGGGGCTCATCGGGAATCCGCTCAGCCTGCTCTCGAATGGGCTATTGACGGCCAGCGTCGCGGGACTTCTGCCGCAACTGAGTGGCGATCTCCGGCTGGCAATAGTGGCGGGCTTGCTCTTGCAATCGATTCGGATCGCATCGCGGATATATTTTACGGCTCGTGTATATGGAGTCTGTTATGCGCTGCTGGTGCCGGTGCGGATTCCGTGGTCGAATCTGGTCAACACCTTGGCTACCCTTTCGGCACTGGGTTGTTTTGCGCGGGCGCGTTGGCGAAAGGAGCCGCTGCTTTGGCTCAAGACCGAGCACGCCTATCCGAATCGGCAAATGCTGAATCCCTATTCCCGGCGCTTTCATGAAGTTCTCATGGATCTCAAGATGATTCCGCGCACGGAATTGGATGCGGTGGCTGGACGGAAGCCTGCCGGGGTTCGCTTAGGCGAGTATCTGGTGGCAGAGAAGCTTCTGGACTGGGATCAGCTCTATCACGCCCTGAGTGTCCTGTCGTCTTTTCCCAGCGCCCGGATTGCAGTGGAGGAGATCGACATTGAGGCGGCCCGAAGCCTTCCACGGAGCCTCATGTTGCAGGCGAGCCTGCAACCGGTCCGGCGAGGTGCGGAGAGCCTGGTGATTGCGACCTCGGAGATTCCAACGGATGGTCTCGTCGAGACTGTGCGAAAGTTCACAAAACGTGATCCATTCTTTGTTTTAGTGACTCCTGAAAATTTGGAGAAGCTTCGCCTTTATGTCGATGCGCCGCTCGAGCGGCTGGCTGCCTAGGCTGCGGGAAAACAGCCGCGGTGGTGGTATTGCACCAGTCCTTAGTCTGCTTTAGCTCGATTTATCAATCACTTAGAATTGGCATTCTACTTGCTCTACTTAGGGCATGACACACAAACAATTCCTCTTCAGACCAAAGGTCTATACGTTTGTGGCTGCTACCGCTCTCGCTACCTCCATAGCCGCAGGGCAGCAGTCACCGCCCTCGTCGGCTCCTACCCAGGATCCGGCCGGCTGGCGCCGCATGAGTGAGTTCAGCGATGGTCAGACAAATGCTGCACCGGCTCCAGGGCCCGCAGTCCAACAGATGCCGCAGGCAATTCCGGGCCATTTAACCCTACAGCCTGGCACTTACTTCACTATTCGTACCAACCAGCAACTTTCTTCGAATCAGAATCGTCCCGGCGATGAATTTACGGCCACCTTGGTGAAGCCGATTATCGTTGATGGCGTTGTTGTTGCAGACCGTGGCCAGACCGTGGTCGGCCGTGTGACGGATGCGGAGAAGGCTGGCAGGATCAAAGGACAATCGAAACTTGCGATCGAGTTGACACAACTGAGCCTGGTGGATGGAACCCAGGTGCCGGTCCGCTCGACGCTCACCGGTTTCGTCGGTGGCCGCTCGATCGGTCGTGATGTGACGACAGTTGGCGTCCCGACTGGTGTTGGCGCAGCGATCGGTGGAATCGCAGGTGGTGGTGCTGGAGCCGGTATCGGTGCTGGCGCTGGTGCAGCCGCCGGGTTGATTGGTGTCCTTCTGACCCGTGGAAACCCGACCGTCATCTATCCGGAGAGCGTGCTCACCTTCCGGACCGAGATGCCGATCCAGATTTCGACGGAACGTGCGCCACAGGCCTTCCGTGTGGTGCAACAGGGAGATTATGATCAACCGCAGGATCGTCCTCGCATGATGATGCAATCGGATGGTTATACGACGGTTGCTCCCGGTTATGTGGTATCCCCCTACTACTACGGCCTGGGCTTCGGTAGCTACTGGGGTCCGTGGTATGGATACGGTTATGGCCCGGGACTGGGCTTTAGCTACTATGGCGGCCGTGGCGGTTTCCGCGGCGGTGGCTTTGGTGGCGGAGGGTTCCGTGGTGGTGGTTTCCGTGGCGGTGGCCACGGCGGGCGTCGCTAACCTGAGTTAGCGCAAGCTCATCACAGAGCGGATCTCCAGCCGTGGAATGAACGGTAGGATCGTCTGCATGATGCCTCCAGGCAAACTTCCATGCATGGTTGCATTGTGATGGATCCCCGGTAAAGGTGTTCCAAACATACGTGGGCTGTCGAAGCGAGTCTTCGGCAGCCCAATTCCTTCTACAGCTGGAATTTCTGCGCTTCCTAAAATTTCTACTTTGACAATGCGGTCGCAACGGCTCCAGTCGTAGCAGACCGCAAGATTTTTGTGTAGCCAGTGAATTCGATTTGCATTCTGAATGCCAGCCTCGCGCTGGCATTTCTGCCAGATGTCTTCTGTGAACCACCAGATGCCGCCTGGACTTCCCGGGCCCTGGCTGTTGGCCGCGCGATACAGACTCACGCCATTGAGCAGCTTGAATGCAAGGGTAGATTCTTGGACTGCCATTCTGGAGCGGATATCGCCTGCAAAGAGCTTGGATCGCATGGTGGCAACATTCTTGAGGTCGCTTTTCTGCGAGCCATTTAAGGTGGTGAAGTTCAGAGAAGGCGAGGAAGTGATGCCCGCCTCCCGAAGCAGATCAACATAGGCAGAGTCATAGTGCAGCCTTGAGAAGTACTTCGTGCTCAGGGCGTCGGCAAGTTGCGATTCAATTTGGGACCACATCCAGGAAAGCGTCTCGCCACTCAGCTTTGGTCCATGAAACTAGTCGAGCAGCTTTACGGAAACCACCAGGATGAGCGAAGTGTCCTTCACCGTCGCATTGACCTTTCCGACCACCACCTGCTGGCCGGGTTTGACATCGAGAGCGGTGAGGATGTTGACTTCACGATAATCGTACTTATCCTTCTCTATCGGATTCTGATAAGGAACCCGGCCCGAAAATCTGAGCTTGTCCAGATGCACTACCTTCCCCTCAACGCTCAGCTTGCTTTGGAACTGGTAGAGCGGGAAGGCACTCACGGGAACTTCCGGCCAGGAGAGTACCCCCATGACTTCCACTGAATTGCCGGAGCGGACGGTGGCGATCTGGGTTTCGATCACTCGGAAACTCTTCAGCGCCGTCAGTTGCTTCAATTGATTGACCACCGGGTCCAGGCTAGACGGCACGCTGCTCGATTCATTTCCCGTTGTCGCAAGCAGAACCTGCAGCGTCAACTCGACATTGCGGTCTCGCTGCACGATTGCCTGCGTACCAGGCTTATAGTAACGGCGAATCAATTGCTCCGCCGCGTCGACGTCTTTCTTACTCGGTCCGGTCAGCGAGATCAGTTTCAGTAAAGGCTCGACCTGCATCACGACTGGCCGGATCAGCGGGCCAAAGGAGTGGATCTGGTTTGTGCTATCAGGCTCGTATTCAATGACGGTGTGATAGCTCGCCTGGGTCGACACTTGCGGCTCGGCTGCGGCCGCAGGCGGGGGTGCCGGAGCATTCTGTTGTCCAAGCAGCAACATGGGAAAGAGAAAGAGGGCAATGCGTTTCATTCCAAACTCCAATAGATGATGACGTTCTTGTCTGTGGACGCGAGTTGGATCGTGTCCTGGTCGAATGGTGTCGCTACGTGCTTCGGACGGGGGGCACGACGCGAAATGGGTGCTGCAACAACAGGCGGCGCGAGGATGAGGTCTGGAACTGCAATCAGAGCCTCGCCCGGGGCCGGGAGGAGAATCTCCGTCTCACGGATGCTGGTCAACTGCCAGGCGCCCAGCACTAAGGCGGCGGCGAGAGTCCAGCGCGTGATGCGCCGCCGCCGGATGCTGGCGTGGACGCGCTGCCGCAAGCGGTCGAGATGTTTCTGCGGTGGTGCTTCGCGAGCCAGCCTTCCGAGCAGTAGTTCTAGCTCATCCATAGCTTCAATTTCTCCTTAGCGCGATGGATCGCACTGCGTACATTCTCTTCGCTGCACTCGAGGATGACGGCCACCTCACGGCTGTTGAGGCCCTCCAGGTCGCGCAGAATCAGACAAGCCCGCTCCCGCTCCGGGAGCCTGGCGATCAGTCTGGCCAGGCGCGATTCGCGTTGCTGCTGGGTGTGTTGCTCCTCAGGCGACGGACTCAGCGAGACAAGCAGTTCCAACTCTCCCCCCAGCGGTTTTCGCCGCCGAATCTGATCGAGGCAGAGATTCACCGTCACCCGGTAGAGCCAGGCGGAAAGAGGCTGCTCGGCCGGAAGACTGCGTAGACTCTGATGCAAGCGCAGAAAGACTTCCTGGCTGACATCCTCGGCGTCGGCCGGCGAACCAAGCATGCGCCAGGCTGTGCGGAAGACCAATGCCTGGTATCGCTGCATCCAATCCTCAAAAGAGGGGGTAGCGTTGGCGGCAAGGGCTACTTCGATAGGGGCACTGATCTCAAACATCGCGCTTCTGAAGGGAGAACGCGCGTATGCCCGCAAGTGTTGACAGGAAATTTAGAGCAGCGCCAGAATTCTGTGCGAATTCCTGCGATTCTTGCCGGAATGCTGTTTGCGGCGCAGGAAAGCATTCACCTCATTCAAGCTCGCGAAGTAGCCGACAAAGCCATCGAGGCCGCGCCGGGGAGCCTTGCGTTGCGGTGAGAAATCGCGGGCTTGGAAGAGTCCCTGATCGCCAATGATGCCGGTTCCCATCGGACGATATTCGTGCGTTCCGGCGCAGAGCAGAAGTGGTTTTTGATGCCAGAGAGCGAAGCCCATTCGCTGATAGTATAAAGGGCGAATGACCAGACGTGATCTCCTCGGGAGCGCTGCCCTCGCTACCCCCTTCTTCCTCCAGGCTCAAGTGAAACCTCGTTCCGGACGGCTCAAACAAGGAATTTGTGGCGGTGTCCTCGGACGTGGCTTCGATCTGGACGCCCGTTGCAAGGTTGCTGCTGAGCTTGGCGTGACTGGTCACGATCTGCTTGGCCCGAAAGATTGGCCTACGCTGAAGAAGTATGGTCTGATTCCGACGATGGTGCCAGGAATCGGCACCCTCATGCACAATTCCAGCGACCTATCGCGCCACGATGAGCTCGAAAAGCAGGCGATCGAAGTGATTCGGAATGCGGCCGAAGTGAAGGCTCCGAATGTCATTCTGCTGGCGGGCAACAAGTGGGGGCAGAGCAGTGAGCGTTGTCTTGAGAACAATGCAAAGTTTGGCAAGCGAATCATCAAGCGTGCGGAAGACGCAGGGATCACGCTTTGTCTCGAACTGCTCAATAGCAAAGTGAATCACCCCGACTATGCCTGCGACAGCACGGCTTATGGGGTTGAGGTGTGCAAGCGGGTCGGCTCCCCGCGCTTCAAACTATTGTTTGACATCTATCACATGCAAATCATGGAGGGTGATATCATCCGCACCATCCAGCAGAATATTGCCTATATTGGACACTTCCACACGGCCGGGAATCCGGGGCGTTTCGAGTTTGACTCGGAGACGCAGGAGATGAACTATCGCGGAATCGCGCGCGCGATTGCCGACACGGGATACCAGGGTTGGGTGAGTCACGAATACAGCCCTCGCCAGGGCTCGGATCCCGTGAAGACTCTCGACGCGATGCTGAAGATCTGCGAAGTCTAGGCGATCAAGACCGTCGGCGCGCCCAATATCACTTGGCCACCATGCGCAGTGTTGCTGGTGATCCGGGTGGCGGGCGTGCCTCCAATGAGGACCGTCGGCGAACCAACCACCACCGAATCCGGCGGCCCCACACAGACGCACATATCGCCGACATGTGATTGTGGCAAGCCGACGGTGAGGACAGTTGGAACCCCCGGGGAGACAATCGGGCCTCCCACGTGTGGAATGGGCGGCGTGCCCGGCGTCACCATGGGACAAATGTGATTATCAGTCAGTCGGGATGCAGGGAAGCCCATCAGATTCTCCTAGCTGTATTGAGACCACAAATTGATGCGGTTGGCGACTTCAAAAGACTGTGCCAGATATTCTTTTGCCGTCACATCCGGTTTCTCGGGATCGGGGGAATACGCGGCTCCGACGACCGCCGCCGCAATGAACTTAGAAGACATATAGGGAATCGCCGGGGATTTATTTCCGGTCACCGGGTCCTCCAACTCTCCCAGGAACGCAATCGCTTCCAATACGCACTGGGGCGGGGAACCCGATGGAATCAAGGCTGCGTAATCGCGGGCTGCAAATCGATTCTCGTCGGTTGGCTTGGCAATCCAGGTTTCGGCTACTTGCAAGGCCTGGATTTCTTCCGGAGTTGCCGTTGGGAGCACCGCCTTGCGAGCGCAGAACCAAGCCCACCAGACCCCCTCACGAGGCGGAATGGCGTGGCTCATATAGTTCAAGGCTGGCATCCAGAGATTGTTCTGCACCAGCAACTCCGCGTAATGCCGTGCGTCTTGGGCGTGCGGCAGATAGTGCGTTGCTGGCGGCTTCAGCATGGCGTACTTCACGATGTCAGAGGTGGTCTTGGCGATCATCTCATTTTCCTAATTGATCTTGATCATCGGCGCAGTCAGCGACATGGTAGCGGGGCCCATGGAGGTGCTGGCAGCAGCGGCCTTCAGATCAATCATCGTTGGCTGCATGGTGATGGTGGATGCGCCAATCTTGAGTTCGATCTTCGTCGGAGTCAACGTGATGCTGGAGGCTCCACATTCCATCTTGATCTCCTGTGCCGCTTTCTCGCTGATCTTACCAGCAGAACACTCGAGCTTGTGATTGCCCATGGAAATCACATTGCTGCTATTTCCCTTGCTCACCGTAATGTCGCGATTGCCGGTTTCGACCGTCGTCTTCTGGTTGCCCTTATTCAGTAAAGTGATCTGATCGCTGTCGCGAACGGTAATGGTGTGCTTGTTCTCGATGTATTCGTCGAAGTCCTTCTGGGCATGCAGATAGATCTGCTCGCTGCCCTTCTTGTCCTCAAAGCGAAACTCATTGAAATCATCGGAACCGCCCTTGGGCGTCGAGCGGGACTTGATGCCTGATTGGGTTTGATTGTCGGGCAATCCATAGGGCGGCATCTGCTGGTCGTTGTAGACGCGGCCTGTGATGATGGGCCGATCCGGATCGCCTTCGAGAAAGCTGACGATCACTTCCTGCCCGATGCGCGGAATCGAGATCTGCCCCCATTGTCCACCGGACCAGGCATTGGAGCTTCGGATCCAGAACGATGAATTCTCATCGCGTTTGCCCAGCCGGTCCCAATGGAACTGGACTTTCACCCGGCCATATTTATCGCAATAGATCTCGTTGCCTTTCGGCCCGCAGACAATTGCGGTCTGGATCCCGTGGATCATTGGTTTCGGGTGACGGCGCGGAGGCCGGTAAGCGACTTTGTACGGAATGGCCGAGACATTAAAACTGGCCGTGGAGCCGTCATCGCCCGCTTCATTGCCAACAATGTTCTGGCGGCAGGAGAAGCTCAGACCGAGAACAATGTAGGACGTGTTGGCTTTTGCGTCGAAATGGTTTTCGACTTCAAACCTGTAACCAGGCATCAGCAGGGTGGTGATGGTGTGTGCCTGGATGATGCGCAGCCGTGCTTCCTGCTCTTCGAGCCGTAATTTCGCATAGCGCTCACCATCGGCTTTATTGTTATAGAGCCCTGGGTAGTCGTAGATTTCCGCCTTCACCTTTCCCTTGGTCGAAGCAGTCAGGTCGACGCTGCTCTTCTCAAAGTTGAAGTCCTGGAAAGTCATCTTGCCGGTGTAGATTTCGACGTCCTGTTCGAGATGATCTAACACGCCACCCGCTGCTCCGGAAAGGGTGCCCTTGGCGTAGGGAAATTTATACTCATGCGGACAGTTGCGCGTGGCGGAATTCTGGTCAGTGAGGATGAGGTTGTGCTTGCTCTCACTGTGTTCAAACCAATAGAAGATGCCTTCTTCTTCGAGCAGCCGGGAGATGAAGTTAAAACTCGATTCCCGGTATTGCACGGTGAACTCCCGCTTAGGAAGCTTGGCCTGCACCTTGAAGGTGAAATCACTATAGCCGTGCTCAGAAAAGACTTTCTTGATGATCTCGACCGCATCCATATTCTGGAAGTGCCGGCAGTCCGATTCGAGCGTCAAGAACCAGAGCCAGGGGACAAAAGTAGCTTCCCAGTAGTAGACCGGAGTTTGTTCGTTATCCTGCCCCAGTAACTTAGTTTTCTGGATAATGCCATGGATGACACGTGCAGGTGTCGATTGGCGCCGGAGCGTGACCAGGATTGGCTTTCGCAGCAAATCCTCGTCGTCGATTGATTTATCCTCAGTGGCCATCGTGATCCGGAAGCTGTACGTGTGAGAGACGTATTCGCTGCCGTCGAGGCTCATCAAGACGAACTTGTCTTTCCCAAGATGGGGGACAAGAACCTCATAGGGGCGGTCCTGTTGCTTCAGTGGCATATCGGCGATTCTTTAGTCTACAGATATAGCGTCAATGGCGGGGGTATCGGGTCACTGACTGATAGAAGAGATGGGAGAGGACCTCTGGTGTGAGGCCCTCTCCCATCGTGATTCTAGTTGTGAAACGGTTGATTCTACTAGTTGTAAAGGAAGTTGCCGTCCTCGCCAACGACGATCGCAATCTGCTCCGGACGTACGCCTTCTGCCATCATTCCGAGCAGGCGGCGGCTGATATCGGGCAGCACGGTGTTTGTCAGGATGTTGTCGACATTCCGGGCGCCGGATTCGACTTCCGTGCAGCGTGAGGCCACCGCATTGATGACGTCTTCCCCGGCCACCAGCTTGATCTTGTGCGTGGCCAGCAAGCGCTTCTGGATCTTGCTCAGCTTTAGCTTCACAATTGTCTTCAGCACCTCATCGCGCACAGGGTAATACGGGATGAGAACCATACGGCCGAGGAATGCCGGCTTGAACACCTTATCGAGTTCCGGTTTCATGGCCTGGATGATGCCGTCGGGTGAGGGAGCGGTCTCCGGATCGGCAACCAGCTTCATCAGTGTATCGGTGGCCGCGTTGGAGGTGAGAATGATCACGCTGTTCCGGAAGATAATCTCGCGGCCTTCGCCGTCTTCCATGCGGCCCTTATCAAAGACCTGGAAGAACAATTCAAGAACATCCGGATGCGCCTTCTCGACTTCGTCCAGCAGCACAACGGAGTAGGGACGGCGGCGTACGGCTTCCGTCAGAACACCGCCCTCACCATAGCCGACATATCCGGGAGGCGAACCCTTCAAGGTGGAGACCGTATGCGCCTCCTGGAACTCGCTCATGTTGATGGTAATGATGTTGTCCTCACCGCCAAAGAGCATGTCTGAAATGGCGAGCGCCGTCTCCGTTTTGCCGACACCCGAGGGGCCAACAAGCATGAAGACCCCGACGGGCTTGACCGGATCGTCCATGCCTGCCTTGGAGGTGCGGACGCGTTCGGCAATCGCGCGCATGGCGTGATCCTGACCAATGACACGAGCACAAAGATGCTTCTCGAGCTCGAGCACCGTCGTGATCTCGTCCTTGAGCATCTTGCCAATGGGAATCCCGGTCCAGGCTGCAATCACTTCTCCAACGACCTGGGCATCGACGGAGACGCGCATGAGCGGATTCTCGCCCTGGAGCGTTTCCAGTTCCTTCGTCTTCTCCCCGATCTTGGTGCGAAGCTCCTCTTTATTGATGCCTTCGGCATTCGCCATGATTTGATCGCGCATTTCGCGGATCTCGGTGACGAGCTTGCCTTCGGCTTCCCAACGGTCCTTCAGCGTCTTCAGCTTGGCTTCGGCCGCTTCCTTCTTCACGGCGATTTCGGCGATGCGCTCTGCGTGATCGGTACCGATGTCGGTTTCGCGATTCAGGACACGGGTTTGTACGTCGTAGTCGTCAATCTCGCGCTGCACGGCTTCGACGGCAGTCGGTACTGAGTTCTGACCGAGCGCAAGACGGGCGCAGGCGGTATCGAGAACACTGACCGCTTTATCCGGCAGTTGACGATCCGGCAGATAGCGATGAGAGAGCTTGACGGCTGCGGCCAGACCCTCGTCGAGAATCAGCACATTGTGGTGCTTCTCGAGCATGGGCAGAATGCCGCGGAGCATGAGCTGGCAATTGTATTCGCTGGGCTCTTCCACCTTGACCAACTGGAAGCGGCGGGCCAGCGCCGGGTCCTTCTCAAAGTACTTCTTATACTCGGCCCAGGTGGTTGCGGCGAGAGTGCGCAGTTCGCCACGCGCGAGAGCGGGTTTCAGGAGATTGGCCGCGTCGTTCTGTCCGGCCTGGCCACCAGCACCAATCATCGTGTGCGCTTCATCGATAAAGAGAATGATCGGCGTCGGGGATCTCTTGACTTCATCGATCAAGCCCTTGAGCCGGTTCTCAAACTCGCCCTTGACGCTCGCGCCTGCCTGTAAGAGAGCGAGGTCGAGCGTACGAAGGGTGATGTTCTTCAGTGGAGGAGGCACGTCGCCCTGCACGATGCGCAGCGCCAGGCCTTCGACGACGGCGGTCTTGCCAACGCCGGCTTCGCCCACCAGGATCGGATTGTTCTGGCGGCGGCGCGTCAGGATGTCGACCACTTGGCGGATTTCAAAATCACGCGCCAGGACGCTGTCGATCTTGCCGTTCTTCGCGTTCTCGGTGAGATTGATCGTGTACGCATCGAGATTCGGCGACTTCGATGCCGGATTCACCTTGGGTGCGCCGTCGGGGCCGGGAGCACTGGCCGAGGCGGTAGCCCCACCCTCGCCGAGCTCCACCATCTCGGATTCCTCATAGGAGGAGCCGCAGATGCCGGTGAAGTTATCCTTCAGGCTCTTCGGATCAATCTTCTTGAATTCCTTCGAGACATCACCCATCAGCCGAACCAGTTCGTCATTCTGCGTCAGGGCAATGATGCAGTAGCCGGTGCGGACATTGCCGGTGTCAAAATCAAGCGAGGCCGTCGACCAGGCTTCGCTCAACATCTTCACGAGTGTTGGCGCGAGTGTGGGCGTACGGGCGTTGCCACTTTTCAGCTTGTCGAGCGACGCGGTCAGTTGCGCTGAGAGCTTTGCCTTGTCGACGTCGAATGCCTTCACAATGGCGGCGAAATCACCCCCGGCATGCTCCAGCAGCTTCATAAGAAAATGTTCAATTTCGACGTCATAGTGCGTCCGCTGGAGGCAGAAGCCGGCGGCCGCCTGCAGCGTATTGCGTGTGGTGTCGTTCAACTTACCGATCAGAGATTTCAGATTCACGCTCATAAGGGTTCCTCCGGGAGAGTTTGTCTAATTCAAAAGAAATACGGTGTCGCCGGGATCTTCCGTCCGGGCCGCTCCCAGGTTCATCCAGGTAAGCCAGCCCAACATCGGCGGAGATTCCGAGTCTATCCCAAGTTGGCACTTGGGCACATTGCTACGGTCGAGGATCAACTGCACCTCGAAAATCAGCTCCCCATTCGTAAAGAAGCGGGTCACTGCCTCGAGTGGCTGATAAGCTGCGCCACCCGGAAGAAAGTCTTTGTACTGGTCCAGGCTCAATGGACCCACCTGGATCTTGGCACGCGAAGCCCGATCCCAAACCGCATCGCCAACAACGACTCCAAAGCCCAATTGCTCGGCATCGGTGGCCGGGTCGGCAAACTGGCAGATGTCCTGGGGCGACAAGGGATACCAGGAACCTCCAAACTCTTCCACTCGAATTGGGACATCGAAATAATCACTTAAAAACTGCTCTAAGGCCAATGCCGAGCGGGGTTGCAGCGCCAACAGGCCGGTGTAGAAGATGAGCGAGGTATCGCTCACAGCCTGCCGGTTGGTCAGGCCGGGGGTACCCAGGCCAAGAAAGTCGAGCAGGTAGCCTGACATCCGGTCTTGCTCATCGCGCTCATAGGTGACCCAGAAGCGATACTTCTCCCAGGCCTGGTAGAACAGCGAAATGATCCGGTGATGGAAGAGATCAAAGAACTCCAGCATCGTGCGATCCCGGGCGCGCAGACGCTCGTTCACAAAGTCGGAGTACACCAGCGGCAGAACGCCGGATGCGCCCACCAAACCCATAAAGTTGACGCGCATCATCGGGGGCTGCCAGGCGAACTTTTCGTCATTGAATTTCGGCCATTCCAGATCGTGGATCTGTGAGGGCGGAAACCAATATGCCGGGTTCACCCCAAAGCGGACCACCTCATCTTTCGGGCTCTTGGGGAAGAGGCCGGGCGGATGCAGTCCATTGCCCAGACGTGAAAGCAGACGGACGGCCTGGAAGAACTGTACTGTCCCAGGCTTGTCTCCAAACAGATCCTCGATCCAGTGGCGGCGCAACTCGAGCGGATACTCGGGCAGCCGGGCTGGTGAATCTAGATCAGGATCTTCTGTCCAGCGCGTGGTGGCCATTGGCGCAGAGGCTCCTTTCTCTGCGCGGTCCGCGCGGTCAACTGGCTGAAGCTGTTCAGTGACGCATAGTTGGCCAGAAAGCGCTCGAGCACGGCTGCAAACAAGTACACGCCGCCGCCGACAAACTGTTCTTCATCAAATTCAATTTCCACATCAAACCCACGCGCAAAAGCGATGCCATCATCGGACACCAAACGCGCAAATTTTCGCTTCGACTTTAGTTGTTGAATCCCACTAATCACCCGTTCGCTATAAGGTGAGTTCGTAATGTTGTAGAGATTGAGAATCTGCTGCAGCGCCTCTTTGCCTTCTTCCACCAGGGAGAGATAGTTCAGAGAAAGATGTGACACCAAACGCCAGTAGATATTCTTGCCGATCGCGGGGCGCAGAGTCGCGGTGGGCTTGCGGAGTGCGATGATGCGCTTGAGCGGTGCGCTCAATTCCAGCTCAAAATCCCCAGTCTCGTTTCCGAATGGCAGGCGGGATGGCAAATCACGGTTGGTGCAAAATGTTTTGACGGTGACCGAATCCATTTTGGGATGGATCGGCCGAAATGACAGGTCGACGAGTGACAGGTACATGTCTGTCCCGTCGTCGTTGGCTCGTGGCGAGGCGCGGCGCGAGGCCAGATAGAAAGTCTGCTGCTTCTGCGAGAGCTGCGCGTGGCGGATGGAATAGAACGGCTCGTAGGTCACCATCGTCTGCTGGTCGAGATCGATCGAGTTCACCTCGACGATGGAATGGATCTCGAGTGCATTCATCCGGCGGACGTCCGGCACGATCGCGTACTCGGGCTTCTTCTGGTCGAGCAGGATGGGTTCGCAGGTTTGGGGAAACAGGTTGATGATCGGCGTTGCTGCAGTACGGAAACTACTCGCATTGACGCCATTCTCGAGGCGCAATCGCGTCTCCTCAGAATCGATCCGCGAGATCAGGAAGACGACTTCGAATTCATTCTGGAATCCATGCGCCAGCACCTCCTCGAGGTTGCCGAGTTCAAGAAAGAAGAACTTCTCCGGAAACGCGAAGAATTCCTGCAACATGCGATAAGCCAGGAAGGACCTGCCGGGATAATCAAGGACTCCCTCGTCCTTTTCAAAGCCCATGGGCCGCAGCGAGGAAACAGGGATCTCGATGGGTTGCTGCCGCGGCTCCTTCGGGTTCCGAACAAGGATGCGTGTGACGCGAGAGCAGAGCACTTCGTACAGCGAATGGATGGTTGCCGATTCGCCATTGAGGTAAAGCTGCAGCTTATCGAGCTTGAGCTGCGATAGATTGACGTCGCCCGGCGCTGTGAAGCGAACCGGGATCGCATACTGTGCATCGGTGGCCTTCAAGGCAGGGCGCAAACGGTCAGGAGTGGCAAACTCTGCCGATGCAGCGGTGACCGGATAGAGAGTGAGGTCGTAGCAGGTGCGGAACTTGCATGGGACACCCTGGACGGCCTTGGAGTAGAGGATGGAGCCGGCAGGCACAAGAAGCCCCTGATCGAGCCTGCCTTTCTCGGGATCGAGTTCAAACTCGACAATCGACATTGATGGAATCGGTCGAATGAAGTGCGGGTAGACGATGCCGAGAATTGCTTCCGTGAGTTCTGGAAACTCGTCGTCAATCTTGAGGTGAACACGGGCAGCGAGAAACGCAAAAGATTCGAGCAGACGCTCGACATGCGGATCTTCGCATTTGTCCCCTTCGAGGACCAGGCGCGAGGCAATCTTGGGATAGCGCTCCGCAAAATCCGCGGCCATCTGGCGAATGTAGTTCAGCTCGCGTTCGTAATAGAGCAGGAGATCGTCGCGCATGCCTACTCAGCACCGTCCGTTTTCACTTTGTAGCTCTGGCTCACGGCATCGAGAGTGGTGTCGAAAGTGATGTGTTCGGGCGCCGGGTCCATCAACAAGAGTGCCTCAATCCGAAAATCCAGGCGCTGGATGGATTTCTTCGAATCGTCCCGCATCGGAATGACGCGCACGTCAGTGAGCCTTGGTTCGAAGAGCTGCACGGCTTTCTCGATTGCAGACAGAAGCCGTTCTTGTTCAATGACGCTCGACAGACTGATCGATGAGACATCCGGCAGTCCGTAGTTGTAGGCTGACTTGTTCAATTCAAGCAAGGAAGGATCCGGGGGAACCGCAATCCGTCTGGAGTTCAACAACCACTCCAGGTCCCGGCGTACAGCTGCCCGGAGCCGTCTGACCGATTCGGCGCGCGTGGGCGAGGCTTCGCTTGTGTTGCGGGGTTCCTGATCGATCAAGCGATCGACCACGGAGAGAGTAACAAGTACATCGAGTTGGAAGGCCACTAGGACACCTCCACCTTAAGATCGCAGAGAAAGCGCACGGACCGGGTCCAAACGGCAAATTTGTTGGAAAACTCGGGAGCGATCAGATGAGCTGTCGATGGTGTCCTCGTGATAGAGATAGAGGTCTACGAGTGCCTGTACGATGATGCTGCGCTCTTCCCACTCCGGCACCCGGAAGTCAGACATCTTCGATTTGATGTCCTCTAGAAAGGGTTGGGCAATCTCTTTCTGATTGGCCTGTACGCAGAGTTCAGCCACTTGGATCTGGCGTAAAAACTTACCTCGGGCAGAGGACTGCGTTTCGATTTCTGTCCGCATGATCTCGAGCGCTTTCGCCTTATCGCCACGGCGCAAGGCTTCCACTGCCACACGGAAGGGATCTGCCATCTTCTTGCGCCAGGGCAGGGGACTGGACTTGCTCGGTTGCGCTGGGGCCGGGGAGGCGGAATCGCTATCCGCGTTCTCTTCAATCGCTGGAGGATCATCTGTCAGATCGTCGATCCAGGCCAGGGTCTGCGGGTTGCAGGCCGGAGTGTCGTCCATCAGAATTGCATTGCGGATTTCGGGCACGTCGCGGACTAAGGTGCGGACTTCGCCGCGGATGGCCGTGGCGACCCCATTGTAATCATCGCCCAGGCCAATGCAGGCCTCGCAGGTCATCCGGTGCAGATCCATCCAGGCGCGGCTTGCCGGAAGCGCTAGTGCCGCCTCGGTCAAATCGAGCAATTCTTTCCATTTGGAATCGAGAAGATAAACCCGCAGTTGCCGGCGGATCTCGGTTGGCGGCGCTTCGAGAGAGCGCATTTCCCCCTTGTGGGCAGCCGCCCGCAACTCGCCAAAACGAAGACCGCGCATCATCAGATAAGATCCGGGATTCGTCGGATCGAGAGCCCGCAACTGGGCCGTCACCTGGACAGCAGATTCGATCAGTGCTTTCCTGCTGGGAGGTTCGGCGCCAGTAAAGGCGCTGATATTGATCCCGGGGCTGGCTGCCACTGGTGCGGCGCCTGCAACGGCTGCTTCCTCACTGGATTCACTGGTGGGCGCTGCTTCCTCACTGATCGGGTCCGGCTCCAACTCGCGTTTCTTGTCGAGCAGAACCTTGGTGACCTGCTTGATCTCTTCGATGGCCTGCCGGAAGCGTGTGTAAGAAGGCGAGAATTCCCCAAATTTTTCGTCGCACAGATCGCTCAACGACTTTGTCTGCGTGAGAACGAGATTTAACGTCGCGTCCAGGTTGACGTAGAACGACTTGGGGGTGACCGCAAACGAATCGTCAAATGTCTCTGGCGCGAGCTTGCCTTCGTCGAGCTTCGTTTTGCGGGATTCTCGTGCCGAATCCGAATTGATCTGGTCCTCGTAGCCGACTTCGCGGGACTCCTTGTACTTCAAGTAGGAGTAACCGTCCTTGGTCAGGCTGGCATCGCGGCTCAGCTTGATGGCCTGATTGGCCAGCCAGTCGAGCGGGGTGGCGCGAAACTCCGCTTCATCGTCTTCGAGTTCCGGATAAAGATGATCCCAGAAATCGCGGACCAACGCTTCGATCAAGCTGAAGCCTTCGATAAGCCCGGAGAAGGCGCGCTGCCGGACCGCCGCCTCTGTCAGCCAGGCAGCAAGCTGCAAGTCCTTCGAGCGCGTCGCGATGGATTCTTCACAGAGTTTGTGTGTGAGGGGCCAATCGGCGATTTTGCGCTCGCGCTTCCAATCGCCTTGGTCGATGTCCTCTTCCTCTCGTCTGGCTTCTTTGATCTTGTCGTAGACGGGGTCATAGCGTAGGTCGGCGCCGCCAGGATTTTCACCGGCGATGGGGTTGAGGATATCTTCGCGAAAGGGCATTCTTCTAGGAGTTCAAACTAATTGTCGCCGAGCTGTCGGAATGCGAAGTGCCTTCTGGCGTATCGAATTCGAGCGTACGGACTTCGAGGAACGGAACTTCCACTCCATCCACCAGGAGCATTTTCTGTCCTAGAGGATAGCTGGAGCCTTCATCCTCAACCCACAGAGTCTGCCGGCCAAGCCAAACAGATTCCTCGGGGTAGGTGAAGGAGAACGGATAAATGGCAGGGAGCAGCACTTCTCCCATATCGGTGCCTTGGAACTTAGGACCTGTCTTGATGAAGGCGGGCGTCCAAAGTGTGTCGCGGAGATTCTTCGGCTTCTCGATGCGGATCGAGGCGATGTGCTCGAATTGAACCCACATATAAGAACCTGCGCCAAAGACTTCGAGACGCGCTCCGAGGTCGTGATCGGCGTCGCGGATCTCGCTAAAGGGCTGGCCGTTGAGTTTCCCGGATACCTTGGCGTTCGCCGTGGTTTTGGGGAAGCTTTGGTTCTTATACATCGCGTGGCGTTCGCGTTCGGCATGAATCGCCGAGAAATACAAGATGGCCCCAATCTTGGCCTGTTCGCTGGCGCCAGCCAGAAGGTTGAGGTGCTTTTCGGCGCGATCCAGTTCGCCCGCAATGGAGAGGGCTTCAAAGAGTGTTGTGCGCGCCGCCGTGTCTGTGGGGTGATTACGCAGATGTCCGGCAAGCGATTCGATCGCTTGCCGGACTTGCCCTGCTTCGATGAGTTGAGCAGCAGGATTTGCCATTTTAGAGAGGCTTGTTTTCCTTGACGCTGTACTTCATGAACTTGAAGCCGTCGAGGCCCTTCTTGTCTGGTTTCTCCGGCGCATAACCGAACTCGAGTTCTTCATAAGCCAGGGAAACAGATTCAGAGGGATTCTCGCCGCCGCCAGAAACCTGGAGCGAGGAGACATACACCTGCTTCAGGATGATGTGGAAGTATTCCTGGTTGGTATCGCTGATCTGCTTCATGAAGCCGAGGGTCGCTTGCGTGAAGGCCTTGCAAATCAAGCAGTTCTTCAGTAGTTCATGCGAGGTCGGATCGACGCTCTTCATGATGCTCAACTCAGAGAAGTCCGGCCGGCCGGCGCGGCTTTCACCGGAGGCCTTGGCGCTGGCTGCTGAATTGTGTGCGCCCCAGCTGAAGCTCTGAATTTCAATCGCCTTCTTCACAACCGAGGAAGTACCTTCCAGGCCCTCGATGAGTAAGTAACTGTTTGTCATGTTGTTTGTGTTGCTCCTTCTGTATATGTAAGCGTCTACCTTGCAGTGTTTGGGTCACTGGGGCAGGAATTATTTTGCTGCTGCCGGCAATTCCGCCACAAGGCGCAACGACACGGTCAATTCATCCAACTGGAAGTGGGGGCGCAGGAAGGCGACAGCGCGATAAGCGCCAGGCTTTCCCGGAACATCCACCACGTCGATGCGAGCTTCGCGGAGCGGGCACTTGGCCTTAGCCGCCGGGCTGGCATTGTCGTCGGGAGTTACATACTGAGTGATCCAGCGATTGAGAAAGTTCTCTGCATCCGAACGCGACATGAAGCTGCCGATCTTGTCACGCATCATCGACTTGAGATAGTGCGCATAGCGGCTGACTGCCATGATGTAGGGGAGCTGGGTGGAGAGCCGGGCA
Source organism: Bryobacter aggregatus MPL3 (assembly GCF_000702445.1). Lineage (NCBI taxonomy): Bacteria > Pseudomonadati > Acidobacteriota > Terriglobia > Bryobacterales > Bryobacteraceae > Bryobacter > Bryobacter aggregatus. The sequence goes on from NZ_JNIF01000004.1 coordinate 703,837, forward strand.
TTGGCATTGGCCTTGTCGTCATCGTAGAGCTTCGGCTTCTGGCCGCTCTGTACGCTGAAGAACGCGGCGTAGTCGGTGCCCTTGCAGTGGCAAAGCGGAATGAATCCCAGATCTGCCAGTTCCTTCTCACGCCGGTCGGTGATCGGCGTTTCCGTCGGGCACTTCATCACAACGTCGCCGGAGTCCGTGGCAAAGTTATGAACGGGCAGACCTTCCACAAGGCCGCCGCCTTCCACACCACGGATCGAAACGCACATGCCGTACTTCATAAAGCTGTCGGCGAGGCGAGTGCCCAGGGAGTAGGCTGCATTGGACCAGACATACTTGCCATGATCGGAACCGTCGACGTTCTCTTCATAATTGAAGTCTTCGATCGGCTTGGTGTCCCGCCCATAGGGCAGACGGCCGAGAGTACGCGGCATGCAGAGACCGACGTAGCGGGAATCTTCGCTTTGCCGGAAGCTCTTCCACTTGGCGTATTCAGTGGAATCGAATACCTTGGCAAGGTCGCGAGGCGCATCGATCTGCGTCCAGCTATCGAGATTAACGAGGCTCGGTGCTGCGGCAGCAAAGAAGGGAGCGTGCGCGGCCGATGCGACTTGCGAGATCTTTTCGAGCAATTCGACATCTTCCGGATGCTTGCCAAACTCGAAGTCGCCGATGAGTGCGCCGTAGGGAGCACCACCGAAGACGCCGTACTCTTCTTCGTAGATCTTCTTGAAGAGAGCGCTCTGATCGAATTCAGGGGCGCGCTGCAAGTCGCGGAGAAGGTCCTTTTTGGAGGCGTTCATCACACGGATTTTGAGGTTGGCGCTGGTATTGGAATTGAATACCATGTGCCGCAACCCGCGCCAGGAGCCTTCGAGCTTCTGGAAGTCCGCGTGATGGAGGATTTCGTTCAGTTGGAGCGAGAGAAGATGATCGATCTGCGCAATGCGCTGATTGATCATGGTTTCAACATCGCGTGCCACATTCATGTGGCCTTCGAGGAACTGGCCGACAAACTCCTTGACGAGATTTTTGCCACGCTCACGGGCCGGGGTATCCGTTCCGAAGCGGCCTTGCTCGACGATACTGTCAAGCAGGTCTAGTTCTTGTGCCTCTGCTGCCTGCGCGCCTGCTGCTTTTTCTAAGGCCATGGTCGCTACTCCTTATCCTTGCCAATTTCGCCCTTGATCTTCTCGAGGGATTCAGGCTTAGAGATCACATCCAAAAGAGACTCTTCCAGCTTGTCGTTCCCCTGCAGGCTGCCACGGAGATCCGACAAGCGAGTACGCAGGTCGAGCAACTCCTTCAAGGGGCCAACTTGCTTGGCGATGTTGCCTGGTTCAAAATCGTCCATGCTCTTAAAGCTCAGGTCCACGCGGAGCTGGCCGGCATTGGGATCTTCGCTCAGCTTGTTTTCAACGGTGAGGAAGAGATGCGGCTTCATTGCCTCGAGAACCTTGTCGAAGTTGTCGGGATCGATTTCGACAAACTTGCGTTCCTTGAGTTTCGGAAGCGGGTCTGTCGGGTGCCCGGTAAAATCACCAAGCACGCCCATCACGAAGGGCAGTTCTTTCAGTTCAATGGCATCGCCGACCTGAACATCGTACGTAATCTGTACGCGCGGTGGGCGAACCTTGTCCAATTTGTGTTGGGTGCTATCGCGTCCCATGGGGTATCCTCCTTGAAGATTGATCGATGAATCTGCTGCCTTCCAGGGAAGGGCTGACTTCGATACTGTATAGGAAAAACGATGTCTTGGGAATAGGGGTAAGGCGATGATAGCGCGATCTAGTAGGAAGCTGAACGCTAGCATAGGGGAAGTGGCGAATCGATGAAACAACTGCAACCGGTGATCTGGTCGAAGGGCACTTTCCTGCAGCCTCAACACCTGCAAACCCAAGATAGATATTTGGAAAGCCTGCTGCATTTCAGGCAGGAAGCATTGCGGTTTGCGCCGTATGGCTTTCAGAAGCTGGTCTTCAGCCAACAGGCGCTGGCCGCGGGGCAACTGTCGATCGAGGTCGCAAGCGGCCTGCTGGCCGACGGCTTGGCCTTTGACATTCCGGGGAGCGATCTTGCTCCCGAAGGCAAGGCTTTGGCGACGTGGTTTGAGCCGGTGCAGGGCGTAGCTCCGGCGAGCCTCGATCTTTTCCTGGCGGTGCCTACCTATCGCCATGGTGGAGCGAATGTCGGGCGTCCTCAGGTGCAGAAAGACGGCCGCTATCTCGTCGAAACCTTGTTGGTGAACGATGAGAACAGCGGGCTGGCGCAGAAGCCTGTGCAGGTGGCGCGCAAGAACTTCCGCATTCTGACGGAATACGAATTGGGCGAAGGCATGACCAGCATTCGGCTGGCGCGTGTCCGTAAGGACGAAGCGGGGCAGTTTCAATTGGATCAGTCCTTCGTTCCTCCTCTCCTCGACATAGCGTCAAATGATCACATCATGGGCCTCGCCCGCCGTACGGTCGAGCTTTTGGCGGCGAAGAGCGCAAATTTAGCCGGAATGCGCCGTCAGAAGAACTTGAGTTTAGCCGATTTTACTTCCGGCGATATCGCAAATTTCTGGCTGCTTTATACGATCAACTCCAGCCTTCCTGTGGTGCGCCATGCTTTCGAGTCCAGGCATGGTCACCCCGAAGAACTATACGCGGAATTAACTGCCCTTGCTGGCGCACTCACTACGTTTTCAAACGAGATTGAGCCGGCGGATTTGCCTCCTTACCGGCACGACGATCTCGGTCCTTGCTATCGCGATCTCTGCCAGAAGATCTACAAGCTGCTCGAGTCGACGGTGCCGACGAATTTCGTTTCGATCCCGCTCAAGCTGATGCAGCAGAGTATCTATGCGGCGTCTCTCGATGACGAGAAGCTGCTGCGCAACACGCGTTTCTATCTGGCGGTGAGCGCTGAGGTTGGAGAAGGAGAATTGATCCAGCGAACGCCTCTGCTCGGCAAACTCTGCTCGGCCACCCACATTGAGCATCTGGTTCGCAATGCCTTGCCCGGAGTCCCTCTGACGCATTTGCCGGTGCCTCCCAACAGCATTCCGGTCAAGCTGAACTTCCAATACTTCGGCCTGACGCAGGTGGGCGGGGCCTGGGAAGCGGTGGCGCGGAGCCGCAACATCGCCTTCTACGCGCCTTCTGAGCTTGCTTTGCTCAAGGCGGAGATCATCGTCGTCTTTCCTGGATGATGCTGCTGCTCTGCCTGATTCTCGCTCAAGAGCTCTTGCTCTACGACCGTCCCAGAGAGGCGGCCGAGCAGTATCTTGCGCAGGCCGCGGGGACGATCGAACTCCTTGTAGTGCAGCCCGGGCCGAATGCGTATGGTCATCACGCACTCGGCTACGGTGGCCAGTCCCACACCGATCTGGAATTGCCGAATCCTGCCTTCTTCCGGCACCTCGATTGGGTGGTCAAACGAGCAACCGGGAGAGGACTGCAGGTGAAGCTGCTCGCTCCCGGTCCTGGGAGTGGGTATCCGGAAGAAAAGCGTGCGGAGTTCTTGCGTTACCTCCGCAAACGCTACGAGCGGAATCGCAGAGTCGAGGTGTCTGTCCTCTCCCGGTAACGCCTGGATGAGCCCCTCGCCATCTCTGCGGCGCGGCACTCCTCTCAATGAAGAAATTTCTAGAATCTTCTGTTGGCTTGTCGTAAGCACTTGTCAAATCCATATATAATCCGGTGCAAGTATTTTCTGAGTTTGAATCTTCACCGGAGTTCTCATGAAATCCCTTGTCCGCTTTGCGAGCATCGTCCTGCTTTTCTCCCTTCTGTGCCCCGGCCAGACTGCCTCGTCCCTGATCCAGGGAAATGTCCGTGATTCTTCCGGTGCCGCGCTGGCCGGTATGAAAGTCACCGCTACCCTGCGCAGCACCGAAACCAACTACAACTCTGTGACCAATGCGGATGGTTTCTACGTCTTCCCGAATATTCGGCCTGGCGTCTACACCGTCACCTTTGAAAGCCCTTCTTTCAAGAAGTCTGTGCACTCCGGCTTGCTGGTGGAGGTGAATCAGCAGGCCCGCGTCGATACCACGATGCAAGTGGGTGAGGTCGCTGAATCGATCTCGGTTACGGACAGCATCAGCACCGTGGACACCTTCACGTCCTCCTTGAGCGAGACGGTTGACTCCCGGCGCATTGTCGAATTGCCGCTGAATGGCAGGCAGTCCCTCCAGTTGCAGGGCTTGGTTCCGGGCGTTATCCCGGCGGCGCAGGGACAAGCCGCATCCTTTGTTGCGGTAAACACCAACCTCACCTTCTCGATCAATGGATCGCGGCCCAGCGCCTCGGTCTACACGCTCGATGGCGGAGTCAACATGGACATGTACAACAACACTCCAAACGCGTTTCCGAATCCGGATGCGATCCAGGAGTTCAGCATTTTGACAAACAACTATACGGCGGTGCAGGGCGGTGCGCCGGGGGGCGCGGTCAATATGATCACGAAGTCCGGCGGAAATGCGTTCCATGGGCGGGTGTATGAGTTTTTCCGGAACGATCATTTGAACACCCGAAACTTCTTCGCGGCCGGAAAGCCGCCGTTGAAGAAGAATCAATTCGGCGGTAATCTCGGTGGCCCGATTCTGCAGAACAGAACCTTCTTCTTCGGCGCCTTTGAATCGAACCGGGAGCGCCGCGGCATCACAAATTCAGGCAACGTGGTTCCGACGGCCTTGGAGCGAGCGGGGGACTTCTCACAGTCCAGGCTTCCGACCGGACCTGTCAAAGATCCCCTTACCGGAAATCCCTTTCCAAACAATGTCATTCCGGCGAATCGCATCGATACGGTGGCAAAGAATTTCGCCTCAAACTTTCTCCCCTTGCCGAATCTGGGAACCAATCAGCTCACCTACAATCTTTCGATCCCCTATTCGGGCGATCAGTTCACCGGCCGTCTGGATCACAATCTCAACGAGCGGAGTCGTTTGATGCTGCGCTATTTCCTCGACGATACCGGCTATCGCAACAACGACGCCTTGCTGTCCTTCAACTCGGCCTACAACTGGGTAACGCATAACGCCACACTTTCCCACCAGTACACCTTCAACCCCACCACGACCAATACGGCAACCTTCACCTTCAACCGGAACACCTTCATCCGGTCTCCCCTCACCACGCCCGGCGCTGCAAACTGGGCTGCTCTGGGTTGCGTCTCTTGTGTGGAGGTCCATCCCTCCTCGGTCCCTACGGATTGGAATCTGAGCGTCACCGGTGGCGTTGGCATTCGCAGCAGCACGGCTTTCTTGAGCTACATGCAGAACTTCCAGTTCGTAGACAGCTTTAGCAAGACGATGGGGAATCATCTGCTGTCGATTGGTGGATCGCTCCTGCACGCCCGCCGCAATGGCCGCGAGTACTTCAGCTCTTCGCCCACCTTCAACTTTGATGGCAGCCGGAGCGCTTCAGGCAGTGGCTATGCAGACTTCTTTCTGGGCCTGCCGATTACGGTCGGACAGAATACGATTCTCCAGAGCTACACCAGCAAGTGGACGCCTTCCCTGTTCTTTGAGGATGACTGGAAGCTGAGCCGTAAGCTCACGCTGAATCTCGGCGTACGCTGGGAGCCTTATCTGCCGATGGGAGAAAAGAACAATCGCCTGATGGCATTTGTGCCGGGGCAACAGTCCACCGTGTATCCCACCGCTCCTCTGGGTCTTGTATTCCCTGGCGACAAGGGGATTTCGAACAAGATCACTCCGAATGAGTGGAACAAGTTTGCACCGCGCATCGGCTTTGCTTACGATCCCTTTGGCAACGGCCGCACCAGCATCCGTGGGGGCTACGGGATCTTCTATGACAGCCCGCGCCTGGTCCCCTACAACACCTTCTCCAGCCGCCAACCCTACTCGGTGGGTACGACGCTTCAGAACCCCTACAGCCTCACCGATCCTTATCGTGGAGCCGAGAATATTGTGAGCTCGTTGCTGCAGAATATCAGCGGCGTTCCTGCCGGTCAAACTAACTTCAAGTTCGTTACGCCGGTCTCGATCTCGACCATCGATCCAGGCTTCACCAACGGTTATCTGCAGCAATGGAACTTCAACCTGCAGCGCGAAGTAGTCAAGGACTTTGTCGCGACCGCGGCTTATGTGGGTTCGAAGGGCACGCACATGCAGATCCCCGAGGAAATCAACGGCGCGCCCTATGCGGCTGGCGCCACTTCGGGCAATATCAACCAGCGCCGCATTTACCAGCCTTTTGCGACGATCCAATCGTTGATGGCCAACGGCAACTCCACCTATCACTCGACGCAGTTGAGCTTGAAGAAGCGCTTTGGCTCCGGATACTCGATCCTCAGTTCCTACAGCTTCTCGAAATTCATCGACATGGTTGCCGACGATAGCCACGGGGGCACAACGGGTCCGGCAACGAACCCGTTCAACTACTTCTACGATCGTGGAATTTCCGACCTGAACGTGCGCCACCGCTTTGTCACCTCTGCGGTGTGGGAGCTTCCAATCTTCCGCAATGCCAAGGGTTTCAAAGGCGCGGTGCTCGGGGGCTGGCAGATGAATGGAATCGTGATTCTGCAGAGCGGGACGCCGTTCAGCGTGACGGCTGGCGTCAACCGGAGCCTCTCCGGCGGCGCGGGGGACCGTGCGGACCTGATCGGATCGGGCAGTGTGGCCACTTATGGGGATACTTCGCGTGCCAGCTTCACTCGCAAGTACTTCGATACCTCGCGCTTCGCCTTGCCGGGACTGGGCAGCTTCGGTACCGCAGGCCGCAACCTCCTGACAGGGCCCGGACTCTTCAATATCGATGCCTCGGCATTCAAGAGCTTCCGCTTTACCGAGCGCTTGATTCTGGACTACCGGCTTGAAATTTTCAATGTCCTGAACCGGCCGAATTTCGGCAACCCGGTTGGGAATTTCAGTAGCGGCACCTATGGCCAGATCACCAGCGCGAAGGATCCGCGCATCATGCAGATGGGCCTGAAACTAAACTTCTGACAGCCCGGCCTTGGCAAAAGTCTCACTCAGAATCGCCTGGGCCTCTTGCTGCAACTGCTTCAAGTGGGCTTCGCTCTGGTAGCTTTCGGAGTAAATCTTATAGATATTCTCGGTTCCGGAAGGACGTGCCGCAATCCAGCCCTGCTCAGTCACCAGCTTCACGCCGCCAATCTTGGCCTGGTTTCCGGGCGCGCTGGTGAGGATGCCTGTGATCGGATTTCCGGCCAGATTCGGGTTGTGGATATTTGAGGCGTTCAAGTTCGACAACAGCGTCTTTTGTTCCGGGCTGGCCGGGGCCTCCACGCGCTCGTAGAAGGGATCGCCCAGCGTTGTGGTCAGTTCCTGATAGATCTCGGACGGATCGCGTTGGGTCACGGCGGTGATTTCTGCTGCGAGCAGGGAGGCGGTGATGCCGTCCTTGTCCGTGGTCCAGACCTGCCCGTTCTTGCGCAGGAAGGTGGCGCCAGCGCTTTCTTCCCCCACAAAGCCAAGGCTGCCGTCCATCAGACCGTCGACAAACCATTTGAAGCCCACTGGCACTTCATAGAGCTTCCGTCCCAACTGTGCTGCCACCCGGTCGATGATGCTACTGCTGACGATGGTCTTGCCCACCGCTGTCGAGGGCCGCCAGAGTGGCCGGTGTTGGAAGAGATAGTGGATGCAGACAGCAAGGTAGTGGTTCGGAGGGAGCAGTCCCCCGGTCGCAGTCACGATGCCATGGCGGTCGTGATCGGTGTCGCAGGCAAAGGCAACAGCAAACTTGTCCTTCAGCCCAATGAGGCTTTGCATGGCATAGGGCGAGGAAGGGTCCATGCGGATCTTGCCGTCCCAATCAACGGTCATAAAGCGGAAGGTTGGATCGACGCTGCGATTGACGACTGTGAGATTTAGATTGTACTGTTCTGCAATCCGATCCCAATAGTGGACGCCGGCTCCCCCGAGTGGATCGACTCCGAGAGGAATGCGGCTGGCGGCGATGGCTTCAAGATCGAGGACATGGGCCAGATCATGAATGTAGGCCGTCCGGTAATCGTGCTCGTGGGTTGTTTCTGCCTGTAGCGCCTGCTCGAAGGGGATGCGTTTGACGCCCTTGAGCCCGTTGGCGATGAACCCGTTCGCGGTACTTTCGATCCAGGTGGTGGCATTGCTGGGTGCGGGGCCGCCGCTTGGTGGATTGTATTTGAAGCCGCCATCCTCAGGGGGATTGTGCGACGGCGTGATCACGATTCCATCGGCGAGCGCCGGTGTCCTGCGATCACGATTCGCACACAGAATGGCATGAGAGACGGCAGGCGTGGGCGTGTAAGGCGTGCCGGCGGAGATCATGGTCTCCACGCCATTGGCCGCAAGCACTTCCAGTGCGGAGCGGTAGGCGGGCACCGAGAGGGCATGCGTATCGATGCCCAGAAAGAGTGGTCCGCAGATGTTCTGCTCCCGCCGGTACTGGCAGATCGCCTGCGTGATGGCCAGGATGTGGTCCTCGTTGAAGGTCGCCTGGAGGGACGAGCCGCGATGCCCTGAGGTGCCAAAGCTGACCCGCTGTACTGGGTTCCCGGGGTCGGGATGGATCTGGTAATACGCCTCTTCGAGCGCGGCGACATCGACGAGTTGGGTGGGGTGTTTGCCAGCGAGCGGATGCACGGTCATGGGAGTCTGTTGTCCTATTGTGCGATGAAAAAAGGCAGGATGCCGAGAGGGCTTCCTGCCTTTCAGATCGTGAAATCTGGTTGGACTAGATGTTCGTGAGGTGTTCGACGCGACCGGTGCTATCGCCGATCTTCTCCGGCTTCACACCCATCTGGTCTGCCATGGTCATAAACAGATTTGTCATCGGGGTGCCCTTGCGGTACTGCAGGTGACGGCCGCCCTTGATCTGATTGCCGCCGTGGCCGCAAAGGATGGCAGGCAGGTCGAGGTGCTCGTGCTTGTTGCCGTCGCTGATGCTCGAACCATAGAGAACCATCGAGTTATCAAGCAGCGTGCCGTTGGAGTCCTTGGTCTTGCTGAGCTTCTCAATGAAGTAAGAAACCATCTCGACATGGTGTTGATCGATCTTCTGCAGACGTTCGATCTTGGCCGGATCGTTGAAGTGATGCGACAGACCATGGTGAGCGTCCGGCACGCCAATCGAACGATAGGTGCGATTGCCGCCTTCGCGGCCAATCATCATGGTGATCACGCGGGTCAGATCGGCTTGGAACGCAATCGTCATCAAGTCAAACATCAGCTTGATGTGTTCTTCAAAGGTGGGCGGAATGCCCGCGGGCTGGTCGATGGCCGGCAGCGCGATGTTGCGGCCCGGATTCTCCGCCTTCTGGATGCGGACTTCGATCTCGCGGATCGAATCCATGTACTCGCTCAGCTTGCGGCGGTCCGAGGCTCCCAGTGTGGCGCCCAGACGCTTCGCATCTTCATTCACGAAATCGAGAATGCTGCGATCCTGGCGGGCACGGAGCGCCCGGGCCTGCGGATCGGTCGTGTCGCCATCGCCGAACAGACGTTCAAACACCGCGCGTGGGTTCGTTTCGAGCGGAACCGGTGTCGAGGGGGAGCTCCAGCTCAGCGTGTTGCTATACGCACAGCTATAGCCGGAATCACAACCGCCCACCATGCGGTTGTCGTCCAGGCCCAACTCGAGCGACGGGAGCTGCGTGGCCTTGCCGAGTTCTTTGGCCATCAACTGATCGATCGAAATGCCGGCCTTGATATCGAGCCCTTCCGTCTTCTTCGGATGGACGCCGGTCAGCCAGGTGGCGCCTGCACGGGCGTGATCGCCTGCGCCGTCGCCTAGCGATTGCCCATTGTAATGATCGAGACCGGACAACACGGTGATGTGCTCCCGCATGCTCTCGAGCGGCTTCAAGGTCTTTGAGAAGCTAAAGTCGGTTGGCTTCTCGCCGGTCACCACCGGCTTCCAGTCCTTCATAATGATGCCGTTCGGCACATAAAGGAAGGCAGCCCGGACGGGGGCCACACTTGCCGCCGTCGGCGCAAATGCGGGTGTCATCGCGTCCAGGGCAGGAAGAGCCAGGCTGGCCATTCCGATGCCGCGCAAGAAGGTTCTACGATCAAGTGATTTCCGAGTCATTTTCATTGTCCTGCCGACTTCCTTTTCTGAAAGGGTACGCTGTTTACAACTGCCAGCGCCAGCGCTGAAAAGCGCGATTCACCAACTGCTGCCTCACGCCGGATCTGGCGTACGACAGGGAGATCATTGTGGTCGAGACCACGGCCGAGAGCATAGGTAAGTAGCTTTTCGGCGAGACAGTCAACAAATTCATCCTGTCTGCCCATCAAAATCTGCTTCAGGCTTCCAGGGCCATCCACCGTCGTACCGTTCGGCATCGCGCCCGAGGCGTCGATGGGAGAACCACCTTCCACCTTGCGGTAGCGTCCGACCGCATCATAGTTCTCTAACGAGAAACCAAGCGGATCGAGCCGGGAATGGCATGAGGCACAAGCTGCTTTCGAGCGATGCTTTTCCAGCGCCGCACGCAGATTGCTGGGCGAGGTGGCTGCCTTGTCTTCCAGATCCGGAACATCGGGCGGCGGCGGCGGGGGCGGCGAACCCAGGATGTTATCCAGGATCCACTTGCCACGCAGAACCGGTGAGGTTCGGGTTGGGTACGAGGTCACCATCAGTACGCCACCTTGCGACAGAATGCCACCACGCTCGTTCGGGTCAATAGCGACCTTGCGGAAGTAGTTGCCATTCACGCCCTTGACTCCATAATGACGCGCCAAGCGCTCATTGAGGAAGGTGTAGTCGGCACTGATGAAGTCCAGAACGCTCCGGTCTTCGCGAATGATGTAGCGGAAAAAGAGTTCCGTCTCCTTTTGGAAGGCGGCGCGCAGGTTCTCATCGAACTGAGGGTACTTGTCCGGATCGGGGCGCCAGGACGGAATATTCCGCATGTGCAGCCACTGGCCGGCAAAATTGTCGACCAACGCGTTGGCCTTCGGATCCGCAATCATGCGCTTGACCTGTTGGTTGAGCACGGGACGGAGCTTGTTCTGGCTCGCCAGCGTTAGCAACTCGTCATCGGGGATGCTGCTCCAGAGGAAAAAGGAGAGGCGTGAAGCTAGTTCGAGTTCGGTAATCGGCTGGATCGTGCCAGGCTTCGGAGACTGTTCAATGCGGAACAAAAAGCTGGGCGAGACCAGAATTGCGCGCAATGCTGTCTCGATGCCGGCATCGAAGCTGCCACCGTCCTTGCGGCCTGCCGCAAAGAGCTTCATCAGCGGTTCGATTTCGCCGGGTTGGACAGGACGGCGGTAGGCGCGGCGTGCGAGCGGCGTCAAAATTTTGCGGGCACAAGGTGCTTCCTGCTGCACTGTCGTTGGACGGCAACTGAAGATCCGTTGGCGGCTGGCGGTGTCTCCAGCGCCTTTCGCATTGAAGGGACCGCCAATGGCGATGTATTCCACACCCACGCTGAACGCAGGAGCATTGGCCCCATTGAAGGCGCGGCGGACAATCCCGTTTTCTGCTTTCGAGGATTCCTCCAGGAAAGCGGCGCCGATATCGTGCATTCCAGCCTTCAGCGGAAGCCGGATTTCGAACAAACGAGTGGCTTGGTTCTGCTCGGAGGGGTCGACGGTGGCATCGAGCAGTTCTACGCGTGCTCCATCGACACGGATATCGAGCTTCGCAGGAGGACGATCGGGATCTGGCGTGCCACGCACACGGACCGTGATCGAGTAGTCCGCATCGAGCGGAAAATAGCGATGCAGCGCCATGCCATTGCGGACACTGATCGGCAGTGCGTCGCTGCTCAGCGCTTCACGGCCTTTGCCGGCGGTATAGCGTTCCAACGCGGCAGACGCTTTCACCGTACCGACCGCAAGCCGGGCGACACGGCGTCCCGTGGACATATATTTTTCCATCAGCAGCGGCGAGGTGGTTAGGACTTCGCCGATATTGTCGAATCCATAGCCGGAATCGTCAGCCGGTAAGCTGGCTGAGTGATCAAGATCGAGAGCAAGCAGGTCGCGAATCGCGTTGCTATATTCGGCGCGATTCAAGCGATGGATAGAGGGCGATCCTGGACTCGGGTTCGCTTTGGAGTTCCGGTCCAATTCAGTATCGAGGAATGTGACAAGGGCTTTGGCCGCTTCTGGCGTTGGCTTGGGCGCGCCAGGAGGGGGCATCTCCACACCACGAACTTTACGCAGTACTTTCTCCCACGTCTCGGCATGGCCGGGGACGTCAGTCGTCTTGATTCCTTGGAGCGAAATTCCTCCGGATTTGACGGTCTGATTGTGGCAGGAGAAGCAATAGCGATTGACAGTCTTCGCGGCCGCGTCGGCTTCGGGCGACGATTGGGCGGCAAGTAGCGAAGAGGTAGCAAACAGGGCTAGGGCTAGTGACTTCATTGGAGAGGCTTTATTATTGATAGTCCGTAATATATCATCGGTGCAATGCAGTTTCCGAAAACTTCACTCACAAGTTTGGCGCTTGCCGGGGCCATGACGTTACAAAGTGCTAATCCTCGATTGATTGATGCCGTTCAGGATGGAAATCAGCGCCAGGTTCTCGCGCTCATTAAGTCGGGCGCGAAGGTGAACGAGGCGCGGAAAGATGGTTCCACCCCGCTGGCCTGGGCGGTAAGCCGGGAGGACGCTGAAATCGTTTCTGCTTTGATTGCGGCTGGCGCGGATGTGAATGCGGCCGACGAGAATGGCGAAACGCCACTGGGTCTGGCCTGTACGCGCGGCAATCTGGGAATCGCAAAGATGTTGCTCAACGCCAAGGCGAAGGTGAATGTCAAGCGTTGGAATGGCGAAACTCCCCTGATGGATGCCTCTGGCAGTGGAAATCCAGAACTCGTGAAGCTCTTGTTGGATTCTGGCGCCGAAGTTGCTGTGATCGAGAGCCGGACGGGCCAGAATGCTCTGATGTGGGCTGCCGCTGAAGGAAAAGCGGATGCCGTCAAATTGCTGGTCGCTCACGGTGCCGATGTGAATTTGGCTTCGAAAAAGGGATACACGCCGCTCCTTCTCGCCGCGCAAAGTGGTAACGCCGAGGCGGTGAAGACTCTGATTGCCGCCAAAGCGGATCCGAAGTACAGCGCACCGGATGGCGCGGGTGTTTTCAACATCGCGCTGAGCCGCGGTCATGAAGCGGTTGCCAAGCTGATGCTCGATTATGGCGTGGATGTCAACGCGAA